>NZ_CP151080.1:2997500-3700000 GCF_050821495.1 Ottowia caeni | reverse complement strand
GCACCGGGTGCTAACGTCCGGACTCAAGAGGGAAACAACCCAGACCGCCAGCTAAGGTCCCTAAAACGGGCTAAGTGGGAAACGAAGTGAGAAGGCTAAAACAGTCAGGATGTTGGCTTAGAAGCAGCCACCATTTAAAGAAAGCGTAATAGCTCACTGATCGAGTCGTCTTGCGCGGAAGATGTAACGGGGCTAAGCCAGTTACCGAAGCTGCGGATGCACAGTTTACTGTGCGTGGTAGGAGAGCGTTCTGTAAGCCTGTGAAGGTGGTTTGAGAAGACTGCTGGAGGTATCAGAAGTGCGAATGCTGACATGAGTAGCGTTAAAGCGGGTGAAAAGCCCGCTCGCCGTAAGCGCAAGGTTTTCTACGCAACGTTCATCGGCGTAGAGTGAGTCGGCCCCTAAGGCGAGGCAGAGATGCGTAGCTGATGGGAAACAGGTCAATATTCCTGTACCGATGTATAGTGCGATGTGGGGACGGATTCTAATAGGTCATCCAGTGATTGGATTCTGGTTTAGGCAGATGTAGGCGACAGGTAGGCAAATCCGCTTGTCATATACCGAGGCTGCCGATCGAGTGGACTTGTCCATGAAGTGACTGAACGGGGTTCCAGGAAAAGCCACTAAGCTTCAGCTATACACGACCGTACCGCAAACCGACACTGGTGCGCGAGATGAGTATTCTAAGGCGCTTGAGAGAACTCAGGAGAAGGAACTCGGCAAATTGACACCGTAACTTCGGAAGAAGGTGTGCCCTTTTAGTGTGAGGTGAACAACTGAGCATGAACGGGTTGCAAAAAATTGGTGGCTGCGACTGTTTATTAAAAACACAGCACTCTGCAAACACGAAAGTGGACGTATAGGGTGTGACGCCTGCCCGGTGCTGGAAGATTAATTGATGGGGTGCAAGCTCTTGATCGAAGTCCCAGTAAACGGCGGCCGTAACTATAACGGTCCTAAGGTAGCGAAATTCCTTGTCGGGTAAGTTCCGACCTGCACGAATGGCGTAACGATGGCCACACTGTCTCCTCCTGAGACTCAGCGAAGTTGAAATGTTTGTGATGATGCAATCTCCCCGCGGAAAGACGGAAAGACCCCATGAACCTTTACTGTAGCTTTGTATTGGACTTTGAACAGATCTGTGTAGGATAGGTGGGAGGCTTTGAAGTGTGGTCGCTAGACTGCATGGAGCCAACGTTGAAATACCACCCTGGTGTGTTTGAGGTTCTAACCTGGGTCCCTTATCGGGATCGGGGACAGTGCATGGTAGGCAGTTTGACTGGGGCGGTCTCCTCCCAAAGCGTAACGGAGGAGTTCGAAGGTACGCTAGTTACGGTCGGACATCGTGACGATAGTGCAATGGCATAAGCGTGCTTAACTGCGAGACTGACAAGTCGAGCAGATGCGAAAGCAGGACATAGTGATCCGGTGGTTCTGAATGGAAGGGCCATCGCTCAACGGATAAAAGGTACTCTGGGGATAACAGGCTGATACCGCCCAAGAGTTCATATCGACGGCGGTGTTTGGCACCTCGATGTCGGCTCATCTCATCCTGGGGCTGTAGTCGGTCCCAAGGGTATGGCTGTTCGCCATTTAAAGAGGTACGTGAGCTGGGTTTAAAACGTCGTGAGACAGTTTGGTCCCTATCTTCCGTGGGCGCTGCAGATTTGAGAAAGCCTGCTCCTAGTACGAGAGGACCGGAGTGGACACACCGCTGGTGTACCTGTTGTCACGCCCGTGGCATCGCAGGGTAGCTAAGTGTGGAAGAGATAACCGCTGAAAGCATCTAAGCGGGAAACTCGTTTCAAGATAAGATCTGCCGGGGCCTTGAGCCCCCTGAAGAGTCGTTCTAGACCAGGACGTTGATAGGCTGGGTGTGGAAGCGCAGTAATGCGTTAAGCTAACCAGTACTAATTGCTCGTGCGGCTTGACCCTATAACTTTGATCAATCGATCAGACCAGTTATGCCAAGGGCGCAATCAAATCATCCAAGCTGATTCCAAACTCTATGAATTCGCCTTATTGACCACAAGTCAGTAAAGCAACCAGTTATGCCTGATGACCATAGCAAGGTGGTACCACTCCTTCCCATCCCGAACAGGACAGTGAAACGCCTTAGCGCCGATGATAGTGCGGATTCCCGTGTGAAAGTAGGTCATCGTCAGGCTATTACAGCAGCAATACCCCCAGTCATGAATTTGACTGGGGGTTTTGTATTTGGGGCAAACATAAAAGCAGCCAGGGCTGCGCTACACCGCGGTCTTTGTACGCGCCCTTGGCCCTGCATGCGACTAAAAGCCCCGCCACTAGCTACAATGACTCATGATTTCACGCGACATCACCATTGAGCGATTGGCCACTGCGAGGGCATTGCTGCTAGAGCCTTTTGGGCTGGACGAAAGCCAGCTTGCAAAGACACTTGCCCTGATTGCCGAGCAGAAGGTAGACGATGCCGATCTCTACTTTCAGTACACCCGCTCCGAAGGCTGGAGCCTGGAAGAAGGCATTGTCAAGACCGGCAGCTTCAGCATAGACCAAGGCGTCGGTGTCCGTGCCGTCGTCGGGGAGAAAACCGCATTTGCCTACTCGGATGACATTTCATCGGCGTCTCTGACAGATGCGGCCATGACGGTCCGTTCCATTGCTTCGGCGGCGCAGGGGCGTCGCGTGAAAGTTCCACGCAGCAAGCTCGCACGCAGCCGTTCGCTCTACCCCGATCTCGACCCGATCTCTACATTGGATAGTACGGCCAAGGTTGCTCTGCTCGAGAAGACCGAGCAATGGGCGCGCGCCAAGGATCCTCGTGTCGTGCAGGTCATGGCCAGCCTTGCAGGCGAGTACGATGTTGTCATGGTGGCCCGCCTGGACGGTACGATTGCGGCAGATGTGCGCCCATTGGTTCGGCTTTCTGTCACCGTGATAGCGGAGCAGAATGGTCGGCGTGAGGTGGGTTCTGCTGGCGGCGGTGGTCGCTTGGGAATGGGCTATTTTGACGATGCTCAGATCCGCACTTACGTGGACGAAGCCGTCAGCGCCGCGCTGACCAATCTGGAGGCCCGTCCTGCCCCTGCAGGGCAGATGACCGTGGTGCTTGGCCCAGGGTGGCCCGGTGTGTTGCTGCACGAGGCAGTCGGGCATGGCCTTGAGGGCGATTTCAACCGCAAGGGCTCCAGCGCCTTCAGCGGAAGAATCGGCCAGCGGGTAGCGGCCAAGGGCGTCACTGTGCTGGACGATGGCACCATTCCCGATCGGCGAGGCAGCTTGAACGTCGACGATGAAGGCCATCCAACACAGCGCAACGTTCTGATCGAAGACGGCATTCTGAAGGCTTACATTCATGATTCCCTGAATGCGCGCTTGATGAATTCCAAGCCTACCGGCAACGGACGTCGGGAGAGTTATGCGCATATTCCCATGCCGCGCATGACCAACACCTACATGCTGGGTGGAGACAAGGATCCCGGCGAAATTGTGGCCAGCATCAAGAAGGGCCTTTACGCCACCAATTTCGGCGGCGGGCAAGTCGACATCACCAGCGGGAAGTTCGTTTTCTCGGCGAGTGAGGCTTACTGGGTTGAAAACGGCAAGATTCAATACCCAGTGAAGGGCGCCACCATTGTGGGCAGTGGGCCCGAGTCGCTGAAGAAAATCAGCCTGATTGGCAATGATATGCGTCTCGACTCCGGCGTCGGTACCTGCGGTAAGGAGGGGCAGAGTGTGCCCGTGGGCGTTGGACAGCCCACCATGCGTATCGACGGGCTGACGGTGGGTGGCACGGCTTGAAGAAGGTGTTTTGGGAAGGAACGATGCTGCAGCGCAACGTCGAACGCCTGAGCAACCGAATTTTCACCGAATGGTCATCGGCGATGTGCTAAAGTGATTGCAATCATGAAATTGCGTACTGCGTTTTGGTTTTACTTTTGGTTCTCTGTCCTAGGCGGACGAGAGGCAAACGTGTAGCTGCGCGCAACCTCCCGACAGAAACCGCCGACGCTTCGAGCCCGGCGGTTTTTTTATGCCTTTTCAGATATCAGAGCCATTACAAATCAAGGAGTCTCCGGAATCATGAATGCCAAAGCAGTCCAGTCCCCACTCGGTACGTGGCAAGCGTCTCAGGATCGCACCAGCCAGACAGACGACGAACGTATCAAGGAAATCACCGTGTTGCCGCCTCCAGAGCATTTGATCAGGTTCTTCCCGATCCGGGGAACCCCCGTTGAATCGCTGATTGCTGAAACTCGCAAGAGCATTCGCCAGATGGTTCGAGGTAAAGATGATCGCCTTCTCGTGGTGATTGGCCCCTGCTCCATACATGATCCTCAGGCAGCGCTGGATTACGCTCGCCGGCTGAAGCCCTTGCGCGACAAATACGCGGATGCGCTAGAGGTCGTGATGCGTGTGTACTTCGAAAAGCCCCGCACTACCGTCGGCTGGAAGGGACTTATCAACGACCCCTATCTGGACGAAAGCTACCGCATCGATGAAGGGTTGCGCATTGCGCGGCAGCTCTTGATTGACATCAATCGCATCGGAATGCCGGCTGGAAGCGAATTCCTGGACGTCATTTCGCCGCAGTACATCGGGGATCTGATCAGTTGGGGCGCGATCGGGGCGCGCACCACTGAAAGCCAGGTTCACCGCGAGTTGGCATCAGGTATCTCGGCCCCCATAGGGTTCAAGAACGGTACCGATGGCAACATCAAGATCGCCACAGACGCCATTCAGGCGGCAGCCCGTGGCCATCACTTTCTGTCTGTGCACAAAAACGGGCAGGTGGCCATTGTGCACACCGACGGTAACAAGGATTGCCACGTTATCCTGCGAGGCGGCAAGGCGCCCAACTACGACGCTGCCAGCGTCGAGGCCGCTTGTGGGGAGCTCAAGGCGTCCAAACTGGCCCCAAGGCTGATGGTCGACTTCAGCCATGCCAACAGCAGCAAACAGTATGAGCGCCAGATCGACGTCGCGAATGACGTGGCGGCCCAGATTCGCGGCGGGTCGCACAGCATCTTTGGCGCCATGATCGAGAGCCACATCCATGCCGGGGCACAAAAATTCACGCCAGGCAAGGATGATGTGAATGCACTGGAGTACGGTAAGAGCATCACCGACGCTTGCATCGGCTGGGAGGGCACGGAGACCGTGCTGAGTGTGCTGGCTGAGGCGGTGCGCGAACGCAGAGCGCATCAGAAGGCCGCCTGAGAGGTTGTCGCATTTGGATTCGCTGGTGGCCAATTATCCCAAGCGTTTCCTTTTTTGCCCCCGTCATGGTCAGTGCAATGCGAATAAGCCAAGAAGGCTGCAAAAACGGCTTTCGGCAGGCTACACTTTCGCTGGAGCTTGCCGGCGCAACGCGCCTGGCACCCTTCAGAACGGAGACCTTTCATGCAAAGTGAAGTTCGTGTTGTACTGGACGAGCGTACTGAGTGGCGCTTTCCGCTTGATTCGGTTCAACCCATGAGTCAGCAGGAGGGCCGCGACTGGCTCGACGCGCGGTTCTCAGAGTTTGGTGCCGCGCCGTTGCGGCCTACTGGGAAGCTGCTGCTGGCCGATAAGGTGTTGGTGGTGGCGCGTGAGGCGGGTCAGCGCCGACTCAATGACGACCAGTGGGGGCATGAGTTTGCACGTGCCGCCAGCGTCGCGCTGGCGAAACCCGTGGTGGCTGTGGATTTGCGGACGATGACCGTATCGTTCTGAGTCTGTTTTTTGTGAACTCCGGCTGCCGAAGTGCCGGCTAAGCTCGAGAAAACGAGGGCCTCAGGACGCCAACTCTTTCAGCAGTTTTTCGTGCACGCCTCCGAAGCCGCCATTGCTCATGCACAGCAAATGGTCTCCTGGCTGTGCATTGGTCAGCACATTCTTGACCAGTTCGTCGATGCTGCCCACTACCTTTGCCCGCTCGCCCATGGGCGTCAGTGCGTCGGCGGCATTCCAGTCCAGTCCGCCTGAGTGGCAAAAAGCCAGGTCTGCGTGTTCCAGCGCCCAGGGGAGCTGGTTTTTCATGGTGCCAAGCTTCATGGTGTTGCTGCGCGGTTCGAAAATCGCCAGGATGCGATCGCTCGTCTTGCCCGCAGCATCCAGTTGGCGGCGCAAGCCGTCTACAGTTGTACGGATGGCGGTGGGGTGGTGCGCGAAATCGTCATACACGGTGAAGGCGCCGCCCTCGCGCTGCACGCTGCCGCGAATTTCCATTCGCCTGCGAACGTTCTGGAAGGCGCTCAGCGCCGTGGCGGCGTCCTGAGGCGTTACGCCAACATGCTCGGCGGCCGCAATAGCGGCCAAAGCGTTGAGTTGGTTGTGCACGCCGGACAATGCCCAATCCACACGCCCCGCAGGCTGACCCTGGTGCAACACTTCGAAGCTCGATGCCTCACCTTCAGCAGTGAAATCGCTCACGGCGCTGCCGAAGCTCCGCTGTTCGCTCCAGCAGCCTTGTGACAGCACGCGCGTGAGGCTTTCTTCAAGCCCATTGAAAACGACGCGACCGGACGGGGGTACGGTGCGGATCAAATGATGGAATTGGCGCTCTATGGCAGCAAGATCGTCAAAGATGTCTGCATGATCGAATTCGAGGTTGTTGAGCACCGCCGTGCGCGGGCGGTAGTGCACAAACTTGCTACGCTTGTCGAAAAAGGCCGTGTCGTATTCGTCCGCTTCGATGACGAAAAGAGCGCGTTGCCCATCGGTGGGCGCGGAGCCACCCAGTCTGGCGGAAATGCCAAAGTTGAGCGGCACTCCGCCGACGAGAAATCCTGGGTTCAGTCCGGCACTCTCGAGGATCCAGGCCAGCATGGAGGTGGTGGTGGTTTTGCCGTGCGTGCCGGCAACGGCCATCACGTGGCGACCTTGAAGCACGTTCTCAAGCAACCATTGCGGGCCACTAGTATAGGGAGCGCCATCCTCCAGGATGGCTTCCATCAATGGAAATTTTGGGGTGCCGTTTGCGAGACGTGCTCTGCTGACGACGTTGCCGATCACAAAGACATCTGGTTTGAGCGACAACTGGTCCGCACCGTAGCCCTCGATCAGTTCGATGCCCAGTGCGCGCAATTGGTCGCTCATCGGTGGATAGACGCCGGAGTCGCAGCCGGTGACAGTGTGCCCGGCCTCTCTAGCCAGCGCGGCGACACCGCCCATGAAGGTACCGCAAATGCCCAGGATATGAATGTGCATGGGGTGATTCTACGGTTCAACAGAGGGTGTGCCAGGGCCTGGTCTGCCAGGGCTGCAAGGGGGCTGTGGCCGCCTTCTCAGGCGGGTCTCTTGATTCCACGCAAGAGCAATGGTTGGTGTCGCCAAGGCAAAATACACCCCATGGAAACCCTGACACAGGAAATCGCCGCAGCGGCCGCACGCCTCGTGGTGGAGGAGGGGCTGGAATATGGCCCGGCCAAGCGCCGTGCGCAGAAAATATTGGGTGCCTCTGCTCGAACCGCACTG
Organism: Ottowia caeni; assembly: GCF_050821495.1. Lineage (GTDB taxonomy): Bacteria > Pseudomonadota > Gammaproteobacteria > Burkholderiales > Burkholderiaceae_C > Ottowia > Ottowia caeni. The sequence continues at coordinate 3,692,560 of NZ_CP151080.1, read as the reverse complement.
CCCGACAATGAAATGCTTGAGAGCGAAGTGCGTGCTTACTTGGCGCTTTTTTGCGGCGACACCCAGCCGGCAGAGTTGGCTGCCCTGCGCCAGCTGGCGTTGCTCTGGATGGAGCGCCTCGCCGAGTTTCGCCCCCATTTGACCGGTGCAGTATGGAACGGAACGGCGACACGCTTGTCCGATATTCATCTGCAATTGTTTTGCGACGATTCCAAATCGACTGAAATAGCGCTCATTGATCACCGCATTGCCTACGAAGCCCGCACCGTGCGTGGCTTTCGTGGAGAGGCGGTCGAGGCATTGAGCTTTTCGAGTAACTGCCCTGAACTGGGCGAAATGATCGGTATTCACCTCATGATTCATGACCACAATGACTTGCGCGGCGCACTGCTGCCGCGTGGCGCCGATGCGCGCGCACCGCGCGGGGATATCAAGGCGGTAAGGAAGTTGCTGGAGGCATCCAACGCATGAGTAATTCACCCAAGCAGAATCCAGCCCCCTCCGGCGAACGGCGACGCTGGTTGTTGGCTGGGGCCGTAGGCGTGGCGGCCGCCGGGGTGGGTGCTGGTGTGGCATGGCAGCGGTTTCAGCCGCACGATCGCCAACCCGATAATTTTTGGGGTTTGAGCTTTCCGACGCCCGATGAAGGCGCGGAGCCGCTTGCATTGGGGTCCATGCGTGGTCGCCCATTGCTTGTGAATTTCTGGGCGACCTGGTGCCCGCCTTGTGTGGAGGAGTTGCCTATGCTCAACCGCTTCTATGGTGAAAATCGAGGTAACGGCTGGCAAATGGTGGCTTTGGCCGTCGACAAGGTTGAGTCTGTTCGGCGTTTCCTCGCACGTTCACCACTGGATTTTCCGGTTGGCATGGCAGGCATGGAGGGGACGGAACTGGCGCGTTCCCTTGGCAACGACGCTGGAGGATTGCCCTTCACCGTGGTGTTTGGGCGGGATGGGCGCGCGACTGAGCGTAAGATAGGGCAGTTGCAGGAGTCCGATCTCGCGGCTTGGCGTGCCCGAATCTAAGCGTCATCTTGTGTGCTCCTTAAATCAAATTGCGGCGAAATATTGTTAATTCGACGAAATTGTCGGAAATTGATGTAAATTCGCCGAGTTTCTTCTTGAAGTGTTCTTTTCATGGATCTGCGAAAACTTAAAACCCTGATTGACCTCGTGTCAGAGTCCAACGTCTCCGAGTTGGAAATCACCGAGGCAGAAGGCAAGGTCCGCATCGTCAAGGGTGGTCCGGCGATGGCGCAGCCAATTGTGTATGCCCAGGCTCCAGCGCCCGCACAAGTGGCGCCTGCGGCCGCGCAGGCCGCGACTGCGCCGCAAGAGGCTACCGCGACCGTACCGGTTGAGACCGGCTTTGTTGTCAAGTCGCCCATGGTAGGCACGTTCTACCGATCTGCCAGCCCAGGCGCCAAGCCTTTCGTGGAAGTGGGCGATCAGGTGAAGGAAGGCGATACGGTGTGCATCATCGAAGCTATGAAGATCCTTAATGAGATCGAAGCCGACAAGTCCGGCACCATTACCAAGGTCCTGGGTGAGAACGGGCAAGCCGTCGAGTACGGTCAGCCGCTGTTCGTGATTGAGTAAGCTCTGGAGAGCTGATGTTCAAAAAGATACTGGTCGCCAATCGCGGCGAAATTGCCCTGCGTGTGCAGCGGGCCTGCCGCGAGTTGGGCATCAAGGCGGTCATGGTGTATTCCGAGGCCGACCGCGATGCCAAATATGTTCGCCTGGCGGAAGAGGCGGTTTGCATAGGTCCGGCCCCATCGGGCCAGAGCTACCTGAGCATGCCTGCGATCATTTCTGCCGCCGAGGTCACCGATGCAGAGGCTATTCACCCCGGATACGGCTTCCTGAGCGAGAACGCCGATTTTGCCGAGCGGGTTGAAAAGAGCGGATTTCAGTTCATTGGGCCCACGCCAGAGTCGATCCGCATCATGGGCGACAAGGTGTCGGCCAAGCAAGCCATGATCAAGGCGGGCGTGCCTTGCGTGCCTGGTTCTGAAGGTGAACTTCCCGACGACCCGGCCGCGCTCAAGCGTCTGGCCAAGTCTGTGGGCTATCCGGTCATTATCAAGGCTGCCGGTGGTGGTGGCGGGCGTGGCATGCGCGTGGTGCACACCGAGGCTGCGCTGCTGGCCGCCGTGCAGATGACCAAGGCGGAGGCGGGTGCTGCTTTTGGCAACCCAGCTGTATATATGGAGAAATATCTCCAGAACCCACGTCATATCGAGATTCAGGTCATCGCCGACAAGCATCGCAATGCGGTTTATCTCGGTGAGCGCGATTGCTCCATGCAGCGACGTCACCAGAAGGTCATCGAGGAAGCGCCGGCACCTGGTATTCCGCGGCGCCAAATCGAGCGCATCGGCGAGCGCTGCGTGGCGGCGTGCAAAAAAATCGGATACCGGGGCGCGGGTACGTTTGAGTTTCTCTACGAGAACGGCGAGTTTTATTTCATTGAAATGAACACGCGTGTTCAAGTGGAGCATCCCGTCACCGAATGGGTAACGGGTGTTGATATTGTGCGCACTCAGATCATGGTGGCTGCGGGCGAGAAACTTCCTTTCACACAGCGCCAGGTCCAGATCAGGGGGCACGCGATCGAATGCCGGGTTAACGCAGAGGATCCGTTCAAGTTCACACCCTCGCCCGGACGAGTGACCATGTGGCACATGCCAGGCGGCCCTGGTGTGCGGGTGGACTCGCATGTCTATAACAACTACTTTGTGCCGCCTAACTACGACTCGATGATCGGGAAAATCATTGTTCACGGCGACACGCGTGAACAGGCCATCGCTCGCATGCAGACCGCTCTGGCGGAGACCGTGATCGAGGGTATCAGCAGCAACGTTCCGCTGCACCGCGAGTTGATGGTAGATGCTAACTTTATTGCCGGGGGCACCAACATCCACTACCTTGAAAAGTGGTTGAGTGATCACCAGCGATGATGTTCGAGTTGCGCCTGATTTGTCCTGAGGAGCGCGTAGAGCCGATCTGCGACGCTCTGGAGGCTCTGGACGCGCTCAGCGTGTCTGTGGAAGATGCCGATGCGGACACTGAGTCCGAGCACGCTCTGTTTGGTGAACCTGGCATGCCTCCTCCAGCCAGCAGCTGGGAGCGCTCGCGCGTGGTGGCCTTGTTCGGGGCTGAGGCAGCTGCTCAGGAGGCGGCCGCGTTGCTGTCTGCACAGGACTTCTTCAGTGGCTGTGCGGTGCAATCCGTGGCGGCGGTGCCGGATGAAGACTGGGTGCGCCTGACGCAGTCGCAGTTCGCTCCGGTAGAAATTACGCCGGAGTTCTGGATTGTTCCCACCTGGCATGAGCCGCCGGCTCAGGCTGTGCGCATCATTCGCCTTGATCCAGGCTTGGCCTTCGGAACCGGTACGCACCCGACCACCCGTATGTGTTTGCGCTGGATCGCTGGCGAGCCCATGGCTGGACAGCGCGTGCTCGACTACGGTTGCGGCTCTGGCATTTTGGCCATTGGCGCGGCGTTGCATGGCGCTGCGTCCATTGATGCGGTAGATATCGACGAGGCCGCAGTCACGTCCACCGAGTGCAACGCGCAAGCCAACGGTGTTTCGCTGACCGCTGGGTTGCCAGACAAGGCGCAGGGCCTGTACGGTGTGGTGCTTGCCAATATCCTTGCAACACCGCTTAAGGTGCTGGCTCCCCTGCTGTGCAGCCACGTGGCGCCCGGTGGAGCACTGGTGCTTGCAGGCGTACTCGAGAGGCAGATCGCTGAGCTCCAGGAAGTTTACAAGCCTTTTATCGAACTGCAAGTGGCAGACACCCTGGATGGGTGGGTGTTGCTCGTGGGAAGAAGAGCGAACTCACTAACGTGAACGCGTTCTTGGAGCGTGTTCAACGTCCCTGCGCGCGGGTTGTGCAGGTCAACCCTGGGCGTCGCGGGCAGCGCTGCAGGAAAATCGACTAGACGCGCTTAGAATCCTCCGCTACATGAGCTTGATCACGCGTTGCCCTGCTTGTGCGACCATGTTCAAGGTCGTGCCCGATCAGTTGCGCATTTCCGCCGGCTGGGTTCGTTGCGGAGTGTGCGGCGAGGTCTTCGACGCCCCGTCGCAGATGCTGTCTGAGGCCGATGGCCGCAACTTGGAGTCGCTGGACCCATTTTCTGCACCTGCACCTGCGACACTGGCAGAAGCAGGAGTGGCTTCGGCGGTTTCGCGGTCAGGCACAGACATTTTCACTGACGATTTCCCGGCAGGCTCTAGCCCATCAGAATCCGAAGGGAAGCTGGAGCCGTTTGAGCCCGTCCCGAAGGGGGAAGTTGGCCCGTTTGGTGCCTTCAGCGAAGGGGCTAGCCTGAACGCCGAAGTCGGTGTGTTGGACACGGAGCTTGCAGAGGGCACGGGCAGTCCACGCGACCAAAGCAGTTCGGCTCCCACTGAGGATGCACGACTCCTGACAGATAGTCCAGCTCCGCGAAAGGGTCCAGACCGTCAGAATGCCCAAGTTGTAGATGCGCCGCCGATCGACGATGCTTTGTCGGCGCGCCTGGCAACAGCCACAGGGCTCGCCGAAGTGGAAAAAGAGGAGCGTGCCCAAACAGGGCTGAGCGACGGATATGCCCCGGAAAATCTATCAGTGGCGGATGAGTCTGCTCTGCCGGCAGAGAGAATATGGATACCTCCCGCCCATTTGCAGGCAGCGATACAAAATTCCACTAGCCCCAGGGAGCCTGTGCACCTGGAGTTGGATGAAGCGCGGCAAGAGGAGCCCGATTCACCACGTGTATCCGTAACCCCGGGCAATACCGACTCTCCTGATGCGCCTGACTCCACGGACCCCACCGACGAGCGCTGGTGGCCGCGGGCCGAATCCGGAGTTGGATCGCTCTCGGCTGACGAGACTGTTCCGGGTACGGAGCCGGTTCCTTCCTTCGTGAAACAAGCCCGCCGTCGGGCCTTCTTCAGATCGCGCGGTGTACGCGTGGTGTTGTGGTTGGTCCTGACGTTGCTGGTGTTGGGACTGGGCCTGCAATGGGCCGTTGCTCAGCGGAATTGGCTGGCCGCGACAGAACCACGCCTTGCGCCACTTCTTGAAAGCATTTGCCGCCCCATGGGTTGCATTGTTTCTCCCTACCGTAACTTGAGCGCCATCGTGATTGACGGCTCGAGCTTCCAGCGCGTGGCGTCCGACAGCTTTAGGCTCAACGTCAGCTTGCGAAACAATGGTGATCTGCCTGTGGCTCCGCCCTCGCTGGAGTTGATCCTTACCGATGCGCAGGATCAGGTCTTGCTGCGCCGGGTGGTCAGTGCCGATGAGATGTCTGCCCCGCAGACCTTGAGTGCGCAAGGGGAGTTCAACGGCTCCAGCGCGGTGTCGGTGGAAGCGTCTGATCCCTCCGCGATCGTGGGTTATCGGCTGACAGCCTTTTATCCATAATCAACTCCCTTGCTTTAGAAAAACTCAAACTACTTCATGGCCACCCTGATCTGCGGCTCTCTCGCATTCGACACCATCATGAGCTTCGAGGGGCGCTTTGCGGCCCAGATTTTGCCGGAGCAACTGCACATATTGAATGTGTCCTTCCTGGTGCCGACTCTTCGTCGCGATTTCGGTGGGTGCGCCGGTAACATCGCTTATGCCATGCGTCTGCTGGGCAGCACCCCATTGCCGATGGCCACAGTGGGTAATGATGGTGGCGACTATCTGGAGCGCCTGCGGGCGTTCGGCATCTCGACGGATTTCGTTCGGGAGGTGTCCGATACCTATACCGCGCAAGCGATGATCATGACCGATCTGGACAACAATCAGATCACCGCTTTTCATCCGGGCGCGATGATGCAGGCCCACATCACGCAGATTACCCCGCGTGACGACATCAGGCTGGGCATCATTTCCCCAGACGGCCGGGAGGCCATGCTGCAGCACGCCGAGCAGTTCCATGCGGCAGGCATTCCCTTTGTCTTTGACCCAGGGCAGGGCTTGCCGATGTTCGATGGCCAAGAACTCGCACACTTCGTGGAGTTGGCCACCTGGGTCACCGTGAATGACTATGAGGGCAAAATGCTTTGCGATCGCATGGGCATCGATTTACCGGAATTGTCGCGCCGTGTGCGGGGGCTGGTCGTCACCTTGGGAGGTGAGGGCTGTGAGATATGGGAGCAGGGGGAGAGATTCCACATGCCTGGGGAGTTGGCGAGCGCCGTGGTTGATCCCACAGGCTGTGGAGATGCTTGGCGTGGCGCGCTACTCCACGGGCTCGAACAAGGCTGGTCGTTGAAGCAGTGCGCTGCTCTCGGCAACAAAATTGGCGCGCTGAAGATCGCTTCACGTGGGCCACAGAACTACAGCCTGGACGCTGCAGATCTGACAGGTTGAATTGGAACCTGGTTGAAATAGTAAAGCCCGGTACTCTTTTAAAGTGCCGGGCTTTTTTATCGGCCAGTTAAGACAGAGGGCATCAATCTCAGGGTTTGCTTGCCGTGGGGAAAGGCCACGCTGCCTGTGGATTGAGGGTGGTTTGCGCTGAAGGGGCAGGCTTTTTGGCGGGCGCCTTCTTCGCTGCTGCCTTTTTAGCCGGAGCCTTCTTGGCAGGTGCCGATGCTTTTTTGGCTACGGCTTTCTTCGCTGGCGCCGCTTTCTTGGCGGGAGCTGCCGCTTTAGCTGGTGCGGCTTTCTTCGCTGGTGCGGCTTTCTTGGCCGGTGCAGCTTTCTTCGCTACAGCTTTCTTGGCCGGTGCCGCTTTTTTGGCTGGTGCTGCTGCCTTGGCTGGAGCTGCCTTCTTGGCCGGCGCGGCTTTCTTCGCCACGGCTACGGCTTTCTTGGCAGGTGCAGCCTTTTTAGCGGGCGCTACCTTTTTAGCTGGTGCCGCCTTCTTGGCTGGCGCGGCTTTCTTAGCCACGGTTACAGCTTTCTTGGCGGGTGCCGCCTTTTTAGCTGGAGCTGCCTTTTTAGCTGGAGCAGCTTTCTTCGCTGGGGCCTTCTTCGCGGCCGCTTTCTTCGCAGTTGCCATGTTTTTCTCCTTGATCAAGTTGAACTATCAACAGGGAACGCTCCGCGCCTGTTGAACGCACGAAGCGATTCATGGCGCTGGAGCTTGAAGCCCCAGCGCCATGAACACGGGTGCAGCACTCCTCGCGCGACTGGGCGCGAAGTTGTTATGCTGCGAAAAGTTGAACCCACGGTAGTACCTGTTCCTAGGTTTAGTCCCAGGAAAGAGCGCCACCTGATTGATACTCGATGACACGAGTCTCAAAGAAGTTGCGCTCTTTCTTCAAATCGATCATCTCGCTCATCCACGGGAACGGATTTTCCTCGTTAGGGAAAAGCGGGTCCAAGCCGATCTGCGTGGCGCGCCGATTGGCGATGTAGCGCAGATATCCCTTGAACATGGAGGCATTCAGACCCAGCACCCCACGGGGCATGGTGTCCTCTGCATAGCGGTATTCGAGTGCGACGGCTTTCTCGAACAGCCCCTTGATCTCGGCCTTGAACTCTGGCGTCCACAGACCTGGGTTTTCAAGCTTGATCTGGTTGATGAGATCAATGCCGAAATTGCAGTGCATGGATTCGTCGCGCAGGATGTATTGGTATTGCTCCGCGGCACCAGTCATCTTGTTTTGCCGTCCCATGGCGAGGATCTGCGTGAAGCCCACATAAAAGAACAGGCCCTCCATCAGACACGCGAAGACAATCAGGCTTTTGAGCAAAGTCTGATCGGCCTCATGGGTGCCGGTCTCGAAGCGCGGATCCATGATGGCGTCAATGAACGGTATGAGGAATTCGTCCTTGTCGCGGATGGACGCCACTTCGTGATAGGCGTTGAAGATTTCCGATTCGTCGAGGCCGAGCGATTCGACGATGTACTGGTAGGCGTGGGTGTGGATGGCTTCCTCGAAGGCTTGGCGCAAAAGGAACTGGCGGCATTCGGGTGCCGTGATGTGGCGGTAGGTGCCCAGCACGATGTTGTTGGCGGCCAGCGAGTCTGCGGTGACGAAGAAGCCCAGGTTGCGCTTGATGATGCGACGCTCGTCTTCGGTGAGGCCGTTCGGGTCTTTCCAGAGGGCGATGTCGCGGGTCATGTTGACCTCTTGCGGCATCCAGTGGTTGGCGCATGTGGCGAGGTATTTTTCCCAGGCCCACTTGTACTTGAACGGTACGAGCTGATTGACGTCTGTCTGGCCGTTGATGATGCGCTTGTCTGCGGCATTGACGCGGCGCATGCTGGACGTGGTCCGCTGCTTTGGCTGCGATTCAGAGACGGCCGCGAAAGACTGAGCGGCTGAAAGTTGAGCAGCAGGGTTTTGAGCAGCGAAGAGGGCACCCTTGCCAACGCTGCGTTCGTCGCTTGGCTTTGGCATGAAAGGTTGCAGGGCAGGTTGCAGTGCAGGCCTTGCTTCGTCGTCCCAGGTCAACATAGAAATTTCCAATGCTTCAATTATGGGAGCAACGACGTGAATTGAAAAGTGTTCGCGTTCGTTGCTGCCGTTTTTTTGTTGTTATGTGGCATCGCCACGGCTGTGTTGAGGTCTGACTTCGATGCTTATTGGCAAGCTTCGCAACCTGGATCATCAATGGCGCAGAACTTGATGTCGGTGGCGGGGGTGTCGAATGACTCGGTTGGCGATGCTTGCGCAGTGTTGGCGGCTGGCTTCATGGATGTGGCAGTTGAAGATCCCGCGCCGGAGGAAACCGCATTGAGACGACCTGATTGCACGGTCGATTTCTCGGCGTGCGTGGCACTGGTGGTGCGCAGGTAATACGTGGTCTTCAGGCCGCGCAGCCACGCGAGCTTGTAGGTTTCGTCTAGCTTTTTGCCGGATGCGCCTGCCATGTAGATGTTCAGGCTTTGCGCTTGGTCGATCCATTTCTGACGGCGCGCGGCGGCTTCCACCAGCCACTGCGGTTCGATCTCGAATGCGGTGGCGTAAAGCTGCTTGATGCCGTCGGGCACGCGGTCGATAGGAGCGAGTGAGCCATCGAAGTGTTTGAGATCCATCACCATGACGTCGTCCCACAAACCCAGTCGCTTCAGATCCTTGACCAGGTTGTGGTTGATGATGGTGAACTCGCCAGAAAGGTTGCTCTTCACCGAAAGGTTGCCGAAGCAAGGTTCGATGGAGGCATCGACTCCAACAATATTGGAAATGGTGGCTGTAGGTGCAATCGCCACACAGTTGGAGTTGCGCATGCCGTCTTGGGCGATCTTGCGGCGCAGCGCATCCCAGTCGAGGGTGGACGAGCGGTCGACTTCCACGTAGTTTGTGCCGCGCGCCTGCGCCAGAAGGTCGATCGTGTCGAACGGCAGAATGCCTTTGTCCCAGAGCGAGCCACGGTAGCTGGAATAGCGGCCGCGCTCGGCAGCCAGATCGGTGGATGCCCAGTACGCCTGGTAGCACACAGCCTCCATGGACTGGTCAGCGAATGCCACGGCCTCTGGCGAGCCGTAGGGAATGCGCATTTCATACAACGCGTCTTGGAAACCCATGATGCCCAGGCCTACCGGGCGGTGGCGCAGGTTGGAATCGCGGGCCTTCTTGACGGCGTAGTAGTTGATGTCGATCACGTTGTCGAGCATGCGCATGGCCGTGGTCACGGTACGCTGGAGCTTCGCGTGGTCGATGCCGCCGTCTTTCAGGTGCCGCAGCAGGTTGACCGAGCCCAGGTTGCAAACTGCAGTCTCGGTGTCACTCGTGTTCAGCGTGATCTCGGTGCAGAGGTTGCTCGAGTGCACGACGCCGGCATGCTGCTGCGGGCTGCGCACGTTGCAGGCGTCCTTGAAGGTGATCCAGGGGTGCCCGGTTTCGAACAGCATGGAGAGCATCTTGCGCCACAGATCGTTCGCGGCCAGGGTCTTGCTGGGTTGGATCTCTCCACGGCGCGCGCGTTCTTCGTAAGCGGTGTAGGCTTTCTCGAATTCGGTGCCGAACTTGTCATGCAGGTCGGGAACGTCGGAAGGGGAAAAGAGTGTCCACTCGCCTTTTTCCATCACTCGGCGCATGAACAGATCCGGGATCCAGTTAGCGGTGTTCATGTCATGGGTGCGGCGGCGGTCATCCCCAGTGTTTTTGCGAAGCTCCAGAAACTCTTCGATGTCCAGGTGCCAGGTCTCAAGGTAGGTGCAGACAGCCCCCTTGCGCTTGCCACCCTGGTTGACAGCCACTGCAGTGTCGTTGACCACTTTGAGGAACGGCACCACGCCCTGAGATTCGCCATTGGTGCCCTTGATGTGGCTGCCCAAGGCACGGACACGCGTCCAGTCGTTGCCAAGGCCTCCGGCGAACTTCGAGAGGAGGGCGTTTTCCTTGATCGATTCGTAGATGCCGTCGAGGTCGTCTGGAACGGTGGTCAGGTAGCAGGAAGACAACTGTGAGCGCAGCGTGCCACTGTTGAACAGCGTGGGGGTGCTGCTCATGAAGTCGAACGAGGAGAGGGTTTCGTAGAACTCGATGGCACGCGCTTCGCGATCGATCTCGTTCAATGACAGGCCCATGGCCACGCGCATGAAAAAGGCCTGCGGCAATTCAATGCGGGTCTTGCGCAGGTGCAGGAAGTAGCGGTCATAGAGCGTTTGCAGACCCAGGTAGTCGAACTGCAAGTCGCGCTCGGGCTTGAGGGCTGCCCCCAGGCGCGCCAGATCAAATTGCGCCAGGCGCTCGTCCAGCAGGTCGCCTTCAATACCTTTTTTGATGAACTGCGGAAAATATTCCGCATAACGCTCGCCCAGTTGCGTCAAGCTGACGGTCTCGCCCAGGGTTTCCTTGGCAATAGAGTGCAGCAACAGGCGCGCAGTGGCGTAGGTGTAGTCCGGCTCTTTCTCGATCAATGTGCGGGCGGCCAGGATGGCGGCCTTGTAGACCTCTTCCACGGGCACGCCGTCGTAGAGGTTGCGCAGCGTCTCCGCCATGATCGGATCGCCTTTGACGTCGGGGCTCAGGTTGGCGCATGCTTGGTCGATCAATGCCTTCAGGCCGGCCAGATCAAGCGCCACTCGCTCTCCCTTGTCCAGGACGTGCAGCAAAGGCGCTTGCGCAGCGGCTTCAGTTTTCTGCTGCGCGCGTTCTTGGGCGCGTCGCTCCCGATAGAGAACGTAGGCGCGGGCCACTTCATGATGGCCGCTGCGCATCAAACCGAGTTCAACCTGATCTTGCACATCTTCGATGTGGAAGGTGCCACCACCAGGTCTTGAGCGCATGAGTGCGCGGACCACAATTTGCGTCAGGCCATCGACCACTTCGCGCACACTGGCGGAGGCGGCACCTTGCGTGCCATGGACGGCGAGAAAGGCCTTCATCATGGCCACTGCGATCTTGCTGGGCTCGAACGCCACGACGGCGCCATTACGACGAATGATCTGATAGCTGGTCAGCGCGATGCCGGTGCCGGGGTTCTCAATGTGATGTGACGGAGTGGCATGAGTGCGGAGGGCGAGCGCAGGCGCGGTGCCATGGACGGATTGCATGAGATCCTCTCTGTAAGCTGTTGTTGTGTCGGGAGAAAAGAGGCGCGGCCGATGGATTTATGAGTTTTGTTGATCGACGCGGCGTGTGAGGCACACTATATATAGTGTTTGATTTTTATTCAACCACTATAGGTAGTGCAAATTGTAATTCTCAAAAAAGCTCCCCAGGCTTGCACCGTGAGCATTTTTTTGGTCAAGCCTTCGCGCAGCAGGCAGGGATGAGTCGCACCAGTGGGACTCTGGTGTGACACCGGGAACTCAGCGAGGGGAGAGTCAGGGAAGGGGGAAGCGCTCGGCTGGCCAGGCCAGGTTGTCTTGCAGCGAAGCCCAATCGAAGCCGGGGCCGGGGTCTTGCTTGCGGCCCGGCGCGATGTGTTCGTGGCCGGTCACGGCATTGATCGGGTAGCAGGCTTCGATCGCGGAGCAAAGACTGGCGAGGGTCTCGTATTGCATGAGTTCGAATGTGCCACCCTCGATGCCCTCAAGTTCAATGCCAATCGAAAAATCGTTGCAGTTGTCTCGGCCCTTGTGGCTGGAGGCGCCGGCATGCCAGGCGCGCTCGTCACAACTGACGAATTGCCACAAGGCGCCGTCGCGGCGCACATAGAAATGAGCCGACACCTCTATACCGCGGATCTTCTGAAAATAGGGGTGTTCATCCCAGTCCAGGCGGTTTGTGAAGAGCGCTTGCACCTGTTCACCGCCAAACTCGCCGGGTGGCAGGCTGATGGAGTGAATCACGATCAGGCTGATGTCGACCCCCGGGGGGCGAGGGCCGAAGTTCGGTGAGGCCAGTACGCGTGCGTGTCGGTACCAGCCCTCCTGCCACAAGGCTTCATTCGCCTGAGTCATCGCCACCTGGGCCCGTGATGCCCAGCCTCGCCATGCGGTACCGTATCTGGCGTAGATTGAGCCCCAGGCGGGCTGCCGCCGCTGTGCGGTTGAAGCCGGTTTCTCCAAGGGCGCGCACCAGCATTTCTTTTTCCTGGTTGTCGAGCCAGGCTTGCAGGTCGCTTGGAATGAGGTGGGCCTGGGCAACGAGGGCAGCACTACCCGGCACTATGGCGTCTGCCACCTCGGTTGCGGGCGTTGGAGATGGTGTGACCGACAGGGGGTCAAGGTCGCATTCGCGTCCATCGCCTAGTGCCACTGCGCGATGCAGCAGGTTCTCAAGTTCGCGCACGTTACCGCGCAGCGGCGCCTCGGTGACTTCTCGCAGCAGTCGGTCGGAAAGAGGGGGTACTGGAGCGTTCGAATCTGAAGCGATTCGCGTGAGCAGTGCCTGGCAAAGCGCAGGCAGATCTTCCCGGCGCTCTCGAAGCGGCGGCACGACAATTTCGATCACGTTGAGGCGGTAGAACAGATCCTGCCTGAAGCGGCCAGCCTGCACCTCCGACGCCAGGTCCTTGTGCGTGGCGCTGAGAATGCGTACATCCACCGCTTCTTCCTGGGTGTCGCCGAGCGGGCGAACGCGGCGCTCCTGGATGGCGCGCAACAGCTTGGCCTGCATGGCGAGGGGAAGGTCGCCAATTTCGTCCAGAAACAGGGTGCCCCCTCGCGCGGCCTGAAAAAAGCCGTCGCGGTCCTGTGCGGCCCCTGTATAAGAGCCCTTGCGTGCACCGAAGAACTCGGCCTCAAGGAGGTTCTCGGGAATGGCGCCGCAGTTGACGGGCACTAAAGGTCCTGAGTTACGGTGGCTGCAGGCATGAATGGCGCAGGCCACAAGCTCCTTGCCGGTACCGGATTCGCCTTGTATCAGCACGGGAGCCATGCTCGTGGCGACCTTGACGATGCGCTGCTTGACCCCACGCATCGCCACCGATTCACCTACCAGCCGGTCCAGTGCCTTGGTGCCTTGATCGTCTGCAGTTGCGGTTGAGTTGGGCGGCGTGGAATCAGTTGACGCTGGCGGCGTGATGGGCTGTACGAAAGGGGCTCCGACGGGCGACTGCAGCGCTGATGCCACCACGGAACGAAACTGCTTGAGATCAACAGGTTTGGTCAGGTAATCAAAGGCTCCGGACTTGAGCGCCTCCACCGCGTTTTCTGCGGAGCCATATGCCGTGATCATGATGCTGCGCTCCGGCCGCCGAGCTGCCGATATTTCGCGAAGTAACTCCAGGCCCAGGCCGTCCGGAAGGCGCATGTCGGTGATGACGACGTCAAACTGCTGGTATTCCAGTTGCTCGCGCGCTTCGGCCAGGGTGCCGGCCGCCTGGACGCGATGCCCCTCTCGCAGCAGCGTGAGTTCGTAGAGTGTGCGCAAATCGGGTTCATCGTCAACGACCAAGACGCGGGCGGGTTCTGGCAAGGGGGGCATGGAACTCATCAAATAATCCTCTCCTGGCTCTGTGGGCGCAAATGGGAGTTGCGCGCGGGCCTGAAACTGACGAGAAATTCGTTGCCTTCCACGGTGCCGCCACTTCGCTGACGCGGCGCGCGTTCGTAGCTGATGACGGCGCCATGGCGTTCACACAGTTCGCGGCAGATAAAGAGGCCCAGGCCGGTAGATCGGCTTTCCGAGGAAAAGAAGGGCTCGAAAAGATGGCGCCGGACGGTTGGCTCCAGTGGTGCGCCGTCGCTCCATACGGCCAACATGACTGTGCCGTCGCGCACGGCTTGCGTGGCCACCTCGATCGAGCCTTCCGAGCGACTCGCATAACGCCATGCGTTGTCGAGTAGGTTGATCAGCACGCGACGCAGATGCTCGCGGGCGAATTCGACGTGCGCGTCTGGCGATTGGAGCTCCATGCGCAGGAGGATTTCGCCATCGTTTTGCTGGGCCCAGTCTTGGCAGATGAACTGTGCGCTTTCGTCGAGATCCAGCGACTGAGTGAGGCTCTCGCTGCCTTGGTGTTGAACGCGGGCGATGGCCAGCACGTCATCGACGATGTGAGCCAGTCGCTGTGCGTTTTGCCGCACCATGTCTGCCAGGTGACGCTGCGCCGCGTTTGTGAGGTCTTCCTCCAGCAGTGCATTGGCCTGGCTGATGGTTGCCAGCGGGTTGCGGATTTCATGCGCCATCGCGGCTGACATACGACCCATGGCAGCCAGTTTCTCCGTGCGAAGGCGAGCCTCCATTTCGCGCTGGTCTTGCAGGAACATCACGCACAGACTCTGTCCGCCGTCGTCGATGGGGGTGTCAGCAGAGTTCGGACCTGCAAGTGAGAGCTCTGCAGGTCTGCATGGCGCAGGATGACGTTGGCTGAATCTACCGCCCCTTCTGTGAAACTTGCCTCCGCGATTCGCGCCAGCTGGCTCCACGCAGGGTTGTCCCCCAGGTTGAAAAAAGGTGGCGTGACGTCTTGATCGGACCCCAACATCAGACGCGCAGCAGGGTTGGCTGTGTGCACCATGTGCTGTGCATCCACCACCAGCACGCCGTCGGAGAGGGTTTCGATCACCATTTCGTTGACTAGCGTCTGCTGCCGCACTTCGGCCCGGCTGCGACGCGCCGTGCGTTCTTCGCGTGCCAGGCGTGCCGTCAGGTAGCTTATAAGCCATGCCAAAACCAGCAGGCCGCCACTGACAAGGCCTGCCTGCAACCATTCGCTACGACTGCTCCAGTCCGAGGAGCTTGCAGTTTGTGCAGCACGCCCCAGCAAAATCAGCGCGGCCAGCGTTGCGGTGCCGAGCGCAAGCGCCCGGGAACCCAAAATGGCGGCGGTTAGCACTGGCAGGGCCAGTAGGGGCGAGAAATTGATGCTGACGTTTACCTGGTTGTATATCAGGCCGAAGAAAGCGAGGTCGGCACCGACGGTATAAATCCACTGCGCATCGAAAGCCCGTCCCTGCTGCTTTGGTTTGGCCAGCAGGCGAACGGCCAATGCCAGGGCCAAATAAGCAGCGCTCAGGGCGACGAGCAGCGCTGGCGCGGCGCCGCTCAATATGTATAGGCTCAAATGCAGGACCAGCAACACCACGGCGATGGCGATTCGCGCGGTCATGAAAGCGGCCCACAAGCGTGCGAAGCCGGATTTTTGGGCTTCGTCCAAGTTCGGAGCAATGGAGGCTTGGCGTCCGGCCAGGCTCCTGATTCCGGGCAGCACGTCGAACCACGAGGAGGTTTCCGTAGTCTGGTTCATGAACCCTCGGCTTGCCGGCGGTGTGCGACCGAGCAATAGCTATTTCGCTTGCCTTTTACTGCGTCGGCCATGGGCACGTGCACGCCGCAGACCGGGCAACTCAGCATGGGTTGAACTTCGCGACTCCGACTTGGACGAGGTGGCTCCTTAGGCTGTGCCAAGCGTCTTCCGCGCTTCCACAGCCAGATGCCCGCGAGCACCGTTACCAGCAAGATAAGGAGTTTCATGTGGCACGCCCCAGCATTTCCAGCACGAAGCGCGAGCCTACATAGCCAAGCAGAAGCAGGCCGGCACCTGCGTACAGCACCCGCACTGCGCGCCGTCCCCGCCAGCCCCAGAGCGAGCGCCCCACCAGGAGTGCCGCGAACACCACCCAGGACAGCGCAGTGAAGACTCGCTTGTGATCCCATCGCCACTGTGTATGCGTGAGGCCGTACAGCGTCTCCCCAAAGAATGTGCCTGCCAGAAGGGTCAAGGTAAGCAGTACGAAGCCAGCGCCGACAAAGCGGAACATCAGGCGCTCTAGCGTGAGCAAGGGTACGCCACCCTCAGGGGATGGGGTGGCGTGCCGCATCTGCGCCTCCGCACGAGTCATGAGCCAACCATGAGCTACAGCAGCGGCGAACAGCCCGTATGCCGCAATGCCCAGCGCCCAGTGCAGCGGCAGCCATGGCGATGAGGTGGCCGGCAACTGCGCACCGGGGAATAACAGTGCCAGCACGATGGCCACTGATCCAAACCCAGCCAGCGCCCAGCGTGCGCGAAGCTGAGGATAGAGTTGGCTTTCCACCACATATGCCGTCAATACCAGCCACACTGTGACCGACAGCGCGGGCGCGAAGCCAAAGCGGGGAGCCCCTCCCAGCAGACTCCAGGCTAGTTGCACCCCGTGCAGGCACCACGCCAGCAGCAATACGCGCCGCGCACTCACGGTTCCGAGGGAGCGGGCAGCCAAGGCCGGCACTGCATAGGCCAATGCAGCCGCTGCACCGAGCAAAATACCGACTGGAGAAGCGCTGGCTAAAATCATGGGTACAGTTTACTGGCTCAGGCCCCGAATAGCGGGGATGGGTCGCTCTCCGTCTTCCGGCTTTTTGCACGCGATTGCTGCCGCGCGTGACTCCGCTCCATGGCTACCGCCCTTACCGACAAACTTTCCAGCCTGGTCAAGAAGATATCTGGCCAGGCCCGCATCACCGAAGGCAACGTAACCGACATGTTGCGTGAGGTGCGTATGGCTTTGCTTGAAGCCGACGTCGCTCTGCCTGTGGTGCGCGATTTCATCGCCCGTGTCAAAGACAAGGCCATGGGCCAGGAGGTCCTGGGCAGTCTGAAGCCGGGTCAGGCACTGGTGGGCATAGTCAACCGCGAGTTGGCAGCCACCATGGGCGAGGGCGTGGCCGATCTTGACCTGGCAGCGCAGCCTCCAGCTGTGATCCTGATGGCGGGCCTGCAGGGGGCCGGTAAAACCACCACCACGGCCAAGCTGGCGCGTCATCTGATCCAGAAGCGCAAGAAAAAGGTGCTGACGGTGTCAGGCGACGTTTACCGGCCTGCCGCCATCGAACAGTTGAAGACCGTGACGCAGCAGGCTGGCGCCGACTGGTTCCCTTCATCGGCTGATCAGAAGCCGCTGGACATCGCTCGTTCAGCGCTTGATCATGCGCGGCGGCATTTTTATGACGTGCTGCTGGTCGATACTGCCGGCCGTCTCGCGATTGACGAAGCGCTGATGCAGGAGATCAAGGCGTTGCACGGCGCACTGAATCCTGTCGAAACTCTGTTCGTGGTCGACGCCATGCAGGGTCAGGACGCGGCCAATACCGCAAAAGCCTTCAAGGACGCGCTGCCTCTGACTGGCATTGTGCTCACCAAGATGGATGGCGACTCGCGTGGCGGTGCCGCGCTGTCGGTGCGGCAGATTACTGGCGCGCCGATCAAGTTTGCCGGCGTCTCGGAAAAGATCGACGGCCTGGAAGTGTTCGACGCCGAGCGGCACGCCGGCCGCATTCTGGGCATGGGCGACATCGTGGCACTGGTCGAGCAGGTCACCACGGGGGTCGATATTGAAGCAGCCCGCAAGCTGGCCGAGAAGGTCAAGAGTGGTAGCGGTTTTGATTTGCAGGATTTCCTGGGCCAGCTTCAGCAGATGAAACAGATGGGCGGCCTCGGCAGTCTGATGGAGAAGCTACCCACTCAGATGACCGCCAAGGCCACCGACGCCGACTTGAACCGTGCTGAGAAGGACATCCGTCGCAAAGAAGGCATCATCAACAGCATGACGGCGCAGGAGCGCCGCAAACCCGAGCTTCTGAAGGCCAGCCGCAAGCGCCGCATTGCCACGGGCGCTGGCGTGCAGGTGCAGGAAGTCAACCGTCTGCTCAAGGAGTTCGAGCAGATGCAAGGCATGATGAAGCAGATGAAGGGCGGTGGCCTGATGAAGATGATGCGCCGCCTCGGAGGCATGAAGGGCATGATGGGTGGCGGTGGCTTGCCGCCGGGCATGGGCGGGCCGGGCGGAGGCAAGCTGCCGTTCTGATGGGGAGCCTGAGGTTTCTTGTAGGCATTCCAAGGGCGGCGACGCCGAGCCCTTGACACCGAGCCCTTGACACCGAGCCCTTGAATTACTCAGCGCAGCGGTACGGCTGCGCGACGCCATCCACCGAACAGATAGGTTGCCTTCAGCAGAAGTCAACCGAGTCGAGGTCGGAATGGGTTTGCTCACGGCAGGGGATTGAAATCCATTCAGGTTACAAACTCATCGATTCCTGTATATTAAGATGAGTGTGTAATGCATCTTTTAGGCCTGTTCCCGCGGCCAGCAGCCTGACAACCTTCCGTTCCAGCGAAAGCCAATATGCGCCTGACCACCATGACCGACTACGCGATGCGTCTCTTGATGTACGTCGCGCAAAGGCCCGAGCGCCTGTGCACCATTGCCGAGGTGGCGCAAGCCTACGGAATCTCTGAGGCCCACCTGATGAAAGTTACTCACCGGCTGAGCCTGCAGGGTTGGTTGAAAACGATCAGGGGCAAAGGCGGCGGCATGTGTCTGGCGGCGGCTCCCAAGGATATCAATCTCGGCTCCGTTGTGCGTAGCATCGAGCCAGATTTCTACCTGGTGGACTGCCTGACTGGCGACACTAACTGCAATTTGATGGGTCATTGCAAACTCACGGGCATCATGAGCGGGGCGCTGCAAAGCCTGATGCAGTACCTGTACGGCTACACCTTGGCCGATTTGCTGGCGCCGTCGGAGGAAGGCGGCGCAGATGCATTGCCGGCGCCGTCCTCTGGCGACAGGCGTCGACACATTCGCCTGGCCCGCGGTTGAACCTGGATCCGTTTCCAGCGTGAAAGATCCACTCCCACATTTTCATCTGCCTTCCTGAGAGCTTCGATAATGATTCTGTCTGTCAATGATCTGCACCGCCAAAGAGCCGAAACCAAGGTCGTTTTGCTCGAAGGTATCCACCCCTCTGCTGTCGATGTGTTGAAGCAGGGCGGTTACACGCGCATCGAAACGCACGCCAAAGCATTGGCTGGCAATGACTTGCTGGCAGCACTGGACGGTGCGCACTTCATAGGAATTCGCTCACGCACCCAGCTCACGGCTGAAGTGCTGGAGCGTGCATCACAACTCACCGCCATCGGGTGCTTTTGCATTGGCACCAACCAGGTGGACCTGAAGGCTGCCATGCGTCTGGGCATTGCGGTGTTCAATGCGCCGTTCTCCAACACGCGCAGTGTGGCAGAACTGGTGCTGGCAGAAATCATTATGCTGATGCGCGGCATTCCGGAGAAAAACGCTGTCCTGCACCGGGGAGGCTGGGTGAAGAGTGCTGCCCATTCCTATGAGGTGCGTGGCAAGACGCTGGGCATCATTGGATACGGCCATATTGGCACACAGATTGGCGTATTGGCTGAACAACTGGGCATGCGCGTGGTGTTTCACGACATAGAGGCCAAGCTGGCATTGGGCAATGCGCGCGAGGTCGCCAGCCTGGAGGAACTGCTGGCCACCTCGGATGTCGTGAGCCTGCATGTGCCTGAGACACCGCAAACCCACCTGTTGATCGGCGCCAGGGAGTTGTCGATCATGAAGTCGGGAAGCCACCTGATAAATGCATCGCGCGGAACGGTGGTCGACCTCGACGCGCTGAGCGAGGCCATCGAGAGCAGCCATCTTCGCGGCGCCGCCATCGATGTTTTTCCGGTGGAGCCGCAGGGCAACGACGCGGTGTTTGCCTCGCCGCTGACACGCTTTGACAACGTGATTTTGACCCCTCACATTGGTGGCTCCACCTCAGAGGCCCAGGTCAACATCGGCTCTGAGGTGGCGGCCAAGCTGGTTCGCTACGGAAACAACGGATCCACCACTTCAGCGGTCAATTTTCCGGAGGTGGCGCTGCCCGAGCATACCGGCCGCAGCCGCCTGCTGCACATTCACCACAACATGCCCGGCGTGCTGGCGCATGTCAACGAGCGCCTGTCGGCGGCCGGAATCAATATCGCTGCCCAGTACCTCAGCACCTTTGAAGATCTGGGCTACGTGGTGATCGACGTAGACAGCACCGCAAGCGAGTCTGCGTTAGAGGAGTTGCGCAGAGTGCCGGGCACCATCCGCTGCCGGATTCTCTATTGAGCTTTTTGATAACGAACTGGTTATCCGCGGGGTCATAAACCTAGTGCCAGCTGTGCTGCCTCGGACATCATTTCGCGCGTCCAGGGAGGGTCGAACACCAGATTCAGAGTGATTTCGCCCACCCTGGGCAAGGCGAGCACCTTGTCGCACACATCGTCGGTCATCGACTCACCCATGCCGCATCCGGGGGCTGTGAGGGTCATGTCGATCACCACGCGCAATTTGTCTCCTTCGTTCATGGGTTCGAGCGCGCAGCGGTACACCAGCCCCAAGTCCACGATGTTGACCGGAATCTCGGGGTCATAGCAGGTACGCAGCGCTTGCCAGAGGAGGGGTTCCAGCTCGTCATCATGCACTTCGGTGGGCACTTGCAGGGGCGGCGGAACGGTCTTGCCGATGGCGTCTGCGTCTACTCCTTTGAGTCGCATGAGTTGGCCCTCGACGAGCAGCGTGAACGAGCCGCCCAGTGCCTGTGTGATCTGCGCCAGTTGTCCGGAATGCAATTCAATGGGCACTCCGCTGGGGATGGCTTCAACCACCACCGTGCGGCGCACCAGCACGTCTTCACGAGAACGGAGGTTCATGGCTGGATCTTTCGATTACCGTACGGGGGTGTTGGCAGATGCCGTATGCTCTGCGATGGCGTGCATCAGCGCGTGCCAACCCAGGAGCGCGCATTTGATGCGGCTGGGGTAGCGGCGCACACCAGCCAAGCTCATGAGCTTTCCCAGCCTGGCTTCGTCAGGCGTTTGTTCGCCGGTGAGCACGGCGCGAAAGTGTTGCTGCAGGTTCCGTACCGCATTCAGATCACGGCCTTTGACCGCCTCGGTCATCATGGAGCTGGACGCCATGCAAATGGCGCACCCCTGGCCGCTGAACCGTATGTCCTGCACGGTTCCATCTTGCACCTGCAATTCCACCGAGACCTGATCACCGCACTGCGGGTTGGTGCCTTGTGCATGGTGGGTGGGGTGCGTCAAGTGGCCGAAGTTGCGCGGGGTGCGCTTGTGTTCGAGCACCAGATCCTGATATAGATCGGATTCGACGTTGTTCATCGCATCTTCTCCAAAGCCAGCGATACGCCCCTGATCATGCGATCCACCTCCTCGGGGGTGTTGTACAGCGCGAAAGAGGCTCGCGTGCTGGGACCCAGGCCCAGGTGGTCCATGAGTGGCTGAGCGCAGTGGTGGCCGGTGCGCACGGCAATGCCCTGCTCATCGAGCAGGGTGCCGATGTCGTGCGGATGAACATGCCGGACCACGAAGGACACCAGCGCCGATTGCGCGGCGTGGGGCGCCAGCACGGTGACATCGGGCAGGCAAGAAAGACCCCGCAACGCTTGCGCGCGCAGGCCATGCACGTGTTCGGCGATGGCGCGGCGGCCCACACGCGAAATGAACCGCGCCGCTGCGGCCAAGCCTACTGCACCAGCCACATTGGGCGTGCCGCCTTCCAATCGAGACGGCAGCTCAGCATATTCTGCGGCGTCCCAGCGAACCTCCGTAACCATGTCTCCGCCCAGGCGCAAGGGCGTCAGGCGCTCCAGTGCGCTGCGGCGTCCTGCCAGCACGCCAATGCCCATGGGGCCATGCATCTTGTGCCCGGAGAAGGCCAGAAAGTCGCAGTTGATGCGCGCTAGCACGGGCATGGCGTGACCGGCTGCCTGTGCGGCGTCCAATACGGTCATGGCACCGGCTTGCGAGGCTAGGTTCAGCAGCGCCTCATATGGTGGGCGCTCGCCTGTGGCGTTCGCGCTGGCGGTCAGAGCGAACACACGGGTTCGCAGGGAAAGCAGGCGTTCGAGCGAGGCTGTGTGGATGCGGCCTTGTGCGTCTGGAAGCAAAACGCGCAACACGGCGCCACTCATCCGTGCGGCCTGTTGCCAGGGCAGGAGATTGGCGTGGTGCTCCAGGCCACTCACAATGATTTCGTCGCCCGGTTGCAACCAGGCACCCTCTGGCTTTGCGGCCCACAAGCCCTGCGCCACAAGGTTCAGCGACTCGGTGGTGCCAGAGGTAAAGACCAGTTCGTGTTCTGAGCTGGCGCCGACAAACTCCTTGAGCGTGGTGCGAGCTTGCTCGAAGTCATCCGTAGCGCTTTGGCTCAAGCTGTGCACGCCGCGGTGTATGTTGGCGCGGTGTTGAGTTTCAAAATATCGCAGTGCGTTGATTACATCAAGGGGCATCGCAGTAGTGGCAGCGTTGTCCAGGTAAGCCAGCGAGGCTCCGTGGATCGATTGCTGTAACAGCGGGAACTGCGCCCGCAGGGCGTCGGTGCCAGGCACAAGGCGCCCATCAGAAGCGGAGATCGCCGGTTGCAAATGAGACGCTGCGGTCATTCTTCCGAAGCCCTCTTGGCCCAAAGCTGGGCTATGGGCCTGCGAATCCTGCAAAAGATGCACTTGCTCGGGTTTATTTTCGAGCTCGGCAATCCAGGTCTGGCTCGCACCTGGGGAAGAGTTGCGCGCCAATTGCGAGTGTGATTCAAAGTTCATCGCGGGTCTCCTGGGGCAACTGGCGTAGCTGACGCGCCAGCGCCTGTGACAGCACTCCGCTTGCCAGCCACTGTTCCAGTGCGTGATTGCCCGGCGCGTCTTCCAGCGCTCGCTCTAGCACTGCGTGGGCCATGCCCTCGGTAATGAGGGCGCGGGCCTGTGTGTCGTCCAAACCGCGCTGGCGGGCATAGAACAAGGCGTCCTCGGAAAGGTGACCCCAAGTTGCGCCGTGGGCCGCCTGTACCTGATCGTGCATGATTTCCAGGTGCGGGCGCAGCACCATGCGCGGATGGCCGTCCAGGGCCACGCCTGCCAGGCGCTGGCGCACTTGCGCGTCGCGGGCGCCAGGGGCGATGCGGCTGTGAGCGTTGGCGACCACGCGTTCATGGCCGCTGGCCAGGGCCAGCACCTCTGTGTGCGCGGCCGTATGGGCTGCCTCCAGGCGCGAGTGGACTTGTTGCTCCACGGCCTGCCCAGCCGGCAACAGCAGCGCGGCCGTTCGCGCCTTGGCGCTGTGGGCATTCAGTTCGAGTGTGGTTCGCTGGAGGTGATAGGCGCTGCCGGTGGCCACCAGGACCTGGGTGTAGCTTGCATCCTGATCAAGCCTGGTATGCACGTGCTGCGCGATAAGGTCATGCGGCTGCGGCATGGCTATGCGCAGATGCTGCAACTCAGCCCCGGCTGCCAAGTGAAGGTGGGTATGCAGGTTCTGGGTCAGATGGTGGCCGCAGGCGTCGGGGTGACGCTCGTGGGTCTCGAACAGGACGCAGCGCACACCCGCATCCAGCTCCACCACCAGCATTGGAGCCTCTACTGTCTCGCGCGGTTGGTGGCGCAGATGCAGCCAGATTACTTCGCAATCTTGCGGCGCCTTTCCCGGCGGGGTGTGAAGGCGCAGGCGCAGCCCCTGGCGGCACAGTGCCAAGTGAGCCCATGCAAAGGGGGCGGCGTCATCTTGGGTGGAAGAGGGCAAGCCTGAGAACAGGGCTTTGCGTTGGGGTGGGTCGAGAGCATCCAGCCAGCGAGCTTCCAGCCCCGCTGCTGGGGACGTGCCCACCGGCTGCATTAGCCAGCCGGCGCCCGAGAGCGTGGGTGCTTCGCACACAGGTGCATCGGCTCCGGCCCCCAGCCAAGCGGCCAGGGCCGGTGGCGGGAGGTGGCGAAAGTGTTCGCTGCGCGGTGGAATCCAGCCCCTGGTTTGCAGGTGGCGGCGGGCAGCTAGTCTATCGGCTTGTGCGTGATCCATGACTCATGTCTCCACAGTGCGTTTTGCCGAAAAAGACTTGGATTGCGCGGCGACCGCAGGGGAAAAACCGGTGCGGGCTATCTGGCGTGCCAGTTCTGCGTTGCCCCGCTGGGAGATGCACCCCTGATCCAGGCGTAACACAGTGTCGGGCTGCAACTGCTCAATGAGCTGCAGATAGTGCGAAATCACAATGAAGCCGGTGCCTTGTGCGCGCAGGTTCTGCACCTGGGCCACCAGGGCACGGACGCCGTCGACATCCATTCCGGAGTCAATTTCGTCGAGTATTGCCAGACGCGGTTGTAGTAACGCCAATTGCATCAGTTCGTTGCGCTTGCGCTCGCCTCCGGAGAAACCTTCGTTGACGGGGCGCCCCAGAATCGACTCGGGCAAGCCCAGCCTCTCGGCTGTGGCCCGGGCGTCTGCCAGGAAATCGAAGGCGTCTTGCGGCAGTTGCCCGTTAGCCTGACGCTGAGCGTTGAGCGCCGTGCGGATGAACAAGTTGTTCTTCACGCCTGGTACATCGGGTGGCGCCTGGAACGAAACAAAAAGTCCCAGGCGAGCTCGCTCGTGAGCGGGTAGGCTTAATAAATCGGTGCGACCAAGAAGTGCTTGTCCGGACCTGACACGATAGGCGGGGTGCCCGGCCAGCGCCATACCCAGCGTGCTTTTGCCGCTGCCGTTGGCGCCCATCAGTACGACGACGGCGCCCGCGGGGACATCCAGGTGGACTGAGCGAAGCACTGTTCGCTCGCCCACGTCAACACGCAGATCGCGCACCTCCAGGAGCCTGTCGGGCTTGGAAATCGCCGGCTGCAAATGAGCCGCAGCGGTCCATTTTTCACAGTCTTCTTGACCCATGGCTTGGCTATGGGCCGGCGAATCCTGCAAAAGCTGTCCTAGCTGGGACCCATTTTTGCTTTCGGCTCTCCAAGTCTGACCGGCTCCTGGCAGGGTGGTTGGGGATGTCATGACACACTCCTTTGATAAATTTGCTAACACCGCGCGCTTGATCGGAGTTCAGCTGAGCCTGCTTCAGGCGTCATGCCGGCTTTCAGTTGTTTCAGCCTGGAAACGGTTCCAAGTTCAACCTACGGCGCCTTCCAGGGACACCGCCAGCAGCGCCTTCGCTTCCAAGGCAAACTCCATGGGCAGCTCTTCCAGCACGGCCTGACAGAAGCCCCCCACGATGAGGGCGGTGGCTTCCTGCGGATCGATGCCGCGTTGCTGGCAGTAAAACAGGCGCTCTTCCGAGATGCGCGTGGTGGTGGCTTCGTGCTCGACCACTGCATCGCCCCGCGCACTGTCGATGTAGGGGTAGGTGTGCGCGCGGCAATCAGGCCCGATGAGCAGGGAGTCGCACTGCGTGTGGTTGCGTGCCTGCGCCGCACCGCCGTTGATGCGTACCAGCCCGCGGTAGCTTTGGTGCGCACGCCCTGCGCTGATGCCCTTGGAGACGATGCGGCTTTTGGTTCGCTCGCCCAGGTGGATCATCTTGGTGCCGGTGTCGGCTTGTTGGAAGTGATTGGAGACGGCGATGGAGTGGAACTCGCCGCTGGAATCGTCGCCTCTCAGCACCACGCTGGGGTACTTCCAGGTAATGGCCGAGCCGGTCTCGATCTGTGTCCAGGCGATACGCGAGCGCTTGCCTGCTGCCAGGCCGCGTTTGGTGACAAAGTTGTAGATGCCTCCACGTCCTTTTGCATCTCCGGGATACCAGTTCTGCACTGTGGAGTATTTGATGAAGGCGTCGTCGTGCGCCACCAGTTCGACCACGGCAGCATGCAGCTGGTGCTCGTCGCGCTGCGGCGCGGTGCAACCCTCCAGATAGCTGACTTCGCTACCCGCTTCGGCAATGATGAGCGTGCGCTCGAACTGCCCGGTGTTGCGCGCGTTGATGCGAAAGTACGACGACAACTCCATCGGGCACTTCACGCCTTCCGGTATGTAGACGAAAGAGCCGTCCGAGAACACCGCTGAGTTGAGAGCAGCGTAGAAATTGTCTCCAGGTGGCACCACGCTTCCCAGGTAGCGCTCAATTAACTCCGGGTGATGCTCAACCGCATGCGAGAAGGAGCAGAACACGACGCCGACGTCGGCCAACTGTTCACGAAAGGTGGTGCCTACGGAGACCGAGTCGAACACCGCATCCACTGCCACCCCTGCCAGACGCGCGCGCTCATGCAGCGGAACATTGAGTTTTTCGTAGGTCTCCAGCAGCTTGGGATCGACTTCAGCAAGACTTTTGGGGCCATCCTTGAGAGACTTGGGCGCCGAGTAATACGACAGAGCCTGAAAATCCAAGGGGGCCATGCGCAGGTGCGCCCATTCGGGTAATGGCATGCTGCGCCAACGCTCCAGCGCGGCAAGGCGCCACTTCAGCAAAAAAGCAGGTTCACGTTTCTTCCGCGAAATGGCCCGGATGGTGTCTTCGTTTAAACCCGGTGGCAATGTATCCGATTCAATGTCGGTGCTGAAACCGTGTTTGTACGGCGAGGTCAGTGCCTGCTCCAGGGTTGTCGCGCTTGCAAGTCCTGAGGGTGAATGGTGACTCAATGTGGGGTTTGCCATGCCATGGCTCCATCGCTGCTATAAGAGACATTTTATGTATATCTTTAAGCGATGAAGAAGTTGCATGCTGTTCTGCCCACAGTGAATTCATGGTTATTGGGGATTTTCTTGGTGCAAGAGGCCAACAGGTCAGTTGGGTGGCACCGCGGTTTCGCGTGGGCGGCTGGGCCTAATTTGTTGGAGGAGCTACGAAGCTTGTTACTCCTCCTAAGTCAGGAACCCCGTGTCAGCCCTTAAGGGGCAAATTGCCGGGGTCTGATCTGACGGGCTCAGTGCCCGCCAAGGGATCACATTTTGATGTTGTAAGTGTCGATCATGTTGCGCATGACGGAAAAGCCGTTGTCGATCAGCTTGGAGAACTCAGTGGCGCTGGCGGGGTAACCCTTGATGCCATACTGATTGACTAGGAAGTCGTTGTATTCCTTGCTGGACGCCACTTTGTGCACGGCCGCTTCCAGCTTGGCCTTGACATCTTTCGGCAGGCCTTTGGGCGCAGCGATGCCGATGATGCCCCTGATGCCAATGTCATAGCCCTGTTCCTTGATGGTCGGGGTGTTGGGGAACCAGGGCAGGCGGAAGTCGCTGGCCGATGAAATGAACTTGAGCTTGCCTGCCCGCACGAGCTCCGCGTATTCTGATGGGCCTTGCAGCGCGACATCCACCTGTTTACTCATCACGGCGTTGATGGACTCCGCAGATGATTTGTAGGTCACTTGGTCGAACTGCCCGCCGGTCAGCTTTTGTAGCTGTAGGAACGGGAAGTTGTTGGGGGCTCCGGTCACACCGTAGAACACACCCTTCGATGTTTTTGACTGGGCGACGAGATCTTTGATGCTGTTAATCGGCGAATCGGGGTAGGTCACGATGCCATAGCTGAACTCAGCGACCCCGCCGAGCAGATCAAAATCGTCCTTCTTGTAGGGCACTTTCATCAGTTGTGATGTGAAAGTGACCGCACTGTAAGAGTAGAAGCCGATCGTGTAGCCATCGGGCTTGGCTCTTGAGAGATTGCCTAGTTGCAAAGTTCCGGAGGCGCCAGGCTGGTTGAGAACCACGACGGGCTGCTTTAGCTCGTCTTCAAGCAGCTTGGCAAACTTGCGGGAAATACCGTCCGTCGAGCCACCCGGCCCATAAGGTACGGAAAGATTGACTGTCCGCTCCGGAAATCCTTGAGCCTGTACGGCGAAGGCTGCGAGCACGCAGGAAGAACCAATAAGCAGTTTCTTGATGTTCATACAGAACTCTTAATAATCAAGGAAGAACAAAGGGCCACCCAGACTTTGAAAGTGGCCCGGCTAAGAAGAACGAATTGAATTCAGTTCACGTAAAAATTCCCTGAGCCGAGCACTGGGGTATGCCTTCTCCGCCACTCGGCACGGGCGTCGAGTGTGGCTCAGGGGCTTTGCGGTGAACGCCGAGGACGGACCTGCGCCGGCCTCTGGCGTTGTCCCCCTCCCGAAGAGTGAGGGGGAAGGCGCGTAAGCGCCTCAGGGGGTACTCAGATATTCGTCAGTGTGACACCGCCATCCACCGTCAAGGCCTGCGCTGTCATGAAGCCAGAATCGTCGCTCGCCAGGAAGCAGATGCAGCGGGCAATGTCTTCGACCGTGCCGAGCCGACCGAGCGGCGTGCGTGCGATCCGGTTGGCATCGCGCTCTGCATTGCGGTTGCGCTGCGTCCCCTCGGTGGGTACGGCAGAGGGGCACACGGCATTCACGCGGATCTTGCGTTCACCCAGTTCTGCCGCAGCGGCGCGGGTGATGCCGAGAATCCCGGACTTGATGCCGGAATACACCACGGAATTGGGCGCGGAACGAAGGGCGGCGACGGACGCCACATTCACGATGGATCCACCTCGCTCGGGGTCCATAACGGCGACGGCTTCCTGGAGGCTCCAGATCACGGACTTGAATCCAATGTCCAGCATGCGGTCCAGGGTTTCCGGCATGATGTCCGGGATGGCCTGGTAGCGCACCCACGCTGCGTTATTGACCAGAATGTCAAAGCGCTTGCCATGCTCGTGCGCCCGGCGAATGGCCTCACGTATGCCTTCACGGCTGGCAACGTTCATGGGGATGCCGAAAGCCTGGCCGCCCTTTGACTGGATTGCTTCGACCACGGGTGTGACGAACTCTTCCTTGATGTCGTTCACGCAGACGATTGCGCCGCGAGCCGCCAGTTGAAAGGCGGTTTCACGTCCGATGCCGGCGCCAGCGCCAGTGATAAGGGCTACGCGCCCGAGCAGATCTTGATGCATTTGGGTTCCTTGTGTCATACAGACTGAATGAATTCCCGGCCGACTTCGCTGGCAAGTTCGCCTGAACCAAAAGCAGCGTCGAGTTTGCGAATCTCACGCAGGGAGTAGTGCAGGGGCAGCTCCCATGTGAAACCCATGCCGCCATGCAACTGAATGGCTTTTTCCAGCACGAACGCTGAACTAGACAGCGCATTGACCAGCACAGGTTGCGCGTCGCGCACGGCGTCGTACTCGTCGTTCTGCAGCAGGCGAAGAATTCCCGCATTGGAGGTTTCTTGCACGAGGCGCATGCGCGCCAGGTTGTGGCGAACGGCCTGCTTGGCCGACAGGGGGCGGCCAAATTGCACGCGGGTGGACATATAGCTGGCCGTCGCGCTGAGGGCGCTTTCTGCGGCACCATTGACCAAGCTGGCGATCAAGATTTGTAGATCGCGCTTCAACGCCGAGAACGTGTCAGCGTCTATCTCGGCCAGAATTTTGGCGCCTTCGAGTGACAGCCAGGTCTGCGGAAACTCGGGGTCCAGCGCGCCGTCAGGCGTGACCGTGACCGAAGCCAGATCCAGCAGCACTGCTCCACCGCCGTTGCCTGACACGAGCACCCAGTCGCTCAGTGTGGCGTGTCGGGCGTGGCCTGCGAACTGCTCTGCCAGGTTGCCTTGCAATGCCCAGGTTGCCACGCGTGCGCCGCTGCAAAGCTCGGCCGCCAGTGGGGACGAACCCAGTGCCTTGGCCACCAGAATGGTTTCCAGCAGGGGCCACTGCAAACGTTGCCTTCCCGCTTCCGCCACGATGGGCAGCGCGAACTCGATCCCCAATGCCAGCCCGCCAGCCTCTTCGGAGGCGCATACGCCGCACAAGCCGGCGTCGGCCAGGACTTGCGCAGCGCTTCTGAAGTCGCCCGATTGCGCGGCGGCGATCACATCCGTCGCGGCTTCGGCGAACTCTTCCGGTTTAAGGTCAATATCTGTCATATCCGTTACTCATCCAGGTGAGGGGCGCTGTCTATAGCGCAAGAATCACGAGAGTCGAAAGGCGCTTCATTTCGGCAAGTCCATGATGCGCTGGGAAATGATGTCCAGCTGCACCTCGCTTGCGCCGGCGTAGATCGTTTCAGCACGTGCATAAAAATAGGCGGTGGTGAACGCCTTGCGGGCGCGCTGAGCCAATGCACTGGAGCGGGGAGTCACGTGCGAGACCAGGGAAAGCGCGAGGCTCTCGAAAGCCTGGTGGCACTCAGACCAATGCAGCTTGATCAAGGAGCCGCGTGCACCCACTTGCTCGCCATCCATCATCTGGTTCACGGTGCGCTCGACCAGGCCCTTGAGCACGCTGATCTCGCCCACCACTTCGCCGATGCGGCGCTGGTAGTGGCCGTCATTCAGCAGCTTGGATAGCTCAGGGTCTGACTTGCAGGCGGCAATCAGCTGGCGCAGCTCGCACTCAAAACGCCAGGCGCGATACATGCGGTTGGTGGCCCGTTCGATGGAAAGCACGCGAATGGCGGCGTTCCAGCCTTCGTCAGGGGCGCCAAGACGTGCGCTGTCGGGCACGACCACGTTGTCGAAGAAGACTTCAGCAAACGATTCCTTGCCGTCAATCGATTTGATCGGAACTACGCGGATGCCAGGGGTGTCCATGGGCACGGCGAACATCAGAAGTCCGCGGTGCTTGTCTTCCACCGTTCCGGTGCGCGTGAGCAGCAGGCAGTAGTGAGCCTTGGCGGCGCCGCTGGTCCAGATTTTCTGGCCGTTGATTCGCCATGAGTCGCCTTCCTGCACAGCTTTGGTGCGCAGTCGAGCGAGGTCGGAGCCGGCGTCAGGCTCGGAGAAGCCTTGGCACCAGTAGTCCTTCATGGCCAGTATGCGCGGAAGGAATTGCTGCTTTTGCTCCTCGGTGCCGACAGTCTGGATGATCGGGCCCGCGAGTTCCTTGCCGATGGAGCTGACGCTCTCGGGCATGGCCAGCGCGCCAATTTCCTTGTTGACGACCAGGTGCTCGCGAAGTGTCAGGCCCAGTCCGCCGTAGGCTTTGGGCCATGTCATGCCGGCCAGGCCAGCTTCATAGATGGATGCTTCCCAGTCGCGGCACTCGTCCAGCGTCGGGGTGCGGTATTCAAGGCTGTCGGCACGCATGTGCTGGGGCAGATTCTCGCCTAGCCATTGGCGCGCATAAGCGCGATAGGCTGACGGGCCTGCTGCAGCGGCTGCCAGAGCCGGATGTTGTTCCTGTTGCATGTGAGAGGTCGGATAGGAGGAGTTCAATGCCCGGAGTTGCGACCGGAGTGAGTTCGCGACGTGGGTACCATCAGGGCGTCCAGGACCAGGACGCCTTCGCCTTGGGGCTTGACCAGAATCGGGTTCAGGTCGATCTCGGCCACGCTGTCTGCATGGCGGCACGCAAACTCAGAGAGCCGGGCGACCGTGCGAGCTGCTGCTGCCAAGTCGCTCTTGGCCTGGCCACGCGCGCCATCGAGCAGGGGGAACATCTTCAGGCTGCGGATCATGCCAAGTGCTTCTTCTTCCGAGACGGGGGCAATCTGCAGAGCCACGTCCTTGAGGATCTCCGCGTAGATGCCGCCCAGGCCTACCATGACCACTGGGCCGAACACGGGATCTCGCGAAACGCCTGCGATCAGCTCCACGCCGCCGCGCACCATGGGGGCCACCAACACACCATCGAGGCGTGCGTTGGGTGCATGCTTGGCAGCGTTGTGCATGAGGCGGTCGTAAGCCTCACGCACGGCATCGTCGTCTTGAAGGTTCAGCGCCACGCCGCCGATTTCGGTTTTGTGGGGAATGTCCTCCGAGACAATCTTGAGAACCACGGGGTAGCCCGCAGCGTGCGCACCGAGCACGGCATCTTCCGCCGAGGTCACCAGTTCTTCCCGTGGCACGCTGATGCCGGCCGCTGCCAATGCCTTCTTGGCATTGAATTCGTTGCGGAATACGGCAGCATCCACCTCGTCTACCGGGCCTTGATAGGTCGGTGCGGCGGGCAGAGAAGCTAGTCGGCCCATCTTGACCAGGCCTGACAGGCCGTCGGCAGCTGCCGGAATGCTCGGGAAGACTGGAATGCCCAGGGCGTTGAGTTCGGCCACCGCGTCTTGAGGCCCCTTGCTGATGACGACCAGCAGCCTGTCTGGATGACTGGCGCGGATCTTGGAGAGGGCGTCAAGGTACACGCCACGCAGGCGGGGGTTGAAAAGCGACAGCGCCAGCATCAGCACCAGGGTGCTGCCGCTCGCGTCGTTTTGCAGCGCGGTCAGCATTTTCAGCAGAATGTCGGGTCGTGCCGACATTTGGGCTGAGGCATCCACGGGGTTGTTGGTGCCGGCGGTGGGCACGGCCTCGCGAATGGCTGCTTTGGTCGAATCGGTCAGCTGCGGCAGGGTCATGCCTGCTTGCGCCATGGCGTCGGCCATCATGATGCCGAAACCGCCTGATGCAGCTACCAGGGTAACTGCATTGGTCTGGGGCAGGCGGTCCGCGCCCAGCAGTACAGCGGCGTGGCCGATGTCGAGCAATTCTTCGAACGAGTGCACGCGCAGCACGCCGTAGCGGTTGAAGACAGCGTCGAATACGGCATCCGAGCCCATCAAGGCGCCGGTATGGGAGACCGCTGCTGCTTGTCCTTGCTCGGTGGCGCCGATTTTCAGCACGATCACCGGTTTGCGCTGCTGGCGCGCCATGTCCAGGGCCGCGGTCAGGCGTTCGGCGTTACGGCACGTTTCCATGCAGCAAAGAATGATGTGCGTCTCCGCATCTTGGACTAACGCCGCAATGCCGTCCGCTACGTCGACATCTGCTTCGTTGCCAGTGGCGATGAAGCGGCTCACCCCGAGGCCGCGGTCAGCCATGTTCCGCATCGTGAAGCTGCCGATGTTCCCCGATTGCGAAACGATGCCCACATGTCCAGCGGGAGGGAAACTCTGCTCAAGTGCGATGGAGAACGAGCCAATGAGCTTCTCGGGAACGCTCACCGAACCCAGGCAGTTGGGCCCGAGCAGCCGCATTCCGTGGCTGTGGGCGATGCTCACGATCTCTGCCTGGACTGCTGCACCTTCAGGCCCTGCTTCGGCAAAACCTGTCGAGAGGATGATTGCACCGCGCACGCCGCGGCTGCCGCAATCGCGTATCGCCTGCACAGTGGCCTGCATGGGCACTGCGAGAATGGCCAGCTCTGGTGCCGAAGGGGTGTCGAGGATGCTGGCGTACGCCTGTAGACCCTGGATGACTCCGCCCTTTGGGTTGATGGGGTAAATATCTCCCGCATACCCATACTTGAGCATCAGCTGGATCGGGCGTCCACCGATCTTGGTGATGTCGTCCGACGCGCCAACCACTGCCACGCTCCTGGCTTTGAAGAAGGCGTCCAGTCCGCTGCCGGGAATTGCTTGTGCCTGATCGCTCATGGGATCAACGTCCTTTGAAAACGGGGGCGCGCTTTTCCAGGAAGGCGGTGCGGGCTTCCCGGGCGTCTTCGGTCTTGGACAGAGCTACAGTGAACTCCTGCTCGAAACGATACGCGTCGCGCTGTGGCATCACGTCGACCATGTTGGCCGAGCGCTTGGCATAAATAGTGGCCAGAGGTGCCTTGGACGCGATCTCGCGAGCCAGGGCCATCGTCACGGGCAGCAGGTCTTTTTCAGACACCACGTCTTCGATCACATTGCGCTTGAGCAACTCTTGTGCGGTCAGGCGTTGGCCGGTGAAGAACATGCGGCGCAATGTGGAGCGGCCGAACAGGGTTTTCAGCATGGAAGCGCCACCAGCCAGTCCGACGTTGATTTCGGGCATGCCCACTGTGGCGTTCTCGGAGGCGTAGAGGATGTCGCATGCCGCGGCCAGACCCAGTCCTGCGCCAAGAGCGACGCCGTTGATGGCAGCAATCACGGGCTTGGAGCATTCGCGGATGGCGTTGCCCGTTTCGCGTGTGATTCGGTTGTGGTCCAGGAAGTCGCCAGGGGTGGTGCTGTCTGGGCGATCCTTCAGGTCAGCGCCAGCGCAGAACACGTTTCCGGAGCCAGTCAGTACGGCGCAGCGGATGTCTTCGCGATCGGCGATGGCGTCGAAGGTGGCCACGATCTGGCGGCGCATTTCGCGGTTCAGCGCGTTGACGGGTTTGCGGTCCAGCGTGACAAGGCCGACGCCATCCGAAACTTCCAGACGCACAAATTGTTCGCTCATGATTGACTCCGTTGTATTGAACTATTGAAGTTGAAGGTTGCGTCAAATCGGTTTGACACGTTGCTGGAGGGAAAAAAATTCTTCTAGTGCTTCGGCAACCGCGGCGGGCGATTGAACGTGCATGAAATGTCCCGTGTCCAATGCGAGGAATTGGGCATTCGGGATTTTTGCGGCGACCCCTTGGGATGCCTGAACAGGACGCAGTGCGTCCAGTTTCGCGCCGATCACCAGCACAGGACACTCGACCGCCTTTAGTGAAGGCCGGATGTCCAGTTCGGCCAGCATCCGGTAGTAAAGCGCGAAGCTTGCTGGGTCATTGGCAATCCAGCGGGCGCGAAACTCCTGGAAAACCTGCGGGTCGTCGATGTGTTCCGCGGGGTAGCTCATGCCGAGATGTGCATCCACCATGGAGCGCAGGCCGTCTCGCTCCATCCGATCGGCCACGTCCATGAGCGTAAGTCTGCGTGCTGTGGCCACTTCGGTGACGGGGCTCATCGCGACGACAGAGGACACTTTGGCCGCATGGCGGCTCGCGCACATGAGCGCAACCGCGGCACCAATGGCCGACCCGGCGAGGTCTACAGGTTCGCGGACATCCAGTTCATCCAGCAGCAGCGCCAGATCATCGGCAAGCTCTTCAATGTAGGGTACGTCCCTGAGCTTTTCCGAGATACCTGCGCCCCGCATGTCATATCTTAAAATGGGCCGTTGCGCATGCAGGTGGCCCAGCATGCGATCCCAGCTGTTGAGCGTGCCGCCCATCTCGTGCACCAGCACCAGCGGCCGCCCGGTGCCGACGCGCCACTCATATCGCGTGATCGAACCCGCCAGGTCAATCCAGCGCATACTCGGCAACCACGATGGGTTTTGCAGAGGTTCTCTAGCTTGGCTGTCAGAATTGCG
The DNA here is from genome assembly GCF_050821495.1 of Ottowia caeni. Classification (GTDB taxonomy): domain Bacteria; phylum Pseudomonadota; class Gammaproteobacteria; order Burkholderiales; family Burkholderiaceae_C; genus Ottowia; species Ottowia caeni. The sequence continues at coordinate 3,657,732 of NZ_CP151080.1, read as the reverse complement.
CATGAATTCAGAATGCCGAGCGTGCGTACGCGATAGGTTGGGTAAACGTCTGCATTCCGTGTCTTGGTGTCTCGTCTGGATGAAGGGCAGTCTAAAGAGACTGCTCCGGTAAATCCATAATCGCGATTCACTATCGGTTATTCGATCCTTCTATAGTTGCGGACATGGACTTTAGCCAACTGAAGCATTTCGTGTGTATCGCTCAGCTGGGAGGCTTCAGCAAGGCCGAGCAGGCACTTGATATCTCGCAGCCGTCCTTGAGCCGGCAGATGCGCCTGCTCGAAGAGGATCTGAACACCAAGCTATTTCTGCGCACTGGTCGTGGCGTGGCGTTGACGCCTGCGGGTGAAAGCTTTCTGCCGCACGCCAAGGCCATTCTTGAGGCGGTGGAGCGAGGCCGCCAAGCCATGAGCAGCGGGAGCACCGATCTGACCGGGAAGATTTCCGTCGGCTTCGCGCATCGTCTTTCCAGAGTGCTGACGCCCCTGCTGGTTCAGGCATTTCGGGAGCGATTTCCGAATGCCTCGATTTCCATTGTGGAGGGCAAGACGCACGCGCTAGTCTCCGCGCTCAGCCTGGGTCATGTCGAAGTGGCCGTGTTGTTCAATCTCGAGGCCCCCGACAACCTGATCGTCGAGCCACTCACTGAAGAGCACTATGTGCTCGTTGGGCTGCGCACAAATGAGTTCTCGTTGCCGGAATCCATACCCTTTGAAGATCTTGCCAAATACCCTCTGATTCTTCCGCCGATGGCCAACTCGATTCGCGCCAACCTCGAGTTGACCAGAAGACGAATCAATATCGAATTCAACGTGGTGGCTGAAGTGGATACCAGGCTGGCCGTGGTTGACCTGATGCGATTAGGCATGGGCTTCAGCGTGGTGGGCCATGGCGAAGCCAAGTTGCTCAGGCAGGGCGGAGAATTCACGAGCGCTCGTATCGAAGGGTTGGGAGCGCGAAGTGTGACCTACCTTGCGCGATCCCGGCGCTTCACGCCCAGTCAACTCGGCATCGGTGTTGCCAACTTGATACGTGAACTCGACCTTGCCACCCTGATCGGCGCTGACCCCATTCAACCCATGACTGGGCATGAACAGGGGTAGTAGTTCTTACCGCGAACAGGCAGGGGTCAATGAGGGTGTCGCAAAGGTTCTTCTGAGCAAAAAATACTTTTGCGACACGCCCTCAATCCCGCGTCACGCGCAAAACTTCTTCCTTGCTCGTGATTCCCCGGGCTACCAGCCGGTCCCCGTCGTCGCGCATCAGCTGCATGCCATTGGCCAGCGCGGTGGCTCGAATCACTGCCTCTGCGGCTTGGTTGTGGATCTGTGCGCGAATCTGGTCTTCCACCACCAGTAGCTCGAACACGCCCGTGCGGCCCGCGTAGCCTGTCTGTCCGCAGGCTTCGCATCCGGCGCCGTGGCAGGCCACACAATACTTGCGTACCAGGCGTTGCGCGAGAACGCCGAGCAAGGAGGAGGAGAGCAGGAACGGTTCTACGCCCATGTCTGTCAGGCGCGTGATGGCGCTGGCAGCATCATTGGTGTGCAGCGTGGCCAGCACCAAGTGTCCCGTGAGCGAAGCCTGAATGGCGATTTGCGCGGTCTCGAAGTCGCGAATCTCACCAATCATCACAATGTCAGGATCCTGTCGCAAGATGGCGCGCAATGCGCGGGCAAAATCAAGCTGGATCTTCGGGTTGACCTGGGTCTGGCCTACTCCGGGCAGGTCGTATTCAATCGGGTCTTCCACCGTCATGATGTTGTTGCGCGTGGCATCCAGCCGGGCCAACGAGGCATACAAGGTGGTGGTTTTGCCGCTGCCGGTCGGGCCCGTCACCAGAATGATGCCGTGAGGCTGCGCGATCAGGCGCTCAAACCTCTGCAGCACATCGCCCAGCATGCCCACCGACTCCAGGGTCAGTTTGCTTTCCGATTTGTCGAGCAACCGCAGCACCGCGCGCTCGCCGTGCGCATTGGGAATGGTGGACACGCGGACGTCGATTGCACGCGTGCCCAGCCGCAAGCTGATGCGTCCGTCTTGCGGGAGGCGCTTCTCGGCGATGTCCAGGTCAGCCATGATCTTGAGGCGTGAGATCAGGGCCGCATGGAGCGCGCGATTGGGGCGCACGACTTCGCGCAAGGCTCCATCCACTCGAAAGCGCACCGCGCTGTGACGTTCGTAGGCTTCGATGTGAATGTCACTGGCGCCATCGCGTGCAGCTTGCGTGAGCAACGCGTTCAGCATTCGGATGATGGGGGCATCGTCAGCGGATTCGAGCAGATCCTCGACCGCAGGCAACTCCTGCATGATTCGCGAAAGATCGGCGTCGGATTCGACCTCGCTTACCACGGCGGCAGCGCTAGATTCGTTGTCGGAATACGCCGTGCTGATGCGTTGCGCCAGCGTGTGTGGGTCCGCCAGTTGCAGAGTGAGGGGAAGCTCAGCGTTGGAAAAGCGCCGCATCACCTCGCTCAGGGCGGCGGCATTCGGGCTGCCGTTGTGCCACAGGGTCAGGCTCTGGCCGTCTTCTTCCAGCAGCAGGCCTGAAGAGCGGGCGAAGGCATAGGGCAGGGGGTAACGCATGCGCCTTGGCTCAATTCCAGTAGCGTTCTTCGGGTTCGGGCACGTTGCCCTCAATGTAATGGTTCTCGCCGCTGGCTGGCTGCGGGATCATCGGAGGGGAGGAGCCGGGCGCGACCATGCATTCGGGTTGACCGGAACCACGGCGGGCATGACAGGCGCCTGATTGGCGTGATTCACCACACTGGGCGGAGGCTGGTTGCCCTCCTGGGCCCGGCGCATATAGTCGTAGCGATCGAGGGAGTAGTTTTCGGTGGCCGACGCGTCGCGCACAATTACAGGGCGCAGGAACACCATGAGGTTGGTCTTGACCAGTGAGCGGCTCTGGGATTTGAAGAGTTCGCCCAGCACCGGGACGTCCCCCAGCAAGGGAACTTTGTCCTCGTTGCGGTAAAACTTGTCTTCCAGCAGGCCGCCCAGCACCACCACCGAGCCGTCATTGACCAGCACGCTGGACTCGATGGCGCGTTTGTTGGTGGTCGGGCCTTTGTCATTGCTGCTGGTGCTCGCGACCACGTCCGACACCTCCTGATAGATCACCATTTTGATGGTGCCGTCTTCGCTGATCTGGGGTCGTACCCTCAGTGTGATACCCACGTCCTTGCGCTCAAAGGTCTGGAACGGGTTCACCGATGTGTTGCTGCTGCCGCTTCCGGTGTTGGTGTAGCTGCCGGTCACGAAGGGGACGTTCTGACCTACGATGATCTTGGCTTCTTCATTGTCGAGAGTCAGCAGTGTCGGCGTAGACAACACGTTGCCGGCGCCACTGGACTGCAGCAAGTTGGCCAGAATACCCAGCCTGTTCGAGCCGAGCATCACGTTGAGGCCTGCATTAGGGGCGACCGAGGGCTTCCAGTCCCGAGTGTTGCGGTAGTTATAGAACTGCGCAGCGAAATCAAATATGTTGGTGCCAGCCCGTCCGCCACCTGCGCTGGGTGTGCGGTAGTTGGTGCCTATCAGGCCAACGCCGCCAACCAACCCCTGCCACTGAATGCCCAGTTCGGCGGTTTTGTCGGCACGCACCTCGGCGATCAGACTTTCAACAAACACCTGCGCGCGGCGTTGATCCAGTTTGTCGATGACGGCTCGCAACTCGCGGTATACCGGCTCGGGCGCGCTGATGATGAGCGAATTGGTGGCTGGGTCGGCCTGAATCTGCCCGCCGGTGGAAGGCTGGTTGCTGGCCTGTGCATTGATGCTGGGGCCACTGGCCAGACCGCTGCTGTTACTGCCGCCGCCGGTGCCCGAGGCGCTGCTCGGGGTGCTGCCGCTCAAGGCGGTGTTCATGGCCGCACTGCTGGAGGCGATGGTGCCGGACGAACCGCTCGCGCCCCCGGTGGTGTTTTGCCCCGGTAGCGCTGCCAGCGCGGCTCGCAGGGTCACGGCAAGTTTCGTGGCGTCGGCATTTTTCAGGTACACCACGTGGATATTTCCGCTGGAGCCGTCGGCGCGGGTGGCCGGGGGTTGATCAAGTTGCTCGATCAGTGCCTTGGCCAGGGCCAGTCGCGCGGGGTTTCCCGCCCTGATCACAATGGCATTGCTGCGCGGTTCCGGGATCAGCGTGGTCCTGTAGCCACCCTCCGCTCCGCTCGCACCGGCAGATGCCAGAGCCGCAGCTTGATTCGGTTGCCCCGGCAGGGTGGGGCTGGTTGCCGTACCGCCAACGCTGCCGCCCGATTCGACCAGCCGCGCTACCAGCGGTGCAAGGTCAGAGGCCACCGCGTGCTTTAGTCGCACCACCTCCACGCCCGTGGCCTGGGAGATATCCAGCGCGGCGATGATTCGCGCCAGCCGCTGGAGGTTGTCGCCATAGTCGGTGATCACCAGTGAATTGGTGCCGGGGTTCACGTTGATGGTGTTGTTGGGGCTGATCAACGGACGGAGCACCGGCACCAGATTGTTCGCATTCTCGTGGGTCAGACGAAATATCTGCGTCTGGATCTGCCCGCCCCCCGAGGGGCTACTGCCCGCAGATACGCTGCCGCCCTGCAGCTTGGCTTCCGCTTCGGGCACCACCAGGTAGATGCCGTTGTTTTCGATCAGGGCGAAGCCCTGGGTTCGCAACTGGGTCTGGAACAGGCGCAGAGCCTGAGAGGCACTGACCGGGACGGTGGACGTCAGCGTCATGGTGCCCTTGACCCGCGGATCCACCACCACGTTGCGGCCGCTGATGGTGGCCATGGTTCGAGCTACGGCGTCGATCTCGGCGTTGGCAAAATCCAGGGTGACGCTGTCGCCTCTCGCTGGCCGCCCACCTTCTTGGGTGGGCGTGGGCTGTGCGTAAGAAATGCCACTGGCGGATAAGTAGCTGGCGCACGCGGCCACGACGAGCGTGGCGATCCGGTGTGTCGGCCAGCTTTGCCGGACAAAGGGGCTGGGCGTGACCCGGCGGCTGGGGCTGAAGGCACTCATGCAGTCGTTAACCTAGCGAAATAATGGCCTTGTCGCCCTGACGGCGACCAAGGATGTTGAGCAGATTGGCCAGTTGCGCCTCCATGCCTGCGGCTGCACTGGCTTCACCCGTGAACCGAAGACGCGAACCCACCCATTGCCCTTGTCCGCTGAGGCGCAACGCGCCTTCCACGGTGGTGAGATCAAGCAAGGGGGTGTCGCCACCAGCGAGTTTTATGCGGTAGGTTCCCATGGGTTGCAGGGTGGACAGCCGCGACGACATGTGACGCGCCGTGATCTCGACGCCGCCCTCCATCGTGGTCCGTCCAGCGAGCCATTCTACTGAAAGCCCCTGCGTAGACATCGTGAGTTCTCCTTGCGGCTGAACTGTGTTCCACGGCGTACCCAGACCCGTGAGAACGCTGGCGGGCCACTGTGTGCGGCTGTCGGCGATTTTCAGCCGTACCCCTCCCCAGCGCGGTGCTACCTGCAGATCGAGTGGCGTGCCGGGGGTGCAGCAATCGGCTGTGACTCTGGCGCGTGCGCCCAGTCCGGAAGGCCCCAGGCGCCAATGCACGCGACCGGGCAGTGCCGTGCTGCCCTGGCTGCCTTCGCCACCGGCGAGTACCAGACGGGCGGAGCCTGACCACATGCTGCCTTGCGAATCCTGAAGCTGCACCATGCCTGCGGTACCTCGCGCCACAGCACTGGCCAGCCACCGCGCTGGCGCCGCAGCCAGAAGCACGATCAGCAGCCCGAGCAGGGCTCCGGAAAGCGCCCAGCCCCATGGGGGGCGCTTATGTGAGGAAATAGATAATCCCGTAACCCGCTTCATGGGTTCGGAAGACTCAATGAGATGGTGCCGTTCCAGCGCGCGGGTGTGCCGGGCGCCGCGCCTGGGGCTCGTGTCAGACGCATCTCCACCGGTATGGCGCGTGCATTGGCACGGGCTTCCGCCAGGCATTCTGCCAATGCGCTGGCGGGAACATCTTTCAATACGACGTTGGCCCGGTCTCCTACGATGTTCAGCTGGCCGCCTGCACCCAGACGTTGCCTGACAGCAGATTCCAGGGCGCGGAGCGCATCTTCGCGGCCCAACTTGGGTAGAGCCTTGAGTGATTCTGCTTCGGCCTGCAGGCGTTGCATTTGCTGGGCTTGCACTTCCAGTGCCTGCCGTTGCTCGCCCGCCATACGCAGGGTGCGGACGGCGGGAGCCAGTGCCACCGACCAAAGCAAGGCCAGCACCACAACCACTGTGGCAGCCCCTACGAGCCAGCGCTCCCGGGCATCCAGGCGTGCCCATTGGGCATCAAGCATGCGGCTTACCTGGAGGGCGGGCGATGAAGATTCTGGGCGGGCACTCATGGCGCGGTTTCCTGCCGCAGAACCACGGCGTCGGTTTCGGTCTGTAGCTGGTAGCCCAGCGGACGCAGTCGCTGATTGGCTTCTGACAGCGCACTGGCGGCCATTTTGACTCCCCGCATGCGCAGCTCGCCCGAAGAAAATTCGATGGCCGAGGGCGAGGTTCCGTCTGGAGCCACGAGGGCAAAAGCGCTCAAAATAGGTTCCAGGTCGCGAGTCGATGGTGCCCCGGTGGCTTGGCGCAGAGCTGCGACTTCTCGGGACATTTGCACGGGTGCGTTGACAACCACTTTGACTTGCGGAAACGTCTGCTGGAGTGCAGCATTGATCCGGGCGCGCCGCGCCGCCAGATCGGCGCGCGTTTCCCCGGCCCACCAGTTCAGGCCAGCCACTTGTGCCAGCAACAGCAGGGCCAAGCCCCAGCGTGCGGGCCGCCATGCGGGCGCGTGCATCAGGTCGCGCCAAAACGCGCTGGCGCGCTTGGCAGCTCGGGCCCGTCCGCCACGCGAAAATTCAAACTGAGCCAAATCCCAGCTTGAGCGGCTGGCCTCCAGCAAGCTGGCGGCAGTTTGCTGAATGAGGGGTTGTCGCCCGAGGAATTGCTCGGCCAGTGCCGCTACAGCAGGTTCTGCAAACAGTTCAGTGGTGTCGGTGGCATCTTGCTGGTTGTTGTCTGCGGGGCCAGGCAACAATGACAGGGTCCCTGGTCCGAGCGGCAATACCTGAACGCCACCCGGAACGGCACCACCCGTGGCCAGAATCTGGGCTCTTTCGGGCACTCCGGTGACATGCACATGCAGCGGCCCCATTCGCGGGCTGCGTTCTGGCACGATCCGGTTCACGAACCGGCCGGCAGCCTCAAGGGTCTGCATGTGTGCGGTAATCCAGGCCCGATCGCACACGGCTACCCAGGCAGTGCTGCCACCGCTGGCGCCGGCTTCGAGCGCAAAGTGCAGGTGTTCGGCATCGTCCAGCAGTTGTTCTTCAAGCAGGCCGCTCAAAGTGGCGCGAAGGCGAGGGGACCCCGCGCTTATGCCTTTGGGTAGTTGAACGCGCTGCCATGAGAGCATCGCCGCCGGTGCCACTGCCACCACCTCCACGCCTCGGCCCGCAGGAGGCAGGAGTGCAGGCGCCGCGCTACCGTGAGTGGCCACATCCTGTCCATCGCGCGAAGTGGCGAATTCATAACTGCCGGCAGGGCCGGGGGCAGGGCGATCAGAAGCATGCTCATAGGATCCGACGATTCTAGACCGCCAAGTTTTCAATTGATCCAGACTCGGCGTAAGCGTTTAGATTTAGGGCGTCGGGGTGGTCAGGGCGGTGCGCTGACGCCACAAGGTGAGCACAAGTCGTCGCGGCGCGGTGTTGATACGCTGCACGACGGAGGTTTCCTGGAGCGCCAAGTCGTCCAGCCGAAGTCTGCCCCGGATCTCGAAAAAATTGGTGGTCACGCTGATCCAGTCGCTGGTGAGAGGCGTGGCGTCGCTCCTCTGCACGGTTTGCAGGGCTTTCGCTGTGCTGGTGAAGTAGGCTCTGTCGCGCTCGCTCACGATGCGCTCGGCACCCGCCAGATCGAGACCCGGCACGGCCGCGTAGATCACTTGAGCAGTGGCCGTATTGACGTTGACGGGCGTGGGGGAATTGTTTAGCAGCGGCAGCAGCGTGGCATAGGGACGCAATGCCTGCAAAGTGGCGGGTGTCACGCCCAGCCAGGTCAACTGTTCGAACCGCTGAGGCATCAGGGGTGCGTCGACTCTTTCCTGCTTGTTCGCGTTGCGCATGGCCGCTTGAGCGCTGACCAGGTTACGCTGGAGCGATTCCAGCTCAGCTTCAGGCAGGTTCAGCAGCACGAAAAGGCGACGGAATCGGTCAATGGGCTGCTTGCCGTTGCCTTGTTCGCCGGATTGTTCTGTCCCCAGCAACAGGTTCATCACGTTCAAGCGTGATTGCAGGTCGGTGACTTGCCCCGACAGGAAGGCCTCTCGCTCCACCTCGGTGCTGTTTTCTCCGCCAGCCAGAAAGGTCGACAGACGCGCTTCTTCCAGGGGCACTGCCCATGGTTCTCCAAGATGATCGACGCTTGAATTGCGCGCATCGCCCGCCAGGATCAAGCGCCCCCAGTCCAGCGCGCCGTTCAGAATCCAGGTTGACTGAAGGCGCGCTCGTTCGGCCGACTCCACTTCCACGCCACGCCATTGACGCCATAGCGCCGCCGCAGCCAGCGTGGCCACCAGCGCTACCGTGATCATGGCGGTCAGCAGGGCCGCGCCCCGCGCATGTTGAGACGGCCGTGGGAGCGAGCGCCTCATTGGATGCTCCCGAAATCGGGTCGTACCCAGTCAACTTCCAGGGCCCCCGCCATGGCCTGTCCTTGCGCCAGAGTGATCATGAGTCGAATGCCGTCCGGCCTCGTGCTGGTGGCGTTAGCGCCTTCCGATCCGCTGGAGAGCGGGTTCGTCCAGGCGTTGTTTCTAAAATAGTACAACTGCCAATCGACCGCAGCCACGATGGCTGTCTCCTGCGCTCCTCCTGCGGGTGCTCCTTCCAGCGATGAGGCCTCCCCCCAGCGAGCCGCCGCATTCCAGGCGGCCTCCCATGCTTGCGTCGTCTGGAGGGGGGCGACTGCCAGCGAAGCCACTGGCCAGTGCTTGCGCGGCGTGTCCATGCGACCACTCGAACACCAGCGGCCGCGTCCTCTGCCGTCAGGCGAGTGATGCGAAGCGTGTTGCCATCCCATGTCAAACTTCGGTTGACTTCCTGAGGAACGGGGGAGCTGTTGGAGGAGGGGTTGGTTGTGTTGACTGCCTGCTGCCAGACCATCATGGCGTCCAGGTCGGCCCGCCATTGGCCCAGCCCGGCCTGCAGAGCCAGCACATCATCGGTGTATTGGCGAGTGGCTTCCTGGGCGCGCGCCATGCCGTCAATGCCGCGCCAAGTCATCAGCGCCATCAGCGCCATGATCGACAGGGCCACCAGCACTTCTATCAGCGTGAAGCCCAAGTGATGGCCAGACCTTGAGATGTTGGCTTGCATCAGTTTCGTCCGATCACGGTCGAAAGCCGCAAGATGGAAACCCCCGCATCGCTCACGGAGGCGTCAACCCGACGAAAATTGGGGTTCGGCGTGGGGCGGATTCTCATGTGCACCTCCAACGCCAGATTGGCTTGCACGCACTCAAGCGTGCTGTCGCCCACGCCTGGTAGCTGGCGTGCCAGCCTTAGCGCGGTGAGCTGGTTTTCAGCGCAGATCTGTGCCAGCAGCGCATGGCCCTGGCGCTCGGAATTGCTAGTGAGTGCTGCAGTGGCTTTCAGGCCGGCCACCAGCGCAATCGCAGTAATGGCCAAGGCTACGAGCACCTCAACGAGTGTGAAACCAAGGAGGCTGTCGGACTTGGAAATGGGCTTGCTCATGGCGTCACCGTCGTAACGGAGAAGGGCCGCAAGCCGTCCGTGGCAATGCTTATCACGGGCTGGCTGGCGCCTGCGCGGCGGATATACACGGCCTGTGCGCCGATCACCGGATCAGGCCCCAGCAGCAGCGGTGCGTTGCCAATGGCAAGTGTCTGCGCATCCAGCCAGCGCGTGGGTAGCGGTGCAGTGCTCGGCGGAAGGCCTTCGAAAATAAAACCTGTTTCCGTGGGGCGCCAACGCACTGGGACACCAGCGGCGCGAGAGCGCGACCGGGCAGCCTCCAGCAGAGCGGCCAGTCTTTCACCATCGCGCGCGAGTGCGTCTGCGGCGCTGTCGCGAATCGCCAGACTGGCTGCGGCGGACCCGATGGCGATGACGGCGATCACCACCATCAGCTCAATCAACGTGAAACCGCGCACCGCAGAGGCGGCGACACCATCGCGCGCCGGGGTGTCCATGGAAGGCTTATTGCCAGCTGCCGATGTCGGCATTCTTGCCGTCGCCACCACTTTGGCCGTCGGCACCGAAGCTCATGACATCGACTTCACCCTGCACGCCGGGGTTGAGGTACTGGTAGGGCCGGCCCCACGGGTCGTTGGGCAGCTTCTCAAGGTAGGGCCTCCAGTTACCAGGCTGAGGCGACGCGGTAGGGCGGGCAATGAGCGCTTGCAGGCCTTGCTCCGCCGTGGGAAAGCGCTGATTGTCGAGCTTGTAGAGTTTCAGCGCCTGCATGATGTTGTGTACATCAGTGCGTGCGGCGGTGGCGCGTGCATCATCGGTGCGGTCGAGCACGTTGGGTACGATCAATGCGGCAAGCACGCCGATGATGACCAGCACAACCATCAGCTCGATCAAGGTAAAACCGGCGGCACGACGCACGCGGGCCAGGAGAGGGCGGGAAAATGTCATGGAGAAGGCAGCACAAAAATGCAAAGCAGATCAATGATAATGGGTCAATCATGACACCACTAGCCGCAACTTGGCGATGAAATCTAACTGGGCTTCCCCTTGGCTGGCTGTGGGCGTGGTCACGCTGGCGATCTGGGCGCTGGCTGTTGGCAGCGCGATCTATTGGGGCATGCAGGCCAGCGGTGCGCGCAGCGGTGCGGTGCCGCCAGCCGCAGGCAGCGCCCGTGCGGTGACCGTCGACACGCAAGCGGTGGCGCGTGCCCTGGGTGCCGTGGTGTCCGGCAATGCGGCACCAACCGCTGCGCCCGACGTGACCAACCGCCTTGCCTTGCGCGGCGTCGTCACACGCGGTGCCCAAGGCGCGGCTCTGATCGCAGTGGGGGACAAGCCTGCCAAGCCGTTTCGCGTGGGAGCCGAGGTCGAAAGCGGGTGGGCAGTCAAATCTGTATCACCGCGCTCGGTCGTGATTTTTAGCGGCACCCGGGAAGTGACTCTGAACATGCCTGCACTTGCAGAGCGGTCACAGTCTGTTGCACCCGCGACGCCGTCTTCCATTACTCCTGTGAGGTCGTTGCCGTCCGCATTGCCCATGGGTTCTGGGGGCTGAGGCATTCCTGCTGAGTGGGCGCGTCAGCGCCTTATGTCAGTGCCTTATTTCAGGAACAGTCGATACGCCGGGTTGGCCGTTTCTTCCACCCACGGGTACCCCAGCTCATTCAGAAAGCGTTGAAACGCCTCGTCATCGCTGTGTGGCACCTGCATGCCCACCAGAATTTGTGCGTAGTCCGCACCCTGGTTGCGGTAATGGAAGAGCGAGATGTTCCAGTTGGGGCGCATGAAGCTCAGGAATTTCATGAGCGAACCCGGCCGCTCGGGGAACACGAAACGCAGCAGGCGCTCATCCTGCGCCAGGCGCGAGTGACCGCCAATCATGTAGCGCACGTGTTCTTTGGCCAGTTCGTCCTGCGTCAGATCCAGGGTGGGGAAGCCTTGGCGCTCAAACGCGGCGGCGATGCGTGGGGATTCACCCTTGCCGTGCGTGGTCAGGCCAACAAATACATGGGCTTCGCCGTCTGTTGCGGCGTCGCTGATACGGTAGTTGAACTCGGTCACGTTGCGCGTGCCCCCAGGCAACTGGCCAATGCCTTCGCAGAAGCGGCGGAAGCTGCCACGTTCCTCGGGAATCGTCACTGCGAACAATGCCTCGCGCTCCTCGCCCACCCCGGCGCGCTCTGCCACATAGCGCAGGCGGTCGAAGTTCATGTTGGCACCGGAAAGAATGGCCGCGTACGTCTCACCCCGGGTCTTGTGCGTAGCCACGTACTGCTTGATGGCGGCCACGGCCATTGCACCGGAAGGCTCCACGATGCTGCGGGTGTCGATGAACACATCCTTGATCGCGGCGCATACGGCGTCGGTATCGACACGGATGAAATCGTCCACCAGTTCCCGTGCAACACGGAACGTTTCTTCTCCAACCAGCTTCACCGCCGTGCCGTCCGAAAACAGGCCGACATCGTCCAGCGCGACCCGCTTGCCGGCTGCCACCGATTGCGCCATGGCATCGGAGTCAGACATTTGCACGCCAATCACCTTGATCTCGGGGCGCACCGCCTTGATGTAGCTCGCTACGCCGCTGATAAGGCCGCCGCCGCCAATGGCGACAAACACCGCATCAAGGGGGCCCTGATGCTGGCGCAGGATTTCCATGGCAATGGTGCCCTGTCCGGCGATCACCAGCGGATCATCAAAAGGATGGACGAAGGTCAGACCTTGCTCGCCCTGTAGCTTGACAGCATGATCGTAGGCGTCCGAGTAGCTCTCGCCGGCCAGCACGACTTCACCGCCCAAAGCCTTGACGGCGTCCACCTTGACCTGCGGCGTGGTCACGGGCATGACGATGACGGCGCGCGACCCCATTCGGTGTGCGGCAAGGGCCATGCCTTGTGCGTGGTTGCCGGCGGAGGCGCAGATAACGCCGTTCTTGAGCTGCTCTGGCGTCAAGTGAGCCATCTTGTTGTAGGCGCCACGCAGCTTGAAGGAAAACACAGGCTGCTGATCTTCTCGCTTCAGGAGAACCTTGTTGTGCAGGCGGCGGCTGAGGGTGCGCGCAGGGTCCAGATTGGACTCAATGGCGACGTCATAAACCCGCGCCGTTAACACTTGCTTGAGATAGTCGGTTGTGGTCAGGCTCGGCGATGGGGCAGCCTGTGAGGTAGGTGATGTCATGACAATCCTTGGATGAGGGCGATCATATGCGCGCCCACCGGTGCTCTTGAGGCTGCTGCAACTGGTCTTGCTGCACAGGATCTCGAAAAGCAAAAAAAGCCCCGAGGCCTTGCGACACCGGGGCTTGAATCCACCGTTTAAGGGGTGGAGGAGACAACCATTGCAGGGAAAACCCTGCTTGCATAAGTCGTAGTGTAGCGAAAAGCTCGCTCTTTGGCGAGTCCTTTGTTGCATTGCAGCACTCGATCGCCAGAAAATGCGCGTTTTTTTAGATTCGAGGCAGTCATGTGTACCAAATCCGCTACGCTACGCAGATCATTCGCACAAAAATCAAGTAGCAAATGGAATGCACAGTAAGTTGGACGGGCGTGGCTGGTACGCGTTCGAGCATGGGTTTCGTCGCGGAAACCGGGTCTGGACACGTATTGGTCATGGATGGCGCACCTGATGCCGCCAAGCCTGAAAACGGAGGTCTGAACCTGGCCCCGCGCCCCATGGAAACCGTGCTGGCCGGCGCTGGAGGTTGTACGGCGTACGACGTGGTGCTCATCTTGCGGCGTGGCCGCCACGATGTGCGCGGCTGTTCCGTCAAGCTCACCAGTGAGCGTGCCGATACCGATCCCAAGGTGTTCACGCGCATTCACATGCACTTTACCGTCACCGGCCGCGGCGTGTCTGCGCAGGCAGTGGAGAGGGCCATCGCCATGAGTCATGACAAATACTGCTCAGCGACCATCATGCTGGGCAAGACCGCCGAGATCACGACCTCATTCGAGCTGGTAGAGGCATCCTGAAGGTTTCTTCCATCTTGTGCCGGTTGCAGTCGGCTGGGGGTTAGCCAGTTATATATAGTGCGCAGTTCCCGTCATCACCTTGGCGGCCAGTCGCATCACCCCGCGCACAGGCGCTGGCAATGGTATTCCTCCTGCGAGCAATGCGGCGTCGGCATGGTGGGACTCGTCTTCCTTCATTTGCGCAACGATCGCCCGTGAAGCTGAGTCCTGGGCGGGCAGTCGATCCATGTGGCTGGCCAAATGAGCCTCCACCTGTCGCTCAGTTTCAACCACAAAGCCTAGGCTCAAGGCGTCTCCTCCGACCTTTCCGGCGATCAGGCCAATACCAAACGCGCCGGCATACCAGAGCGGATTGAGGAGGGATGGGCGATCGCCCAGTTGACGAAGGCGCTCACTGGTCCATGCCAAGTGATCGGTTTCTTCTCGGGCGGCTGCTTCAAGCTGGGAACGCAAAGCGTTGTTTCGCGTGGTCAGCGCCTGAGAAGTGTAGAGCGCTTGCGCACACACCTCACCTACGTGGTTCACACGCATCAGCGCGCCTGAAAGGCGTTGCTCTTCCGGGGTGAGTTCAACGGGCTCCTGCGGGGTAGAGGTAGCCGGATTCGGTCGGGCAGCACGAGGTGTGGCAAAAAGTGTGCGAAGGCCGCTGTCTGCGGCAGAAAGCAGGCGATCAGTGAAATTCATGATGGCAATGGTAAGCCTATGGTGGCTCGTGTTTTGTTGTTATAAGGCGACATTCGAGGGAATATCCTTATTTCCATATGGTGATGTCGTTGATCTGTCACCGTGAATTGGTGCAATAGACCGCAGCTTCCCGATCAAGTGGAGGTTGGCCCGGGCAGCAGTGGCATGGATCCGAATTGCCCCCCGGCGCCCAGTTCGAACGTTCAACCTTGGAGAACCCGCAATGAAAAAATCCCTGCTTGTCTTGGCCGCTTTGGCTGCATCCGGCGCTGCCATGGCTCAATCTTCCGTGACCTTGTATGGGGTGGCAGACGCCGGTATTGGCAAAATTGAGCTGGGTTCGTCCGGTAGATCGCCCGGCAATGATGCATCCAACCAAACCGAGTTCATCAGCGGCAGCAAGATGAACAACGGAGACAGCCGCATCGGTGTGCGCGGCGTTGAGGATCTGGGTGGCGGCCTGAAGATGAGTTTCAACTTTGAATCCGGCCTGGATATGGATAGTGGCGCTTCCACTACCTCCGCATTCTGGGCTCGCCAGGCCAACCTCTCGCTGGGTGGTACCTGGGGTACGTTCAAGATGGGCCGTGCTTCCACGCCTAGCTACAACGGTGTGGCTGCCTGGGAGCTGACTGGCGGGGCCAACTATTCGGTAGTGGCTAATACTTATAACTACGCTGGCTCGGGCTCGCGCAATAACAGTCAGTTCAGCTACAAGACGCCTGGTGGTCTGGGAGGCTTCAGCGCCGAACTAGGGTATGTCACCAAGGCTGACAACGCTGATCGCGCCAAGTGGGATCTGAATCTGATCTATGCCAACGGGCCGATTACTGCCGCCTTCGCAGCCAATAAGCAAAAGGACGAAAAGACCGGTTACTCCCTGGGTGCCAAGTACAACTTCGGATCGTTTGTCCTGGCCGCGTCCTATAACGATGCGCACCAGTTGCGTCGCGGCTTCAGCGTCGGCGGTACGGCCAAGTTTGGCGCCTTTAGCGTAACCGCCGACATCGCACGCGACACCAAGAATGTTTCTGGCAAGAAGTACACCAACTTCCTGCTTGAAGGTAAGTATGCACTGTCCAAGCGTACCTTTGTATATGTGGCGGGCCTGCGTGTGGATAGCACCAACAACTATGGCATTGGCGTCCGTCACAACTTCTGATTCCAACGCCTAGTTGAGTGATTTGGGGCTGGCGTAAAACTTGGTGGATCGCAGATCCTGAAGTTGGTGCGCCAGCCACTCATTGGCAGCTCTCCTCTTGTTACATTTGTTGTAGGTAACCCACGGGCGGCGGGCTCGTGTTGTCTCAATGCAACGAAACGGGCCGGGTAAGCGTGATTCATTGCCGAAGCCTTTGCAAGTTGCTGGCAGGTCTGGTGCAATAGCAACAACTTCCCAAAAGGGGAGGTTGGCCCGGGGAACCGGCGGGAATCGCAGACGGACCCTTCGCACCGGCGCCCTATGTTTAACCTTGGAGAACTTGCAATGAAAAAATCTCTGATTGCCCTGGCAGTGCTGGCTGCCTCCGGTGCCGCGATGGCTCAATCTTCCGTGACCCTGTACGGCGTGGCTGATGCCGGCGTCGTCAAGCTCAACGGTCAAAGCACCCAAATGGGCAGCTCTTCCACTTTGAATAACGGTGGTTCGCGTCTGGGCGTCCGTGGCGTTGAAGACCTCGGTGGCGGCCTGAAAGCTGGCTTCAACTTCGAAACTGGTCTGTCTCTAGAAGATGGCAGCACTGCCACTGCTGGCGCTGGTTTCTGGGGCCGCGCTGCAAACATGTGGGTGGGTGGCAACTGGGGTACCTTCAAAATGGGCCGTACTCTGACCCCTTCATTCTACGGCGCTGCTGCCTGGGAACTGACCGGTACAGCTAACTACTCTGTCGTGGGTAACACCTTCGGCTACGGCGGTGCTGGTGCTCGTAACAGCAGCCAGTTCAGCTACGCAACTCCTGCTGGCTTGGGTGGCTTCAGCGCTGAGCTGGGCTACATTGCCAAAGCCGACAACGGTGGCAACGCCAAGTGGGACGGTAACCTGGTTTACAAGAACGGCCCCATCGCCGCTGGCCTGTCTGCTAACCAAGTCCGTGGCGACAAAGCCAACTGGGCTCTGGGTGGTAAGTACAACTTCGGCACCTTCGCCGTGGCTGCTTCCTACACCGCTCGCCGCGCTGGCGTGAACCGTGAAGGCTTCACCATCGGTGGTACCGCCAACTTCGGCGCCTTCACCGTGACCGCTGACATCGCTCGCGATCGCAAGAACGACGCTGGCAAGAAGTACACCAACTTCCTGCTGGAAGGCAAATACGCACTGTCCAAGCGTACCTTCGTGTACGTGGCAGGTCTGCGTCTGGACGGTGGCAACAACTACGGTCTGGGCGTTCGCCACAACTTCTGATCTTGACGTTGTCTCCTGAAGCCGCTGCACAAGCGGCTTCCAGTGGCAACACATGATTAAAAAAACCGCCTTCGGGCGGTTTTTTTGTTGGTGCGTCGAATCTAATTCTGAAGTTTTCGTTCTTCGCATTCACGCAAACCCTCGGATCGGAGCGCGACATGCTCTGCTAGCATGGCAGTCATGCTTTATAGATCACCATGAGTGC
Organism: Ottowia caeni; assembly: GCF_050821495.1. Taxonomy (GTDB): domain Bacteria; phylum Pseudomonadota; class Gammaproteobacteria; order Burkholderiales; family Burkholderiaceae_C; genus Ottowia; species Ottowia caeni. The sequence continues at coordinate 3,640,764 of NZ_CP151080.1, read as the reverse complement.
ATTCATTCTTCGCCGTCTGATACAGGCCGTCATCGTGATGGTCTCGGTGGCCTTTATTTCATTCTTGCTGTTTCAGTACGTGGGCGATCCGGTCGTCTTTCTGCTGGGGCAGGAGGCCACTCCAGAGCAAATTCGCCAGTTGCGGGCGGATCTGGGGCTGGATCAGCCATTTTTTGTGCAGTTCTGGCACTTTCTGGTGAACGCTGCGCAGGGCGAATTCGGGCTTAGCCTGCGCCAGGGCGCCAAAGTATCGCGACTGCTCGCTGAGCGCTTTCCGGCTACTTTTGAGCTCGCACTGGTAGCGGCCTTGCTGGCTTTGGTGGTGGGTATCCCCATGGGGGTTTACGCGGCCTTGCGGCGCGGAAGCTTTCTGAGCCAGGTGTTCATGACCGTCTCGCTGTTGGGCGTGTCGCTGCCTACTTTCCTCATCGGTATCTTGCTGATCCTGGTGTTCTCCGTCTGGCTCGGCTGGCTGCCCAGCTTTGGCCGCGGTGAAACCGTGGATTTCGGGTGGTGGAGCTCGGGCCTCTTCACGGTCGACGGGTGGCTTCACATGATCCTGCCGGCCATCACGCTGGCGATTTTTCAGCTGACGCTCATCATGCGGCTGGTGCGTGCCGAAATGCTCGAAGTATTGCGCACCGACTACATCAAGTTCGCACGCGCGCGGGGGTTGACTGACCGGGCCATCTATTTTGGCCATGCCCTCAAGAACACGCTGGTTCCCGTGATGACCATTACTGGTTTGCAATTGGGCGGGTTGATTGCATTTGCCATCATCACGGAGACGGTATTCCAGTGGCCTGGCATGGGCTTGCTATTCATCCAGGCCGTCACATTCGCCGACGTGCCCGTCATGGCCGCTTATTTGTGCTTAATAGCGCTCATATTCGTCGTCATCAACCTGATAGTGGATCTGCTTTATGCGGCCGTCGATCCACGCCTGCATCTGACCAACCCGGGCGGACACTAGGAGTTTCCAGGTTGAAACAGAAAGCCGTTTTGGGTCGAACTGTATTGCCAAAAATGTTTTTTAACCAATGTCATCAAACTTTTCTGGCGTCTGCCTGCAGTCCTCAGGGCAGATGGCAGCGGTGCGTTGCCACCGCGTATTTGAACGTCGGTAAGGGGGCCGCAGCCTGATGATCTCCAGCTTTTCTCGCTGGTGGGATAGCGACGTAGGTTACAGCTTTCGTCACTCGCCCACTGCTATCGTTGCAGCCATCATCGCCTTTACCTGCATTTTTTGCGCTCTTTTCGCGGGGTGGGTGGCGCCGCACAATCCATTCGATCTGACCACCTTGGTCCTCAGTGATGCGCGCCTTCCGCCAGCGTGGGAGGAGGGCGGAAGCGTCAAGTACTTACTGGGAACCGACGATCAGGGGCGAGACATACTTTCAGCGCTTATGTACGGCACACGCATATCGTTGATCGTGGGGTTGGCCGCAGTGGCCTTGTCTCTGCTGATCGGGGTGAGCGTAGGCCTGCTTTCCGGCGGGGTAGGAGGGTGGATCGATGCCAGCCTGATGAGGCTCTGTGACGTCGTCTCATCGTTTCCCGCCATTCTGGTGGCGTTGCTGATCGCTGGCGTGGCGCGCGCCTTGTACCCTGATGCCAACGAAACTACGGCTTTCGGGGTGCTTATCCTCGCCATTGCCTTTGCTGGCAGCAACGGTTGGGTGCAGTACGCACGCACGGTGCGTGCCAGTACGATGGTTGAGCGCAGCAAGGAATACGTGCAGGCCGCGCGCGTGACGGGGGTAACGCCTTTGCGCATCATGGTGCGCCATATCCTGCCCAACGTGACCGGACCAGTCATGGTGCTGGCCACCATTCAGGTGGCCACGGCCATCATCACCGAGGCAACGCTTTCGTTCCTGGGGGTGGGCGTGCCGCCGACTTCGCCCTCGCTCGGAACATTGATCCGTGTGGGAAATGACTATCTGTTTTCCGGCGAATGGTGGATCACCATATTTCCAGGCCTGATGCTCGTCTTAATTGCGCTTTCGGTGAACCTGCTCGGAGATTGGTTCCGGGACGCCTTGAACCCCCGTTTGCGCTAAGACTCTAACCATGCTGCTTGAAGTCAGAAATCTTGTCGTTGAGTTTCCGGGCCGCCGCGGTACGCTGACGGCGCTGGACAACGTGTCCTTTGACATCGCGCCGGGTGAGATTTTGGGGGTGGTGGGTGAATCCGGAGCCGGAAAATCACTCACGGGGGCTTCCATTATTGGTCTGCTGGAGCCGCCGGGCCGCATTGCCAGCGGGCAGATCTTGCTTGAGGGGCAGCGCATCGACAACCTGCCACACGAAGCCATGCGCCACATTCGGGGGCGAAAGATCGGTGCCATTTTTCAGGACCCCCTGACTTCACTGAACCCGCTTTATTCCATTGGGCGGCAACTTGTTGAAACCATTCAGACCCATTTGCCGATCAATCGGCATGAGGCTCGCCAGCGTGCCATTGACCTTCTGAAGGCGACGGGCATCCCCGCCGCCGAGCAGAGGATCGATCAATACCCTCATCAGTTTTCGGGCGGCATGCGTCAACGCGTGGTGATCGCACTGGCTCTTGCGGCGGAACCCAAACTGATCGTGGCAGATGAGCCGACCACCGCGCTGGATGTGTCCATTCAGGCCCAGATCATCAGCTTGCTTAAGCGCGTCTGCAAAGATTATGGCGCGGCGGTAATGCTGATCACCCACGACATGGGAGTCATTGCCGAGACCTGCGATCGCGTGGCGGTAATGTATGCCGGGCGCATCGCGGAGATCGGCCCCGTGCATGAGGTCATCAATCATCCTGCGCATCCCTATACCGTGGGCTTGATGGCGGCCATCCCAGATATTACCGAGTCACGAGATCAGCTTGACCAGATCGACGGCGCCATGCCTCGGCTCAATGCCATTCCAAGCGGTTGCGCCTTCAATCCTCGTTGCCGTCATGTGTTCGAGCGCTGTCGCGTCGAGCGGCCTGACTTGATGCCGGCTGGTGCTACACAGGCGGCTTGCTGGCTGCATGCGAAAGAATCGGTGGCTGAGTGATGAACTCTCAACAGAACAACATATATACAGAGGTTCGCGAAGCTCTGGCTGTCAGGGACGCGCCTCAACGCGTGCCGTTGGTGCAAGCTTATGATCTGGCGCGAACCTTCGATGTTTCACCTCCATTGCTCAACAGGGTGCTGGAGGGAAAGCCCCGCCAGATGCTCCGTGCCGTGGACGAGGTGTCTTTTGACATCGAGAAAGGGCAGACACTTGCGCTCGTTGGCGAATCAGGCTGTGGCAAGAGCACCGTCGCGCGCCTGCTGGTGGGCCTGTATGAGCCCACACGAGGCAGCTTCCACTTTGATGGTCAAAATGCTCACGTTGTTTTCAAGGCCGGAGCGGAAGGACGTGCTCTGCGCAGGCGCATCCAGATGATCTTCCAGGATCCCTATGCCAGCCTGAATCCGCGCTGGATTGTGGAAGACATTGTGGGCGAGCCACTCAGGGAGCATGCGCTGATTACCGGAAGGAAGGAGCTCGGCGAAAGGGTGGCTGAACTTCTGCATTCGGTGGGGCTGTCTGCCTCCGATATGGAAAAGTACCCACACCAGTTCTCGGGTGGCCAGCGACAACGCATATCAATTGCCCGGGCGCTGGCCACCGCGCCCGAATTCCTGGTGTGCGACGAGCCGACTTCCGCACTCGATGTGAGCGTGCAGGCCCAGGTGCTCAACATCATGAAGAACCTGCAGCGTGAGCGGGAACTTACCTATCTGTTTATCTCGCACAATCTGGCCGTCGTGCGCCACGTGAGCGACATGGTCGGCGTGATGTACCTGGGCCGTATAGTCGAGTTGGCGCGTACCCAGCAACTATTTTCTACGCCGCAACATCCTTACACCCGCATGTTGCTGGATGCGATTCCCAAGATGCACGACACGGGTCGGTCACGTACGCCGGTCCAAGGTGAAGTTCCTAATCCGCTCAATCCGCCAAATGGTTGTGCGTTTCACCCCCGCTGCCCACATGTCAACGAGCGGTGCCGTGTCGAGCGGCCCATACTTCTGCCGTTGCGGGGAATCCAGGTGGCGTGCCACGCCGTGGAAGAAGACCGGATATAGGCTAAGCGCCTGTTCAAAATCTCCTCGTGGGCTGGCGTATGACCGGCCGCAGGCGTTTCGTTCATGGCCCGCATCTCGGGCTTCTGCTCTAGATTCGCCCTCTTGTCGAGACACCCTAAATGCAAGATACAAGTGTGGGCAGCGTCTCACCGATAATCGAACATATGAATCAGCTAGACGCGCTCAAACAGTTCACCACCGTGGTTGCCGATACGGGCGACTTCATGCAGCTGGCCCAATTTCACCCGCAGGACGCCACCACCAACCCTTCCCTGATCCTCAAGGCGGTTCAGAAGGCAGAGTACGCACCGCTGCTAAAAGAAGCGGTGGCAACCTATCGAGGCCGTTCGCTGGACGAAGTGACAGATCGGCTACTCGTGCGCTTTGGCTGCGAGATACTTTCCATGATTCCTGGTCGGGTGTCCACCGAGGTGGATGCTCGCCTGTCATTCGATGAAGAAGCCACTTATACCCGCGCTGAGCGATTGATTGAGTTGTACATGGCGGCGGGCATCTCGCCGGATCGCGTGCTCATCAAGATTGCGGCTACCTGGGAAGGCATTCGCGCCGCCGAGCGTCTGGAGCGGCGCGGCATACACTGCAACCTGACTCTGCTGTTCAGCTTCTGTCAGGCAGTTGCATGTGGAAATGCCGGGGTCCAACTGATTTCGCCATTCGTAGGCCGCATTTATGACTGGCACAAGAAGTCTGCGGGGGCCTCCTGGGACGAAGCGACTATGTCAGGGGTCAACGACCCGGGTGTTCAGTCCGTGCGCCGCATCTACGAGTACTACAAGCGCCACGGTATCGCCACCGAAGTCATGGGCGCGAGCTTTCGCAACGTCGGCCAGATCACTGCACTGGCTGGCTGTGACCTGCTCACCATCAGCCCCGAGCTTTTGGCGCAGCTGGCCGGCAACAGCGCGCCGCTCTCGCGTGCGCTTAATGCCGAGGCAGCCAGGTCGCTGGATTGTCCCGCTGTTCAGTTCGATGAGCCGGCTTTCCGTCTGGCACTCAATCAAGATGCCATGGCCACCGAGAAGCTGGCCGAAGGCATCCGCGCATTCATCCAGGATGCCGAAAAACTCGAAGTGTTGATGCAGGCTGTCTGATATCTTGAGTTGTTCCATGAACTGGCAAACCCGTCCGCGTTGCGACGAGACGGCCGCATGGCCGTTGCTGAAAGAGCATGCCCAGGCCTTTCGCTCTGGTGTGTTCGATCTGCGCGACGCATTCGCCGAGGATTCGCAGCGCTTCGCCCATTTCAGTCAGGATGCGCCGCATGTCTTCGTCGATTTCTCCAAGAACTTGATCGACGCACGTGCCCAGGCGTTGCTGTTGCAACTGGCACGCGAATGTGGTTTCGAGGCCCACCGGGACGCCATGCTCGCTGGAGAATCAGTCAACACCACTGAGCACCGTGCTGCCTGGCACACCCTGTTGCGAAGTTCCAGCTTGGCGCAAGCCAGGGGCACCCGGCACGATTGCCTTGCCGAGGTTGAAGCGGCTCAGAGCCGCATGCTGGATTTTGCCGATGCCGTCCGTACCAACGCCGCCATCACTGATGTGGTCAACATCGGCATCGGCGGGTCTGATCTGGGCCCTCGCATGGCGGTGCAGGCACTGCGGACGGTGGGTATGACGAACGGGCCACGTGTGCATTTCGTTGCCAATGGCGATGGGCACGAGATGGCTGAACTGCTCCTTCGCCTGAGCGCAGCGCACACCTTGTTCATTGTCGCCTCCAAGACGTTCGGGACCGTCGAGACACTACTCAATGCACAGGCTGCACGAGATTGGTTTCTGGCGCAGGGCGGGAAAGACCTGGCGCGGCATTTCGTGGGTGTGACCTGTAATGCCACTGCAGCCAGGCAGTTTGGCATCAGCCGGATATTCGGTCTATGGGACTGGGTAGGCGGCCGCTACTCACTATGGTCGGCGATCGGCCTGCCTCTGGCCATCGCCATAGGAAGTTCGGGTTTTCGCGCCATGCTGGCGGGGGCCCGCGCCATGGACGAGCACTTTGCCACTGCGCCTTTCGAGTCGAACCTCCCATTGAGGTTGGCCCTGCTGGATCTCTGGCAGCGAGACTTTCTGGGTTTCGGAAGTCGCTGCGTGACACCTTATCACCACGGCTTGCGCCGGCTGCCTGCCTATTTGCAGCAACTGGAAATGGAAAGCAATGGAAAAGGGGTGGACGCGCAAGGCCGCACGTTGCCGTTTCCCACCTCTCCAGTGGTATGGGGCGAGGCAGGTAGTAACGGCCAGCATGCATTTTTTCAGATGCTGCACCAAGGCCCTGATGCCGTCCCGGTTGAGTTCATTGCTGTGCGTGACCCTGCACACGGCAGGCTAGAGCAACACCGTGCCCTGCTTGCGAATGCCTTGGCGCAGGCGCGCGCGCTCATGATTGGTCAGAAGGATGATGGCGGACACAGGAATTTTCCTGGCAATAGGCCCAGTACCTTCCTGGTGCTCGATCACGTGCAGCCCGCCAGCCTGGGTGCGTTGCTGGCCTTGTATGAGCACCGCGTGTTCAGCAGCGGGTCGCTGTGGGGCATCAACAGCTTCGATCAATGGGGCGTGGAGCTGGGCAAGACCCTGGCGGGCGATCTGGCGCCGAGGCTGGTTTCCGCTGATTCGGCAGGGCTGGATGCATCCACCGCCGGATTGTTGGCCCGCTTGATCAGTTAAGAATACGTACCAAGGTAGCCAGGAGACTCGCGTTCCCCCGGAATTGTTACAAAAAATCAGTAAACTGTGAGGCGCGTTTCAGGATCAACAGTACGACTTTAGCTGCCTGATTCGCTGCAGCGATCATTCATCTCCGCCCACGGCATTCTCAGTGCCAGCGGGTCAAATCTTTATTTTTTCATGCACCCTGACAGCCAGGTTTCGGCCGCGCGCCAGCCTATGACGACTCTTCCCGTGGACAGTTCGGCCAAGCGCACCGCATGGGTATGCTGGATACTGCTCGCGCTCGTATGGTTTGTGCCGCTGGGCTGGCGCGCGTTGTTCAGCCCTGACGAAGGTCGGTACGCCAGCATTGGCCTCGAAATGCTGCAAAGCGGCGACTGGATCACCCCGCGCCTGAACGGCCTGCTGTATTTTGAGAAGCCTATTTTCCAGTACTGGATTACCGCAGCCAGCTTGGCGGTTTTGGGGTCAACGAGTTTGCGGCGCGCTTCTGGCCTGCCATGAGTGGATTTCTCACCATTGTCGTGGTGGGATACACGGCCAAGCGTCTGTGGGGATCACAGAGCGGTGCCTATGCGGCGCTCCTGGCGGCAGGAACCACCTGGATCAGCGCCAACAGCCACTTCTTGACGCTCGACATGGGGTTGACCTTCTTTCAGACCCTGAGCCTGTGCGCCTTCATCGTGGCGCAAAACGACAGCGCTACGGCAAGAGAACGGCGCAACGCCATGTGGGTGTGCTGGGCGGCCATGGCAGGCGCCACGTTGTCAAAAGGCTTGGTGGGCATTGTGATTCCGGGTGCCACGCTGGTCATTTATACCTTGGTGCAGCGCCAGTGGGATTTTTGGCGACGCATGCATTGGGGCTCGGGCCTGCTGATCTACTTTGGACTTGCCGCGCCCTGGTTCATAGCCGTTTCGCTTAAAAACCCCGATTTTTTCGATTTTTTCTTTGTTCGCGAGCATTTCCGGCGCTTTCTGACTGACGAAGCCCGGCGCACTGGTGAGCCTTGGTACTTTGTACCCGTCTTGCTGCTGGGGTCGCTGCCTTGGACGACCATGCTGGCCTCCTGGCTCTGGCGGGGGAGTCGCCGCGAAGCGTCAGTGCGTTTTCAGCCTGCCCGAGTGCTCGTGGTGTGGTCGGTGTTCATATTCGTGTTCTTCAGCGTGTCGCGCTCCAAGCTACCGTCGTACATCTTGCCGATGTTTCCGGCTCTGGCTCTTCTGGGGGCGTACTGGTTGTCTAAAGTTGATCCGCGCTACCTGCGCTGGCATCTGGTGGCGCCTGCCGCTTTCTGGCTGGTGGCGCTGGTTGTTTGGCCGTTCGAGGAATGGTTTGTGTCGAACACGCAGCCGCTTTCCGCTGTGCGGCCTTTCCTGGACATGTTGGCCATGGCGGCGGTCGTCGGGCTGTTGGCCTGTGGTTTCGCATTCTGGTTCCTGGGCCGCGGGCGCAAGATGCTCGCCATGTTGCTGGTTTCAATAGCCAGCGTATTCGGTGTGTCTACTGTCATGCTGGGTCACAACCATTACGCCTACCAGATGCGCAGCAGCAAGGCCATTGCCGATATCCTGGCACCGCATGTCACGCCCGACACGCCGGTGTTCGCCATACGCATCTACGACCAGAGTCTGCCTTTCTATCTGCGCCGCCCCGTCACGCTGGTCGACTATCGCGACGAGTTCACTTTTGGGCAGAATGCACAGCCCGAGTTGTGGGTGCCTACCCTGGATGGTTATGTGGACCGCTGGGCAGCTGCGTCTGATGCTGTTGCGGTGATGCCGCCAGAAACCTACGCAGAACTGTTGGCGCGCAAGTTGCCCATGCAGGTGGTCTACGAAGACGTGCGCCGCAAGGTGGTCATCAAGCCCAAAGAAGCGCCTCATGAAGCTGGCTGAGTTCGGTTTGATTCTGGCGGGCGTGCTGCTCAACGCAGCCGCGCAGCTGCTGCTCAAGGCGGGAGTTCGCCAGATTGGCGAATTCAGCTTCACAACGGCCAATTTGCTCCCCGTAGGCGGGCAGCTGGCGACGAACTTGCCCATCATCGGCGGGCTCAGTTGCTACGTCGTGAGCGTCGTCGTCTGGATCTTGGCCCTATCGCGCGTGGAAGTGAGTGTGGCTTATCCCATGCTGTCGATCGGCTACATCGTGAATGCTGCACTGGCCTGGTGGCTTTTTGGCGAGGCAGTGGGGCCGCAGCGCTTGCTGGGCATAGCGGTCATCATTGTTGGTGTGATCCTGGTGGCGCGTAGTGCATGACATGAAACATGCCCCCAAAGGCGCCTGCGCCGGCCGTCCCCTCTCATTTGGTCATGGGAACCATGCCAGTGCCTGACTTAGGTTCAGGCACCTGGCAATAACTGAATCCGATACTCATGGAATTCCTTCCTTTTACACGTCCGTCCATTGATGAAGCCACCATTGCCGACGTGGCAGAGGTGCTGCGCTCCGGCTGGATCACCACTGGCCCGCGCGCGCGTGCTTTCGAGGCAGCGCTATCCGAGCACGTGGGTGGGCGCCCGGTGCGCACCATGAGTTCTGCTACTGCCGCGCTGGAAATTGCGTTGCGCGTGGCCGGAGTGGGGCCTGGCGATGAAGTCATCACCACGCCTTTGACCTGGGTGGCTACGGCCAATGTGGTGCTGACGGTGGGAGCCAAGCCGGTATTCGTTGATGTGCGCGCGGACACGCGCAACATCGATCTTGACCTCATCGAGGCGGCTATTACGCCGCGCACGCGAGCCATTATCCCGGTCGACTTGGCTGGCCTGCCGGTCGATCGCGATCGCCTTTATGAAATTGCGCGCCGTCACGGCCTGCGCGTCATCGAAGATGCGGCTCAGTCGATGGGGGCCACCTGGGCGGGGCAGCGCATCGGAATTTCAGGTGATCTGATTGTCTTCAGTTTCCATGCCAACAAGAACATGACCAGCGGCGAGGGCGGTTGCCTCGTGGTGAACAATGAAGAAGAAGCGCGACTGTGCGAGAAGTTGCGCCTGCAGGGCGTTACGCGTCATGCAGATGGCGGCATGGATGTCGATGTGCTGGGCGGCAAAAGCAACCTGACTGACATCGCGGCCGCCATTGGCCTGGGTCAGATCAAGCGGCTGGATGAGTTCAACGCCCGGCGCAGGGAGTTGGCGAAGCTCTACTTCGAGCATTTCGATACCTCACTGGGCTTTGACTTGCCCTTGCCGGATTTCGAGCGCAGCAACTGGCACATGTTTCAGCCCCTGCTGCCGGCGCACGGCGGCATGACACGCGGAGCCTTCATAGAGGCCATGCGCGCAGAAGGCTTTGGTGTCGGCGTGCATTACCCTGCCATGCATCTGTTCACGCTATTCAGGGAAATGGGTTTTGCCGAAGGCGATTTCCCCGTTGCTGAAGACGTGGGCCGTCGCACCGTGACGCTGCCGTTATTTCCCTCTATGAGGGATGACGATGTCCAGCGCGTATGCAGTGCTGTTGCAAAAATCATCAAATGAGAAAGAAGCTCCCCCTCCATCAGGGAGATGCACGAGGTGAGGGCGCGGCAGCGTGCCCACCGTGACGGAGTTGAAAATCAGTCCCATGGATACATCTGTCTCCACGCCCACCGGTGCATTGCCCCAGGTGTCGGTCATTATTCCCGTATACAACGAACAGGACGTTCTCGCCGCCTTGTTCGCCAGGCTTTATCCGGCACTTGACGCGCTGGGTGTCCGCTACGAAATTCTTTTCATCAACGACGGCAGCCGCGACCGCTCGGCGCAGATGCTCTCCGAGCAATTTCATGCGCGCCCCGATGTCACGCGCGTGATCCTGTTCAACGGAAACTTCGGCCAGCACCGTGCCATCTTGGCTGGCTTTGCTTATTGTCGTGGCGAACGTATTGTCACGCTGGATGCAGACCTGCAGAACCCGCCCGAAGAAATTGGTGCGCTCCTGGCACAAATGGACGCCGGCCACGACTACGTGGGCACCATTCGTCGGCAGCGCAACGATATATGGTGGCGCCACGCTGCCAGCCGCGCCATGAACCGGCTGCGCGAGCGTATTACGCGCATCAAGATGACCGATCAAGGCTGCATGCTGCGAGCTTACAGCCGCCGCGTGATCGATCTCATCAACCAGTGCAGTGAGATGAACACCTACGTGCCTGCCCTGGCCTACCAGTTTTCGCAGAACCCGACCGAGATCGTGGTGGGGCACGAAGAGCGCGCCGCCGGAGAGTCCAAGTACTCCATCTACAGTCTGATTCGGCTGAACTTTGACATCGTGACCGGCTTCTCGCTGGTGCCACTTCAGCTGTTTTCGCTGGGGGGCATGATCGTGTCGGCACTGTCTGGCATGCTGGTGGTTTACATGGGTTTGCGCCGGCTGTTCCTGGGGCCTGAAGAGGGTGGGTTATTCACTCTTTTCGCCATTGCTTTCCTGCTGATCGGGTTGGCGCTTTTTGGCATCGGCCTACTTGGTGAATATATCGGCCGCATCTACCAGGAAGTGCGCCAGCGGCCTCGCTATCTGGTCGCAGCCGTGCTGGAGCAGCCTGCCGAGGGGCCACTGCCATGAGTCGAGCCGTCGTTTTCGCCTATCACAATGTCGGCGTTCGATGCCTTCTGGCGTTGCTGGCGCGTGGTGTGGAGGTGCCGCTGGTCGTCACCCACCAGGACAGCCCGAACGAAGACATCTGGTTTGGCAGCGTGGCCCAGACGGCGGCGGCTCACGGCCTGAAGGTCATCACCCCTGAAGACGTGAATTCGGCTGATGTTTTAGCCCAGGTTCAGGGCGCCGCGCCGGACTTCCTCTTTTCCTTCTATTACCGCCAGATGATGGGTGCCCCGCTGCTGCAAGTGGCACCACGCGGCGCGTTCAACATGCACGGATCTCTACTGCCGCGCTACCGCGGACGAGTGCCCGTGAACTGGGCCATCATCCACGGAGAAGCGGAAACTGGCGCCACATTGCACACGATGGAGGTTAAGCCTGATGCAGGCGCCATCGTCGATCAACTGGCCGTGCCGATCCTGCCGGACGACTCAGCGCAGCAGGTCTTCGACAAAGTCACAGTCGCTGCCGAAACGGTCCTCTGGCGCAGCCTTCCAGCCTTGCTGGACGGCAGCGCAAAACCTCAGCCGCAGGATCTCGCCAAGGGTAGCTACTTCGGCGGTCGCAAGCCAGAAGACGGCCGAATCGGCACCAACTGGACGGCACAGCGCGTGCATGATTTTGTGCGCGCCCTCACGCACCCGTATCCGGGCGCTTTTGCCGACCTGCCTCAGGGCAGGCTGCGCCTGTGGCAGACCCGGCGACTGGGAAAAATCGAAAACGCCCCCTTGCAAGTACAGTTGCAACTCCGTGGAGATCAGTTGCTGCTGGCCTGCCCGGAAGGTGCCGCACTGCAAGTTTTGTCCGCCACACTCGGCCACGCCCCATTGACCCCTGATAATTTCAAGGCTCGAATGGGTGCCGATGCCGTCGCGTTGGGTGCCCTTAGTTAATAGCAAACAAGATTCATGAAAAAGTCCTCATCCTGGGTGTCAACGGCTTCATCGGACACCACCTCACACGCCGCATCATCGACACGACCGACTGGGAAGTGTTTGGCATGGACATGCATACCGACCGTGTGCAGGAATGGGCGGATCACCCGCGCTTTCACTTCTTCGAAGGTGACATCACCATCAACAAGGAGTGGATCGAATATCACGTCAAGAAATGCGATGTGGTGCTGCCACTCGTGGCCATTGCCACGCCCGCCACTTACGTGAGCCACCCGCTGCGCGTATTCGAGCTTGATTTCGAGGCCAATTTGCCTATTGTGCGTCAGTGTGTGCGCTACGGAAAGCGGCTGGTGTTTCCTTCAACCTCCGAGGTCTATGGCATGTGCCATGACAGCGAGTTTGATCCCGAGCAGTCTGAGCTGGTTTATGGTCCCATCAACAAGCCACGCTGGATCTACGCTTGCGCCAAGCAACTGATGGACCGCGTGATCCATGGTTACGGCCAGCAAGAAGGGCTGGACTACACACTGTTTCGCCCCTTCAACTGGATTGGTGGAGGCCTGGACAGCATCGACACTCCCAAGGAAGGCTCTAGCCGCGTCATTACCCAGTTCCTGGGGCATATCGTGCGCGGCGAGCCGATCCGGCTGGTTGATGGCGGTGCGCAAAAGCGCGCGTTCACCTACGTGGACGACGGCATTGCCGCGCTCATGAAAATCATTGAAAACCCCGGTCGCAAAGCCAGCGGGCAGATCTACAACATCGGTAACCCGGCCAACAATTATTCAATCCGCGAACTCGCGAGCATGATGCTTGAGCTGGCGGCTCAGTACCCTGAATACCGCGAAAACGCCAGCCGGGTCGAGCTGCTCGACACCACGTCGTCCAGCTACTACGGCAAGGGCTATCAAGACGTGCAAAATCGCGTGCCCAAGATCGACAACACACGTTCTGATCTGGGCTGGGCGCCCGAAGTGGCCATGCCTCAAGCGCTCCGCGGCATTTTTGACTACTACCGCGACCAGGTCGTGGCTTCGCGCGACCTGTCCGCCTGATGGCCGCCGCCGGCTCGCCTTTGCTGGCGCTGAAGATCGACGTCGACACCTGGCGTGGCACGCGTGAAGGCGTGCCACCGCTCATGGAGGCATTGCGCCGACACGAAGCGGGGGCGACCTTTCTTTTCAGTCTCGGGCCGGATCACACCGGCCGTGCCATCAAACGCGTCTTTCGGCCAGGTTTTCTGAGCAAAGTGTCGCGAACTTCGGTGGTAGAGCACTACGGTATTCGCACCTTGCTCTATGGCACGCTGCTGCCGGGGCCTGACATTGGTCGCCGTGAAGCGGGGCTGATGCGCCAAGTGCGCGATGCCGGCTTTGAAGTCGGCATTCACACCTGGGACCATATCCGCTGGCAAGATCATGTTGCGGTAAAAGACCCCGACTGGACTGAGCGCGAGATGAGGCTGGCGGTAAAGCGCTTTACCGAGATTTTCGGAGAGCCTCCTCGCACACATGGCGCGGCAGGTTGGCAGATGAACCACGCCGCCTACGCGCTAGAAAAAGACCTCGGGTTCGACTACGCCAGTGACGGCCGCGGAATCCACCCTTTCGAGCCAGTCGATGACCGCGGCGCTCCTCTGGGTGTTGCGCAACTGCCCACGACCCTGCCCACGCTGGATGAGCTGATCGGCGCCGACGGCATCACGACCGACAATGTGCATGAGCATCTGCTGTCGCTCACAGCCCATCCGCCCGCCCACGGTCATGTGTATACCCTGCACGCCGAACTTGAAGGCATGAAGCTTCTTCCCGTCTTTGAGCGTCTGCTCGCGGGGTGGCGTGCCCAAGGCTATGAGTTGGTATCCACACGCGAGCTTTTCAGTCGGCTCGATAAAAGTAGGTTGCCCCGACACCGCGTCGAAATGGGGGAGATCCCGGGGCGCAGCGGTACTCTTGCGCTGCAGGGGACTGAGATAGTCTGAGAATCTCATCCGGTCGCTACTTGGGATGCAACGGCTAGGTGCCTTTTTGCTGCCTTTTAGGTGCCTCATCGATCAAAGGATCATATAGTGGCCACCATCATGCCCACGCCAGCTCCCCTTGTTTCGATCGTCATCGCGTCATACCAGCATCAGGCGTATGTCCGTCAAGCGGTAGAGTCTGTGTTGGCACAGACCGTTCGCGATATCGAGGTCATCGTCGTAGACGACGGGTCCACGGACGATACGCCAAACATTGTCGAAAGCATTCGAGATGACCGATTGCGCCTGATTCGTCTTGCAGAAAACCGGCGCGAGCATGCCCGCAATATCGGCCTCGGCCTGGCCCGAGGGCGTTATGTCGCGTTTCAAAACTCTGATGATGAGTGGTTGCCTGAGAAGCTGGCAAGGCAGCTGAACGTCCTTGAATCCCGACCGGAATTGGGGGTTTGCTTCACCGAGGTCCAGTTGATCGATCAGATGGGGCAGCCAGCAAAAGGCACCTGGGCTGACGGCATATTCGCGACAGGGGAAACGCAGCGCGGAGCGAATGAGTGGCTGCGTCGTCTGTTTTTTTCGAATCAGTTTTGCATCATTTCCGCCCTTGCCAGGCGAAACTTGGTGGATCTGGTCGGGCGGTTTCGCCCATCACTCGTTCAGCTGTCTGATCATGATCTATGGATTCGGTTGGCGTCCGTCGCTGAGTTGTGGGTTTTGCCTGAGCCACTCAGCAGAATGCGGGTGGATGGAAACCGCAATCTGAGCGCACCGAATCGAGCCAGCGCCACACGTTCTTTTTTGAAATGGCCGACGTGCTGGAACACTACGTCCGCTCGCCATTGATCGAGCGCGCCCTCGATATTTTTCCCGAGCTCGCCGACGCCGCCGGCTACCCGGTTTCGATCAGAAAGGCGCTGATTGCCCGCACAGCAGGGCAGCAAAGTCAGAGGGCTCATCACCTCTTTGCCGACAGGGTGCTGACCAAATTGATCGACAACCCACAGGATCGCCAGCAGCTGGTGAATGTCCTGGGCTCTAAAGTCATTCACTTTTTCCTGGAGAACCGCTCCAGCTTCGGATCATGACGAGCGACTCCACCGAATTGCGCAACCTGACTGAGCTAACCAACGCTTCGCGGTGGGCGGCCAGAAAAGTGCCGTTGCCCTGGTTGGCAGATCGCCTTGGGGATCTCAGCAGTGCAGAGCATTTCAGCTTGGCACATATTCCGCTCAAGAATTCAAGTCATTGGGTGTTCCGCAACGGCGCCGTTCATCACAGGAGCGGCCGCTTCTTTTCGGTGATCGGCATCACTGCCGAAAGCCCGAGCGGTTTATTTGTGGAGCAGCCACTTCTCGATCAACGGGAAATTGGCACGCTGGCCGTATACCTGCGGCAACGTGCTGGAGTAACTGAAGTCCTCGCGCAGTTCAAGGCGGAACCGGGAAACGTGGGACTTTTTCAGTTGGCGCCCTCCTATCAGGCCACCGCCAGCAATACCGATCGAGTGCACGGAGGCGTCAGCCCATCTCTTGGCGGATGGCTTCAAGGCGGTGGTGCCTATGTGTCAGATACCCTCCAATCAGAACAAGGGTCGCGGTTTTATGGCAAGCGAAACAGGAACGTCGGTCTGCTGTTGAACGAACCCTGTGAAGTTGATACGCGGTTTCATGCGTGGATGCCGGCTCGGGATCTCTGCACGCTGCTGTCTGACGATCATCTGGTGAATACTGATCTGCGCTCCACCCTTGTGTGCACAGACTGGGCCCTGTTGGGGGGTGGTCGACCGTTTGGCGGGGACGGGTTTGCGCAATTGCTGCGTGCGTCCTATGAACTCGCGGATGACCAGTCGGTAGAGCGTCTGGCTGACGTTATGCAGCAACTGGAAAAGCCAGTTGAGTGGCGCAAGATGCCGAAGATCGTCCCGTTGGAGGCCCTCCGAGGATGGGCCATGGACGAGGAGGGCCCCGCTCCTCAAGCGAATTCGATGCGACCGTTCCGGGTGAGGCATATTCTTGTCCACTCCGAAAGTCGAGAGGTACAAACATGGGATCAGCCCATTGTGCAAAGCGGCGGTGAAGGCAGAGTGATCTTGCCAATGGCCCTCTCAGGAGGTGTACCTCATTTTCTATTCAAGGAAGTGGCAGAGCCGGGTTTTGGCACCCGCGCAGAGCTTACAACGGCCATCTTGGTCGAGCCTGGAGCCCTTGAGGAACTCAGCTTGTTTGAACATAGCCTCCTGTCCGGCGCTCGCGAGCTTGTCGCATGCCGCCAATCAGAGGAAGGAGGTCGCTTTCTGTTCGACGAGAACCAATATGCTATCGTCGATGCCGGCACGACCATCAAGTTGCCGGCAGGCTATCACTGGCTCTCCCTCGCGCAGATCTCTTTCTTAATCAAGAGGGGTTGCACTTTTACCAATGAGGCAAGGAGCGCCTTGTCGCTACTCCTGAAGTGGCTTTAGCTGATGCAGCGCGGCGTGAGCCTTATCTGACAGGCTTGAGTCGCCGAATGCCCGAAAATATAGCCTTCACAGCCCTACTTCGGAGAGTACGACTTGCCCCTGCCGTTACCCCAGCCCCGCACTCCCATGCATACCCGCCGCGTGGAATACCGCGGCTTTCGCCGAGAAGACGGCTTGTGGGACATTGAGGGCGAACTTCACGACAGCAAGCCGCACGGCTTTGAAATCAAAGGTGAAGGGCAGTGGGAGCCGGGCCAGCCGGTCCACCACATGCTGCTGCGTGTGAGTGTCGATGAAGCCATGGTCATTAGAGACATCGCCGTGGCGATGGACGCCTACCCCCACGGCCCGTGTCCACAAGCCATGGCGCCCCTGCAACGCATGGTGGGCGAAGTGATCGGGCGCGGATGGCGCCAAACCATACAGCGCCACCTCGGGGGCGTGCAAGGCTGTACCCACCTGCGCGAACTGTTGTTCAACCTGGCCACTGCCGCCTTTCAGACTCAAACCGGCGCCTTCTCGCCCCGCGATGACGGCCAGCCACCCGCCCACCTCGGACAATGCCTGGCTTGGGATTTCAAGGGCCCGGTGGTCGAACGGCTCTATCCCGTGTTCTGGAAGGGCTAGGAGCCTGTCGGACTTGGGGTCTCCTCGTTTTCAGTGCAATAAGTGACGGTACGCAAAGCTAGCACTGGCGCGGGGGTGGTCTGGGTAGACCGTTGATTTCATTGACTTTCCTGTTCGCTTTGTAAACGGGTATGGTGGCCTCCCACTTTTGAGGTTCACGATGCAGGGTTGGCACACAACGTTTTTGGGGATGCGTGGGCTCCCCCGCGATATCAGCGACTTCGAGATGAAGGCATTTTTCACCTTCGATGGTGCCGAGCGCGACGCAATCAATGCACGCCGAGGTGATTCCCACAAGCTTGGTCTGGCGCTCCATATTGGTTTCCTGCGCATGAGTGGGCGTTTGCTCGGTGCCTTTCGGGTAATTCCAGTAGCCTTGTGGCGCCACCTTGGCAACGAGCTTGGCATTGCAGCACCAGAAGTCGCCTCGCTGAGAGCCATGTATGAACGCGGGCGCACGCTATTCGATCACCAACAAGTAGCCTGCACGGTCCTTGGATTCCAGTGGATGAGCGAGCACCAGCGCCGCTCACTGGTACGTGAACTGCGCGACGAAGTGGCGCGCTGCGCCGACCGCGATCAGCTACTCGTGCGGGCGCGTCAATGGCTGTACAAGAACAAGCTGGTGATCGTGCACGAGCGGGCAATTCGGACACTGATTGCGGCGGCACTTGCCCAGCTTGAAGTTGAAACAGGCACCGCCATCGCCGCCAGCGTTGATCCAGCAACACTTGATCGCTGGCGAGCCTCAGTTTCAGAGCTGCGCCCAGATGGACAAACCCAGCAGAGTTGGCTATGGGCTGCACCGGCGAAACACTCAACCCGCCAAATCAGCGAGGTACTGGAGCGCATCGACCTGCTTTACACGCTGGACGTTCATAAGCACCTGGCAGACATCCCCGATCTCATCTTGCGCCGCTACGCGCGCCGACTTGTCTCCAGGCCGCCCTCAGCCGGAGCCAAGATCAAAGAGCCAGCGCGCACCGTGGAGGTCGCATGCTTTCTTCGGTATTGCCTGTTCACCACCACAGACCAGTTGATCCTTATGGTGCAGCGCCGGATCGCCGATCTGTGGCGTCAGGCTGCCGCCGATGTCCCCGCTACCGTCAATTGGGCCGCAATGTACAAAACGCTGCTCGGCGAACTTGTTGCCTTGAGCGCGCAAGGTGCGGTGCCAGATGCTGAGTTGCGTGCCCGTCTTGAAGCCTTGATCACCGAAACCCAGAAACGCAAACCACCGAGCAGGGCCTCCCTGGTCCGCGAGGGATTGATTGATGGAATTCGCCCCGTGCGGTCGTTGCTCGTCGCCATTGCAAAGCTGCCCTGGCAGGCCACCGGCGAGCATCCTGCCATCGAGTACCTTGCCAAGCTGCAAGCTTTATATCTCAAAGGATCCAGAAAGCTGCCAGTTGAAGTGGTGGCACCAAGTCTGGGAATGATCTGGCAGGTTTCGATCTCCAGCCCAGACCGGGAACGGGCGTTTCAGGCGTTGGAGGTGGCCACCCTGTTTGCCCTGCGCCGCGCGGTGCGCAATGGCTCGGTCTGGATTGAGCACAGCCTGAGCTTTCGGGGTCGTGCGCGCTTGTTCTTCACGGACGAGCGTTGGCAGGCAGAGTCCAAGAAACACTATGCCCGTCTATCGTTACCCAGCAAGGCTGCCACTTTCTTGAAGCCTTTGCTGGCCAGAGTAACTGCCGGTGTCGATGCGGTGGCCGCTGCAGCCCGCAGTGGCGTACTGCGCGTGGATGATGAACTCCATTTGTCGCCATTGCCCGCAGAGGACGAAGACCCAGAAGTGACCAAGCTGCGCGCGGCTTTGGGTCACCGCATCGGTGAGGTTCAATTGCCGGAAGTGATTCTGGCCGTTGACGCCCAGGTGCGCTTTAGCTGGATCATGCTCGGACGTGAGCCGCGCTCTACCGACGAGCTGCTGATGGTCTATGCCGGCATCATGGCCCACGGCACCAGTCTGACTGCGGTCGAATGCGCGCGCATGATTCCGCAATTGTCTGCCACCAGCATTCGCCAGGCCATGCGCTGGGCGCGGGACGAACGGCGTCTGAGCCAGGCCTGCCAGGCTGTGCTGGAATTCATGCAGCGACACCCGATTGCCGCCACCTGGGGGCGGTCCGATTTGGCATCTTCTGACATGATGACCATGGAGACCACCAAACGGGTGTGGCAAGCCCGGCTTGATCCTCGGCGCAACACACCTTCCATTGGAATCTACTCCCATGTAAAAGACCGGTGGGGCATCTTCCATGCGCAGCCCTTTGTGCTCAATGAGCGCCAGGCGGGCGTGGCCATTGAAGGTGTCATCCGCCAAGAAAAGCTGGAGACCAGCCAGCTTGCTGTGGATACCCATGGCTACACCGACTTTGCCATGTCACATGCCCGTTTGCTTGGTTTTGATCTTTGCCCGCGGTTGAAGGAACTCAAACAGCGCCACCTCTTTGTGCCACGCGGCACCAAAGTGCCCGCAGAAATCGCTGCGGTGTGCGAAGCCAATGTCGACGTCGCTTTGATCGAAAAGCATTGGGATAGTCTGGTGCACCTGGCAGCCTCGGTCATGAGCGGACATGCCAGTGCGGTGGCAGCTCTTGCGCGGTTCGGTTCTGCCGCCCAGGGCGATCCAATCTATGAGGCTGGCGTGCAATTGGGGCGGTTGCTGCGTACGGCGTTTTTGGCTGACTACTTTGTCAAGGACGCTTTCAGGAACGAGTTGCGCCGGGTGCTCAATCGGGGCGAGGCTGTTAACGCCCTCAAGCGCGCCATTTATACCGGCCGGATCAGCCCGGCGCAGGCCAAACGTGTCGATGAAATGCAGGCTGTGGCCGATGCGTTGAGCCTGATGGCCAACATCGTGATGGCGTGGAATACCTCACAGATGCAGGCGGTCCTGGATCGCTGGTCGAACCGCCGCCAGGTCATTCCACCGGAACTGATCGGGAAGATTGCGCCCACCAGGCTGGAGAGCATCAACTTGCGGGGTGTGTTTCGCTTCCCGGTTGACCGCTATGCTGACCAAATCCTGCCTTCGCGGCCAAATGCATCGATAACTGGCACCAATGGATGAAACCGACCACGGTTTGACGCCACGAATCGCAGATTTGAAAGTGAACAGGAAAGTCAATGAAATCAACGATCTACCAACACCACCTCCGCGCCAGTGCTAGCTTTTCGTACCGTCACTTATTGCACTGAAAACGAGGAGACCCCCGCCAGCACGACGCCGGTGGCCAGCAGGATGACCGCGGCGTCCACCCAGGCGCGCAGCCACAGCGCCAGGCCCAGCACCAACAGCGACAACACGGCCTTGTAGAGCACGCTGAAGTCGTTCAACACCGCATAGCGCAGGCCGGCGAGGACCACCGCGAGCTTGCGCAGCGGGTGCCAGCCGGGCTCGCCGGTGCCGAGAAACTTGTTCCTCATGGGGTTCTCCAGGCCGGGGCGCCGCGGTCCGCTCCGGCTTCAGTGCGCCGGTGTCCTGCGGCGCAGCAGAACCGCCACCAGCGTGATCACCGTCAGCGGCAGCACGAAGCCGGTCATCGCCAGCGTGTAGGTGCGCAGTGCGTCGTGCTGCTGCGCGGCGAGGATCAGGTAGGCCACGTAGCCGACGTAGTACAGCACGAAGACCGCGCCCTCCCAGCGCGCGATCTCGCGGCCGGTCAGGAACACCGGCACGCAGGCCAACGCCACGGCCAGCATGACCCAGATGTCGAAGGCCTGCACCGAAGGCGGAACGATCAGTCCGGCGTCGCCCGCGGCCAGCCCCGCGAGGCCCACGCAGCCCAGGATGTTGAAGGTGTTGCTGCCGATGACGTTGCCGACCGCGATGTCGCGCTCGCCCTTGATCGCGGCGGCAATTGAAGTGGCCACTTCGGGCAGCGAGGTGCCGGCGGCGACGATGGTCAGGCCGATCACCAGGTCGCTGACGCCCATTGCCTTGGCGAAGGTCACCGCGGCCTCGACCAGCCATTGCGCGCCCAGCACCAGAGCGGCGAGGCCTGCCAGCACGAGGCCGATCTGCACGAGCGGCGGACGGTCCCAGGTGGTTGTCACCGCGGGCGCGAGCGCTTCGGTGTATTCATCCTGCGCGGCGCGGGTCTGGCGCCGCGACTGCACCACCAGGAAGACGGTGTAGCCGATGAGCAGCGCCAGCAGCAGCGCCGCATCCAGCAGGCCGATCCGCCCGTCGAGCGACAGCAGCAGCAGCAGCAGCGAGGCACCGATCATGATCGGAACCTCCTGGCGGATGAGCTGAATGTTCACGACCAGCGGCACGATCAGCGCGCTGACACCGAGAATGAACAGGACGTTGAAGACGTTGCTGCCTACGACGTTGCCGATCGCGATGTCGACCCGCCCATCCAGCACGGCGCCCACCGACACGGCCACTTCCGGGGCGCTGGTGCCGAAGGCGACGACGGTCAGTCCGACGACGAGTGGCGAGATGCCAAAGGACAACGCCAGCTTCGACGCGCCGCGCACCAGCAGGCCGGCACCTACGACCAACGCGAGCAGGCCGCCCACGAACATCAAGAACTGCATATCCACTCCTATCGTTGTTCACCGCACGTTCGCTGTGTTTGGTTCATGCCATGCCATGCCAAGGATGTCCATTTGCGGCGTCGTCGTACGCTCCAAGCAGTGTAGCTGACCGCGTGCGTCAGTCCTGCCGACGCGTCGGCAGGGCCTCGCCGTCGGCCGCCCCACTGCACCACTGCGCAAGCAGGATGGCGAGGATCACCCGCACAACGAACGGCACCAGCAGGAATGGGATCTTCGACACCCCGCTGATGACCCAAGGGCGCACGAGGTTGTCGATCCAGCTCACCGCCAGCGCGCATCACAGTCGCAGGCCAACGCCTGCGGCCGTGCCGCCGCCTGCCAGCAGCCACACGCCGATCGAGCCCCAGAACAGGGGTGCTGCTGCGCCTGCCACCTAGGAACCGAGCCCGGCCATTGCACACTGAACGACCCCAGTTTTGTACAGCAGCAGCGGTACATGCCGGCGCAGCGGCAGCGTCTGCGGGCCCCCGTCATCGATGATCTCGGCGAGCCGCTGCGCCCTCCAGCGTTCGGCATCGTCAAGCGGCAGTACGGCCAGCTCATGTGCGCGCTCGACGCGGATGCAGCCCTCGCTGTAGGCGCGTGCTGGGCGCTTGAACAGCTCGCGCGCCGACGTGTCGTGCAGGAACACCAGGTGTCCATTGGGGCCATGAAGCGGATGCGGCCGAGCGCGTTGGCCGGGCCGCTGGCCTGCACAACGCGGTAGGGGAGACGCCGGGGCGCTTGCGCACGGCGTCCCAGTCGACGCCGGCCAACGCGGTCGATCAGCCGCATGCACTGGCGCGCGAGGTAGCCGCGGTCTCTTAGCACGCGCGGCAGAACGTCTTTGCGCAGGATGGCCAGCGGCACGGCCCACTCCGGATTGAGTACGAGGTATTCCATCGTCGAGCGGAATTCGGGCGAGCGCCGGTATAGATGGCCGACGACCTCGCGCGAACGCCAGGCCTTGCGGCCGTCGAGCCACAGCCCAGTCTCGAAACCGGCTATGTCGACCAGCAGTTGGCCGCTGACGAGGGCACGCCCCACCCTGCGCAGCCGTTCGAGGTTGACGCGAATCTGGTCAATTCGCGCGGACACCAGCGCGTTCAGCGCCGCCAGCACAGCGTCCGTCGTCGAAGCGGGCGATACCTGGCGGACCAGCCGTAGCAGGTCGCGCGGTGTCTTGGCCACGGTGAGGGCGTTCTCGTCGAGCCGCACACCGAACTCCTGGCCGACGCGGGTGATGAGCTCCTCTGCGCCAGGCTGCCCAAGCCTCCAGTCGCGCTCGAGCGAGCTGTCTAGGCCCAGTGCGGCTGCACGCGGCGACGCCTGCCGCAGTTCGGCGGGCACCGTAACCACCGCGTGCAACATGCTTTGCACCGTGTCGTCCTGCGTAGAGTGGGTATCCACGCTGACGGCATGCATTGGGTCTTTGGGTGACAAGGGTTCAGGGACCATGGGCGCCGTGCAGCACAGATTCAACCCGTTGCCCCTGGCGTGTGTCAATTCGCGGTCGGCGGCATCGGAGCAGGCCGCAGCGCAGCTGGCGGACCGGGATGTCGCACTGTGCCCAGAGGTAGTTTCTTGGCGAGTATGCCGGTTGTGATGGTCTGCGCCGCGCGCACCGCTACCCCTGGACCGCGTACTCGTGGCTCCACGCAGACATGGTAGGTCTTGGACAGGTGAAATCGGTCGATTGAGGCTTAGAAGCGTCCCTGACCGTACGGTGACGGGGCGAAGGTGATCGGCCGACCCTGGTCGTCGCGCTCGCGCTGGCAGCGATCGCGGCCACCAGGTGCTGCGCGCCATCGCGCGAGATGTCTAGGGTGGCCTCCGCGCGCCGGCGAACTGCCGCTTGGGCGCGCTCTGCAGGGCAACAATGTGCAGCACGCCGGGACTGGGCCACAACAACGCGTATAGGCCAACCCACTGACATGGATCGACCGCCTGGTAGTAGGTGCGATCACCCGAGGCGACCTCGAAATGATCCTCCTCGTGAAACTTCCGCCGGGCAGGCCGGGCGTCGGCGTCAATCACGGCGGCCGGTATCATCAGGTCGCTGTGCCGGCCATGCGACGCCATGCGGATCGCAACGGTATCGGTCGCCGCTTCAGCGGCCATGTCCGAGGTGATCCAGCGCAACAACATCCGCCCGGGCTGAACCGGCCCTAGCTAGGGCAATGCCCAGTGGCCACGCGCCAGGGATTGGCGCGTGCGCATGGCAGGTTGCGGGGCGGTGGGCGGGAGCAAGGAGGGTGACAGGGCACCCATTGTGGGGCGGACCGACCACGACACGGTTTTAGAACTTGTCCGGGTTGACGCGAGTCAATGTCTTATTGGTGGCAGACGTTGACAATGGAGGTTCCCCAACCACCAAAGCCCTTGCATGGGCAGGAGGTGACCATGACCCAGAAAATGAAGGCGGCGATGTTCGTCGAACCTGGTCGCATCGTGCTCGACGATAAGCCGGTCCCCGACGTGGGTCCGTTGGACGCGCTGCTGCGCGTGACCACGACCACGATCTGCGGTACCGACGTGCACATCCTCAAGGGCGAGTACCCGGTGGCGCGCGGCCTGACCGTGGGTCATGAGCCGGTGGGCGTGATCGAGAAGCTCGGCTCGGCGGTCAAAGGCTACTGCGAGGGCCAGCGCGTGATCGCCGGTGCCATCACCCCCAGCGGCTGGAGCAACGCCTGCCTGTGCGGCTGCGGCGCGCAGGACGGCGCCGGCACCGCGCATGGCTGGAAGCCGCTGGGCGGCTGGCGCCTGGGCAACACCATCGACGGCTGCCAGGCCGAATACGTGCTGGTGCCCGATGCGATGGTCAACCTCGCGCCCGTTCCCGACGAACTCAGCGACGAGCAGGTGCTGATGTGCCCCGACATCATGTCCACCGGTTTCGGCGGCGCCGAGCGCGGCGGCATCCGCATCGGCGACACGGTGGCGGTCTTCGCCCAGGGGCCGATCGGGCTGTGCGCCACCGCCGGCGCCAAGCTCAGCGGCGCGACGACGGTGATCGGCGTCGACCGCCTGGCCTCGCGGCTGGAAATCGCGCGCCGCATGGGCGCCGACCACGTCATCGACAGCAGCCGCGTCGACCCGGTCGAAGAGATCCTGCGCCTGACCGGCGGGCGCGGCGTCGATGTCGCGATCGAGGCGCTGGGCATCCAGGCCACCTTCGAGGCTTGCCTGCGCGTGTTGCGCCCGGGCGGCACGCTGTCCAGCCTGGGCGTCTATTCGGGCGACCTGACGATTCCGCTCGGCGCGTTCGCCGCCGGGCTGGGCGACCACCAGATCGTGACGACGCTGTGCCCCGGCGGCAAGGAACGCATGCGCCGGCTGATGGCGGTGATCCAGGCCGGCCGGGTCGATCTCGGGCCGATGGTGACGCACCGCTTCAAGCTCGACGACATCGAGCGCGCCTACGACCTGTTCGGGCACCAGCGCGACGGCGTGCTCAAGGTGGCCATCACGCCATGAGGAGACGCCCCTGCGAGGCGGTGCGGCCGCCGCGTGCCCCTGCGCGCCTCTTGTCGATGGCCCTGGCCGCGCTGCTGAGCGCGTCGCTGGCCGGCTGCGCGTCGCTGCTGCCTCGGGGCTCGAGTGAACAGCCCTCGGGCTTCGACAGTTTCGAGTCGGCGCAGCGTGCGCTCGAGCAGGTGCTGCCGTTCCGCACCACCGTCGCCGAACTCGCGGGGCTGGGCTTCGACCCGGAGGGTGGGCGCAACGTCACGCGGGTGCCGTACCCTGAGGTCGTGACGCGGCTCGCGCCGCATCCCGGCGTGCCGCTGGAGACGCTGGACGAGGGTGTGCGCGCCTGCGTGGCCGCGCAGGCGCAATGCCGGGCCTACGTCTTCCATCTGGGCGGGCAGACGCAACGCCGCGAGGGCTCGTTCTGGCTCGACTTCTTCAACTTCAAGCGCACCACGGCCGTGGCCGGCTGGCGTTTCGACGGACTGGTCGTGGTGCGCGGCGAACTGGTCGTCTTCCGCAACTTCGGTGGCGAGGCGCGCATCGACCGCACCGAGCGGCAGGTCAATCCGCTGGGTCCGCTGCAGCGCGCCGGCGACGCCGTCGGTGCGCGCATACTCAACTGAGCGTTCCCATCGACTCCACAACTCGAAAGCAAGCCATCATGCCCACCGAATCCCCCGATCGCGCCGTAGCCCCCCGTCGCAGCCCCTGGCCGCACGTCTTCGTCTGGCTGTCCATGTTGCTGCTGCTCCTGCTGTGGTCGCTGCTGGCCTGGGCGGCCCATGCCCTGGCCGACTGGTCCGGGTGGTCGGCCTGGGCCACGGGGGTGGCGCAGGTACCGCTGGCTGGCAGGTTTGGATCGGCGCCCTCGAACTGCCGGCCTGGCTGGCACCCTGGCTGCCCGCGCAGTCGCTGGAAGCGGTCAAGGCGATGCTCGCGGCGTCCGCGCCAATGATCGAGTGGGCGGTTGCCAGCGCACCTGCGCTGATGGCCTGGCTGCCGACGCTGGTGCTCGTCTTTTGGGGGGTCGGCGCGGTACTGTTGGTGTTGGCCGGCGTTGCGCTCAGCGTGGCCGTCGGCATCTGGCGCCGGCGCGTGCAGCCGGCGCTGGCGGGCACGCGCTGACCGAAGCGGCGAGCGCGTCGGAAGGCCGGCTTCGTGCCGCTGCGCCGCGCCGGTGCCCTACGCCGACGCGATCAACAGCACGACCATGGCGGCGCCGAGAAGGGCCAGCGCGAGGCCGCTGCCGCCAGCCAGCGCAGATTCGGCGCGGCCCAACCAGGGCCATGACGGCACGGTGGCGTGCGCCACGGGCTCGGCGCCGTGCTCGGCGTGCCCCGCCGCCGCCCCATGCCCGTCCTGCTTCGACCCGGCGAGGGCTCTGGCCAGCGCCAGCAGCGGCACCACCAGGTCCCCCGGCGGCACCGCGAGCGAATCGGCGCTTGGGCTTCTGCGGCGCCATGCCGAGAGCAGCAGCGCCAGGCTGACGCCCAGTACGATTGGCCAGCTCGCGGCCGCCCAGCCGCCGGCCGTGGAGGGCAGCAGTTCGCGCGTTTCTCCGATCACCAACCATCCGGCCGCGCTGGCGGCCACCAGCAGCGCCCAACCGGCCCACATGGCAAGGTTCGGCGGGTGCGCGGCGTGGTTTCCCGCGTCGCGCTTCAGCAGCCAGATCGTGCGCAGCATCACCAGGGTCGTGCCGGCAGCGGCCAGGCTCAAGGCCATGCCGAGCCAGGCCCAGGTCTCGGGCAGCGCAGCCTTGAGCGCCGCCTTGGCCGCGTAGCCGCTGGTCAGCGGCGCGCCGGCCAGGGCCAGCGCCGGCAGCGCCAAGCCCAGCATCCACAGCGCACGTGCGCGCGCCGTCGCTGCGCCAACCAGGCTGACGCCCAGGAACAGCGCCGCCTTCGCAAAAGCGTGGTGGAACGCATACAGCGTGGCCGCGGCCACTGCCGCCGGGGCCGCAGCAGGCACGGCCAGCGACAAACCGACGGCCACCGTGACGAAGCCCATCTGGCTGATGCTCGAATAGGCCAGCGCCGCCTTGGCATGTTGCTGCATCGCGCCCACCAGCGCTGCGGCGAACGCGGCCACCAGTCCGAGCACGACCAGCGCCTCGCCCCAGGCCGGCGCCGCCAGCGAGGCGCTGCCCGGCACGCCCAGCGGCAGCAGGCGCAGCCAGCCCAACAGGCCGGCCTTGATCATCGCGCCCGACAGCACGGCGCTGGCCGGCGTCGGCGCCACCGGGTGCGCCAGCGGCAGCCACACGTGCAGCGGCAGCGCACCGACCTTGATCCCGAAGCCCACAAGCGTGAGGCCGATCACCGCATCGCGCCACGGCGACACCGCTAGCGCCGGGCCGATGTCTGCGAAGTTCAGGCTGCCCGCAGCTTGCCAGGCCAGCGCGATGGCGGCGAACAGCGCCAGTTCGCCCAGCACCACCAGCGCCAGGTAGACGCGGCCCGCATGCAGGGCCTCGGGCGTGCGCGAGTGCACCACCAGCCCGTAGGAAGCGAAGCTCATCAGGGCGAAGAAGACATAGAAGCTCGCCGCGTCCTGCGCCAGCACGAGGCCGAAGTTGCCCGCCATTGCCGCGCACCAGAACAGCCAGAAGCTGTTGCGCCGCGGGTCGTCGTGCAGATAGCCCAGCGCATGCACGCCGCCGGCCAGCCACAGCGCCGAGGTGAAGAGCAGGAAGATGCGCCCGGTGCCGTCCAGCCCGAAGCGCGCACCGAGGAACAGCCACGGCAGGTCGACGGCACCCGGCGCTGCGAACAGCGCCACGCCCAGGGCGGGCAGCGCCGCCAGCGGCAGCAGCAGGCGCAGGCGGTTCAGCCGGCGCAGCGCCGGCAGCAGGAGCAGCATGGCGGCCAGCGGCACGAGCGCCGGGGCCAGCCAGGTCAGCGCACCGCCGGTCGCAGCGATGAAGGCGTCAGACGCCATCGCGTCAGCCACCGCCGTACTCCCGGCGAATGATCAGATACGCCCAGTCGAGCGGGCTCCACGGCGTCGCCGCCAGCACGCCCACGCCCACCGAGAACAGCGCCGTCAGCAGCACCGGCACCAGCAGCATCGGCTTGGCGTCGCGGCCGCGACCGTCCTCGTGCGGCCAGGGGCCGTTCTGGGGGCGGAACCAGGCGCGGTGCAACACCGGCAGGAAGTACATCGCATTGAGCAGGCTCGAGACGGCGAGCACGCCGATGGCCCACCATTGGCCCGCCTGCGCCGCGCCGGCGCCAAGGTAGAGCTTGCTGACGAAGCCGGCCACCGGCGGCACACCGATCATGCCGAGCGCGCCGACTGTGAAGGCGGCGGTGGTCAGCGGCATGCGCCGGCCGATGCCGTCCATCTCGCTGACGTGGTGCACGCCGAGCGTCTCGGCATAGTTGCCTGCGCTGAAGAACAGGGTGATCTTCATCAGCCCCTGGTGCACCAGGTGCACCAGCGCGCCTGTCGTCGCCACCGGCCCGAGCAGCGCCGTGCCGAGCACGATGTAGGAGACTTGGCTCACGGTGGAGTAGGCCAGGCGCTTCTTCAACTCGTCCTGCATCAGCGCGCGCAGCGATCCGTAGATGATCGTCACTGCGGCCACCATGGCCAGCGGCGTCAGCACGCCGAGTGTCGCGGCGAATTCGATGCCGAACATCTCGTAGACCACGCGCACGATGGCGAAGGCCCCCGCCTTGACCACCGCCACCGCGTGCAGCAGGGCCGACACCGGCGCCGGCGCGACCATTGCCTGCGGCAACCAGCCGTGCAGCGGCACCAGCGCGGCCTTGACGCCGAAGCCGGTCACCAGGGCGGCAAAGAGCAGCACCAGGGCCGTGGCATGGTCGGCGCCGAAAGGTTTCAGGTAGCCGCCGCCGACGAAGTCCTGCGGCCCGGTAAGCACCTGGCTGGCGGCCACCGCCAGCAGCAGCAGCGCGCCGGCCGGCACGGTGTAGAAGAGGTAGGTGCGCCCGGCCGCCAGCGCAGCCGGGGTGCCGCGGTGGATGACCAGCGGATAGGTCACCAGCGTGAGGATCTCGTAGAACACGAACAGCGTGAACAGGTTGCCTGCTAACGCGATGCCCGCGGTGGCCGAGACGCACAGGCTGAAGAAGCCGAAGAAGCGGCTGCGGTGCGGCGAATCTTCGAGGTAGCCGATCGCATAGACCGTGGTCAGCAGCCACAGCAGGGCCGATAGGGTCATGAAAAGCAGGCTCAGTTCGTCGGCGCGCAGCACCAGGTCCAGCCCGGGCAACACCGTCATGCGCGCTTCGTACTCGTGGAAGCGGCCGATGTTCCAGAGCATCATGCCGACCAGGCCCAGCTTGGCGAAGGCGCCCGCCAGGTTCAGCGTGGCGCGCAGCCCGCGCCGGTCTTCGGGCAGCAGGAAGATGACCAGCCCTGGCAGCAGCGAACTCGCCACCACCGCCAGCGGCACCCAGGCCTGCGCGCTCACGGCAGGGCCCCGACCGCGAGCAGGCGGCGCAGTGGTTCGCCTGCGGCAACCAGGGCCACGGCCACCAGAGCCAGGGCCAGGGCCGCCAGTTGCGGGGCCGCCGGCACCTCTGCCGAGGCCTTGTCGGCGGGGGCATCGGCGAAGGCCCGAGACAGGGCGTGGAACAGGAACGCGGCCGACAGCAGGCTGCCGGCCAGCACCACCGCCACGGCCCACCAGGCACCGGCGCGCACCGCGGCTTCGACCAGCGCGAACTTGCCGACGAAGCCGCCCGTGGGCGGCAGACCGACCAAGCTGAGCGCGGCCAGCGCGAAGGCGGTGGCGGTGATCGGCAGCCGCGAGCCGAAGCCTGCCATCGCGTCGATGCGGTCATGCCCGTAGGCGGCCAGCAGCGAGCCGGCGCACATGAACATCGAGGCCTTGGCCGCCGCATGGCTGGCCGCGAGCAGCACGGCGGCATGCATCGCCCCACCTGCCGAGCCCCCCGCCACCGCCAACGGCAGCGCGATCATCAAGTAGCCCAGTTGAGCCACGGTGGAGTAGGCGATCATGGCCTTGAGGCGCGCCTGGCGCAGCGCCTGCAGGCCGCCCCAAAGCACGGCGAGCGCGCCTAGCGCACCCAGCAACGCGGGCACCACGCCGGCGCCCGGCAGGGGACCGAACAGGTCCAGCCACAGCCGCGCGAGCAGGTAGAAGCCGGCCTTGACGACCAGGGCCGACAACGCTGCCGACACCGGCGCCGGCGCCGATCCGTGCGCCGGCGGCAGCCAGAAGTGAAGCGGGAAGATCGCGGTCTTGACGAGTAACCCGGCGGTCATCAGCGCCGCGGCCAGCCACACCGACAGGCCGGGCTGCAGGCTCTGGCGCAGCTGCAGCAGGTCCATCGTCTGGTGCGCCGCGTACAACAGCTCGACGCCCAGAATGTAGAGCATGGAGCCCAGCAGCGCGAACAGCAGGTAGCGCAGTGCGGCGGCGGCCGCACCCGCGCCGGCCAGCGCCACCAGTGCCACCGCGGCCAGCCCGAGCAGTTCCAGCGTGACGTAGATGTTGAACAGGTCGCCCGACAGGTACAGCGCGTTGAGTGCGCCCCAGGCCAGCAGCCACACCGGCCAGAACAGCCACTGGGTCGAGGCCGGCGCTGGCGGCGCGACTTCGCCGGCCGGCCCGGGCGGGCCGGTGGTGAGGGCGTTTAGGTCGTGGTGGCCAGCGGCACCGAAGTAGCGCCACGCGAAGACCGAGATGACCGCGCCGATCACCGCGGTTATCAGCAGCATCGCTGCGGCCAGACCGTCGGCGCGCAACTCGATCCCCAGCGGCACTGCCCAGCCGCCGACCGCGACGTGCTGCATGCCACCCGTCATCACCTCCGCCGCCAGTGCGAACGCTGCCGCGACACCGAGCGCGCTCGTCAGCAGGCTGGCGGCCGCGGCGCCACGCTGGCCGGCCAGCAGCGCCGCCACCGCACCGGCCAACGGCACGACGAGCACTGTCACGAGCGATGCGCTGCCGGTCATGGCGAAGCGTCGTCGCGGTCTTCGGGCAGGCGCGGGCTGCCCTCGTGCACATGCATGCGCCGCAGCAGCGCCAGCGCCAGCGCGGTGGCGCTGACGGCGACGACGATGCCGGTCAGCACCATAGCGTGCGGCACCGGGTCGGGGCGGGTGGCGATATCGGTGGTACGCGAGGCCAGGGCGACCAGCATCATGAACACGCCCGAGCCCAGCACGTTCAGGCCGAGCAGGCGGCGCAGCACATGGCGCGCCGCCAGCGCCGCATACAGCCCCATCGCCACCAGCGCGATGCCGGCCAGGCCGTACAGCAGCGCCAGGCTCACGGTGCCGCCCCCGGGTCGGGGGCGCCGGGCACAGCACTCGGGTCAGCGGCAGTGTTCGGGGCGTTGGCGTCGTTCAGCGCTCGCTCGCGGCCGACGAACAGCGCCACCATGATGAGCGCAATCGACAGCATGGCGGCGGCCTCGATCACCAGGATGATGGCGCCGGCGTATTCGGGTGGAAAGGTCAAAAAGCCACCGCCGAGCAGGGCCGTCGCCACGCCGGCCGCCAGAAAAACCGCAAAGCCGAGCACGACGATCGCCCGCACCGCCCGGCTCGGGCCGAGCGAGAGCGGCCGCGCCAGGTGCCACAGCACGCCACCGGCGGCCAGCAGCGCCGCGCCCTGGAAGGCGCCTCCAGGTGCGTGCGCGCCGACCCACAGCAGGTAGCCGGCCACGATCACTGTCAGCGGCAGCAGCACGCGCAGCAGCAGCCCGAGCATAGGGTCAGCGGCAGGGCGCGGCAGCGCCGGCTCGGCTTCGAGGATCCACACGCCCAGCACGGCCAGCATCAGCACGCCGACCTCGAGCAGGGTATCGTAGCCGCGGTAGTTGAGCAGGGTGGCCGTCACCGGGTTGCTGACGCCGCTGGCCGGCAGCTGCTGCAGCGCCGGCTCGGCCAGGCCCGGCCAGCGCTCCGGCAGGGCCAGCGCCGAGGCCACCAGCAGCGCGGCCAGGCCGAGTGCCGCCAGCGCGATGCCGGCGCGCGCCGGCGTCAGGCCGAGCGGCCGCGCTTCGTCGGCGGCGCCCGAGCGGCCCAGCCGCGCCAGCGTATCGAGCAGCAGCGCGCCCGCCAGGCCAGCGCCGATCGCGGCTTCGGCCAGCGCGACATCGGGCGCGCCCAGCCGCACCCAGGCCAGCGACAGCAGCAGCCCGAAGACGATGAACTGCACGACGGCCTTGAACAGGTCGGCGCTGGCCAGTGCGCGCCAGCCCAGCCAGAGCAGCAGGACCACGAGCACGGCGTCGAAGACCTGCACCTCAGCGGCCATCGTCGCCTCCGGCGGCCGGCGCGCCGCCGTCCGCGCGCGCCGCCGAAGCCGTGGCCGAGCGTGCTACCAGGTAGCAGGCCACCGAGCTGACGAACAGCACCAGCAGCCAGACCAGCAGCAGCTTAAGTACCTCCTGCGCATTGGCCGCCTGCAACATCAGGCCGGCCACGAGGAAGCCCAGGCCGAGGTTGTCGGCCTTGGTCAGCGCATGCAGCCGCGACAACAGGTCGGGCAGCCGCAGCACGCCGACGCTGCCGGCCAGGAAAAACAGTGCGCCGGCGCCGATCAGCGTCAGCGACAGTCCTTCACGCCAGGGGATGCCGGTCATGCTTGCGGCCCCTGTACCGGCCCGTTGACCGGGGTCGGGCCGGTGTCTGGTGGCGACGCCGGTATCGCCTCGGGTGGCGTCACGCCAATGCGCCGCACGAACACCGCACTGGCCACGCTGGCCAGCAGCGCCAACACCAGGGCCACGTCGAGCAGGGCGGGGGCGTCCGTCGCGCGCGCCAGCAGCAGCAGCACGGCCACGACGCCGGTGCCCAGCAACTGCGCGGCCAGCATGCGGTCGCCGTTGGACGGGCCACGTTCCACGCGCAGGAGGCCGAGCGCGATCGTCGCCAGCACCAGCGCGGCCATGATCCACAGTGCGGCGGCCATCCGCTCAGCCCTGACCGGGCGCTCCGGGCGCCACAGCGGGCAGTGCGAGCGAGAACAGGCCGGCGACGGCATCTTCGAGCGCTGCCAGTTCGGCGGCCACCGGCGCGCCGGTGTCGAGGGCGTGAATCAGCAGATCCCGCCCACCGACGTTTGCCACCAGCGTGCCCGGCAGCAGGCCCACGCAGAGCGCGAATAGCGAGCGTGCCGGTCCGTCCTCGGGCAGCCGCCAGAGGTACTGCACCAGGCCCGGTGCGACGCGCGGGTGCGACGCGCTGACGCGCCGAGCCACGTCCACACCACCGCGCAGTGACTCGCGCAGGAAGAAGGCCGCGAAGCGCAGCGCACCCGACAGGCTCAGGCCCCATGGCCCTCGCGGGGCCAGGGGCGTGAGCAGTGCCGCTGCCACGATCGTCGGAACACCGACGATCCAGGACGACGCCGTGCCGCCCGCCACGACCCACCAGAGCAGCGCCAGAGCAGCGAGGCGCCCGATCCATTGACTAGGCCGCGCCGATGCGGCCGTCGCCGGATCGGCGCTGAGGTTAGAGGATGCGTGCATGTGTTGTTCTTGCGTCCCGTGGCCGGGGTCGGGTTCGCGCCCGGGCGGGATCAGTCCGCCCGCTCCACAGGGACCACGGGCCGACACGTTGACATCAACGGCGACGTACCCTCGGTTCCGGAAGTCCAACTAATAATAGCACGGCACCATGTCGACTCTGCGCCGCCAGGGTCGGGAGCGACCGACTGGGGCCAAGCGAGCCTAGCCGCAGAATGCCTCCAGCATGGAACCCTTGTCGGCCGCAATGGAGATCACTCGGGCGCTGCATCGCCAAGGTGGTTGAATGACCCCCTGCCGCGTGACGCCCGCGTCCGCCGCAGCGCGCTGCGCGGTCGGCACACCTAGCGCTACAACGGCCTGCGCCACGTGCTGCGGGCGAGCACGGGTGCGGTGCCGGTGCGACGGGCTTGTACGCGCGCTGCCGCGCTCAATCGGGACGTCTCAGGCGATGTAGCGGCGGTGTTCGTGCTGACCATCGCACGCGCTGGCTTCACCCGAGACCCCGCCGGTGCCGCGCGCGGCTACCGCCACACGTTCCTGGAGGTCGGGATGACCGGCGAGCGCCTGTACCTGAAGGCCGGCGCGCTCGGGCTGGGCGTGTGTGCAGTGGGCACCTTCTACGACGACGAGGCGGCCGCGCTGGTCGGCATCGACCCTACGCCAGAATGGCCGGTGCACTTCGTTACCCTGGGCTGGCCGGCGTGAAATCGACCACCCCTCCCCGCTGCGCGGGCACTCCCCCGTGGGGAGGCTCAGGCCGACGCTTGGGAGCGGCCCGGCGCTGGCCTGAGCACGCGCCAGATGTCCTTGAAGACCGCTTGTTCGACCTTGGCACGTTCCGCGCCCGGGCATGTGACGCGCACGACGAGAACCAACTGCCTAGGATCGGAGAAGTCCCAGGATACCCTGTTCCGGCCCGAAGGGTAGGCGATGAAGCTCTCGGCAGAGATCTTGCGGAAGTGGGCCAAGGCTTCGTCGCGCCAGGCGCTGGTGGCCTGATCGGCCGCCGCCAGGGCAGCCTCTTCGATTCGGTCCAGGTCGGACCCACTGCCTCTGGGAATGGGCATGCGGATGAGGTGCAGGGCGTACTCGCCGGTGGGTGAGTTGTTCTTCAGGGGAATGGTCAGCAGCAGCCCGTTTGGAAACTCGGCCGTCTTGCCCGTAACCTGCCCGGCGTGGTCCAGCTCGACCAGGGTGGTGGCAAACATGTCGATGTCGACGACCCGTCCGTGCAGCTGGTTGAACTCGATGAGATCGCCCACCTTGAAGGGTTGAACCAGGGTGACGTACAAGTAGCCCAGCACGCACATCACCAGGTCCTTGCTGACGATCAGCAGCGCACCGGCGACGGCCGCCACCGACAAAGCGAAGCCGGCGATCGTCGACGCCCAGACCGAGATGATGAGCAGCAGCACCAGGAACCAGATGCCGTTGCGTGCCCACACCAGGTGCATGCGCCGCTTCTCGGCGGAGATTTCGCCGCGGGCCAGATAGCGGGCCCAGAGGTGAGACAGCGCCAGCCCGAGGCCGATCAGGATGGCGGTGGCAATGACCTTTTCCCATTGACCGGGAATGGCAGCGAACAGTTTTTCGAGGGTCGGGCTGGACATCGTGTAGCGTCGGCAGTTATCGAGGAGGCAGGCCAGGGGGCGTAATCGGCGCCCTGTCGATCCATGTGCTTCAGCCCCGAACCATGCACTGGGCGAGTCTGCCGCAAGTCAAGCGGACTTCACGATCAGCGTCGCGCGAATATTGTGCCAGCTTCGGGCTGCACGAGTCCTGGGGACGTCAGTCGGCAACGAGCAAGTGGATCAGCGTGCTACGTTTGAGAATCGCCGTGACCGCAGCGCGTGCGCCGCACAGACCGGTGAAGACTCTGAGAAGCACGCCTTCGCGCTTCTCGATGCTCAGGCGCCGGGCGTGCAAAGCCACCCCGGCGAGAGTCGCGGTCATGGCGAAGAGGAGGGTGCTTGTGTCCATGGACGAGGCCCGCGATCGGTATGGGCGCTGCGCAATGTGGGAAGCGCCACTGAGCCGGCCGATTGCACCTGGTCAGGCTGCGAGCCCGAGCCGCCGCCGCGACGGTGCCACACCGCGATGAGAAGGTGGGGTCTCCTCGTTTTCAGTGCAATAAGTGACGGTACGAAAAGCTAGCACTGGCGCGGAGGTGGTGTTGGTAGATCGTTGATTTCATTGACTTTCCTGTTCACTTTCAAATCTGCGATTCGTGGCGTCAAACCGTGGTCGGTTTCATCCATTGGTGCCAGTTATCGATGCATTTGGCCGCGAAGGCAGGATTTGGTCAGCATAGCGGTCAACCGGGAAGCGAAACACACCCCGCAAGTTGATGCTCTCCAGCCTGGTGGGCGCAATCTTCCCGATCAGTTCCGGTGGAATGACCTGGCGGCGGTTCGACCAGCGATCCAGGACCGCCTGCATCTGTGAGGTATTCCACGCCATCACGATGTTGGCCATCAGGCTCAACGCATCGGCCACAGCCTGCATTTCATCGACACGTTTGGCCTGCGCCGGGCTGATCCGGCCGGTATAAATGGCGCGCTTGAGGGCGTTAACAGCCTCGCCCCGATTGAGCACCCGGCGCAACTCGTTCCTGAAAGCGTCCTTGACAAAGTAGTCAGCCAAAAACGCCGTACGCAGCAACCGCCCCAATTGCACGCCAGCCTCATAGATTGGATCGCCCTGGGCGGCAGAACCGAACCGCGCAAGAGCTGCCACCGCACTGGCATGTCCGCTCATGACCGAGGCTGCCAGGTGCACCAGACTATCCCAATGCTTTTCGATCAAAGCGACGTCGACATTGGCTTCGCACACCGCAGCGATTTCTGCGGGCACTTTGGTGCCGCGTGGCACAAAGAGGTGGCGCTGTTTGAGTTCCTTCAACCGCGGGCAAAGATCAAAACCAAGCAAACGGGCATGTGACATGGCAAAGTCGGTGTAGCCATGGGTATCCACAGCAAGCTGGCTGGTCTCCAGCTTTTCTTGGCGGATGACACCTTCAATGGCCACGCCCGCCTGGCGCTCATTGAGCACAAAGGGCTGCGCATGGAAGATGCCCCACCGGTCTTTTACATGGGAGTAGATTCCAATGGAAGGTGTGTTGCGCCGAGGATCAAGCCGGGCTTGCCACACCCGTTTGGTGGTCTCCATGGTCATCATGTCAGAAGATGCCAAATCGGACCGCCCCCAGGTGGCGGCAATCGGGTGTCGCTGCATGAATTCCAGCACAGCCTGGCAGGCCTGGCTCAGACGCCGTTCGTCCCGCGCCCAGCGCATGGCCTGGCGAATGCTGGTGGCAGACAATTGCGGAATCATGCGCGCGCATTCGACCGCAGTCAGACTGGTGCCGTGGGCCATGATGCCGGCATAGACCATCAGCAGCTCGTCGGTAGAGCGCGGCTCACGTCCGAGCATGATCCAGCTAAAGCGCACCTGGGCGTCAACGGCCAGAATCACTTCCGGCAATTGAACCTCACCGATGCGGTGACCCAAAGCCGCGCGCAGCTTGGTCACTTCTGGGTCTTCGTCCTCTGCGGGCAATGGCGACAAATGGAGTTCATCATCCACGCGCAGTACGCCACTGCGGGCTGCAGCGGCCACCGCATCGACACCGGCAGTTACTCTGGCCAGCAAAGGCTTCAAGAAAGTGGCAGCCTTGCTGGGTAACGATAGACGGGCATAGTGTTTCTTGGACTCTGCCTGCCAACGCTCGTCCGTGAAGAACAAGCGCGCACGACCCCGAAAGCTCAGGCTGTGCTCAATCCAGACCGAGCCATTGCGCACCGCGCGGCGCAGGGCAAACAGGGTGGCCACCTCCAACGCCTGAAACGCCCGTTCCCGGTCTGGGCTGGAGATCGAAACCTGCCAGATCATTCCCAGACTTGGTGCCACCACTTCAACTGGCAGCTTTCTGGATCCTTTGAGATATAAAGCTTGCAGCTTGGCAAGGTACTCGATGGCAGGATGCTCGCCGGTGGCCTGCCAGGGCAGCTTTGCAATGGCGACGAGCAACGACCGCACGGGGCGAATTCCATCAATCAATCCCTCGCGGACCAGGGAGGCCCTGCTCGGTGGTTTGCGTTTCTGGGTTTCGGTGATCAAGGCTTCAAGACGGGCACGCAACTCAGCATCTGGCACCGCACCTTGCGCGCTCAAGGCAACAAGTTCGCCGAGCAGCGTTTTGTACATTGCGGCCCAATTGACGGTAGCGGGGACATCGGCGGCAGCCTGACGCCACAGATCGGCGATCCGGCGCTGCACCATAAGGATCAACTGGTCTGTGGTGGTGAACAGGCAATACCGAAGAAAGCATGCGACCTCCACGGTGCGCGCTGGCTCTTTGATCTTGGCTCCGGCTGAGGGCGGCCTGGAGACAAGTCGGCGCGCGTAGCGGCGCAAGATGAGATCGGGGATGTCTGCCAGGTGCTTATGAACGTCCAGCGTGTAAAGCAGGTCGATGCGCTCCAGTACCTCGCTGATTTGGCGGGTTGAGTGTTTCGCCGGTGCAGCCCATAGCCAACTCTGCTGGGTTTGTCCATCTGGGCGCAGCTCTGAAACTGAGGCTCGCCAGCGATCAAGTGTTGCTGGATCAACGCTGGCGGCGATGGCGGTGCCTGTTTCAACTTCAAGCTGGGCAAGTGCCGCCGCAATCAGTGTCCGAATTGCCCGCTCGTGCACGATCACCAGCTTGTTCTTGTACAGCCATTGACGCGCCCGCACGAGTAGCTGATCGCGGTCGGCGCAGCGCGCCACTTCGTCGCGCAGTTCACGTACCAGTGAGCGGCGCTGGTGCTCGCTCATCCACTGGAATCCAAGGACCGTGCAGGCTACTTGTTGGTGATCGAATAGCGTGCGCCCGCGTTCATACATGGCTCTCAGCGAGGCGACTTCTGGTGCTGCAATGCCAAGCTCGTTGCCAAGGTGGCGCCACAAGGCTACTGGAATTACCCGAAAGGCACCGAGCAAACGCCCACTCATGCGCAGGAAACCAATATGGAGCGCCAGACCAAGCTTGTGGGAATCACCTCGGCGTGCATTGATTGCGTCGCGCTCGGCACCATCGAAGGTGAAAAATGCCTTCATCTCGAAGTCGCTGATATCGCGGGGGAGCCCACGCATCCCCAAAAACGTTGTGTGCCAACCCTGCATCGTGAACCTCAAAAGTGGGAGGCCACCATACCCGTTTACAAAGCGAACAGGAAAGTCAATGAAATCAACGGTCTACCCAGACCACCCCCGCGCCAGTGCTAGCTTTGCGTACCGTCACTTATTGCACTGAAAACGAGGAGACCCCGACTTGGAAATCGCCGGCTGCAAATGGGCCGCAGCGGTCCATTTTTTACAGTCTTCTTGACCCGTAGCTGGGCTATGGGCCTGCGAATCCTGCAAAAACTGTCCTCGCTGGGTCCCATTTTCGCTTTCGGCGCTCCAAGCCCAACAGGCTCCCAGACACCGGCGGAGGCTGGGCGACCTGGCGGATGACCTAACAATGCCACCGTCATTTGGCTGCGACGCGGCACTCAATCGTTACATCGATCTCCGCGACAAACAAAAAAAGAGCCGCACGAAGCGGCTCTTTTTTTGCATGCAAGGCAGCCAGTTTGAACTGACTGCCCGCGACGCGGAGGCGTGAATTACATCATGCCGTCCATGCCGCCCATGCCACCCATGCCGCCTGGCATGCCGCCGGCAGGAGCGTCGTCCTTTGGAGACTCGGCCACCATGACTTCAGTCGTCAGCATCAGGCTGGCAACCGAGGCAGCGTTCTGCAGAGCAGTGCGGGTCACTTTCGTGGGATCCAGAATGCCCATTTCGATCATGTCGCCGTACTCGCCGTTGGCGGCGTTGTAGCCAAAGTTGCCTTTGCCTTCCAGCACTTTGTTCACGACCACGCTGGACTCTTCGCCGGCGTTGTAGACGATCTCGCGCAGGGGGGCTTCAATAGCCCTCAGCACCAGTTTGATACCGGCGTCTTGATCGGCGTTGGAGCCTTTGATGTCGCCAGCAGCTTGCTTGGCACGCAGCAGAGCCACGCCACCGCCAGCCACGATGCCTTCTTCCACAGCAGCGCGGGTAGCGTGCAGGGCGTCTTCAACGCGGGCCTTCTTCTCTTTCATCTCGACTTCGGTGGCTGCACCAACCTTGATGACGGCTACGCCGCCAGCCAGCTTGGCCACGCGCTCTTGCAGCTTCTCGCGGTCGTAGTCAGAGGTGGCTTCCTCGATCTGGACGCGAACCTGCTTGACGCGAGCTTCGATGTCTTCTGCCTTGCCGGCACCGTCGATGATGGTGGTGTTTTCCTTGCCCACTTCGATCGTCTTGGCTTGGCCCAGGTCGGCCAGCGTGACTTTCTCCAGAGTCAGGCCCACTTCTTCGGCAATCACCTTGCCGCCGGTCAGGATGGCGATGTCTTCCAACATGGCCTTGCGACGGTCACCGAAGCCAGGTGCCTTGACGGCAACCACTTTCAGAATGCCACGGATGGTGTTCACCACCAGAGTAGCCAGGGCTTCGCCTTCGACTTCTTCAGCGATGATCAGCAAAGGACGACCAGCCTTGGCAACTGCTTCCAGCGTGGGCAGCAGTTCGCGGATGTTGCTGATCTTCTTGTCGAACAGCAGCACATAGGGGTTGTCCAGGATGGCGGCCTGCTTCTCAGGGTTGTTGATGAAGTAGGGCGACAGGTAGCCGCGATCGAACTGCATGCCTTCGACCACGTCCAGCTCGTTGTCCAGGCTCTTGCCGTCTTCGACGGTGATCACGCCTTCTTTGCCCACTTTGTCCATGGCGTCGGCAATGATCTTGCCGATGGACTCGTCAGAGTTGGCGGAAATGGAGCCGACCTGAGCAATTTCCTTGCTGGTGGTGGTGGCTTTGCTGGCCTTCTTCAGTTGCTCGACCAGAGCGAGGACAGCTTTGTCGATGCCGCGCTTGAGGTCCATGGGGTTCATGCCGGCGGCCACGTACTTCATGCCTTCGCGCACGATAGCCTGTGCCAGCACGGTGGCGGTGGTGGTGCCGTCACCGGCGTTGTCGCTGGTCTTGGAAGCAACTTCCTTGACCATCTGCGCGCCCATGTTCTGGAGCTTGTCTTTGAGTTCGATTTCCTTGGCGACGGAAACACCGTCTTTGGTCACCGTGGGGGCGCCGAACGAACGCTCCAGAACCACGTTACGGCCTTTGGGGCCCAGGGTGGTCTTGACCGCGTTGGCCAGAATGTTCACGCCTTCAACCATGCGGGCGCGGGCGTCAGAGCCGAAAACTACGTCTTTTGCTGCCATTTGAAAAATCTCCGTTGGATGCTGAAACTTGGGCGCTTATGCGCGCCAGTTCAACTGAAAGAGGGGAAAAGCTGACACGCTCAACACCGATGCTGAACGTGCACGACTAAAAATTACTTCTCGACGACGGCGAAGAGGTCGTCTTCCTTCATCACCAGCAGTTCATCGCCATCGACCTTCACGGTCTGGCCGCTGTACTTGCCGAACAGAACGCGGTCGCCCACTTTCACGCTCATGGCGGACAATTCGCCCTTGTCGTTCTTCTTGCCTGGGCCCACGGCCAGGACTTCGCCTTGGTCAGGCTTCTCGGCAGCGTTGTCGGGAATCACGATGCCAGAGGCAGTCTTGGTTTCGTTCTCGAGGCGCTTGACGATCACGCGATCGGCGAGGGGACGCAGTTTCATGGGTTCTCCTAATAGGTTGATCTGAAACGAAGCTACTAAGCCAAGCATGTAGAAATACCACTACATGCGCCGGCAAAAAGAGCGATGGAAAGGTGTTGTTGGCACTCATCTCCAACGAGTGCTAATGATAAGGGCTTTTTGGCCGTTTTCAAGAAGGCGTTTGAAGAAGACCGTGGCGCCGGGTCTTCTGTCCGCCTCGGAGAGCTGCAAGGGTCTTATTTCGGCTCATTTTTTTAAGCTGATTGCGCAAAAATGCGGCTCATCCGCACAGGCGAAGACTGGATATGGCGTCGTCCTGATTGGCCTCATTTGAGCTTCCAAATGCAGAAAGTTGCGAGGGATCTCGCCATTGCCCGTCGCCATCAGGCTCACTCTAGTACTTTGCGGCGTGTGGCTTTCACCTGGGATCGCAGCGCCTTGCCCTCAAGCCGGCGCTGCTTGGAGCCGTAGGTCGGCTTCGTTGGGTGCCGTATCTCCGGCACCTGCTCGGCCTCCGCTACAAACTCGTGCAGTCGCTCCAAAGCCAGCGCTTTGTTCTGCTCCTGGCTGCGTGAGGTTTGCGCTTTCAGCACCAGAATGCCGTCCTTCGTCACGCGGCGGCCCGGCAGCGCCAGCAGCCGCTCTTTCACGGAGTCTGGCAGCGATGATGCCCGGATGTCAAAGCGCAGATGAACGGCGGTAGAGACCTTGTTGACGTTCTGACCACCCGGACCTTGTGCCCGCATGGCCGTGATCTCGACCTCGCTTTCGTTCGCTCGGTATGCTGCCATCGCCGTTCTCCTGGGGGCCGTCAGTCGTCGCTCAGCAAACGGGCCCTTACGCTGCGGCCCTTGATGCGCCCGCTATTCAGGCGCTCAACCACCTCGCGTGCAATGCCACGCTCCACGGCCACGTAGGTAGCAAACTCGTTGATGTCGATTTTGCCCACCTGCTCCCGGGT
The DNA here is from genome assembly GCF_050821495.1 of Ottowia caeni. GTDB lineage: Bacteria > Pseudomonadota > Gammaproteobacteria > Burkholderiales > Burkholderiaceae_C > Ottowia > Ottowia caeni. The sequence continues at coordinate 3,598,262 of NZ_CP151080.1, read as the reverse complement.
ATAGCCAAGATCAGCGGTGAGGGCGCCCAGAACGTCGCCGGGGCGGATCTTGTCTTTGCGGCCGGCCTGGATGTGCACAGTTTCCATCGCTGGCAACAGGCGGCCTCCTGGCGCCGGGGAGAGTTCTGTAAGTGCATGCCAGACTGAGGGCTGACCTTGCAACTGCTCTATGCGCCCGACAGCTCCCATCTCGTCCAGGGAGGCAAGACTGAGCGCCTGCCCCGTCTGGCCCGCTCGACCTGTGCGGCCAATTCGGTGTACGTAGGCTTCCGGGTCGGGCGATATGTCCACGTTCACAACTGCCGCAAGACCGCTGATGTCGAGCCCACGCGCTGCCACGTCGGTAGCAACCAAGACGGAGCAGCTACCGTTGGCGAACCGCACCAGCACCTGATCGCGCTCGCGTTGCTCCAAGTCGCCATGCAGTGCGAGGGCGCTGAAGCCCTGCGCTTGCAGAAGTTCGACAAGCTCGCGGCAGCGAGCCTTGGTGTTGCAAAAGGCAAGTGTGCTCGCGGGGCGAAAGTGCTCCAGAAGAAGAGCCACCGACGTCAGCCTTTGATCTTCGCGCACCTCGTACCAACGCTGTTCTATCTGATCCCCGCTGTGATGCGCCTCCACTTTGACGGTGACCGGATCTCGCAAGAACTGTGCAGCGAGTTTGGCGATGCCTTCAGGGTATGTTGCGGAAAACAGCAGGGTTTGCCGCTTGGTTGGGCATTTGCGCGCCACCTTCGAGATGTCGTCCACAAAACCCATGTCCAGCATCCGGTCCGCTTCGTCGAGCACCAGGGTCGTAAGAGCATCAAGACTCAGATTGCCGCGCTCAAGGTGGTCGATCACGCGCCCAGGGGTGCCGACAGCGATATGAGCGCCGCGTTCCAGGCTTGCAGTTTGGCCTCGCAACGGGACGCCACCTGCGAGCGTGACGACCTTGATGTTGTCTTCCGCTCTCGCCAGCCGACGGATTTCGATGGTGACTTGGTCGGCCAACTCTCGAGTGGGGCACAGCACCAGTGCCTGCGTCTCAAAGCGGCGCGCATCCAGCTTGGCCAGCAGCGCCAGCGCGAACGCGGCTGTCTTGCCGCTTCCGGTCTTGGCCTGCGCGATCACATCCCGCCCTTGCAAGGCGGCAGGCAGGCTGGCCGCCTGGATGGCAGTCATTTCAAGATAACCGAGCCGCCGAAGATTTTCTTGGGCGGCTGGTGAAAGGGGGAGCGTGTCGAAACTCTTGGAGTTTGCTGGGGAAGGATTCATGCGGGGATCTTACGCATAGTCCAGAGTAAGTGGGCGGTTATCAGTCGCCAGCCTGTGGCGTCTTGCAGTGGAGTGCTTTGTAAAACCTTCGGCGTTGGAGGGCAAAGATCGTAAGGTACCGTGTGAGTATCGGCCTAGTCGGCTCGACGATTGACTGTGCCTGAGCCTCCGGCAGCCTCCATCGCTGCAATTTCTTCGTCGTTGTAGCCTATTTCCCGTAGCACCTCATTTGTATGCTCACCGTGCTCGGGTGCCGGCCGTTGGAAGCTTGTGCGAGTGCCGTCGAACCTCAATGGTTGGGATACAGAGCTCAATTTTCCCAGGGTGGGGTGCTCATAGTCGAAGACCATTCCGCTCTCACGGGTGTGGGGGTGTGCGGAGAGTTCGCCAAGTGTGTGAAGCGGCGAGCAAGGGATCCCCGCATCATCGAGTACCTGCAGCCAGTCTGCGCGGCGGCGGCATTTCATGGCCGCCTCCACGAAAGCCACGGTCTCGGCTCGATGTGCTACTCGTGCAGCGTTGGTGGCGAATCTAGGTTCGTCACGGATGTCGTCGAGGCCTGCGATAGCGCAGAAGCGCTGCCATAGCGAGTCATTGGCGACACCCAGAATCAAAGGCTTATCAGCGGTGTCGAACACTTGGTAAGGACACAAGGATTCGTGACCCGAACCAGGTCGTTCAGGTTCTGTGCCGCGCTCCCAGTAATTTTGCAAGAAATACCCGAGGAAGCCGGTTGCGGTGTCGAACAAAGAAGCTTCGACCGTGCAGCCTTGTCCTGTGCGCTCGCGTGCATGGAGGGCGGCGAGAATGCCAACTAAAGCATGCAGTCCTGTGCCTTGGTCCACCGGCGAAAACGGACTGCGCACTGGGGGGCGGCCCGGTTCACCGGTGATGGACAGCATGCCGCTGAATGCTTGGAGAATGACATCGTAGCCTTTGCCCTGCCGCATGGGGCCCACACTGCCATAGCCCGATATGTCGCAGCATATGAGGGCTGGGTTGAGCCCACGCAAGGTGGCAGGGTCGACCTTAAGTTTCAATGCCACACCAGGGCCGAAGCTCAGGATCGCTACGTCAGCCCACTTGGCAAGGCGGTATATCACCTCGCGACCGGCCTCGCTGCCAAGGTCAACCGCTACGGATCGCTTGTTGCGGTTCGCGCTGAGAAATATGGCGCCAGTATGGGTGTCGCGGCCAGCACGGAGCGGTGGCCAGCCTCGGGTTTCATCGCCGCTGCGAGGCGGCTCAATCTTGATGACATCAGCGCCCATGTCTCCGAGATACTGGGCGCAGAGGGGGCCTGCGAGCACCTTGGACAGGTCTAGCACTCGGAGGCCAGCGAGGGGCACGGGCGGGTTTCTACTAGTCATGCTGGATTGAATTGATGGGACGCTTGCGGGCAGGTCAGTGAATCTGACTTCGGCGCGGATGCAGAAAGAATCGCCCAATTCGGGGTTAACCCTATCGGTCGATTTAAAAGGTTTGCTAGCATACGAAGTGGAAGTATACAGATCAGTTTACCTAAAGGAAGAACTATGTGCTCGTTAAGCATCATTCGGTCACTACCGCGGCTACTGATGGGTCTGACATTCGCAGCAGCTGTGCCTGCCATGGCGCAGAGCTATCCCTCTAAACCTATTCGGCTCATTGTTCCTTATGCCGTCGGGCAGGGCACGGACATCGCTGCACGCTACGTCGGTGATCAACTGGCCAATGAACTCAAGCAAGCTGTGGTGGTTGACAATCGGCCTGGCGCTGGCGGCAATGTGGGAACTCAGGCGGCAGCCCGTTCCGCACCTGATGGCTACACCATCATGATCGGCACCAACGCCACACACGCGGCCAACTCGTTTTTATATGCCAATCCAGGATTTGATCCGCAGGCGGATTTCGAGCCTATTGCCATGGCCGGCATTCTGCCCTTGGTGTTCGTAACCAAGCCCTCCAGCTCCATAGGGAGCATGCAGGATCTTGTTCAGGCAGCCAAGGGCAAGCCTGACGGTCTCAATATTGCGGTTTCCACAACGACTTGTCGACTTGCTTACGAGCTCTTCAAGTCTCGATCGGGTGCTTCCATGTTCCCAATCGATTTCAAGGGGAGTGCGCAGGCCTTGACGGGTGTTCTGGGTGACCAGGTTGAATTCATGGTCGATACGATCACGTCTCTTCGTACTGCAGTCACCAACAACCAGGTCAAGGCGCTGGGTGTGACCTCTGCTCAGTCCAGCAAGTTGCTGCCCGGAGTGAAGTCCTTGGCCGAGCAGGGCATACCCGGATACGAGTTGGTCGGGTGGACAGTGTTCTATGCGCCTAAGGGAACACCGCAGGAAGCTCTGAACGTTCTGGCGGGAGCCTTTGACAAGGTGCTGGCACGTTCAGATGTTCAGGAAAAGCTTCTCCAACTGGGTATAGATCCGCAGCGCAAAACGATGGCGGAGCTCAAGGTGTTCGGTCAGGCTGAGAAGGAGAAGTGGGGGCAGCTGATCAAGGTGGCTGGACTGAAACCGGCGAACTAAAAGGAAGAAGTGCCTCCGCTATGGAGGCTTCTGCGGCTAACCCGGCGTTCAACCGAGGCGGTTGCCGTCATCGAGACTCGTTAGATTCAAGGAGACAAGAGAATGAATTCAACCAGAAGGACCTTTGTGGCCAGTTCGCTGGCCCTTGGCGCATGGCCGGGCATTGTTCTTGCTCAGGACAAGTGGCCCAGCCGCCCTCTGCGAATCGTCTCCGGCGGTTCGGCAGGAGGGGGCAGTGATATGTTCGTTCGCGTACTGGAAACGCGTTTGCGGGAGCGGCTGGGGCAGCCGCTTTACATCGACAATAAGCCTGGTGCGGGCGGCATGCTCGCGGCCGGGTTGACTTCGTCTTCTCCACCGGACGGCCATACCTACTTCGTAAGCAATCTGGCCACCAACGCGATCGGTTTGGCGTTGTATGCGAAGCCTACGTTTGACCCTACGAAAGAATTGCCTGCCGTTGCGCGTATCTCCACCTTGACCAATGCAGTGGCCGTGCGTGCGGATTCGGGCATCGACTCGATCGGTGCGCTAATTGCGCGCATGAAGGCCGATCCTGAGAAAGTCTTCTACGGTTCGGCGGGGGTGGGGACGTCTTCGCATCTGGGCGGTCACATGTTCGTCCAACGTGTCGGCGTGCCTGGCAAGCACGTGCCTTACAAAGGAACGGCGGCGAACCTTACGGCTTTGCTGGCCGGCGAGGTTATGTTTTCAATGGACAACCTGCCACTCTACGTGCAGCAAGTCAAGGCGGGAAAACTTCGACTGCTGGCGGTCACGCAGTCCAAACGCGCGCTGAACTACCCGGAGGTGCCGACAGTGCAAGAAGCAGCGGGGATTGGTGCCTTTGACGTTTTTTCATGGTACGGCCTCTCGGCATCCACCGGAACGCCGAATGCCATCCTGGAGCGATTCGGGGGCGAGATCGTCGCGGCACTCAAAGACCCTGGCATCGCGGCCGCAGTGCGCGAACTTGGCGCGGAACCCGCGCCCCTCGGGCCGGCTGAATATCAGGCGTTCATGCAGGATGAAATACGCAAATGGTCGCCCGTGGTCAAGTCATCGGGCGCCTCGGTGGGCTGAGCCTAGTGTCCTGAGTTGTAAGTTCGTTGAAGAAACAAGTCTGCCGAAATCGGGGTCAGGCAGGGAACAAAACGCAGCGATACCGAGTGGTATCGCGAGGTTTTGTGACGCAGCATGGATGCGAATGTCGGTGGATTTATTCAACGAACTTGTAATTCAGGACACTAGATCCGGATCTAGGCTGAGAGGGCTCGCGGGGTTACTCGTTTTCATTTTGATCGAGGAGCCCCATCTCAGTTCTGATCGTGATGAGGTTGCGCTTGACTTGAGCCAGCAGGTCAGCGAGCAGCTTGCGTGTGGGAAGGTCCAGGCCTTGCAGCATGCGCTCGCTGAGTTCGTGGCTCTTGACACGCATCTCCGATATGAGCTGCGTGCCTGCCGGCGATAGGTAAACACGCTTGGCACGCCGGTCAGTCTTGTCGGCTCGGCGCTCCACCAGGCCGGAGGATTCCAAGCGGTCTATGAGTCCTCCCAAGGCTGCCTTGCCCAGTTCCAGGATGCTTGCCAAATCGCTTTGGATCATGCCATCGTGCCGGGAAAGGTTCGCCAAGACCCACCACTGCGAACGTGTGACGCCCATCGGTTTCACAAAGTCGTCAAATACTGTGCGCCGCAGTCGGGAGACGTCGTGCATCAGAAAACCCAGGCGCTGATCCCAGTTGTCGTATTCCGATACCTTTGATTTGCTTGTGCCGCGTGTTTTTCCGGCCTTGGGGGCCGTTTGGGTCTCGGTTGTCGCCAGGACCTTCTGTTTTTTGGGTGCAGTCGTTTTCATTTTTTTAGACCTCTTCTCCCGACTTGAGTTGATCAATATTACTATGTGTCAGCATACAGTATTGGAAAAATTAAGTGTGGAGTGCACGGAAAAAGAAAATTAACGTATGCATAAATACAGTGAGCCTACCGCTTGCCGCAGTCTAGGCATGCGAGGGAACATCAGCGAGGCGGAACTCGCCGCTCGGCTTTAGGCGCAGTAGGGCTTGATGTCGTGATGGTAAATATGGTACGCTAGCATAAATAAATAGCCGCGGACAATATGGGGTGGGGTTCTATCAGTTCATGAGACCACGCACCGTTGTCCATCCTTGCCAAGGAGACCTGATGCCACTCGCGCGCCCTCTTTTTACGCCCGATCATGAAATGTTCCGCGACTCAGTGCGGCGTTTTGTTGAAACGGAACTCAAGCCCCATCACGCGCAATGGGAGGAAGATGGCCTGGTGCCACGGCACGTGTGGCAAAAGGCCGGCGCGGCAGGGCTGCTTTGCTGCAACGTCGCCGAGGAATACGGCGGCACTGGTTCGGACTTTCTATACAACTGTGTCGTCATTGAAGAAATGGCTCGCGCGGGTGTCACCGGACCTGGCTTCAATATCCATTCGGATATGGTGGCTACCTACATCGAGCGCTTCGGAAGTGAGGAGCTCAAAAAAGTGGCTTCCGGGCATGGTGTCGGGTGAGGTGATCGGCTCTTTGGGCATTACCGAGCCTGGAGCGGGCAGCGATGTTCGCGGCATTCGCACGACGGCGCGCCGTGACGGTGATGAGTACGTGATCAGCGGCCAGAAAACCTATATCTCGAACGGGCAGACGAGCGATGTCGTGATGCTCGTCACGAAGTCTGACCCCGCGCGACCGCGCGAAGCTATCAGCCTTTTCCTGGTGGAAACGAACAGGCCCGGGTTCAAGCGTGGGCGAAATCTCAAGAAGCTAGGGCTTCACGCGCAGGACACGTCAGAGCTGTTTTTCGACGAAGTGAGGGTTCCAGCTTCCAACCTTATTGGCGAGGAGCATGTGGGTTTCAAATATCTCACAGCCAATCTCGCTCATGAGCGTCTGGTTCAGGCGGTGCGCAGTTGCGTCGTGGCGGAAGTCACCATCGAGCAGACGGTCGAGTACACCGCCACTCGTAAGGCTTTCGGACAGACCATCGCGGATTTCCAGAATACTCAGTTCAAGCTGGCTGAACTGCACGCGCAGACGGTGGTGGCGCGGGCGTTCGTCGACCGGTGTATTGAGCAGCAACTACGCGGCGAACTGGATCCGGTGACTGCAGCCATTGCGAAGATGCAGTTGTCTGATCTTCATTGCCGTGTGGTCGACGAATGTCTTCAACTGCATGGCGGGTGGGGCTACATGTGGGAATTCCCGGTTTGCCGCGCCTACGCGGATGCGCGAATCGTCAAGATAGCCGGTGGCGCGATGGAGGTGATGAAGCAGATCATCTCGCGCGATCTGTTCAAGCGTCTGCGGTGAGACTCGCCCGGCGATGCGAACACTCGTGCGCAAGGAGCACTTCAAATGAATGAACAGCGGATCAATCGCCAGGTGGTTCTCAAGTCGAGACCGCTAGGCATTCCTCAGGCTAGTCATTTCGACATAGTGGCCCGTCCGATACCTGAACTGGCGGAAGGTGAACTGTTGGTTAGGAATGATTTCTTGTCCGTGGAACCCGCGATGCGAGGCTGGGTCAACGCGGCCGCGAACTATTCCGATGCGGTGGGCATTGGGGAGGTCATGCGCGCCTTTGCCGCAGGCGAAGTCGTGGCGTCCAAGCATGCCGGCTACGCCTTGGGCGACAAGGTCATGGGCATGCTGGGGTGGCAAGACTATTGTGTCACCTCCGGTGATCCGATCAGAAGAAAAGTTCGGGAAGCCGATCTGCCCTTGTCGCTGTCCCTCGGCATTCTTGGCATCAACGGGGTGACGGCGTACTTTGCGCTGACGGAGGTCGGTCAGCCTCGACCCGGTGATACCGTGGTGGTGTCTACCGCAGCCGGCGCGGTCGGCTCTGCAGTGGGGCAGCTGGCCAAACTGGCCGGTTGCAGAACCGTCGGAATCGCAGGGGGCGCTGAAAAAGTGCGGCTCTGCCTGGAGGAGTTCGGCTTCGACGAAGCGATCGATTACAAGGATCCGGGTTTTCAGGATCGATTGGCTACGGCCTGCCCGAATGGTGTGGATGTCTATCACGACAACACCGGCGGCCCCATCAGCGATGCAGTGCTGAGCCACATCGCCAAAGGTGCACGGATCGTGATTTGCGGCACGGCATCGGTGTCGAGTTGGGATCCGTGGCCAACGGGTCCGCGCCCCGAGCGTCACCTGCTCAACAGATCCGCGCGCATGCAAGGCTTCCTGGTGTGGGACTACGAGCATCGCTATGAAGAGGCGGTGAGTCGACTGGCGGCATGGGTGCGCAGTGGAGATTTGCGTTACCGCGAAGAAATCATTGATGGCATGGAGCATGCGCCGGGATCAATCGCCGAACTTTATGCCGGGGCGAACACCGGCAAGCGCGTCATCCGGCTCGGATCAGGCCGGTAGTCCAGGCGGTCGACGTTTCGCATTAGCGTTAAGAAAATAAGGAGCATCGCATGCAGAAGTGGTTGGAAGGCAAGGTAGTGGTGGTCACAGGAGCTGGCGCGGGTGTGGGCAAGGCCATTGCCGTGGAGGCTGCTCGGCAGGGAGCCAAGGTGGTGGTCAACGATCTTGGGGTCAACATCGACGGAACCGGCGGTGGCGCAGGCCCCGCGCAGCAGACGGTCGAGGAAATCAATGCTTTTGGCGGAACAGCCTCTGCCAACACGGATAGCGTCGCAGAGTGGAAGTCCGCGCAAGCCATCATCTCGCAGGCGCTGGATCTATATGGTCGCATCGACGCGGTGGTGAACAACGCCGGCAATCTTCGCGATGTGATGTTCCACAAGATGCCCGAGGAAGACTTCGATGCCGTGATTCGGGTGCACCTGAAGGGTAGCTTCAACATGTCCCGCGCCGCGGCGCCACATTTCAAGAGTCAGGAGAGCGGGGCCTATGTACACATGACTTCCACCTCCGGCCTGATCGGCAATAACGCTCAGGCCAACTATATGGCCGCAAAGATGGGCGTCGTAGGCTTGTCGAAAGCGATTGCGCTGGACATGGAGCGCTTCAAGGTGCGTTCAAATTGCATTGCACCCTTCGCCTTCACCCGGATGGTTAACACCATTCCCACGAATACGCCTGAAGGGGAGGAGCGCATGAGGGTCAACTCGCGCATGGAGGCCGCCAAGATTGCACCTTTCACGTGCGCGTTACTGGCCGATGCCGCGCAAGATGTAACGGGGCAGATCTTCGGCGTACGCAATAACGAGATCTATCTGTTCTCCCAGCCGCGGCCCATTCGGACGGCGCACGCAGGGGATGCGGGGTGGAGTGTGGATTCATGTCTGGAGCGTGCGCTCCCCATGATGCGTCCATCGTTCTTTGCGCTCGACCGCTCGCGCGATGTATTTTCCTGGGATCCAGTATGAACCTTCAAAAAGTATTGGACCATCGGTTCAAGCCGATTGAGCATGTGCTGCATGCGCGTGATTGCATGTTGTATGCCGCGGGCATTGGCTTGGGTGCGCGGCCGGAGCACCCGGGTGATCTGCAGTTTTTGTACGAGCGTGAACTCAAGGTGTTTCCTTCTTTCGTGAACGTCATCGCTCATCCGGGCGGCTGGGTTCAGGCCCCTGAGTTGGAGGTGGATTGGGTTCGCCTGCTGCATGGCGAGCAGTCTTTTGAAATGCACCGTCCTCTGCAATCAGGAAAGACCTATGTGGGCACGTTCGAGGTCACGGACGTGATCGACAAGGGGGTGGGCAAGGGCGCACTCATATTGATGCGCAAGACCCTGCGCGAAGCGGGAGTGGACGAACCGGTTAGCACCGTCACTTCCACTTATTTCTTGCGTGGCGATGGCGGTTGCGGTGGCACCACAGATACAGCGCCGACTCCCCACGCCTTACCCGATCGATCACCCGACGGTACTTGCGTGCTGGCGACTCTGCCCCAGGCGGCATTGATCTACCGGCTCTCGGGTGACTACAACCCCATACATGCAGATCCTGGCATGGCGCGCAAGGCAGGTTTTGAGAGGCCCATCTTGCATGGACTTTGCACGCTTGGTGTAGCTACACGCGCCATCGTGCAAGCTGTTTGCGAGGATCAGCCCGAGCGGCTTAAATCGTTCCAATTGCGGTTTTCGGCTCCGGTCTACCCGGGCGAAACGATCGCCACGGATTACTGGCTGGATGGTCCCGTAGTCAGCTTCCGCTCTCGCGTTCTCGAGCGCGATCTGGTTGTGCTGAATAACGGTCGAGCCGAGCTTTTCCTGCCGTCACACTGAACCACTGAGACACCCCATGAATTTCGATATCACTGAAGATCAGCAGGCCATTCGTTCGGCCGTGCAGGAAGTGTGCACCCCATTCGACGACGAATACTGGTTGATGAAGGATCGCGAAGGCGGCTTCCCTGAAGATTTTTACTCGGCTATGGCGGGCGCCGGCTGGCTGGGCATTGCAATGCCGCAGGAGTACGGGGGCGCTGGTCTGGGCATTGCGGAAGCGGCGCACATGATGGAGACGGTGGCCGCTACGGGCGCAGGGCTTTCGGGGGCCTCGGCCATTCACATGAACGTGTTTGGCCTGCATCCGGTTGTGGTGCACGGTAGTGACGAGCAAAAAAGCCGCTGGCTGCCACCCATCATCAACGGAACGAACAAAGCATGTTTTGGGGTCACAGAGCCCAACACGGGCTTGAACACGCTCAAGCTTAAGACCATGGCGGTGCGCAAGGGAGATCGTTATGTCGTGAACGGGCAGAAAGTATGGATATCTACAGCCCAGGTCGCTCATAAGATTCTGCTGTTGGCGCGAACGACACCCATCGAAGAGGTGACTTCTCCTTCCAAGGGCCTGAGCCTGTTTTACACCGACCTGGATAGAAGCAAAGTACACGTGCGTGAGATCGAGAAGATGGGGCGAAAGGCGGTGGACTCGAACGAGCTGTTCATCGATGGTTTGGAAATTCCGCTGGAAGATCGGATCGGCGAGGAGGGCAGAGGGTTTGAGTACATCCTTCATGGTCTCAACCCGGAACGCGTGCTTCTGGCTTCGGAGGCAACCGGCCTGGGTCGCGCCGCGCTCAGAAGAGCGGCCGCCTATGCGGGTGAACGAGTCGTGTTCGATCGCCCCATTGGCAAAAACCAGGGCGTGCAGCATCCGCTGGCTGAACGCTGGGTTGATCTGGAGGCCGGAACCTTGCTTTATCAACGCGCGGCGTGGCTCTATGACCAGGGCCGGCCTTGCGGAGCCGAAGCCAATGCTGCCAAATTCTTCTGTGCGGAAGCGGGTTTCCGGGCATGCGAGACCGCGGTGCTCACGCATGGAGGGTTCGGATACGCCAAGGAATATCACGTGGAACGCTACATGCGCGAGGCCATGCTGCCGCGTATTGCACCCATTTCTCCGCAGCTGATCCTGTCTTTCATCGCCGAAAAAGTGCTCAACCTGCCGAAGTCGTATTGATGGCGGGAGGCTGGATCGCGATCCGTCAGTTTTCCGGTCGAAGCCGGGAAATCGCTGTTGACGGAGTCGTATTGGGTGCATACGATATGCGAGATAACTAAATTTCTTCAGGAGACAAGCATGAACCGTCGCATTCTTTTGCTTCTTGGATTGGCGTTCGGTGCGGCTGCACCGGCCCATGCCCAGTCGGCCTATCCGGTCAAGCCGATCAAAATGATTGTTCCTGCCAACGCCGGAGGGCCGAGTGACGTGGTCGCGCGTCTGGTCGGGGAGGGGCTCACCAAGGCCTTGGGCCAAACCGTGGTGGTGGAGAATAAGCCGGGTGCAGCGCAAACGCTGGGTACCGCCCAGGTCGCCAAAGCCGATCCGGATGGTTATACGCTGCTCTTCACCACCAGCACCCCCATCGTGATGGCGCCGTTCACACGCAAAAATCTTCCCTACGATGTCCGAAAGGACTTGATCGCGGTCTCACATGTGGGCACGACACCGCTGGTGCTCTATGCCAACACGACAGTGCCAGTGAAATCGGTCAGGGAATTGGTCGCTGCAGCCAAGGCCAAGCCGGGGGAGCTTAGCTACGGTTCATATGGCAACGGATCGAGCGCGCATCTGCTGGGTGAATACCTTAGCAAGCAAGCGGACATCAAGCTGATTCATGTTCCGTACGCTGGAGTTTCGCCGCAAATCACCGCGCTGGTCGGCGGACAGATTCAGTTCGCGGTGGCAGATATCGGGGTGCCGGCGCCTTTCGTTAAGGATGGAAAACTGCGTCCGCTGGCCGTGTCTGGCAACCACCGTTCGGGCTCCTTGCCGGATGTGCCGACCTTCGCCGAGCAGGGTGTGACCGGTATGGAGCCGTTTTCTCCTTGGTGGGGGCTTTTCGCTCCCGCGGGTACGCCCAAAGCCATTGTTGACAAGCTTTCGGCCGAAACCGTAAAAATAGTCAAATCGCCCGAGTTCAAGGCCAGGTTCGCTGTGTTCGGCGCGGACGCCACAGGAATGGATGCGGCCGCGTCTGCAGCTGCGATGAATGACGAACTCGCGCGGTGGACCAAGGTCTTCTCAGAGTTGCCCAATATTAGCTTTGAATGAGCCACTTATCGACCGTGCTGGCGGGCCTGCGTGTCCTGGATTTGAGCCAGGGCATCGCCGGGCCATATTGCACGTCGATCTTGCAGCAACAGGGGGCTGAAGTCATCAAGCTGGAGCCACCCGGCGGTGACTGGGCGCGCAAGATGGGGTTCGCGCCTGTGGTCGGGTTCACCGCCCCAGTGATCGCATGCAATGCTGGCAAGCGCAGCGTCTGTCTTGATCTTCGGCGGCCTCAAGGCGTCGCCGTCGCGCGGCGTCTGGCACGCCAGGCGGACATTGTCGTGCAGAGTTTTCGCCCGGGTGTCGCTGAGCGCCTTGGCCTGGGTGAGAAGAAACTGCGCGAGGAAGATCCACGTCTGATTTATGTATCGATCTCCGGTTTTGGCGCAGAGGGGCCTCTTGCTGATGTGCCAGCGACCGACACTGTGATGCAAGCCATGACAGGCATGATGGTCGTCAATCAAGACGAATCAGGCACCCCACGACGCATCGGGCTGCAGGTGGCCGACATCGCCACTGCCTTGTATGCCGCGCAGATGACGACGGCGGCCCTGCTTCACCGCGAAAGGGTGGCACAGGGCTCCCATGTAAGCGTGTCGCTGTTGCAAGCCTGTGCATCGTTTCAGGCCTCAGCTATTGTGGACAGCGCGATTCGCGCGGCATACGGGGCATCCGCTCCTTCCGCTGCCAGCGCGCCCAGCGGCGTATTCCAGACCGCGGATGGTTTCATATCCTTAGCCATTGGCAATGAGGCGATGTTCGCTTCATTGTGCGATGCGTTGGAGCAGACCGCGTGGAAGAACGACACGCGCTTCGCGACCATGGGGTCGCGGTTGACTCACGCTTGCGAACTCAATGCGGCTACAGCGGAATGCTTAAAGCGCCAGCCATCTGCATCGTGGGTGGCGCATTTACGTCGCCACGGTGTGCTGCATGCCGAGGTGCTCAATCACGCTCAGTTGGTGCAGCATCCGCAAGCCCGCCAGCAGGGGCTTTTTGGAGAGATTGAGCAAGCTGGTGTTGGAGCGCTGCCTTTTGCACGCTATCCGAGCGCGGATTCTGCCAGCCTGCCAACGCCGGCGCCTGAGGTGGGTGCTGACAATGATGCGGTGTTGGCCGAGGCGGGGTATTCAACGCATGAGGTGGCTATGCTGCGCGCAGAAAAGGTGCTGGTCGATTGATCCGTACTTCCGGGCACCTGCAAGCGAGTGAAGACGACCCGTCAACCGCCATTGACTTCAATCAGAACCCTGCCAAAGGATCGACGGCTTTCCACCGCCTCAAACGCTGACGCAAAATCTCGCAGCGGGTAGCAGTCGGAAGATGTTGGTTTGATGCGCCCTTCAAGGGCCAACTTGAAAAGTGTGTCCATCATCGTTCGAAGTTTCGTCGCATGTCGCTTGCGCTCATCCACAGGCGACCATCCCAGATAGAGCCCGAAGTTGAAGCCGATGACTTCGATATTCTTTACCAACAGGATGTTGGCAGGTATCTGGGGAATGGTGCCGCTGGCAAACCCGATCACCAGGATGCGACCCAGTGGTGCCGTGCAGCGCAGTGTTTCGTCGAACAGAGCTCCTCCCACCGGATCGAACACCAGATCGGCACCACGCCCGCCCGTCAATTCCTTCACGCGCTGCGCGAGATCGGGTTCGGTGTGTAGCAGGCCTTCATCCGCTCCGTGCGCCCGAGCTAATTCCAGCCGCTCATTCGTGCTGGCCACCGCGAGCACACGCGCTCCTGCTAGTTTGCCCAACTCAAGGGTTGGCAGACCGACGCCACCCGCAGCTCCATGAACCAGCAGTGTTTGGCCGGAGGTGAGTCCACCTCGCCAATGGAGCGCAGCATACGAGGTGCCGTAGGTCAGGGGGATGGTTGCGGCGTCTCGCAGTTGAACGTCATCCGGCACGTGCCATACGGTTTCCGCCGTGGCAATGGCTTGCTCGCCGTATCCACCCCAGTCCAGGCTGGCCGCCACGCGATCGCCCGGTTTGAAGTCTGACACGTCAGGTGCCGCTTCAAGGATCAAGCCGGAAACTTCGGTGCCAGGAATGAAAGGCAGAGGAGGCTTGCGCTGATATTTTCCTGCCACCACAAGCAACTGACCGAAGCTCACCGTGGCGTACGCCACGGCGATGCGAACGCAGCCGGCCGGCAACGCGGGAGGTGGTGCATCGACAAACTTCAAGCCTTTGTAGCCGTTCCAGCCTTCGCACATCAGCGCCTTCATGATCTGTCTCCAGTTCAGTTGTTCTTCTTCGAAAGGTACTGTACCATATGATATTGAACGTATTTAACATCGAAAACATCGGCGGGTAACCGTTCGGTATGAGGAGACTTCAGATGTCGCGTGGGAAAGTCATTATCAGCTGCGCCGTGACGGGTGCCATACATACGCCCTCCATGTCGCCGTATCTTCCGGTTACTCCGGAGGAGATCGCGGAGTCTTCCATCGAGGCGGCTCGCGCGGGTGCCGCAATCATCCACTTGCATGCGCGAGATCCCCTCACGGGAAGGCCGGACCAGCGGCCCGAGGCCTTCCGGCCATTCCTGGAGAAGATCAGGCAAGAGTGTGACGCGGTCGTCAATCTCACCACTGGTGGTTCGCCCTACATGAGTGTTCAGGAGCGTCTTCAGCCCGCACTGGTGCTCAAGCCGGAGGTGGCTTCCATGAACATGGGCACCATGGGGTTTGGCCTATTTCCCATGTTGAACCGCTTCAAGGAATTCAAGCATGACTGGGAGCGTCCATACCTGGAGGGCAGCAAAGATCTTATTTTCCGCAATACCTATGGCGACATAGAAACTTCGTTGCGCGAATTGGCCCCCAATCGCACGCGTTACGAGTTCGAGTGCTATGACACCTCGCACCTGTACAACCTGGCGTACTTCGTCGACAAGGGCTTGGTCGAGGCGCCGTTCTTTGTCCAGACCGTGTTCGGCATTCTGGGCGGCATTGGCGCACACCCAGAGGATGTGATGCATATGAAGCGCACCGCTGACCGCCTGTTCGGCAACGCCTATCGCTGGTCGGTGCTTGGCGCGGGGCGAAACCAGATGCCGGTGGCAGCCATGGCTGCATCCATGGGCGGAAACGTGAGGGTGGGGTTGGAAGACAGTCTGTGGATCGGAGCAGGTCAGTTGGCCCGAACGAACGCTGAGCAAGTGCTGAAGGTGCGAGAAATCATCGAGGGTTTGGGGCTAGAGGTGGCAACGCCGACAGAGGCGCGCGCAATCCTTCAACTCAAGGGCCAAGATGAGGTCGCGTTCTAGCCGTCTTCAGGTCTTCATCGTATGGACGGAAACTCAGGCAACGAAGGCCCACTAGCCGGGCTCACCATCATCGAGATGGCTGGCATCGGACCCGCGCCATTTGGAGTCACCCTGCTGGCCGACGCAGGCGCGCAGGTCATTCGTATTGAGCGGCAGTCGGGTGCCGCGTCCTTGTCCGGAGCAACTAACCCGGATCAGGATCCGCTGTTGCGGGGGCGGCGTTGCATCTGTCTGGATCTGAAACAACCGCAGGGCGTTGAAGTGGTGCTGCGAATGCTGCAGCACGCCGATGCTCTGGTAGAAGGATACAGGCCGGGCGTGATGGAGCGGTTGGGGCTGGGGCCCGACGCATGCCTGGCGCGCCGGCCAAGCCTCGTTTACGCTCGCATGACGGGGTGGGGCCAGGGCGGTCCATTGGCAAGCGAGGCGGGGCACGACATCAACTACATCGCGTTATCTGGTGCCCTGCATGCCATTGGCGTGCCCGAACATCCGGTGCCACCCCTCAACCTCGTGGGAGATTTCGGTGGGGGCGGGGCGTTGCTCGCGTTTGGCGTGACCAGTGCCTTGCTGCAAGCAGCACGCACCGGGCGCGGGCAGGTGGTGGATGCGGCAATGAGCGACGGCGCGGCGCTGTTGATGGCGCCTTTCTATGCCAAACTGGCTGCGGGTTCCTGGCGCGACGAGCGTGGCGCCAACATGCTGGACGGTGCGGCACCGCACTATGGCGTCTATCGGTGTGCCGATGGAAAATTCGTGGCCATTGGTCCATTGGAGCCCCAGTTTTACGAGAGCTTTCTCTCACGACTGGGTTTGAAGCAAGACCCGCTCATGAATGGGCGGGGGGAGCAGGAAAATTGGCCGAGGCTGCGCGAGCGGCTTGATCAGCTATTTGTAACGCGCACACGTGACGAATGGTGTGCGCTGTTTCAGGGCAGCGATGCTTGTGTTTCCCCTGTGCTTTCATTGTCCGAAGCGCCTCATCATCCGCACAACGTCGCGCGCGCTACATTCGTGGACGCCGCTGGTGCGCTGGTGCCGGGGCCGGCGCCGCGCTTCAGCGACGTTGAGCGCAGGCTGCCGCCCCCGCCCCAGCGCGAAGCAGCGGTAACGGACGAGCTTTTGCACATGGCTGGCTATTCCAGCACCGAGATCGGGCGCCTGCGTGACGATCACGTGCTGCGTTCCTGATGAGAGCGAGGAAACATGACGCTGGACCTCCGGTATTGGGCGAGCAAGGATCCGCAACGACTGGCTGTGCGCGTGGGTGAAATGGATACCACCTACGGCGAGCTTGAGGCACTGGCCAACCGGATCGCCCACGTGCTTCGGCGTCAGGGGGTGGAGCGCGGAGACCACGTCGCGGTACTTGTTGGCAACGACGCATCAGTGTTCGCGTTGGTGTGGGGAGCTTACCGTGCTGGCGCCTACATCACGCCCTTGCCCTCTACCTCTTCGGCGGAGGCCGTGGCCCACATTGTTCGTGACTGCGGTGCACGCGTGGTGCTTGCGCACGCCTGTCTCGGACAAATTTTGACCGAGCTGCCTTCCTTGGTGGATTCTTCGCCGGCCTGGTTTGCTCTCGGCGGCGATGTACCTGGATTCCAGTCTTTAGAGCACTTGCTGGAGCAGGTGCCAAGCACCCCCATCGCCGATGAGTCCTCCGGCGCGCTGATGATGTACACATCGGGCACCACCGGCCATCCAAAGGGAGTGTGGCGAGCACTTCCGAAAGCCGTCTCGGCCTGTCCTCCCTTCGCGCAGGATTTGATAGCCATGTTCGATGTGTCCGAGGGCTCCCGTTATCTTTCCACGGCGCCGCTTTACCATGCGGCGCCTTTGAGGTTTGGGCTGGCGTTCCTTGCGGCGGGCGGGTCGGTATTTGTGATGCCTCGGTTTGAGGCCGTAAGGGCACTGGATCTTCTAGAGCGGGAGCAGATCACGCATTCCCAATGGGTCCCGACCATGTTTCAGCGTTTGCTCGCACTTGATGATGAGGGGCGTGCGCGGTTCAGGGCACCACATCATAGGCTCGCGTTGCATTCCGCCGCGCCCTGTTCCGTCCCGGTCAAGCGGGCGATGATCGAATGGTGGGGGCCGATTCTGGAGGAGTATTACTCAGGAAGCGAGGGCGTCGGACTGACGGCTATTACTTCGCAGGAATGGCTGCAGCACCCAGGGTCGGTAGGACGGGCCAGAAAGGGCGAACTGCACATCCTTGGCGACGATGACGAGGAGCTTCCTCCTGGCCAGGCGGGTCGGGTGTTTTTCTCGGGAATAGCGTCCTTCGCCTACCACCGCTCTCCGGAGAAAACTGCCGCCCGAACCAGTCGCCAAGGTTGGCAGACTTTTGGTGATGTGGGCTACGTGGATGCGGATGGGTACCTGTTCCTGACCGACCGCCTGGACGACATGATCATTTCCGGCGGAGTGAATATCTATCCTCAGGAACTGGAAGCGGCACTGGCAAACATGCCCGACATCTCCGAAGTGGCGGTGGTTGGTGCACCAGACAGCGAGTTCGGAGAACGTCCGGTGGCGTTCGTGGTGCCGCGCCGGGCAAGCTCTGATCCGGCTGCTTTGATGGCCGCCGTCAATGCCTTCGCTCTTGAGCGGCTGGGCCGCATCAAGCGTCCTCGCGAGATCAGACTTGTAGAGAGTCTGCCGTATAGCGCGCAGGGCAAGTTGCTGAGGCGTGAACTGCGGCGTCTGCTGTCGACTGAAAACCCGACACAGGGCGCTTGAACCTAGATAGGCAATGCACCCATGACACAGGAACAGCGTCTGATCGTCGAGCGCCCCCCCGATATTTCAGGGGCGTTGAGTTCATGCGATCTGAGTCAAGGATAGCTCAGACTACTGGTCAAGAAGCAACACTCCGCACTCGGGTCGCTTTTTCAAAGCCGCCCCCGTTCTCGCCTGAAGTTGCTCGAAGGTCAAGCCTTCAACTATGCCTTGGACCCAGAGTCCGTCTGGTTCGACATCAATGATTGCCAGGTCCGTGTAGATCCGATCCACCACTCCAGCACCAGTCAAAGGCAAGCTGCAGGACTCGACCACCTTGGGGCGTCCGTCGCGGGTTTGATGCTCCATCATGACGAAAGTGCGCTTGGCGCCCGTGGCCAGATCCATCGCTCCGCCGACACCAGGGATCGCGTCTGGAGCACCCGTGTGCCAGTTCGCCAGATCGCCTCGGGCTGAGACTTCAAGTCCCCCCAAAACACTCAAGTCCAGGTGTCCTCCGCGCATCATGGTGAAGGACAGCACGCTATCGCAGATCGAGGCACCTGCCAGCAGGCCGACAAACTCCTTGCCTGCATTGATGAGATCGGGGTCGGGAACCACGGCTGGATCGACGGGCCCCATGCCCAGAATGCCGTTTTCGCTGTGCAAGATGATCTCGCGTCCAGGCGGAAGCTGTCCGGCTACCAGCACCGGCAAGCCGATACCTAGATTGACAAAGGAACCATCGGGAATGTCGCTCGCCACCAGCCGGGCGATGGATTGGCGGTTCAGGCGTAGTGGCGTGATGTCTTCAACCGGCATGGAGAACCACTTTCTGGACGAATATTGCTGGTGTCATGACCTGCTCGGGCGACAGCGTGCCCAAAGGCACGATCTCGCGGACCTGCGCAATGGTGCACCGCGCTGCCGTGCACATCACAGGTGCAAAGTTGCGCCCGGCCAAACGGTAGGTGAGGTTGCCCCATCGATCTGCGCGGTCGGCCTTGACCAGTGCGAAGTCCGCGCGGATGGGTTGCTCCAGCACGTAGCCCACCCCGTCAATCACACGGCTTTCCTTGCCTTCTGCCAGCAGTGTGCCGTAGCCTGTGGGTGAGAAGAACGGTCCAAGACCGGCGCCGGCGGCTCGCATGCGTTCAACCAGGGTACCCTGAGGTACGCATTCCAGTTCTATTTTTCCAGCGCGGTACAAGTGTTCGAAAGCCGCTGCGAGCGGGTTCTGTTTGTCTGGTGAACGTGGGTAGGAGCAAATGAGTTTGCGCACCCGTCCGGCTCCAATCAAGGCATTGAGACCCTCCGGGCCGCTACCGGCGTTGTTGCTGACGATCACCAGATCACGTGCACCCTGCTCCACCAGTGCGCTGAGCAGGCCGAGCGGGGCGCCTGAACCACCGAAGCCGCCAACGAGCACTGTCGCTCCGTCGGGGATCTCCGCGACGGCCTCGCGCAGATTGGGAGTGGTCTTGTCGAGCATGTCGTTCAGGAGGTCAAATGTCCATCCAGGTGTCGCGATCAATGCCCGCGTTCTTGCGCGCCTCTCTAACGATGCGCATGATCTCTGGGCCCAGGGCTTTAGGACTCTTGCTAGCCTCGGCGAGGGGGCCGTGCTGCCAGCTTTCGGCCACTGAGTAGCCGTAGCCCCAGGCTTCGAACACCCGCCCACTGACCCCGCTGGCCTCACTGCTGGCCAGCCATGTGACAAGTGCCGCGATCCATTCCGGCTCTCTTCGCTCCAGCTGTTCGGGTGTCCATTGGACAAGCCCTTCGGTCATGCGCGTGGTGGCCCGCGGTGCGATGGCGTTCACGGTCACTCCGTAGCGCTGCAACTCCCGCGCGGCAACCAGAGAGAAGGCTGCAATGCCCGCCTTGGCGGCCGCATAGTTGGCCTGACCAATGTTGCAAAACAGCCCGGAGTGCGAGCTGGTGTTGATGACGCGCGCATCCACCTTTTTGCCTTCCTTGCTTTGCTGGCGCCAGTAGTTGGCAGCGTGGTGCGTAGGCGCAAATGTTCCCTTCAAGTGAACGTTGGTCACCGAATCCCATTCCTGCTCGGTCATGTTGACGAGCATGCGGTCACGCAGGATGCCAGCGTTGTTGATCAGGATATCGAGGCCCCCGAAATGACTCACGGCCGTGTCGATCAAGGATTTGGCGCCTTCCCAGGTGGCCACGTTGGAAGCGTTCGCCACTGCTTCGCCGCCAGCGCCGCGGATTTCCTCTACGACTTGCTGCGCGGGCGTATTGTCCTGACCTATACCGTCCGCGGTGGATCCCAGGTCATTGACAACCACCTTGGCGCCATGCTTTGCCAGCATCAGCGCGTGGGCTCGTCCGAGACCCCGACCCGCGCCGGTCACGATGGCGATTCGACCTTCACACAATTTCATTTTCAATCCTTCTTTCAATAGATTTGCACTCAGGCGTGAAGGCCGAGAATGGAGATCGCGGCAATGCCCTGAAACGGAACGCCGCCCAGGTTGTGCGTCAAACCCACGGAAGGTGAGGGCAGTTGTCGCTCTCCTGCTCTGCCGAGCAACTGCGTGTACACCTCATAGGCCATGCGAAGGCCTGTCGCGCCAATCGGATGGCCGAAGCACTTGAGGCCCCCGTCAACCTGGCAGGGGACACCTTCGCCGGTGCGGTCGTAGAAACCGCCCAGAACGTCGTCTACTGCCTGGCCTTCCGGGGAAATGAACAGGTCTTCCATGGTTACCAGTTCGGTGACAGAAAAGCAGTCGTGTACTTCGATCAGGTCCAGGTCGTTGCGCGGGTTCTCAATTCCGGCTTCCGCATAGGCCTTTCGGGCTGCCAGGCGGGTAGTGCGCACGCTGGCGCCGTCCCACTGGCTGGTGGACGATTCCACACCGGAACCGATGGCCAGTTGAATCGCCTTGACCGTCACCATGTCACGCTTGCCTAATGCTCGGGCGATTTCCGGCGTCGTCACGATGGCCGCTGCCGCGCCATCGCTCACCCCGCAACAATCGAACAGGCCGAGAGGCTCAGCGATCATCGGGGCGTTCAAAATTTGCTCCATGCTGACCCGCTTGCGGAGATGGGCCTTCGGGCTGAGCACGCCGTTTTCATGGCTCTTCCACGATATGTGGGCGAGCGCCTCTTTCAGGCGCTCAGGCGAAATACCGTGTTTGGCCCGGTAGCCTGCTGCCAGTTGGGCGAATCCCGCAGGTGCGGAGCCCAGGTTCAGCCACAAGTCATTCAAGGTGCCCTTGAACGGAGTGGGGAGGCCACCATATCCGGTGTCCTTCAGTTTTTCCGCGCCAATCGCCAGAGCGATATCGACCGCACCCGATGCCACCGCATATGTTGCGCTGCGCAGGGCTTCCGTTCCGGTGGCGCACATGTTTTCGACTCGACTGACGGGAATTCCATCCAGCCTGAGCGCCATGGAGGCTGGAATGGCGGAATTGCCGACATTGATCGAATCCATGCCTGACCCGTACCATGCCGCTTCAATTTGTCGGCGCTCGATCCCCGCATCGGCCAGGGCCTCGGTGAAGGCCTCCGCGAGCAAATCGGCTGTGCCTGCGTCCCAGCGCTCGCCAAAGCGCGAGCACCCCATGCCAAGTATGGCGACTTTGTCCTTGATGCCTGTAGCCATTTCCTAATTTCCAGTGGGTGCCAGTTAAGCCTTCGCAGGCGTGGCTTTCCAGAAGTAGCGCGGATACTGGCGCGCCTTGTCCATGTCCTTGATTCGGAATACCATATTCACTGGTGTGCCGACTTCGAGGCCTGCAGGCCCAACGTCGACGATCTCCATCATCAGCCGAGCCGAGTTTTCAAACTGCACGAAACCCACATACAGTGGCGGGGCGGGGTGATAAGAGAGCCAGTCCGCAGTGAATGTCATCACGTGCGCCTTGACATCTGCCAGCCCTACCTGATCGAACTGACTTGCCGGAGCGTTGCAGGCCGGGCTCACGCAAAACGGTAGCTGTGGAAACTGAACCGTACCGCAAGCACGACATTTGCCTGCCTGAAATTGAGCGATCTGATCGTTCGAGCGGTACTGCTCGGTCAGGGCGGTCTTCACAGGCCGCTCCGCGCGCATGCCCCAGTCCAGATCGATACCTCCTTCATTCGCCAGCAGGCGCAGGTAGGCATCCGTATTGAGTGCATCGGCGAGTGCGCCGCTGATGCCCCTGCGCGGGTTGATGCTGCCAATGGCGTCGGTCACGCGCAGCACGAGCGCATCGCATCCCTGTCCGAAGCCGACCAGCAGAATATGATCGCCTGCCTGGGCGCGCTCCAGCACATGGGCCAGCATCAGCAATGCGTGGGCGCTGCCGGCATAGCCGCAGCAAGCGGTCAGCGAATCAGCCTCGGCTTCGGCCGGGATGCCTGCGCTGCGTGCGACTGAAGCGGCGATGCCTTTGAAACTCGAAGGCAGGATGAAGTGCCGAATATCTTTGGCTGCCACGTCGGCTTGAGCCAGGGCCGCGGAAATGACGGGTGGCACCAGCTTCATGTAGCCTTCGTCGCGAATCCAGCGTTCCTCCCAGAAGTAGTCGTATCTTCCGTCTGCTGCCCGGAAATGGTCCACAAACATGGCGCTTCTGCTGGCCGAGCCGCGCAGTTCGGCGATAACCCCATCGGTTCCGAGTGTGAACGCTGCAGCACCCGCGCCATTGCCTATTTCCTGCACGCTGGCAGGTTTGCCACGCGGCCGATCACTGGCAATGAAAAGGGCGGGGCCCGAAGCCTCAGAGAGCGCTCCCAATAGTCCAGCGGTGCCGGCTCTTTGCGACTGGCCGATGTCCAGCGTCCGGATGTGGTCGGGCAAGCCTAACGCATTGGCAATGATGGCAGCGTTTTGAAGATCCGCAAAAGGGTGCGTGGTGGAGGCGAACACCAGTCGGGAGATGTCGCTCCGAGGGCGTTCGTTCAGCGCGTCCCTGGCGGCTTCCACCCCCATGGTGGCGCTGTCTTCGTCCCATCCACAGAAGGCGCGCTGCCCTTTTGCGAGAGCCTTGAGTGCCGGTGCCATCCATTGGTGTGCCGCAGCTATGGCGGACCGTTCCAGTCTCAAGCGGGGTACGTAGCCTCCGAAACCCGTGATGCCATAGGCTGTTGTCATTGGCACGCTCTGTCATCCTTCATGGCTTGATAATAGTATGCAACCATACCACAATCTTGTATGTGCAATGCATGATTCAGGGTAAACACTAGTACCACTTGATGTTTCATTGAATTTCAATGAATATGTTATGCATGCACACAATATATGCGAGGTAATTTGAAAATGGCGGGTTTGTACTTTGAACAGTTCGACGTAGGCCAGGTGTTTGTTCATGACATACGCCGAACGGTCACGGAAACTGACAATCTTCTGTTCAGCACCATGACGCACAACCCGGCTGCCATACATATCGATGCCGAATATGCGAAGACCACGGAATTCGGAAGACCGCTCATGAACAGTGCGTTCACCCTGGGGCTGATGGTCGGCATCTCGGTGGGAGACACGACGCTCGGCACCACAGTGGGAAACCTGGGGTGGGATGAGGTCAGATTTCCGCGCCCAGTTTTTGCGGGCGACACCCTGCACGTGCAAAGCAAGGTACTGGAAAAGCGCGAAAGCCGGTCGCGTCCGGACAACGGCATTGTGTTGTTCGAGCACACTGCATACAACCAGCGCGACGAACTGGTGGCATCCTGCCGGCGCAGTGCGCTGATGCACCGTCTGCCCAAGGAGAAGGCATGACCGGTCAGGCCAACTTACCTCTTCGGTCGCTCCTGTTCGTGCCCGGAGACAGCGAGCGCAAGCTGCTCAAAGGGGCAGATTCGCTGGCCGATGCATTGATCCTTGACCTGGAAGACGCGGTGGCTCCGTCACGCACGCACCTGGCCAGAGGCATGGTGGTCGACTATCTGAAATCCCGGCCGGATCGCACCAGGCAGAAACTCTGGGTTCGGATCAATCCTTTGGATACGTCGGCCGCGATGCTGGATCTGGCGGCTGTAGTTGCGGGCGCGCCGGACGGCATTTTGCTGCCCAAGGTCAATGGACCTGCCGATGTGACTCGCCTTTCACATTGTCTGGACGCGCTGGAAGTGCGAGAAGGCCTGAGTTCAGGCCAGACAAGCATCATGCCCGTCGCCACTGAAACGCCCCAGTCGTTGTTCGCGCTGGGCAGCTACGCAGGCTCCAGCACCCGCTTGCACGGATTGACCTGGGGTGCGGAAGACATCGCGGCAGCTTTGGGTGCGAGCGCCAATCGCCGGCCTACCGGTGAGTACGACACGGTGTACTCGCTGGCCAAGGCCTTGTGTCTTGCCGGAGCGGTGGCCGCCAATGTGCAGCCGGTCGACACCATCTGGGGAGACTACCGGGACAGCGATGGTCTGAAGAACGAGGCACAGCAATCGCGCCGTTCCGGCTACACAGGAAAAATTGCCATCCACCCTGGGCAGGTAGATGCCATCAATGAGGCATTCACGCCCGCGGCGGAGGAGGTCGCCTGGTCGCGGCGTGTGGTCGAGGCGTTTGCAGCCAACCCTGGCATTGGCACGGTGGGGATCGAGGGCAAGATGCTGGACATGCCGCACCTCAAGCAGGCGAGAAGAGTGCTCGAATTGGTCGAACGCGTAGGAAAAAATTAATGGCAGCGTTGCACGAGTGGGCGCTAAGGCAACCCGATAAGACGGCCATTCGAATGGCCGATGGCAGTGGAGAATTAAGCTATCGCGAGCTTGATGAGCGTGGCAACCGGGCGGCGCAATGGCTGATCTCGTTGGGCCTGCAGCCGGGCGACACGATCGGGCTTTTGCTTGAAAATCATCTGCGGACTTTCGAGCTGTGGTGGGGCGCGCGTAGAGCGGGGCTGTATTACGTGCCTATCAGCACGCATTTGAAGGCTGCGGAAGTTGCCTACATGTTGCGTGACTGCGGGGCGGCTGCCCTGTTGGCCAGTGGCGCCACCGCTGTGCTCGCAACTGAAGCGGTGAGTTTGTTGGGGCCTGCGGAACTACCGCATCGTTACCTGGTGCACGGAGGGGCGCCAGGGTTTGCTTCATATTCAAGCGCCATGGAAGAGTTCTCAGAGGTGAGGTCGCTTCCGGATCGCCCTATGGGCCGGGAGTTCATGTACTCATCCGGGACCACCGGTTTCCCGAAAGGGATACGGCGGGCCCTTGCACCTTTTGATCAGCGCCACAAACTGCCGCCGCTTGAGCGGCGACTGCGTGCCATCTTCCGTTTTGACTCGCGGACCGTCTACCTATCCACCTCTCCGCTGTATCACGCGCTGGGAAGGTTCAACATCCGCACCATCGAGTGCGGTGGCACCTGCGTCATCATGGGGAAGTTCGATGCACTCCTGGCGCTTCAGACAATTGAACGCGATCAAGTGACGCACTCGCATTGGGTGCCGACGATGCTCGTCCGAATGCTGGCGTTGCCGGCGGATGTAAGGCAGGCCCATGACGTTTCCAGTATGCAGTGTGCCATTCACGCGACTGCGCCCTGCCCGGTTCATGTCAAACGCGCCATGATCGAGTGGTGGGGGCCTGTTGTTGAAGAATATTACGGCGGGTCCGAGAATGTAGGCGTGACATACATCGACTCCCGCGATTGGCTGACTCACCCAGGTTCTGTGGGAAGGCCTATTTGCGGCACCGTTCACATCGTCTCGGAAGACAACCCGGATGTCGAGATTCCCCCAGGTGAGATCGGGTTGGTGTACTTCGATGGCGGCGTAGCCTTTGAATACCACAATGATCAAGGCAAGACCCGGCAGGCCTTCAATGGTCGTGGCTGGGGAACTTACGGAGATCTCGGGCACGTGGACCAAGAGGGGTTTCTGTATCTCAGTGACAGACGCACCGATCTCATTATTTCGGGGGGCGTGAACATCTATCCCCGCGAGGTGGAAAATGTTCTCGCGACCCACCCGGCCGTGGCTGATTCGGCCGTGATTGGGGTGCCGAATGAGGAGTACGGTCAGGAAGTCAAGGCCGTGGTTCAGCTCAAGACTGGGGTCGATGGCACACCAGAGCTGGCCGAGCAGTTGACGGCTTTATGCCGCGCGAACCTGTCTCGCATCAAATGCCCGCGCAGCATTGAGTTCATGGCGGAGTTGCCGCGGAATGAAAATGGCAAGTTGCTCAAGCGGGTGCTTCGGGAGATGCTTAAGTAAATGCAGGAGCCGGGCTCGTATTCGGGCAGACAGAACACCAAGTTGCCCGCATTGTTCGCCAGCCCTTCCAGCATAGACAGGGACCTTATTATCCGCAACAGACACCAAAGACTTAGCGCCTGGATCTAGCTTGACTGCGCAAATACCGCCCACCAAACATCAGCAACATCAGTGCCATAGCGCACTGCGCCCATTCGGTCAGGGTGGGGACCGCCGTGACAACTGGAGTCGCTGGCTCCTCAATGCAGACATTAAGAAGTGCCCCAAAACCAGGGGGCGTGCTCTGGGCAATCGTGACGCTGGAAACCAGGCTCGGAGCATTGCCGAAGCTGACAATCCCATTGCCACCGTCGTCTCCTCCCGAAGCGTTTCCGATGACATCGGTTCCTGACAAGGAAAGCGTCCCGGCGGGGGTCGGAGGCGTTGTCGTGTTGTCCAAGTCAGCAGCCTGCACGGCATACGGACTTCCGTTCAACGCAAAGGACACGACCTCCCCCGGATTAATGTTGCCCAGCCTTACCTTGATGTTCGCTCCGGCTACCGGGGGGCTTATGTTGAAGTTGCAAGTGGAGTTGGAAATGACGGCCCAATCCGAGATGCCATAACGCGGCCCATCAGCTTGAATGCAGCCAGTTCCATTTTCTGTGATGGTCAACGATCCATACGTTCCCGCTTGGCTGAAGCACTGCTGTGCCGCATGAGCGCCGCCAGCGAAATACCCGAAAAGAAGCGCCGTAGCGAGAACGCCAGAATTCCTCATTTTCTCCCCCTTCAATGAATTTTCTAAACTCATCAATTATGCGGAGTTCGTGTGCTCAGTCAAACCCGGGTAGTGCCTCCAATGCCTTGGGTGCATGCGTGACAAGTCGGGTACGAAGTACCCGGTAGGAGGAGGGCACGTGTTCTCGTGAATTGCTCCAGGGCCTCATGAAGTTCATGGAGTTCGGTTTTTCCTGAACATATGGCACGGAAATTCTGCTTTTATCGATTTCCATCGAGACGCACATTTGAGTTCCTACCCGATCACTTATCAGGAAACGGAGCTCAATCATGCGCAGCTATTCTCTCAACAGCCCCGAAGCCGCGTCACGCATCGTTGCGCTCGTGCTCATCTCCGATGGGCACGTCTGCCGTACGGAAGTCGATGCCCTGCAGCAACTTCAGCTCGAACATGAGTTTGGAATGGCGTCAGGCTCGTTCGCAAAGGTGGTACACACGCTGTGCGAGGATCTGCTGATGGGGGCCTACGGCGGCGGCCTGATGATGTGCAGCGTGGACGAGGCCATCCTGGCATCGTTCTTGGCCGAAGTGGATGAGCCAGGACTGCAGGCCAAGGTGCTGCGAATGGCCACCGCTGCGGCGGAAGCCGACAAGCATTTGGCCGATGCCGAAGCCCTGGTGATGGCGGCCGCGCGTAAGCACTGGCGCATCAGCGATGTCGCTCAGTTGGCTCGCGCCTAGGCGTGGCTTTTTCAGCCGGGCCGGGCGAAGGCTTGCCCGGCGCCGGATCAGGCGTCCTTGCGGACTGCTGCGGCCGCCATCACTTTTTGCACCAGGGGGTGGTGTTGACCACGGCTCGACCGGATGGCGTGGATCTCCTCCTTCACGCCATCGCTGCTGCCTAACAGGCGCAGACCGCGCATCAGGCCGATGTCGCCGGCGCCCATCCGACTGACTGGAAATACGCCCAGCCCACGAGCGGCGAATACGGCCAGCAGTGCGCTGTCCTCGAATTCCCCGACGATGCGGGGCCGCAGGCCCTGCGTCTCGAACCAGTGCTCCAGCGTTGTTCGCAGTGCCGAGTGCCCGGTTGGCATCAGCACGGGCAACTCGCTCAGACTTTGCGGAAACCGGTCGCGCTCGGTCTTGCCGACCAGGTGAGTCGGACCGTACCAATCGACGGACGCATGCACCAAGCGCTCGCTAGACAGGCGCAGGTTGGGGTTGCGGGGCGGCGCTTGGCCCGCCAGCACCAGATCCAGATGATGCAACGCCAGTTCCCCAAGCAGCTGTTCAAATTCTCCCTCATGGCAGACTAGGTGCAGGTTGGGGGTGGCCAGCACCGGCTCTAGCAAAGCATGGGCCGCGAGTTTCGAGATGCCATCGGAGAAGCCTACTGCCAAGCGCGCCACCTTACCGCTGGCCGCTTCACGCACCTCGTGGGGGATGCCCTGGCCCAGCTGAAATATTTCTTCCGCGCGCGTGAACGCGGCCTGGCCCGCCTCTGTGAGTGCCACGCCGCGCCCCGAAGGCTTGAGCAACTGATGGCCCAGCGACTTTTCCAGCTCTCGCACCTGCGCGCTGATGGTTTGCACCGCCATGTCCAGCCGCTCGGCCGCTCGGGCAAAGCCGCCTTCCTTGGTGACGACCCAGAAGTAATGAAGGTGGCGGAAGTTCAGCATGCTCGCTCCGGTTCGGAAAATCCGAATCTTAGATGCGGAGAACTCTGGTTTGTTCTGATGATGTTTAACCCCACAATCCGACAGGTCCCCTCACAACTCAATCATCCGATGATGTTCTACGTCCTGAGCTGGTTTGTCGTCTTCGTGCTTCTGGCACTGTGGTTCCTGGCTGCCTGGGCACTGCATGCCGTGGTGACATGGACCGTAGCCAACGCGGGGGCGCTTTCCGGTGCCGTCCTGGACTCCGGAGCACTCGCCCTACCGGAGTGGCTGGCACCCTGGGTGCCGCCTGAGCTTGTGCAGGTTATCGCCCAACTGATAGCGGGTCTTGGGCCTGTGGTCGATACGGTGCTGCAGGCCGCACCGGCGCTTGCCGGCGTGCTCACGGTAGCGACCTGGGGCATCTGGGGTATTGGAAGCGTGTTGCTGATCCTGCTGGGGGTGGGTATGCACCTGCTCCTTGGGTTTTGGCTTGGCCGGGGTCGTGACTCAGGTGCTCTGCCGCCGAATCAGCCAGTCTCCTGATGGGCGCCACGCGCTCGCCCTTGCGCTCTCTTAACTACACACTCTGTTCATGAATCTGCTTATGTTTTTCGGCGGCCTGATCCTCTTGGTGATCGGCGCCAACACGTTAGTGCGCGGCGCGTCCAAGCTGGCGATGTCTTTTGGCATCAGTCCGCTCGTCGTCGGTCTCACCATCGTGGCGTTTGGTACCAGCGCGCCCGAACTCGCGGTGAGTGTCGGTGCCGTGCTCGACGGCAACACCGACATCGCCGTTGGCAACGTGGTCGGTAGCAATGTGCTCAACGTGCTATTCATCTTGGGTATCAGTGCTTTGATCGCACCGCTGGTAGTCAATATCCAGTTAATCCGGCAAGAGGTTCCGATCATGCTGGGCGCCAGCCTGTTGCTGCTGGCTCTCTCGCTGGACGGCCAGTTGTCTTTCCTTGACGGCGGATTCCTTTTCGTCTTGATGCTGGCCTACACCGCATTTCTCCTCGTGCGGTCGCGCAGCGAGACGCAGGCTGCGAAAGACGAATTTTCCGGGGAGTTTCAACCTGCGCAGCCCAGTGCCTGGGATGGGCACTGGGCTGCGCAGATTGGATTGATCGCTGCTGGATTGGTGGCCCTTGTTTACGGCTCGGACTACCTCGTGCAGGCCTCGGTGAGTTTTGCCAAGGCCATGGGTGTGAGTGACATCGTTATCGGCCTCACGGTCGTGGCCGCCGGCACCAGCATGCCCGAGGTGGCCACCAGCATCACAGCAGCCTTTAAGGGCGAACGCGACATCGCTGTGGGCAATGTCGTCGGCAGCAACACCTTCAACATCCTGGGGTGTCTGGGTCTGTCTGGTCTGGTGTCGGGTGATCTCGGCCTGACAATTGCACCATCGATTCTGGCATTCGATATCTGGGTCATGCTGGCGGTGGCACTTGCTTGCCTGCCGGTCTTCCTGACCGGCCGCGAGATCGCGCGCTGGGAAGGAGGCCTTTTCCTGGGTTACTACATCGCTTACGTGACCTACCTGATCCTGTTGGCACAGCAGCACGACGCGTTGCAGGCTTTCTCTGGTGTGATGCTGGGCTTCGTCGTACCACTCACTGTGGTGACCTTGGTGGTGGTGATGATCCGCCGTCCGCCAATAGCCAGCGGATCTCAGACCTAATCGGTCGTTCACTGATGCTGGAGCATGAGTGGTCGTCAATCACTTTGACAACGGTTAGCTTCTGCACACGCACGACCCCTGGCAACCTGCGGGTGCCTGACCTGTCGAACGCATGTGTCTGTCAGTGCCATGTTTGCCCCCCTGTGATGCCCTGTGAGACAACAAAAAACCCGCAATGCCAGGAAACGTGCGGGTTTTGAGAGGGTGTGAGGCTGTGTGAGAGCCTGATGTGGCCTGCCCGGAGGGAGTCGAACCCCCGACCCACGGCTTAGAAGGCCGTTGCTCTATCCAACTGAGCTACGGGCAGGTACATGAAAACTGGATAGCCCGACCGAGGGGCTGAAAAGACGAAAGAGCCATGCTTGCGCCTCTCGCGCCTTCTGTTCTAACGGGTGCTGGGTGCCACGCTTGTTGCCAAGATTCGTTAGGTCAAGGAGTGTACCGCACCATGACGAGCAAAAAGCTGGGCGGTAGTAATCGCAGGAGATGGTCAGGGCCGTGTGAACCTAGAAGATGTCAATTAAGTTGCAAATACATGACGAGGTGGAAGGTGGGGGCTATATCGGCTAGGATTGCCCTGTTAGCTCAGGGTAAACACCCGTGCCAGCAGTCTTTTCGTAACGACGGTAGCTGAAGTGCAAGAGCGAGCCGCCGGAGGTGAAGACTTGTTTGACATGTACTTAGCTCAGGAGGAGTGGCCCGTTCACGACCTCCACTCTTAGAAATTACATCATGCGCGCAATCAAAGAAGCCCGTAAATACATCGAGCGCAAGCCCGACGATTCCAATGCCAAGACGCTGTCTCGGTTGGTGTTGGCGTTGGAGTCAGAAGCGCAATTTCCGATTACCGACCTGTACCTACTGGACTTCGACAAGTTCAAGCTGGCGCTGGAGATTCTCGACGAATGGCGGTTGGATCGGCACTATGCCAGCAAGGCCCGTTTGTTCGATGTGTCCTTGCAGATGGCCGCGCTGAAGTCCGATGAATCCGCTACGAGGGGTAAATCCAAGGGGGAGGGCGAAGCCAAGACTGCCTGAGTGATAGAGTCAGCTTGGAGGCTGTTTGCTCCGAGCGTGTTTACTATCTCGTCGCGAGGCTTCTTGTGTCTGTTCCGCACCGCATGCAGCCACAGCTTTTCGAGCGTCGTGCAACTGACAGAACAGCCCTCGCGCAGAGATTTCGAACAGGCTCTCAGAATTCCATTGCGGTGGTAGTCATGTCAAGCATGAGCCGGTTCAAAGGGCTCAACCTCCTTGGCGATGGCTTGTGCGGTGCTGATTTCTGCAGTTCGCAGGTCGTACATGCTTTGTAGATAGAGCCACGATTGAGCATCGCCGCCGAAGCAGCGGGTAAGCCGTAGCGCCGTATCCGCAGTGACGCCACGGCGCTCAAGAACAATGTCATTGACACGAGATGCCGGGACATGCAGCAGCTTAGCTAGTGTCCTGGGTTGTAAGTTCGTTGAAGAACAAAATCTGCCGAAATCGGCGCCAGGCAAGGAGCAAAACGCAGTGATACCGAGTGGTATCGCGAGGCTTTGTGACGCAGCATGGGGGCGATTGTCGGTGGATTTGTTCAACGAATTTGCAATTCAGGACACTAGGGCATTGGAGCTCAGGTTGAGAGGCTTCATGTAGTCCTCGCGCAGAACCTCACCGGGGTGAACTGGACGCATTCCGCTCTTGAACATGTGTAAGTCCTTTCAGTGGTAATCGACGATTTCAACATTCGCCGGGCCTTGATCTGTCCAAATGAAGCAAACGCGCCATTGGGCGTTGACGCGAATGCTGTGCTGACCTTTACGGCCCCCCTGGAGATCTTCCCGGGTCTTGCAGAAAACTAACGAATAGATTCACTGCGCACCCAAAGCAGCCACCACGATCGCCGTTGAAGGCAGCTTGATCGGGTGGATTGCACCCTCTTAGAGTCAGCGCCAGAAACGAAAATGCCGACAGTCACCTAAATGACTGCCGGCACTACGATTTATGGTCGGAGCGGCGGGATTCGAACTCGCGACCCTCTGCTCCCAAAGCAGATGCGCTACCAGGCTGCGCTACGCTCCGACTAAACCGTGATTCTACATCGAAGTTTGGGTGTTTCTGAGGGAGAGAGAAAAAGATTCAATGTTTTTGATGCTGCGTCTTCCCAAACAGCACTTCCTTCTCGGCATCCGTGTGTGGGGTTTTGCGCAGGTCCGCCAAAACTTGTACGCCACGCTGCACGGCAGGGCGCTCGCCAATGCGGTCGAACCAGGCCTTTAGGGTGGGGAAGTCCGCCCAGTCAATGCCCTGGTTCTGCCAGGACCGCAGCCACGGAAAAATCGCGATGTCGGCAATGGTGTACTCGTTTCCGGCGATGTAGTCGTGCGACTGGAGTTGGCGATCCATGACGCCATAGAGGCGACGGGCTTCGTTGGTGTAGCGGTCGATAGCGTAAGGAACTTTCTCCGGCGCGTAGACGCGAAAGTGATGCGCCTGGCCCAGCATGGGGCCGACTCCGCCCATCTGGAACATCAGCCACTGCAATACGTCGTATCTGCCCCGAACGCTGGCGGGCATGAAGCGCCCTGTCTTTTCTGCCAGGTACAGCAAGATGGCGCCTGACTCGAAGACCGAGATCGGCTCGCCGTCTGGGCCTTCGGGGTCGATGATGGCGGGGATCTTGTTGTTGGGGCTGATTTTGAGGAAGTCAGGCTGGAACTGATCGCCTTTGCCGATGTTGATCGGCAGCGCTCGGTAGGGCAGGCCACACTCCTCCAGCATGATGTGAACTTTGTGGCCGTTGGGGGTGGGCCAAGTGTAGACGTCGATCACGGGCAAAGCTCCTGAAAATGATGGGGTACAACCTGGACAGGGTTGGAATTTACACGCAGGAGCAGCTGGTTGATACGGAGTGAACCCGAAGTAAGCGCTCTTAGCGAGCCAACTCCAGCTTTGCCAGTGCATTGCGGTGCACTTCGTCCGGGCCATCGGCAAAGCGAAGTGTGCGCTGGTAGGCATAGGCATAGGCCAGTGGCGTATCTCCGCTGATGCCGGCAGCGCCGTGTGCCTGCATGGCCCAGTCGATAATCTGGAGAGACATGTTCGGGGCCACGATTTTGATCATGGCGATCTCGGCTTGGGCTACCTTGTTGCCTACGGTGTCCATCATGTAGGCGGCTTTGAGTGTCAGCAGGCGCGCCTGTTCAATCATGCAGCGCGCTTCGGCAATGCGCTCCTCCAGACGCCTTGCGTGGAGAGCGGCTTGCCAAAAGCGACGCGCTCGTTCAGGCGTTTGCACATCAACTCAAGTGCTCGTTCGGCAACGCCAATAGAGCGCATGCAATGATGAATGCGCCCTGGGCCAAGGCGTCCTTGGGCAATGGAAAAGCCCTGACCCTCGCCAACCAGCAGGTTGCCTACGGGCACCCGTACGTCCTTTAGCTCGACTTCCATATGGCCGTGGGGTGCGTCGTCGTAGCCGAAGATGGTGAGCGGCCGGATGACATTGACGCCCGGGGTGTTGGCGGGCACCAGAATCATGGATTGCTGTGCGTGGCGAGCAGCATCGGGGTCGGTCTTACCCATGACGATCAGGATTGCGCAGCGCGGGTCTCCTACGCCGGAAGACCACCACTTGCGACCATTGATCACATATTCGTCACCCTCGCGACGCATGGTGCATTCAATGTTCGTGGCGTCCGATGACGCAACGGCCGGCTCGGTCATCAGAAAAGCCGAACGTATTTCACCGCGCAGCAACGGTTCAAGCCATTGGTCCTTGTTTGCTTCGGAGCCGTAGCGCTCCAGGGTTTCCATGTTGCCCGTGTCGGGAGCCGAGCAATTGAAAACTTCCGGCGCCCAAGGCACTCGGCCCATGATCTCGCACAGAGGCGCATATTCGAGGTTCGACAGGCCCTGGGGAGCGCGCTCGGATCTGGGGAGGAAAAGGTTCCACAACCCGGCAGCGCGGGCCTTGGGTTTCAGCTCTTCGATGATTCTGGTGGGTATCCAGGCGTTGCCATTGGCGCGGTTGGCAGCAATCTCCTGCAGGTAGACGCTCTCATTGGGGTAGATGTGCTCGTCCATGAACGCCAGCAGCTTCGCCTGCATTTCCTTGACCTTGGCGGAATATTCGAAATTCATGGTGTCATCCTTGTGAGAGTTAGAAGAAACGGACGCCGGCGCGCGTGCGGTTGAGGAGGCTGTCGGCGACTTGAAAGCCCGGTGGGTAGACTCTGAGTACGTATTCACGATCTCAGATCGCGAAGCGTACCTAGGCCTGCTGAGCGAACTGCCACGCCAGCTCGGCCATAGGGCGTGCGCCAGCGCCGTTGATGCGCGCTTGCTCGCTTGACGCAGTGCCTGCCTCTACACGCTTGGCAATGCCTTGCAAAATGGCTGCAATGCGGAACATGTTGTAGGCGAGGTAGAAGTTCCAGTCGGGGGTGAGGGCCTCTGGGGTCGTGAAACCGGTGCGTTCGCAGTAAAGGCGAATGTACTCCTGCTCCGTGGGAATGCCCAGGGATTGCAGGTCGACCCCGCCGATGCCTCGGAATGTGCCGGGCGGAATGTGCCATGACATGCAGTTGTAGGCAAAATCTGCCAGCGGGTGACCCAGGGTCGACAGTTCCCAGTCGAGAACTGCCAGCACGCGTGGCTCTGTCGGGTGGAACATGAGGTTGTCCATCCGGTAGTCCCCGTGCACGATGCTCACCAGACTGTCGCCTTGGGCGCTTGCCGGGATATTTGCAGGCAGCCATTCGAGGAGGCGATCCATCGCGGGGATCGGCTGCGTGATCGAAGCCTGGTACTGCTTGCTCCAGCGGCTGATCTGGCGTTCAAAGTAATTGCCGGGTTTGCCGTAGCTGGCCAGGCCGCGCTCTGCAAACTTCACGGTGTGCAGGGCCGCGATGACACGGTTCATCTCGTCATAGATGCCGGCTCTCTCTGAAGGGCTCATGCCCGGAAGAGTCTGGTCCCAAAGGACGCGGCCGGCTACAAACTCCATGATGTAGAACGCTCTTCCGATCACGGATTCGTCTTCGCACAGTGCGTACATTCTGGCCACGGGGACATCGGTACCGTGCAGCCCGCGCATGACGGCGAATTCCCGCTCAATGGCGTGGGCTGAAGGCAGCAGCTTTGAAACAGGCCCGGGTTTGGACCGCATTACATAGGTTTGCCCTGGCGTGATCAGCTTGTAGGTCGGGTTAGACTGCCCGCCATGGAACATCTCCACGCTGAGAGGGCCTGTGAAGCCCTCGAGATTCTGCATGAGCCAACTGGACAGGGCTCCGACATCGAAGGTGTGGGTCTGCGAGACTGGATTGGTGCTCGGGGGTGCGCTTGGGGTGCTCATGCGGTGCGGTCCTGGTGAAGTCAGCCGGTGATTGAATCAAAACGCGAAGGCGCTGTCTCGATGGCCGGAAGTGCCTCGCCGAACGAATTGCCGCATTCAACCCGAACCTCAGAAGAATGAGGAAGGTTTCGGCAGCACGTTAGGCTTCGGTCTCGGCAATTCGTCGCAGGGCATGCCGGTCGCACACTACAAGTCCTGCTGGCTCGATGCGGATGGCCCCCTCGCGCTCCATGGTCTTGAGTTCCTGGTTTACTCGTTGGCGAGATGCGCCGAGCAACTGCGCCAACTCTTCCTGTGCCAACTGCAAAGTGATGCGCACCTCGTCGCTGTCCGTCTCTTGTGCACCATAGCTGCGCGCAAGAAACCCCAGTTGCTTGGCCAGGCGTGCACGCAGCGGCAGAGAATTGAGATCTTCGACCTGCCCGAACAGAAGCCGAATTCGGCGTGCATGCAGCTTCAAGAGCGCTTCGTAGAGCTCGGGGTGCTGATCGAGAATTCTCAGGAAGTCTGATCGCGCTACACCCACAATGGTCGTCAGCCCGTGGGCATAGGCATCGTGCGTGCGCCGATCCCCATCGATGATGGCCACGTCGCCGAACCAGATGCCCGGCTCCACATAGGTCAGGGTAATCTGCTTGCCCGTGAGGGTTGTCGAGCTGATGCGTACGGCGCCCTTGGCGCATGCGATCCATTCTTCGGGTGCTTCTCCGCGGGCGGTGATCAGTTCGCCATCGGAATAGCGTTTGACTTGGGCGCATCTCAGAATGTCGTGCCGCAGCGAAGGTGAGAGTGAGGAAAACCAGCGACCATTGTTGATCGCCTCGCGTTCCTCCATGGTAAGTATGGGATCGTCCATTGGCTGTCTTATGGGTGACTGCGGCCAAACCTTGGTGCGTACACCGTGCCGGGTTCGGCCCGGCATTTGCCTGCACTGGCACGCCACCCTCGCTTTCGTTGCAGTTCGCAGCAGGGCGGCATGCTTCGGCTGCTCATTCGTATTTCGGCTTTTGCTTGGCCAGGAAAGCGGCGATGCCGATCCCCGCGTTGGCATGGTGTAGGTTTTTTACGAAGTGATCGCGCTCCTGGGCCAGATGCTCGGGCAATGTGTGTCCTGGAGCGTCGTTGACCAGTTCCTTCGCGCTGGCCAGTGCATTGGGTGCCCGAACGTTGAGTTTTTCAGCCAAAGCCAGTGCGGTGGATAAGGCCTCGCCCGCATCGGACAAGCGGTTCACCACCCCTAGCGCGTGCAAGCGTTGTGCGTCGATGCGCTCGCCGCACATGAGCAGCTCAGTCACCAGCTGACGCGGCAGCGCGGCGCTGAGACTCCAGCTGGCTCCACCATCAGGCGAGAGCGCGATGTTGCTATACGCCATGACAAAGACGGCGTTGTTAGCGGCTACGATCATGTCGCAAGCCAGAGCCAACGAGAAACCGGCTCCGGCAGCAGGGCCTTCCACGGCGGCGATCACAGGTTTTGGAAAGGCGCGAATCGCCTCGATCCAGGTGTGCAGGCCTTCAATGCTGCGGGCCTGATATTCCGGAGGTTGTTGCCGGTTGGCTTGCAGGCGCTGAAGGTTACCCCCTGCGCTGAAGGTGTTGCCCTCGCCGACGATGATGACGCTGCGAACGTCGGCGTTGGACTCAGCCACGCTGAGGGCCTCGACTCCGGCAGCGTACATTTCTGGGCCGAGGGCATTGCGATGCTCGGGGTTGCTGATGGTCAGCACCATCGTTCGGCCTTCGGCCGTGCTGCGCAGTTCGGAGGTCATGGGTTACTTCTTCGCGAGGGCTAAACGGAAAAATCTAGACGCCGGGGCCGTGGGCCCGCGGCTAAGAGTGGGGTCAAGCCTCCTCGTGCTTTAGCGACAGGCCGATGGCGCCACGTCGGCGCAGCCAGGGGCTGGGGCGGTAGCGCGTGTCTCCGTACACGGTCTGCATGTTGAACAATACTTCCAGTACGTTCGCCGGACCGAAGGTATCACCCATGGCGAGTGGGCCCAGGGGGTATCCGAGGCCAAGGGTCACCGCTGTTTCCAGATCCTGCGGGCTGCACACGCGCTGCTGGCACATGTCGCTGGCGATGTTGACAATGGTGCCCACGACGCGCTGGGTAACGAAGCCGCCAGAATCGCGGATGACGCTGACAGGTTTCCCGTCTCGCGCGAACAGGGCATGTGCGGCGTCGCGCATGTCTGTACGGGTGGCAGGGTTGGTGGCGAGTACGCGCCTCTTGGTCGCCTTGTCGTCGATCAGCATGTCGATGCCGACCGTACGGGCAGGGTCGAGCCGCTCGACCACTGCGACGGTGGTGATGTCGAAGCCAAGCGGGGCTACGATCGTCAACGCCTCTGGTGACGGAGACTGACCGGTTTCAATCTTGGCGCCGAGGTCCTTGAGCAACTGCAGCAATTCGGCACGGCGTGCTGCGCGCGTGGAAACCCACACGGGTGGTAGGTCGCTCACTTGAGGTACCGGTGGTTCCGCAGCTACTTGTGCCACGCCATTGACATAGGCGTAAAAACCCTCGCCTACCTTCTTGCCCACCACGCCGCCGGCCAGTCGCTGGGCGGTAATGACGCTTGGACGGTAGCGAGGCTCGTCGTAGTACTGGCGGTAAATGGACTCCATGACCGGGTGCGAGACATCGAGTGCGGTGAGGTCAAAAAGCTCGAAGGGGCCGAGTTTGAAGCCGACCTGGTCTTTCAGGATGCGGTCGATGGTGGCGAAATCCGCCACACCCTCGCTCACGATGCGCAGCGCTTCCGTGCCATACCCGCGCCCCGCGTGGTTGACGATGAAGCCCGGGGTGTCTCCTGCTTGTACCGGCGTGTGGCCCATCTGACGCGCATACTCGGACAAGGCTGTGCAGGTTTCAGCGCTCGTTTTGAGGCCCGAGATCACCTCAACCACCTTCATCAGCGGTACGGGGTTGAAGAAGTGGAAGCCGGCGAACTGCTCTGGGCGCTTGAGGCTTGCCGCGATGGCTGTAACCGACAGCGAAGACGTATTGGTGGCCAGAACTGCACTCGGTTTGACGATACCTTCGAGCTCTGCGAACAGGGTTTTCTTGACGTCCAGCCTCTCGACAATGGCTTCCACGACGAGGTCGCACTCGGCCAGGTCAGCCAGGGTGCCGGCTGGTTTCAGGCGGTCCTTTTGAGCGGCGGCGGCTTCAGGGGTCAGCCGGCCTTTTTCTACCAGCTTGTCCCATTGGATGCCAAGGGCCTGCCGGGCCTTTTCTATGGCGTCGGGCTGGGTGTCATAGAGCAGGACGGTCGAGCCGGCCTGGGCGGCGATTTGTGCGATACCGCGGCCCATAGCCCCGGTGCCAACGATGCCAACTGTGGAGAAGCGAGAGGTGTTCATGGCCGGAGATTATCGCGGAGTGCGCGCAGGGTGGCCGCACCCGCGCGATATTTTTGAGGGCCCAGCACAGCTGGGCCGTCGATAACGGCGCTATCTCCTGACTTGCAATGCCCCCGGATTCACGATATTGGTGGGGGTGCCGCGCAGAAAATTCGCCACGTTGTCGAAGGCCGCGCTGAAGTATTGCTGGTAGCTGTCTTGCTCCACATAACCTATGTGCGGTGTGCAAATGCAGTTTTCCAGGCGCAGCAGTGCATGCCCTTGCAGGATCGGCTCGGTCTCGAAGACGTCCACAGCGGCCATTCCGGGGTTGCCTCGGTTGAGCGCGCTGACCAGAGCATCGGGTGCGATGAGTTCAGCGCGTGAGGTGTTCACCAGCAGCGCGGTGGGTTTCATCAGCCCGAGATCCTCCAGCCGCACGATGCCGCGCGTCACTTCGTTCAGGCGAAGGTGCAGGGACAAGACGTCGGATTCAGAAAAACTCGGCTTGGGAGTTGGCGGCATGGTAGCCCTCAGCCACGGCGCGACTACGTGAGGCCTCGGAGCCCCACACCACCACCCGCATGCCAAAAGCGCGGCCGTAGCCCGCAACCAGTTGGCCGATTTTTCCGTAGCCCCAGATGCCCAGCGTCTTGCCTCGCAGTACCTGCCCGACGCCAAAATTTGGTGGCATGGAGGCTGCCTTGAGCCCTGACTGCTGCCAGGCGCCGTGTTTGAGGTTTCCAATATAGTGCGGCAGCCGCCGCATGGCGGTCATGATGAGCGCCCATGTCAACTCCGCTGGCGCGATGGGAGAGCCCACGCCTTCGGCCACCGCAATGCCGTGCTCGGTACAGGCGTTGACGTCGATGTGACTGCCCACGCGACCTGTCTGGGCGATCATTTTGAGCCTAGGCAGCTTTTCGATGAGTGGGCGGGTTATATGCGTGCGCTCCCGAATGAGCACGATCACGTCTGCGTCGCGTAGCCGAACGGACAATTGGCCTAAACCTTTTACGGTGTTGGTATAGACCTTGGCCGGCCACGTTTCCAGCTTGGTCGCGCATGGCAGTTTGCGCACTGCATCCTGATAGTCGTCGAGGATCACGATGTTCATCCCCACATTGTGCCTGCCTCTTGAAAGTCAGGTTGAATGTTGCTTGCGTTTTAACCTGGATCCAGATCCAGGATTAAGCCCTCAGGGCATGGGAGCGGGAGAGTTCTTCCGAGGCCATGCGATCCAGTTCGGCACAGACGTCTGCCAGACGACCCGACATGCGTAGCCGGCCAGCGGTGCCCGGTGCCTGCCCGGCTTCTACCAGCCGCAGTACGCGCAGAGGCTGTGTTTGTGGGCCAGGATAAGGCTCCGCCGCAGGTGTGGAGGCGCCGGCGGATTCGACAAGGCGCAAGGCCGCGCGCCGCCGCGCGGACATGCCCCAGGATTCACCCGCAGGAGCAGACTGAGGCTGCGATACCTTGGGCCGGCGCTGGAAGCTGGGTATGTTAAGCACCGGCACCAACGAGGCGGAGCTGTAGGAGGCCGCATTCCAGGAGGCGCTGAAACCTTCGGTGCCTGGAAATTTGAAGACATTCGATCCCATGTGAAACCCTTTTGATGAAGAGAGGTTGAACACAGGCAGGATTGCGTACGAGGCTTTGTACCTCTTGGGTGCGCCGCCGCAGGGTGTGGAAAGCCTGGCCCCACGCTAAGTGGAGCCAAAAAACCTTCTGCACGCCCGCCACCTGCCGGCGGCGCGAGGCAGCTACATGAGCATGCTGTTTCGGATCAGGCCGACAGCCAAGCCTTCAATTTCGAAGGGCTCTCCCGGTGCGACCACAATGGTCGGATAGTCCGGATTCTCGGCGTGCAGCTCGATCTGGGAGTGATGGCGGTGAAAGCGTTTGACGGTGACGTCGTCCCCCAGGCGGGCCACAACGATCTGGCCGTTGCGGGCCTCACGGGTGGATTGCACGGCCAGAAGATCGCCGTCCATGATGCCAGCATCGCGCATGGACATGCCGCGCACGCGCAGGAGGTAATCGGGCTTCTGGGCGAAAAGGCCCGCCTCGAGGTGGTAGGTCTGGTCGACGTGCTCTTGGGCCAAGATAGGCGAGCCGGCTGCGACGCGGCCTACGAGGGGCAGCGCCAATTGGCTTAACCCGGGCAGTGCCATTTGCTGCAATGCCGAAGTCTGGCGGGCACTGCCCTTGAGCCGGATCCCCCGAGATGTGCCGCTGACTAGCTCGATAACGCCCTTGCGAGCCAAGGCCTGAAGATGCTCTTCCGCCGCGTTGGCGGACTTGAAGCCCAGCTCGGATGCGATCTCGGCACGGGTAGGGGGGCGCCGGTGCGCGCAATGGCGTTTTGAACCAACTGCAGGATCTGCTGCTGGCGAGCGGTGAGCTTTGGGCTATCGGTCATCGTAAGGGTCCTCCGGCTGCCGTGGGTTCAAGGGGCTGGAAGGCGCCGATGAGTGTTGCACGGGCAGAACAACGAAACTCAAACTGAAAATAAAAACCTGTGTTGATATCCAGTAACTGTATTTTTATTCAGTTTTTACGCGGACGCAAGTGTTCCCTGTTGTTTCAAGGGGAAATACTTCGTAAGACCGGTTTCGTTTCGGCGTGCTGTGCCCAAAAAAAGCCAGCCATCAGTCTGACTGATGGCTGGCTTTTGCGCCCAGGAGGCGTTTGCTTTCTATATCAACTCTTCAACTCTTCAACTTTTCAGAGCTTCTAGCGCGCGGGCCGTGATTTCTTCAACGGTTCCGGTGCCGCTGATGGCACGGTACTTGGGTGCAGAGCCCGGCTCGGCCTTGGCCCAACTGCTGTAGTAGTCGACGAGTGGACGGGTTTGCTCGCTGTAGACCTGAAGGCGCTTCTTCACGGTTTCTTCCTTGTCATCTTCCCGCTGAACCAGGGGCTCGCCGGTGACATCGTCCAGGCCTTCCACCTTTGGGGGATTGAACTTGACATGGTAGGTGCGACCCGAACCGGGGTGGCTGCGGCGGCCACTCATGCGCTCGATGATGGCATCGAAGGGAACGTCGATCTCGAGCACGTAGTCGAGCATGACGCCCGCTTGCTTCATCGCCTCGGCTTGGGGAATGGTGCGCGGGAAACCGTCGAACAGGAAACCGGCGGCGCAGTCGGGTTCGGCGATGCGTTCCTTGACCAGGCCGATGATGATGTCGTCGCTGACTAGTGCACCTGAATCCATCACGCTTTTGGCTTGCAAACCCAGTGGCGTACCGGCTTTCACGGCGGCGCGCAACATGTCGCCAGTGGAAATTTGCGGGATACCGTATTGCTGGCAAATGAAGGCGGCTTGCGTGCCTTTACCGGCGCCGGGAGCGCCCAGGAGTATCAGTTTCATGGTGTTCCTCAGATGGAATGCGTATCGGCCCGATGCGCGCGGCGCGGCCCGGCTGTCGACGTCGAGAATATCATGGCAGGCGGGCTACGCAACATTGGGTGCAAATCGTGCTCGTGTCGGACTCGCAGCGCAGTCATATCTCCACTGTTTTTCAATCAACTTGCCCACAGTTTGCGTACTCGGGCCAAGTCTTGTGCCGTGTCTACGCCAGGGCCCGGTGCCTGGGCGGCCACGTGTACCGCGATGCGGTAGCCGTGCCACAGTGCGCGCAATTGCTCCAGCGCTTCGCATTGCTCCAGCGGGGCGGGAGGCAAGGTGGGGAAGGCGCGCAGAAAGGCCGCACGGTAGCTGTAGATTCCAATGTGGCGCAGCGGCGCCGGATTTGTGGGCAGGGCGGCGATGCCGTCGGCAAATCCGTCGCGCCACCAGGGCAGGGGCGCTCGACTGAAGGTGAGTGCCAGACCTTGCATGTCGGTGATCACCTTCACAACATTTGGGTTGGTGAAGTCTTCCAGCGAATGAATGGTGTGGGCTGCGGTGCCCATCTGAGCCATGTTTTGCTGAGCCAGGATGCCGGCCACAGCATTGATGAGTGCGGGGTCGATCAGCGGCTCGTCTCCCTGCACGTTGACTATGACGTGTTCACCGTCCAGGTTGAGTTGCTCGCAGGCCTCGGCCAGACGATCGCTGCCGCTCGGGTGGTCGGCGCGCGTCGCTACGGCCCGCACGCCATGCACGGCGCAGGCTTGCAGGATTTCAGGCGCATCGGCCGCAACCACAACCTGCGCTGCGCCAGATTGTTTGGCACGTTCGGCTACCCGCACGATCATGGGCTTGCCGCCAATATCGGCCAGCGGCTTGTTTGGAAGGCGGGTGGAGGCGAGGCGGGCCGGTATGAGAACGGTAAAGCTCACGGGAGGCGCTCAATCCGCTAATGGGGTGCGTTTGGGCATGCCTTCGATCTCTTCCGCCGAGACCTGACGAGCTTCGCCTTCCAGCATGATTGGAATGCCGTCGCGGATGGGGTAAGCCAAGCGGGCAGAACGGGAGATGAGTTCCTGCTTCTCCCGGTCATAGTCGAGCGGGCCCTTGGTAACAGGGCAAACCAGAAGTTCGAGGAGTTTGGAGTCCATGGGTTTCCTTCGTCTATGGGGGTTATATATTGCGCTGTGCGAGCCCGGCACCCAATGAGGCAAAAAAGCAGCGTGGACTCATTTCAGTGGGAGGTGGCGCTGGAAAAAAGATTCATGACGGCCACTCCTGTAATGATGAGGGCCATTCCAATCACGGCAGGCGCGTCCAGCTTTTGTCCGAACATCAGCCAGCCCGCTGCCGTGATAAGAACCAGCCCCAGGCCGGACCAGATCGCGTAGGCCACGCCCATGGGTATGCTTCGCAGCGTGAGGGCCAAGCAATAGAACGCGGTTCCGTAGCTGAGCACCACCAGTACCGAAGGCCAAAGGCGGGTAAAACCATCGCTTGCCTTCAGAGCGGCGGTGCCGATCACTTCGGTGACGATAGCCAAGGTAAGAATCCACCAGGGTTTCATACTATTTTCTCATTGGGCGGCTGCGGAGCGCAGCCTTGCATCGAGTTCCGCCAGGAAGTCGTCGGGCACCTGGAGTATGAGCGGAATCGCCAGGGCGTCCGGGTGATGGCGCCATAGCTTGGCTGCGTCCTTTTCTGTGCAGACCAGAGCCGCACGCTCATCGGGTAGGGGTGGCAGGTTCTCGAAATCGTCGTGATCTGGCAGGGCGATGGTGTGTTTGATTGTCAGGCCTTCT
This sequence comes from Ottowia caeni, assembly GCF_050821495.1. Lineage (GTDB taxonomy): Bacteria > Pseudomonadota > Gammaproteobacteria > Burkholderiales > Burkholderiaceae_C > Ottowia > Ottowia caeni. The sequence goes on along the minus strand of NZ_CP151080.1, from coordinate 3,553,896 downwards.
GCGCGAAGCATGTCAAAGAAGGATTGAGGCTGGGCAGTACCGGCCAACGCGGTGATCGGCTTTCCCCGCAAGCTCGCCAGGGGAACGAGGGTGCCGTCGGCTCCCAGGGCGTTCGGGGCCAGTGAGCGTCGTGCACCAAAGGCACCGGCAGGCCAGGGACTTGTTTCGTTTGTCGTTTGCAGGATCAGGTCAACGGGGCGCGGCCAACTCTCCCGCAGGGGGCCAGCAGGAAGAAGCCATCCGTTACCAATCCCACGTGCGTCGAACACGCACACCTCCACGTCTCGCTCCAGTGCCAGGTGTTGCAGGCCGTCGTCACAGATCAGAACATTGACGTTTGGGTATGTAGACAGCAATGCTTGTCCGGCTTCGGCCCTGCGACGGGCTACGAATACGGGGGCTCCGGTGCGGCAGCGCAGCAAGAGTGGCTCATCTCCCACGTCGAGGGGGTGGTCTGCGGGGTGCACTTCACGGCAATCTTCGGTGCGGCGCCCGTGTCCGCGCGAGATGATGCCAGGCTTCCATCCGTGTTTTTGCAGATGCTCGGTGATGGCCAGTGTCGTGGGTGTCTTGCCGGCGCCTCCGGCCACTACGTTGCCGACCACGACAACAGGCACTGGAAGGCGTTCTTTTTTTAGCAACCCTACTCGGTAGAGAGCCTTGCGCAACGCCATAAGCGAGCCATAGAGCAGTGAAAGCGGCCATAACATGCACGCCAGCAGCCCGCGCCTACGCCAGCCGCGCAGCAGCGCTTGTTCCAGATCGGATCGCTTAGACGACTGCATACCCTGGCACCGCCGCTAACCCCAAAGAACTCGCAAGGCCGCGGAGCAGGCCATGCGCGGGCTGCCGCGGAGCGGGCTTGGCCCGGCCGCTGGCAGCGTCCCCCCCAGGGGGAAGGCGCGTCAGCGCCTCAGGAGCTTGTTGCACTCTAGTAGAGCGGGTAACTAAAGTCCTTTGATTCCAATGAACTCGCAAGGCCGCGGAGCAGGCCATACGCGGGCTGCCGCGGAGCGGGCTTGGCCCGGCCGCTGGCAGCGTCCCCCCCAGGGGGAAGGCGCGTCAGCGCCTCAGGGGGATTCCCATTTCTTGCGGCAAAGGTAATGTGCATCAGGCCTTCGCGTCGCGCGGCCTCCATCACCGATATCACGGATTGGTGGCTGGCCATGGCGTCCGCGCTGATGATGAGAATGCCGTCTTTGGCGACGGTGCCGCGCAGTGCTGATGCCAGCGCATCTACGCTTTGCCCGGCAAGCGGTTCGCGGTTAACCATGTAGCGGCCATCTGCGGCCACGGCAACGATCACTTCCTTGGGGCGGTCGCGCTGAGCGTCGGCATTGGCGACGGGCAGCGTGAGTTGCATTTCGGTGAACTTGCTGTAGGTGGTTGTCAGCATGAGGAAGATCAGGATCACCAGCAGCACGTCGATGAACGGGATCAGGTTGATCTCTGGCTCCTCCGCCCTGCGCGCCTGAAACTTCACTCCTGTACTCCCCGGCGGGTGCGAGCACAGTGGAGTTCCAGGTGCCGCGCAAAGCGCTCTGCGGAAAGCTCCAGTTCCAGGATGTAGCCATCAACCCGGGCACGAAAATAACGCCAGAAAATCAGTGCCGGAATGGCGACGATAAGGCCGAACGCTGTGTTGTAGAGAGCCACCGAAATGCCATGCGCGAGCTGCGCGGGGTTACCACCCGAAAGCGAGCCGCTGGGCGCCTGCGAGCCAAAGATCTCGATCATGCCGATCACAGTGCCCAGCAGGCCAAGCAACGGGGCCGCGGAGGCAATGGTGGCCAAGGCGGGTAGATAGCGTTCCAACTGGTGCGCAGCTTTCCGGCCCGCTGCTTCCATAGCCGCACGCATCTCTTCGGTACTGCATTGCGGGTTGCTGGAAATCGCTCGCCAGCCAGCGGCCAGAACTGCACCCAGGGCCGAATGCTCCTCAAGCTGCTTGATCACGTCTGGTGCAGGCACGGCTTCCCTGGACACGCTGATGGCTTCATCCGTCAAGTTCGGTGAGAGCACGCGCGCGCTCTTTAGCTTGATGAACCGCTCCAGAATGAAGGCCAGAGCCAGAATGGAGCACAGAATCAGGGGCCAGATTGGCCAGCCAGCGGCTTGTATGATCGAAAGCAAGGCTTGTCTCCGCTCGACGCGAAGAAGCGCCAAGTCAGGGAAAAATGGATGTGCTTGATTATGGCGCAAGGGCTGGGCTTGATCCGCGACATGAACCAGCGTTTCCGCTGTCGAAGCGCAATGAAAGCCACAATTTCTGTGGATAACTTTGTGAAAAAGTCCCGGGATAACTGCCGCAAAGCAAGGCAGGATGCGGTTTGTGACACTTTGATGATTTTATTAGCGATTAAAAAGTCAATGAAATCAATAACTTGCACGAAAGAGTCGGCGTTTGCAGCCATAACCTGCCTGTTGGCACCCGAATCGTCGCGCTGTGGAGTATTCAAGCCACTCGGAACCCTGAAATGAACCGTTAGACCGCATGAACACTGGCTTCTACAACCGAAATGCAGCATTGGCGCCGACTATCTGGCCAGTTGGCGCACTATGCCGCGCCATTGCTGACAGTCTCGATGCGCGCTTCAATCCTGTGGCGGTGCGCGGGGAGATTTCGGGTTTTACGCGCGCGTCCAGCGGACATTGCTATTTTTCGCTCAAGGATGCAAGCGGGCAGTTGCGCTGCGCCATGTTTCGCCGCGCGGCGGGATTGATCGGCTTCAATCCGCGAGAAGGTGATGAGGTCGAAGTGCGTGGCCGCCTGGGGGTATATGAAGCTCGTGGTGACCTGCAGCTCATTGTGGAATCGATGGCGCGTGCCGGGCAGGGGCAATTGTTCGAGCAGTTCCTGCGTTTGAAGGCCCAGTTGGAAGCCGAGGGGCTATTCGACGCCACGCGAAAACGTCCACTGCCTGCGATGCCCCGCGGTATTGGCTTGGTGACTTCGCTTGGCGCTGCGGCCTTGCATGACGTGCTTACCGCGCTTGCGCGAAGGGTGCCGCATATTCCTGTAGTGCTGTCGCCAGCGCCGGTCCAGGGACCAGGTGCGCCAGAGGCGTTGATCAATGCGCTAAGCCTGCTGTATGAGATGGCACAGGAATCATCAGAGGCGCAAGCTGATCCGGCGGAGGATTCCAGCCGAATCCCGATTGACCTGATATTGCTGGTGCGCGGGGGCGGCTCCATAGAGGATTTGTGGGCTTTCAATGACGAATCGCTGGCACGCGCCATTTTGCGCAGCCCGGTTCCCGTGGTTGTCGGGGTCGGCCACGAGACTGATTTCAGCATTGCTGATTTTGTGGCCGACTTACGGGCGCCCACGCCCACGGCGGCGGCAGAGCTGGCCAGCGTGCCGCAAGAGGTCTTGCGGAATGCGCAAAAGCAGCTTTCCGGCCGCCTTGCGCAGGCGCTGCGCCGCCGGCTGGATGCAGAGGCGCAGCGGCTCGATATCGCGCAGGGTCGCATGGGCCGCCCCTCGGCTCGGCTGGCTGGGGAGCACCGGCAAATCGACCGTCAGGCCCAGCGCCTGGTTCATGCTGCACGCATTCGGCTGGAGCGTGAGCGTTCGGCCCTCACTCGCTTGGCTGAACGCCTGGCGCGGACCCCTGTGCCTTATCTGGCGCGCGAAGGTGAGCGCATCGCACGGACAGCCGACCGACTTCCCCAAGCTGCCGAGCGTGCCCTGGTCAATGCGCGAGAGCGGTTGGATCGCGCAGGGCTGCGCCTGGCGGCGCTGGATCCGCAGAGGGTGCTGGAACGTGGCTACGCCTGGCTCGAGGATGAAAACGCTCATCCTGTCACGCATGCCGCAGCCGCGCACCCAGGACAGCGGCTGCGCGCCATCCTTGCGGATGGCAAGGTTGATCTGAATGTACTGAAGTCATTTTCAGGCTGACTTCCTACAATGCAGGGTTGACGGCTCACCTATGATGGTGGGTTGGATAATTCGGCAACTAAACCAAGAGGACCCACGCATGGAACGTACCCTACCCCCACTCCCGTATGCCTATGACTCGCTCGGCACCGCTTACAGCAAGGAAACGCTCGAGTTTCACCACGACAAGCACCACAAAGCTTACGTTGACAAGCTGAACGAGCTGCAAAAAGGCACCGAGTTCGAGAGCATGGAGCTCGAAGACGTCATCAAGAAATCCAGCGGTGGCATCTACAACCAGGCTGCCCAGATCTGGAACCACACTTTCTTCTGGAACTGCATGAAGCCTGAAGGCGGTGGTGAACCCACAGGCGCCTTGGCCGATGCGATCAACAAGAAGTGGGGCAGCTTCGCCGACTTCAAGAAGGCGTTCGTGACCAGTGCCGTGGGCAACTTCGGCTCTGGCTGGACCTGGCTGGTCAAAAAGGCTGACGGCTCCGTCGATATCGTCAACATGGGTGCTGCCGGCACGCCGCTCACCACCGGCGACACGCCTGTGCTGACCGTGGACGTGTGGGAACACGCCTACTACATCGATTACCGCAACCTGCGCCAGAAGTTTGTCGAGACCTTCTTCGAGAAGCTGGCAAACTGGGATTTCGCGGCTAAAAACTTCGGCTGATCGAAGTTTGAAGCACAAAAAAAGCCACCGCGAGGTGGCTTTTTTGTTGGGCGCCTGAAAAGCGCCCGTTCGGAATGTGTTCGCGAATACTTTAGCCCGGGAACAACTTGTTCGCCGTCTCTGCGACGAGCTTGCCCTGGTGGCGCGCGCCTTCCAGTTCAATAGCGCTGGGTTGGCGCTGGCCTTGGCCGCCGGCAATGGTGGTGGCGCCGTAAGGGCTGCCACCCACGATTTCGTCGATGGTCATCTGACCGGCGTGGCTGTAGGGCAGGCCGACCACCACCATACCGAAGTGCATCAGGTTGGTGATGATGGAAAACAGGGTCACTTCCTGGCCGCCGTGCTGCGTGGCAGTGGAGGTGAACGCACCGCCGACCTTGCCATTGAGAGCCCCACGGGCCCACAGGCCACCGGCCTGATCGAGGAAAGCGGCCATTTGGGAAGGCATACGACCAAAGCGTGTGGGTGCACCAATCACGATGGCGTCATAGTTCACCAGATCCTCAACGGTGGCCACGGGGGCTGCTTGATCCAGCTTGAAGTAGGCATTCTTGGCCACTTCTGTCGGAACGGTTTCAGGAACGCGCTTGACGTCTACCTGAGCACCCGTGGCGCGAGCGCCCTCGGCAACTGCGTTGGCCATGGTTTCGAGGTGGCCGTAAGAGGAATAGTAGAGAACCAGGACTTTGGACATTGTGTTTGGACTGAGTCTGAAGAGTTTGAAATATTGGCGCGGATCATTCGAATCCGTGTCCCCGAAGCTTTACTATATTCTCAGACGGGGTAGGGAAACAGCCCTCGCGGTTCAACACAGTGTTTCATGAATGAGGGTAATCGGACCATAAGCATGACCCGCAATATTGAGTAGGGGTCATACAGGTCATACCATGATGTCGGGCGGCATTTTAATGTTGAGCCTTATGGTCAGCGGCGCTGGAAAGTTCAACGCATATTCAAGACAGTGCTGCAAATTTTTTGACGCGAGTCAAGAGAGGTGTTCCAAGGGGGGAAATTAGCCGGCTCGCTGGTATGCTGTCGTGCGCTTTGTTATCAAGCGTGGAGTGCCCTCCGGTACTCCTGATGCGTCCGAGATGGATATCGTTTCAACAGGAGTACAAATGGGCTTCAAACCGATTCCGATGGCCATCGCGGTCGCTATTGGCGTGGCGATCTGGTTTTTCATACCTGTTCCTGAGGGTGTCACTGCAAATGCTTGGCACTTGCTCGCGCTTTTTGTGGGCACTATAGCGGCCATCATTGGCAAGGCGCTGCCGATTGGCGCGATCTCCATGATCGCGATTGCACTGGTGGCCGTCACGGGCGTGACCAATGCCACTGCGGCTGGTGCCATCAACGATGCGCTAAGCAGCTTTTCCAATTCGCTCATATGGCTGATCGGTGTCGCCATCATGATTTCTCGCGGCATTATCAAGACGGGCTTGGGGTCGCGGATCGGCTACTACTTTATTTCAGTCTGGGGTAAGCGAACGCTCGGTATCGGGTATGCGCTGACGCTCTCGGAGCTTATCCTGGCGCCGGTCACCCCCAGCAACACCGCCCGAGGCGGCGGGATCATTCACCCCATCATGCGGGCCATCGCGGCAAGCTACGACTCAGACCCTGAGAAGGGCACGCAAGGGCGCATGGGTCGGTATCTGGCGCTAACCAACTATCACGCCAACCCAATCACCTCGGCGATGTTCATCACCGCGACGGCACCCAACCCGCTGGTTGTCAAGCTGATTGCTGACGTCACCGGCGCCCAAATCCAGCTGTCCTGGGGTACTTGGGCGCTGGCCATGTTGCTCCCGGGGCTGGTGGCGCTGGCAGTGATGCCGCTGGTGATCTACAAGCTTTACCCCCGAAATTACCAGCACTCCCAACGCTGCACAGTTCGCGCGCGAACGTCTGGACGCGCTCGGCCCCATCACGCGGGGCGAGGGCATCATGCTGGGCGTCTTCGGCGTCCTGCTTGTGCTTTGGGCCGGCATCCCCGCGATGTTCATGGGCAAGTCATGGGCAGTAGACCCGACCACCACGGCGTTCATCGGCCTGGCTCTTTGTTTGCTCACAGGTGTGCTGACCTGGGAGGATGTGATCAAGGAAAAAAGCGCGTGGGACACCATTGTGTGGTTTGGGGCGCTCGTGATGATGGCGACCTTCTTGAACAAGCTAGGCTTGATCAGCTGGTTCTCGAAATCCATTGAAGCGGGTATCGGTCAGTTCGGACTCGGCTGGATGGGGGCAACAGCCTTGCTGATGCTGGCCTATCTTTATGCACACTACATGTTTGCCAGCACCACAGCACACATTACCGCCATGTTTGCTGCCTTCTATGGCACCGGGCTGGCGCTGGGGGCACCCGCACTGCCTTTTGCACTCATGATGGCCGCTGCCTCCAACATCATGATGACACTGACACATTACGCCACCGGCACCTCACCCGTGATCTTCGGATCCGGCTACACCACGCTGGGGGAATGGTGGAAGGCGGGCTTTGTGATGAGTGTCGTGCTGATCATCATCTGGCTCGTGGTTGGCACTGCGTGGTGGAAAGTTCTGGGCTATTGGTAAGCTCGTTCGTTAAGCTGTTTCCATCATTTGTCAAAATACGGCCAATGCAGAGCCCAATACAGAGCCCATTGCAGATATCGATTTCCGGAGTAAATTCATGAGCGACAAGTCTTCCACCATCGTCTACACCCTCACCGACGAGGCTCCCCTGCTTGCGACGGCATCGTTTTTGCCCATCGTGCGCACCTTTACCGCGCCGGCCGGCATCAACGTAGAAACCAGTGACATCTCCGTGGCTGGGCGTGTTCTGGGGCAGTTCCCGGATTACCTGACCGAAGACCAGCGCCAGCCAGACAACCTGGCCGAGTTGGGCAAGCTCACCCTGAAGCCTGATGCCAACATCATCAAGCTGCCCAACATTAGCGCTTCGGTGGCGCAACTCAAGAGCGCCATCAAGGAATTGCAGGAAAAGGGCTACAAGATCCCCGATTTTCCAGAGAACCCGCAAGACGAAAAGGAAAAGGACATTCGCGCACGCTACAACAAGTGCATTGGCAGCGCAGTGAACCCCGTGCTGCGCGAGGGCAACTCTGACCGTCGGGCACCTAAGGCGGTGAAAGAATACGCTCGCAAGAACCCGCACAGCATGGCCGAGTGGAGCCAGGCTTCGCGCAGCCATGTCTCCCATATGCACAGCGGCGACTTCTACCATGGTGAAAAATCCATGACGCTGGACCGCGCTCGCGACGTGAAAATGGAACTGATCACCAAGAGCGGCAAGACTATCGTTCTCAAGTCCAAGGTCGCGCTGCAGGATCGCGAGGTGATCGACTCCATGTTCATGAGCAAGAAGGCACTGCTGGCCTTCTATGAAAAGGAGATTGAAGATGCCCGCAAGACCGGCGTCATGTTCTCCCTGCACGTGAAAGCCACCATGATGAAGGTGTCGCACCCCATCGTGTTTGGTCACTGCGTTCGCATTTTTTACCGCGAAGCATTCGAGAAGCACGCCAAGGTGTTTGAGGAACTCGGCGTCAACGTCAACAACGGCATGGTGGATCTTTACAACAAGATCGCTACTTTGCCGCAAAGCCAGCAGGAAGAGATCAAGAGCGACTTGCACGCCTGCCATGCAACTCGCCCAGAATTGGCAATGGTTGACTCTGCCAAGGGCATCACCAACTTCCATTCTCCCAACGACATCATCGTCGATGCCTCCATGCCTGCCATGATCCGCAACGGCGGCAAAATGTGGGGTGCCGACGGCCGCCTGAAAGATGTCAAGGCAGTCATGCCCGAGTCGACTTTTGCGCGCATCTACCAGGAGATCATCAACTTCTGCAAGTGGCACGGCGCGTTTGACCCCAAGACCATGGGCACCGTGCCCAACGTAGGCTTGATGGCCCAGCAGGCCGAGGAATACGGCTCGCACGACAAGACCTTTGAGGTTCCGGAAGACGGGGTGGCCAACATCACCGATCTGAACACCGGCGAGGTGCTGATGAGCCAGAACGTGGAAGCGGGCGACATCTGGCGCATGTGCCAGGTCAAGGATGCTGCCATCCGCGACTGGGTGAAACTGGCTGTCAACCGGGCGCGCAACTCGGGCATGCCTGTCGTGTTCTGGCTAGATGCCTACCGTCCGCATGAGGCGCAACTCATCACCAAGGTCAAAATGTACCTGCATGAGCACGACACCAACGGGCTCGACATTCAGATCATGAGCCAGGTGCGCGCCATGCGTTACACCCTGGAACGAGTGATTCGTGGGCAGGACACCATCAGTGCCACAGGCAACATTTTGCGCGACTACCTGACGGATCTGTTCCCCATTATGGAGCTGGGCACCAGCGCCAAAATGCTCTCCATCGTGCCCTTGATGGCCGGCGGCGGCATGTATGAAACAGGTGCAGGTGGCTCCGCGCCCAAGCACGTGCAACAGCTCGTCGAGGAAAACCACTTGCGCTGGGATTCGCTGGGCGAGTTCCTGGCGCTGGCTGTTTCGCTTGAGGATCTGGGTCTGAAGACTGGGAATAACCAAGCCAAGCTGCTTGCCAAGACGCTGGACGCAGCCACGGGCAAACTGCTGGACAACAACAAGAACCCCAGCCCCAAGACGGGCCAGCTCGACAACCGGGGCAGTCAGTTCTATCTGGCCATGTACTGGGCTCAGGAATTGGCTAACCAGGCTGAAGACGCCGAACTTGCTGCGCGCTTCAAGCCGCTGGCCAAGGCCTTGGCTGACAATGAGCAGACCATCATCAAGGAGTTGGCGGAAGTGCAGGGCAAGCCGGTGGACATCGGAGGGTATTACAAGCCCGACGCAGACAAGCTCGCCCAGGTAATGCGGCCAAGCGTCGCTTTCAACAAGGCACTGGAGACCGTTGGGGCCTGAAGATTCTGACGACGGTGGCTGAGTTGGCAGGAAGCAGTGCCAGCCCCTGAAAAGCCGAACCCAACCCTCTCGCGACGCGCATCATCGCACCATCGCATGCGCGTGGGGGTTGGCTTTCGCAGGACGACTGGGTCAAGATCCTCATAATGAGGACATTGAAAGGAGTCTGAATGTCTGTTGAATTGCCGCCCATCGTGCTGAGTGAGGCCGCTCACCGCTTTGAGCTCGTCGTAGATGGCCATATGGCTTACGAAGAGTTTGAGCGATTTCCCGGGGGCATCGCCTACTTGCACACCATCGTGCCCAAGGCCTTGGAGGGAAGGGGCATTGGTAGCGCTCTGGCTAAGCACATCATGGACTACGCGGTGCGCAACCATCTTAAGGTGCGGCCGGACTGCCCGTTCGTGAAAGCCTATATCGACAAACACCCCGAGTACCAGGCGATTTCGCTGGCCCACGGTGCCAAGTGAGGCGGCAATGGCTCTTTTTTCCGCTCCTCAACGCTATTCCTCGCGGATTTCCATCATCGGCGAAGACACACCGGTGGCTCGTGCGCTGCCCTACCGCGACCGCCGCACCGTAGGCGCTTGGTGTTTTCTGGACCACGCCGGCCCGAAACAGTTCGCGCCGGGCAAGGGTATGCATGTGGGAGCGCACCCACACATCGGACTGCAAACCTTCACTTGGCTGATCGAAGGCGAAGTTGTGCACCGCGATTCGTTGGGTAACGAGCAGATCATCCGGCCGGGCCAGGTTAACCTGATGACTGCAGGGCGCGGTATCTCGCATACGGAGGATTCTCTGCACGATGGAACGCGCCTGCATGCGGCACAGTTGTGGATTGCCCTGCCCAAAGAGGTGCATGAGTGTGATCCGGCGTTTGACAACTACCCCGATCTGCCTATTGTCCAGGCTGATGGCTTCCAGGGTACGGTGCTTGCTGGCACTGCGTGGGGCCAAACATCGCCGGCCACGATTTATTCTCCTCTCGTAGGAATCGACTTGGCGGCCAGCGGGTCGGCGCGTACGGAAATCGCTTTGCAAACCGACTTCGAATATGCCGCCATGGCCCTGCGTGGCTCGCTGACTGTCGGTGGTGAGACCTTGCAGCCAGGCGAATGGTTGTATTTTTCTCCTGGCAGAACCACGCTGCCGATTTCATGCGATGCCGAGGCGCAGTTGCTCTTGCTGGGCGGAACCCCTTTCGAGGAGGAGCTCATCATCTGGTGGAATTTTGTAGCCCGCACGCAGCACGAGATAGAACAGGCGCTGGCAGACTGGAATGCGCAGCCTGACAAGGGTGGCCGCTTTGGCAGTGTTTACCCGGGCAGTGTGGCGGCACCTTTGTCCGCGCCCAGCCTGGACGGAGTGCGACTAAGACCTGATTGAGGGCCTCAGCCCAGGAAACTGTTCCTGGCCCTGCTACCGCTTGTTTCCAAACTCAGGCCCGCGCAGTTTGATTCCGGCGCGCAGGTTGCGCTGCGCGAACCAGCCTTTGTTCATTTCCAGCACGTAGCGCACTGGCTTGGCCGAGCAGTGGCTGGACTCATCCAGCGGCTTCATGTCCGCCAAATTGGCAATGGTCCCGTCGTCCTCCACAAACGCGGCGGTAAGAGGGATCAAAGTGTTCTTCATCCAGAAGCACTGCGTCGCTGGCTGCTCAAAGACGAACAGCATGCCCTCATGCTGAGGCATCTCCCGGCGGTGCATCAGTCCGATCTGCCGCTGCAGTGGTGTGCTGGCCACCTGGGCGTCTATGCGGTGCATGCCCGCAGAAATGGTGGTGCGCGGCAGGTTTAGCTGCGGTGTGCCGGCGGGTTCGCGCTGCGCGAGTGCGGGCAGCGTGGCCAGGAGCGCTGCCGAGGCTAGCAGGAGTCGGTGAAGCGATGAGGTCATGTCGGGAATGAATGCAATGGCGCGGTCTGTTCTGGGGTTCGAGGCAACATGGTCATCATATTGTGATGCCTCCGGGGGGCTCTTCATGCCGGGGCTAGAATGATCCAGGAATAACCTGCATAGACCTCGCGAGTCGGTGTCATGCCGTTAATAGACCATTGCACGCATCTTGGAGACACCAAAAGTCATGTTCAAGCACATCAACGTTCCTGAAGGCGGAGAGAAGATCACCGTCAACCCGGATTTTTCGCTCAACGTCCCAGATCATCCCATCATCCCCTTCATTGAGGGCGATGGCACTGGCATGGACATCACGCCGGTGATGATCAAGGTGGTCGATGCGGCGGTCGAGAAAGCCTACAGCGGCGGTCGCAAGATTCACTGGATGGAAGTCTACGCCGGCGAAAAATCCACCCGTATCTACGGTCCGGACGAATGGCTGCCCCAGGAAACCCTGGACGCCGTGCGCGACTATGTGGTCTCCATCAAGGGTCCACTGACCACGCCCGTAGGCGGCGGCATTCGCTCTCTGAATGTGGCGCTGCGTCAGGAGCTTGATCTGTACGTCTGCCTGCGGCCGGTGCAATACTTTCAGGGGGTGCCTTCACCTGTGAAGGAGCCGCAGAAAGTCAACATGGTGATTTTCCGGGAAAACTCTGAAGATATCTATGCTGGCATCGAGTACGAGGCCAAGAGCCCCAAGGCCGTCAAGCTGATTGAATTCCTCACCAAGGAAATGGGCGTCTCCAAGATCCGGTTTCCGGAGACTTCAGGCATTGGCATCAAACCGGTTTCGATTGAGGGCACCGAGCGCCTGATGCGCAAGGCTATTCAATACGCCATTGATAACGACAAGCCCAGCGTGACCATTGTGCACAAGGGCAACATCATGAAATACACCGAAGGTGGTTTCCGCGACTGGGCCTACACCCTTGCTCAAAAGGAATTCGGCGCACAAGCTATCGACGGCGGACCATGGTGCAAATTCAAGAACCCCAGAACCGGTAGGGACATCGTCATCAAAGATGCCATTGCCGACGCCTTTTTGCAGCAAATTCTGCTGCGCCCTGCCGAATACAGCGTGATTGCCACGCTGAACCTCAACGGCGACTACATATCTGACGCCCTGGCAGCCCAGGTCGGCGGCATTGGCATTGCACCCGGCGCCAACATGAGTGACAGCGTAGCCTGCTTCGAGGCCACGCATGGCACGGCACCCAAGTATGCCGGCAAGGATTACGTCAACCCCGGTTCCGAGATTTTGTCAGCCGAAATGATGCTGCGCCACATGGGCTGGAAGGAGGCGGCTGACCTGATCATCACTAGCATGGAGCGAGCCATCCAGAGCAAAAAAGTCACCTATGACTTCGCGCGCCTGATGGACGGCGCCACACAGGTTAGTTGTTCGGGCTTCGGGCAGGTGATGATCGAAGCGATGGACGAGTAAGTCGCCCTGTTGCAAAAGTGCAAGAACCTGGGTTCTCCCGGACTCTAGGTGTGTGGTTTCGATCTCGTTGCGAAGAGATCGTAAGCGCACTCTAATGATGTCACGTCCAGGATACCTCCGACTTCTCCCCAATCAGGTCCTGGTTTCCGCTGGGGTGTCGCCAGAGTTGGTCAATGCTTCTGATGAGTCCTCCGTAGTGGGTGACAGCCGCACGTCGGACGCTTCGGCCCGGATGTTCAAGGCTAATAGGCCCTTGGGCCCTTGGTCCAGGTTGAAACTCACCCTGGCGCCTTCCTTGAGGGTTTTGAAGCCATCCATTTCTATCGCAGAAAAGTGCGCGAATGCGTCCGGGCCGCCACCGTCTGGTTCAATGAATCCAAATCCTTTGAGGTCATTGAACCACTTGACTTTTCCGTTGGCCATGCGTTGTCTCCTTTACTTCCATTATTCCGCCTAGGCGAGTTTGCGGTAACAACTTCGGGCTTGTCAATGATGTAGCTTGAAGGGCTGGGCATGGCATAGGGCTTGCTAAGGAGGGTTGCGGCCCCATATAAGGCGAAAGCTGGCGCAAGCGCCCCCGATAAGCCCCCGATAAAATGGTCTCATGGCTACAAGAATTCCCACCAAACGTCCGGCTCCGTCCGGCCCCGCCGCGCCTGCTCAAACGCCTGATCAGGGTGGAGGTGAGGTTGTGTTGGAGCGGGTGCCGCTGAAGGTAAAGCCGCCTCAAATGCATCAGGTGGTGATGCTCAACGACGATTTCACCCCCATGGAGTTCGTGGTGGTGGTCATTCAGGAGTTTTTTAACAAGGATCGGGAGGCAGCTACCCAGATCATGCTGAAGATCCATCTGGACGGCAGGGGTGTCTGTGGCGTGTACTCGCGCGACGTGGCTGCCACAAAAGTCGATCAGGTAATGGACGCGGCAAGACAAAACGGCCACCCGCTGCAATGTATTAGCGAACCTGTTGAATAACCCCGAACTTCCCCCATTTTCAGATATCGAAATGCCAAGACAGCTTCTAATATCGGTAGTAAGGTTAAGGCGTTAGGAAGGAAACCATATGATCGCCCAGGAACTGGAAGTCAGCCTGCACATGGCATTTGTCGAGGCTCGGCAGCAGCGACATGAATTCATCACCGTCGAACATCTGTTGCTTGCCTTGCTGGACAATCCCAGCGCGGCAGAAGTCTTGCGCGCGTGCTCGGCCAATATCGACGACTTGCGTAAGTCGCTCGCCAACTTCATCAAAGACAATACTCCCCAGGTCGCCGGCACCGACGACGTGGATACGCAACCCACGCTGGGTTTCCAGCGTGTGATCCAACGTGCCATCATGCACGTGCAATCTACTGGCAACGGCAAGAAGGAAGTTACCGGCGCCAACGTGCTGGTGGCCATTTTTGGCGAAAAAGACTCGCATGCCGTGTACTACCTGCATCAGCAGGGTGTCACGCGCCTGGACGTGGTGAACTTCATTGCCCACGGAATCCGCAAGAGCGACCCTCCGGAAGCGGCCAAGCCTGCTGAAGGACAGCCCGGTGCCGAGAGTGAAGAGGGCGCCAGCGAGAAGAACGAGAAAGCTTCCCCTCTGGAGCAGTACACGCAAAACCTCAACCAGGCCGCCAAGGAAGGCAAGATCGACCCTCTCATCGGGCGCGATTACGAGGTGGAGCGCACCATTCAGATCCTCTGCCGCCGCCGCAAGAACAACCCGCTGCTGGTGGGTGAGGCCGGTGTGGGCAAAACGGCTATTGCCGAGGGGCTCGCTTGGCGCATCACCGAAGGAAGCGTTCCCGAAATTCTGGCCGAAGCCAATGTGTACTCGCTGGACATGGGCGCGCTGCTGGCAGGCACCAAGTACCGCGGCGATTTCGAGCAGCGCCTGAAGGGCGTCCTCAAAAACCTGAAGGACAAGCCGAACGCGATCTTGTTCATCGACGAGATCCACACGCTCATCGGCGCTGGTGCGGCCTCAGGCGGCACGCTGGACGCATCCAACCTGCTCAAGCCTGCGCTTTCCAGTGGCCAGCTCAAGTGCATTGGTGCCACCACTTTTACCGAGTATCGTGGCATCTTCGAGAAGGACGCGGCCCTTTCGCGGCGGTTCCAGAAGGTGGACGTGGTTGAGCCGACCGTCCCCGAAACGGTGGACATCCTCAAGGGACTCAAATCCCGCTTCGAGGAGCATCACAGCGTCAAATACGCACTGGCCGCACTGCAGGCAGCGGCCGAGTTGTCGGCCAAGTACATCACTGACCGGCACTTGCCGGACAAGGCCATTGATGTCATAGACGAGGCAGGAGCAGCCCAGCGCATTGCCCTGGCCTCCAAGCGCAAGAAGACGATTGGCAAGGCCGAAATCGAGGAAATCGTGGCAAAAATCGCCCGTATTCCCCCGGCCAACGTCAGCAATGATGACCGCAGCAAGCTGCAAACGCTGGAGCGCGACCTCAAATCGGTGGTGTTCGGGCAAGACAAAGCGCTCGAAGTGTTGGCTGCGTCCGTGAAAATGGCGCGCTCGGGTCTGGGCAAGGGTGACAAGCCTATTGGCTCGTTCCTGTTCTCGGGTCCTACGGGTGTGGGCAAGACAGAGGCCGCCAAGCAACTGGCCTACATCATGGGCGTCGACCTGATCCGCTTCGATATGTCCGAGTACATGGAGCGTCACGCCGTCAGCCGCCTGATTGGTGCCCCTCCCGGCTACGTTGGTTTCGACCAGGGCGGCCTCCTTACCGAGGCCATCACCAAGAAGCCTCACAGCGTGCTGCTGCTTGACGAGATCGAGAAAGCGCACCCGGACATCTTCAACGTGCTGTTGCAGGTCATGGACCACGGCACCTTGACGGACAACAATGGGCGCAAGGCCGATTTCCGCAACGTCATCATCATCATGACGACGAACGCGGGCGCCGAGACCATGAACAAGGCGACCATCGGCTTTACCAACCCGCGCCAGGCGGGCGACGAGATGGCCGACATCAAGCGCCTGTTCACGCCGGAGTTCCGCAACCGCCTGGACGCCATCGTGAGCTTCAAGGCCCTGGACGAGCAGATTATTCTGCGCGTGGTTGACAAGTTCCTGCTTCAGCTCGAGCAGCAGCTGACCGAGAAGAAGGTGGACGTCACCTTCAGCGACAAGCTGCGCAAGTTCCTGGCGAAGAAGGGCTTCGATCCGCTCATGGGTGCGCGGCCGATGCAGCGCCTCATTCAGGACACGATCCGCAAGGCGTTGGCTGATGAGCTGCTTTTCGGAAGGCTGACAGAGGGTGGTCGTCTGAGCGTCGATCTGGATGACAAGGACGAGGTTTTGCTCGACATCACTCCCACGCCCAAGAGAGATCGCGCACGCGCGGAGCCTGCCGAGCCTGAAGAGGAAGTTGCTGCAGACTGAGTTGGATTCTGCCAATTCGGGCAGGCTCTTAAACTGACCTTTAAAAGGGGCCGATCGCACAAGCGATCGGCCCCTTTTTGATTGCTGCATTTTTTGTGGCAATCGGCCATTGATAAACTCGGAAAACTTCAGTGGACCGACAGCAATGCCTCACACTTTTCTCTGGCACGATTACGAAACCTTCGGAGCCACCCCGCGCCGCGACAGGCCAGCACAATTCGCAGCCATTCGCACTGATGCGGAGCTGAACGAAATCGGCGAGCCGATGATGCTGTATTGCCAGCCCCCGACCGACTGCCTGCCTGAACCCGAAGCGTGCCTGATCACTGGAATCACGCCACAGCAGTGCTTGGAGCAAGGGGTACCTGAGCACGAGTTCGCCGCGCGGATCAACGCTGCATTTTCCGAGCCTGGCACTATCGGCGTTGGCTACAACTCCATTCGCTTCGACGACGAGGTCACGCGCTTCCTGCTGTGGCGCAATCTACTCGACCCTTATGCGCGGGAGTGGCAAAACGGGTGCGGTCGATGGGATCTCCTGGACGTCGTTCGCTGCGCCCATGCTTTGCGTCCCGAAGGCATCGAATGGCCGCGGGGCGATGACGGGCAGGTCTCCTTCAAGCTGGAGCGACTCAGCGCCGCCAACGGGCTGGCGCACGAGTCCGCGCATGATGCCCTGTCTGACGTGCGTGCCACCATCGCGCTGGCGCGTCTGCTGCGGCGCACGAACGAAAAGCTGTTCGATTTTTGCCTTTCTCTTCACAAGAAAGACCGTGTTGCGCAGGAGCTTCGTTTGCCAACCACGCTCTCGAATGGCAAGCCGTTTTTGCATGTATCCGGCATGTTCGGGGCCGCTCGCGGCTGTCTGGCGCTCATGGCGCCGCTGGCCATGCATCCGACCAACAAGAATGAGTTGCTGGCCTGGGATCTTTCAGCCGATCCGTCCGAGCTGTCTACGATGAATGCCCAAGCCATTCGTGAGCGCATGTTTACCGCTAGCGCTGATCTGCCCGAAGGCATGGCCCGCCTGGCGATCAAGAGTGTGCATTTGAACAAGTCGCCCATTGTCATCGGCAACCTGAAAACACTCCGGCCAGATCTGGCGGAGCGTTGGGGTATCGACATGGCACTGGCCGAGCGTCATTTTGAGAACCTGCGCGCATTGCCCGATATGAGCGCGCTGTGGACGGAGGTCTTTAAGCGTCCGCGATCGAATGAGCCGGTAGATGTGGACGAGGATCTCTATGGCGGATTCGTAGGCCATGCCGACCGCCGTCGGCTGGATGACCTGCTGCGTCTTCAGCCGGCCGAGTTGGCGTTGGCACGTACCGGGTTTGACGACCCGCGACTGGAGGAATTGTTGTTTCGCTATCGCGCTCGCAACTATCCAGATTCACTCAGCGAGGTGGAGGCAGAGCGCTGGCGTGCTCACCGAGTGGCGCGTTTGCTTGACGGGGAGGGCGGCGCGCTCACCGTGCAGGCGCTGTTCGACCGAATCGATGTTCTTAGCGAAACCGTGGACGAACGCGGCCAGGAGGTGCTGGAGGCGCTGTACGAATGGGGCGAGCACGTGGCTCCTGAGTAAGTTAGCGTCCTCTGCCCTGCCGATGCATGGAGGTGGCGAACGGAAAAACCTCAGTGATCGACCTTTGCTCGGGCAGCACATAAATCACCCCTGAGCGCGTCGCGAAGAGGGGCTTGACCTGTTGCTCGTAAAAATCGGCCGGCACATTGACGCAGCCAAACGATATGCGGTTGTCCGCGACATCGGCGGTGGCCAGGCGTGCTGAGCGGCTTTCACCGGGCACGTGGCGCACTCGATGCATGGACATCGCGGCATCGTAGTCGAGCCACACAATGTCCTCGCCTTTCAGGTTGTGCCCAGGTTCCGTGACAAAGCGACCGCTGGCCGTAATCTTTTCATGCGGGCGCACCTGGTTCAGTGGGCGTGTTCCAATGTCGGCAGGGGCGACATCGCCGCGGGCCTGGCCGACCAGCACCGGGCTGCGATCCAGCAGGCGACCTTGATGGTCAAATATCCAGAGCGTGGCTCGAGGCTTGTCAATCACCCCGAACGCGCGCCCATCGGCGTCGTTCGAGCGCATGATGTCCGCTACAAAATGCTCTATGAGAGGCGGCGTGGCCCTCTCAGTGCCCCAGGCACTCGCACCAATGAGCAGCCCGAACATGCACAAAGCTGCAGACATATGGCGGGCAAACGCGAAGCAAGATGTTTCCCCCTGGGACCGCCGAGCTCCAGCTCGGCCTTCGCTTGCCAGGCGCACGTCTCGTCTTGCACACACGCGTTCGGCAGCCCCAAGGGTAATGTTCATGCTTCCACCGTCGCTGGTTTGCCCAGATTCCGCAACACATCTCGCACCATCTGCGCACGCGCGTTTGGATCAGGCAGCTCCCGCTCAATACGCAGCTTGTCGTTTCCGGCCAGCTTGATGTAGCGGTTTTTCTGGATCAGCTGAATGATGGCCATGGGATCAATCGGCGGGTTGGGCGTGAAGCTGATGTTAATGACGCCGGGCGCGGCGTCAACCTTCTGCACACCGTAAGGCTGCGAAAGAACGCGCAGTCGGTGCACGTCGATCAGGGTCTGAGCCTGAGTGGGGAGCTTGCCGAAGCGGTCCACAATCTCTTCCAGCAACCCGTCGATCTGTTCACTGGTCTTTGCCGTGGCTAGCTTCTTGTAGAAAGACAGGCGCAGGTGCACATCGCCGCAATAGTCGTTGGGCAGGAGGGCGGGGGAGTGCAGGTTGATCTCGGTGGTGGCCTGCATGGGGCTTAGCAGGTCCGGCTCTTTTCCGGCCTTGAGGCTCCTGACCGCTTCGGACAGCATCTCGTTGTAGAGCTGGAATCCGATTTCCATCATGTTGCCACTCTGGTTTTCGCCCAGTACCTCTCCCGCTCCGCGTATCTCCAGGTCGTGCATGGCCAGATAGAAGCCACTGCCGAGTTCCTCCATTTGCTGAATGGCGTCAAGCCTCTGCGAAGCTGCCTTGGTCAGGCTTTCGATCTCGGGCACCATCAGGTAAGCGTACGCTTGGTGGTGGCTGCGGCCTACGCGGCCACGCAGCTGGTGCAACTGCGCCAAGCCAAATTTGTCTGCCCGGGCAATGACGATCGTGTTGGCGGAAGGCACGTCGATGCCGGTCTCGATAATGGTGGAGCAGAGCAATACGTTGAATCGCTGGGCCACGAAGTCGCGCATCACGCGTTCCAGTTCACGCTCGGGCATCTGACCGTGGGCGATGGCAATGCGCGCCTCGGGCAGGATTTTTTCGAGCGCCTGGCGGCGGTTTTCGATGGTTTCAACCTCGTTGTGCAGAAAATATACCTGCCCGCCTCGTTTGAGTTCGCGCAGCACAGCCTCGCGGATCACACCCGTACCCTCATTGCGCACGAAGGTCTTGATGGCCAAGCGTCGCTGTGGCGCCGTGGCGATCACGCTCAGGTCGCGCAACCCTTCCAGCGCCATGCCCATGGTGCGCGGAATGGGTGTCGCCGTGAGGGTGAGCACATCCACCTCGGCGCGCAGTTGTTTCATCGCTTCTTTGTGGCGCACGCCAAAGCGGTGTTCCTCGTCGATGATGAGAAGTCCAAGATTCTTGAATTTGGTCTTCTCCGATAGCAATTTGTGTGTGCCCACCAGAATATCGACACTGCCTTCGGCGATGCCCTTGAGCGCCGCAGTGATCTCTTTCTGCGACCTGAATCGGCTCATTTCCGCGATCTTGACCGGCCATTTGGCAAAGCGATCCTTGAGCGTCTGAAAATGCTGCTCCGCCAGCAGCGTGGTGGGCGCCAGAAAGGCCACCTGTTTGCCACCCGTCACGGCAACGAAGGCCGCCCGTAAGGCCACCTCGGTCTTCCCGAAGCCGACGTCGCCGCACACCAGACGGTCCATGGGCTGCGGGCTGATCATGTCCTGGATGACCGCGTGGATGGCCGCCTTCTGGTCAGCTGTTTCCTCGAATCCGAAGTCGGCGGCAAACTGCTCGTAGTCTTGCGGCGAATAGCGGAAGGCATGACCCTCGCGCGCGGCGCGGCGCGCGTAAATGTTCAGCAGCTCGGCGGCTGCATCACGCACTTGCTCGGCAGCTTTGCGCCTGGCCTTTTCCCACTGGCCGCTCCCCAGCTTGTGCAGCGGCGCCTCGTCTGCCGATACACCTGTGTAACGACCGATCAGGTGCAATTGAGACACCGGCACATAAAGAACAGCATCCCCCGCGTATTCAAGATGCAGAAACTCCTGCAATGCGGGCGTGCCGTCAGGGTTCTTTCCGCCGAGGTCCATGTTCACCAAACCTCTGTACCTGCCGATCCCATGCTGTGCGTGTACGACCGGGTCGCCGACATTGAGCTCGCTCAGATCCTTGATCAGCGCCTCCACATCGCTGACTTGCTCCTGCTTCTTGCGTCGTCGCGCGCCGGTGCCTGTGGCAAACAGTTCGGTTTCTGTCACCAGATCGATCCCGCCCTCCAGCCAGGCGAAGCCTTGTGCCAGTGCGGCGGTGGCAATTCCAACCTTTTCGTCGCGCGTGGATTCGAACTCTTCCAGAGAGTCAAAAGCTGGCGGGTTCAAACCCGAGGCGCGCAGAAAATCAAGCAGGCTTTCACGCCGCCCGTCGCTCTCGGCCAGCAAAAGCACACGCTGGGGCGTCGCGGCAATGTGGGTGTGCAAACGCGCCAGGGGGTCATTGGCGCCGCGTACTACGGTCAGGGGCGGCAGTGTGTCGAACTCAGCGAACACGCTGGCATGATTGCTGTCGCTATTGCCGTCGGTTGGCACCTGGTCAGACGCAGTGGGCGCGAGAGCTGTGCGTAGCGCAATCTGAGCATGGGGCTTCGACGTGCGATAGAAATCTTCTGTACTCAGAAACAGCGCCTCGGGCGGCAGCACGGGGCGTTCCGGGTCTCCTTGCGCAAGGCGGAATCGATCGCGCGTGTCTTGCCAGAACTGCTGAAAGGCAGCCTCCAAGTCTCCATGCAGAGCCAGTGTGGCACCCTCTCCGAGGTAATCGAACACCGTGGCCGTCTGATCGAAAAACAGAGGCAGGTAGTACTCGATGCCGGCGGTAGCCACGCCGTTGCCCATGTCCTTGTAAATTCGGCTCTTGGTCGGATCCCCCTCCAGCAATTCCCTCCAACGGCTGCGGAACTTGGCGCGTGCGTCATCGTCCATCGGGAACTCGCGGCCCGGCAGCAGGCGGACTTCTGGAACCGGGTAGAGGCTGCGCTGGGTGTCCGGGTCGAAGCTGCGGATCGAATCGATCTCGTCATCGAACAGGTCGACCCGGTACGGCATGGGGCTGCCCATGGGAAACAGATCGATCAACCCACCGCGCACCGCATATTCCCCCGGTGCCGACACCTGTGTCACATGGGTATACCCCGCCAGCGTGAGCTGGGATTTCAGTGCAGCCTCGTCAAGCTTCTGTCCTGTCTTGAAGTGGAAGGTGTAGCCCGCCATGAAGGCTGGCGGCGCGACGCGGTAAAGCGCAGTTGTGGCCGGCACGAACACCACGTCTGCTTCACGCTGCTTGATCGCCCACAGCGTGGCCAGGCGCTCACTGATCAAGTCCTGGTGAGGGGAAAAGCTGTCATAGGGAAGGGTTTCCCAATCGGGGAACATGACCACCCGCAAACTGGGTGCGAAGAACGCCAGTTCGTCCTGAAGCCTCCGGGCGTCTGCGGGATCGGAGGTGAAGATGGCTGTGAGCCGGCCTGCGGCTTTCTCGCGCGCGGCCAGCTGTGCCAACAACAACGCGTC
This sequence comes from Ottowia caeni, assembly GCF_050821495.1. Taxonomy (GTDB): domain Bacteria; phylum Pseudomonadota; class Gammaproteobacteria; order Burkholderiales; family Burkholderiaceae_C; genus Ottowia; species Ottowia caeni. The sequence continues at coordinate 3,531,902 of NZ_CP151080.1, read as the reverse complement.
GGCCGATCCGGGTGGGCGGGGCAGGGTGAAACGCTTGCCAGGGGTGAGTTTGGGAAGATCCATGGTCCTGGTGTGATCCGAAACGAAAACGACAAAACCCCCAGGCCGGGTTGGGCGGGGGTATCAGCGTGCATTTTACGGCCCGGCTCGGCCGGCCCACACTCCGCCAACCACATTAGTGAACTCTGAGCAGGCTCTTAGTCACGGAGGTCAGAGAGGCGAGTCAAGGAAAAGTTTGGCGATTTTGTGGAAAAAGAGCAAAATCTGCGCATGTTTTGAAATAAAAACATCACATCATCTCAAACTTGGCATTTGCAGACGATGTCTCTCCGGTTCGTTGAGCTCGCTCTTTGACCACCCTCTTTGATCTCGCTCTTAGAACACGTTCCATCTGCGGCGGTTACAGGAGGATTGTCAGTATGTCGAGCTCAAAACGGTTGATCTGGATCGCGAGAAGCACAGCGGCCACACTAGCATTACTCGGTCTGGCTTCCTGCGGAAGTTCAGACGACACGCAGGCACCGGTTGCCTCGGGCGTGTTTCTTGGCGCAGCGCCGGTCAAAGGGCTGTATTACGAGGCACATCCCTCGGGGGAAAAAGGCAGCACCGATGCTGACGGAAAATTCCGTTTCGTGACAGGCGACGAGGTAACGTTCTACCTGCGCACAGAACCCAAGGCAGGGCAGTTGATCAAGCTGGGTGCGGCTGCGGCGGCGAGTCTGGTGACTCCAATTGACATCACACGCCACCATGGTGGCATGCTGACAAATGTTCTGCAGGTGCTGCATTCTCTGGACGCCGACAATGATCTGAGCACCGGCATCGAGGTTGCCGCCGGACCTCCCGATACATGCAATCTGGAAGACCAATCCGGGTGCAAAGTAGAGGCGGGAGTTGCGCAGAATCACTTCGCGGGCGCGCTGGCGAAATTTGGTGTTCCCGCGAACGATACCTATCTTGGAAAGCCGTCCATTTGGCGATCCCATATGGATAGACCGGGGTGCCTGATCACCAAAAATGATGAATGCTACAAAATCAAGGGCATTACGTACTCACCTGCTCCAGTCGGCTATGACGCCTCCGCAGCACCGGCCCTAGGCGATCTATTCTGGGATTCGTTCGAGACCAAAGACAATGGAACTCAGATCTACAACTGGTATTCCCTTTGGGGCGACGGCGAACTGGGTGGGGCGACGGTAAGGGCCCGCAACGACCTTGGGAACATCAAGGATCTGGGCGTCAATACCATTCGGGTCTACGCGATGCTGTCTCGCCAATTGTCGGGGGACGGGCAGAAGTTCACACATGAGCAGTTCTTGGATCAGTCTGCTGTGAAGGGGCTCCATGTGCTGGTGGACTTGCCGCTTCCTGATACTCTTTTCTGGAAAGGCAAATACGATCAAGCGAAAAAGATCGAACCGCAGGTGATCGAGTTCTGGGAAACCGTGTTGAAGGAAATTGCCGAAGAGCTTAAGCAAAACCCGGCAGTCATGGGTTTCTCCATCATGAACGAAAAAGACGGAGACAACTCCGCATTCATGCAGGATGGCAGTGACTCCAATGTGAACACTGATTTCTTCTATTACCAGGCCATCCAATACGCCCGGAAAATAAAGGAGATCGCTCCGGATAAGCTGGTCGGCTGGGCCGTTCACGACGCCCCGACGCTGGTCGGTTGGGCCAGCACGCACAGGTTCACTGATGGCCCTCTGGCGGGCAAAATTTACTTCGAGGAACTGGCCAAAGTCTTCGATTACTGGGGCGTGAATACCTATCAGTTGGAGCTGGATCGCAGTCAGCCCACCTTGAGGCCCGTGCTGGGCAATGGCCCAACCGATACTTTCCTCCAAGGCAAGACCTACAACACCCTTCCGGAGCAAATGAAGCGCCCGGTGATTTTCACGGAGTGGGGCTGGCCGGGAACCGGGAGGGTGAACGATGCGGCGCAGGGTGACATCATCGAGAATGCCCAGACTCGTCAGCGAACCGCTGACGTCATCGGCTGGGCGTTCAAGCAAGCCTATGGCTCGACGACTTACCCTCAGTATTCAACCATCAACTACGACGATATCTTCGCCGGGGCGTTCTTCTTCTCCTTTTCTCACGAGTGGTGGAAGTCCGGCAACCCAAGTCGATGGGACAAAACTCCAAACCAGACCAGGACCGCCAATTTTCCTAATTACTTCTGGGAAGAGGAAGGATTCGGAATTTTCAAGATTGGGGAACTTGGCAAAAAGGATGGCGTAAGCCCTTGGTGCGGAACGGGGCCCTGCTTGCCCTATGATAAGTTGGAGCCTATGTCACCCATGACGGATGCGCTGAGGAGCGTGTACCGAGGTAATTGAACCTTTTTTGCGTCGGTTAGCGCTCTGGTCCTGCGGACCCGGGCGCGTGCCTCTATAGTGGCTCCTGCATGCATGAACTTTCGGAGCCAGCCAGATGACCACCATTGAGACCGACACCCGCTTCGGTAGCGGCCACGCGGTGCGCCGCCTGGAAGACGAGGCCTTGCTGAAGGGGCTGGGGCGCTACACCGACGACTTGGCCGAGGCGACTGACAGCCATCTTGTGTTCGTTCGCTCCCCATACCCTCATGCGCACATTATCGGCATCGACACCGCTGCTGCCAGTGCCATGCCCGGTGTTCGCATTGTCCTGACGGGGGGCGACCTGGCCAGTGCGCCGCCACTGGTGACGGGCGCCGGCTTCAAGCGCGCCAACGGCAGCAAATGCGCCACGCCCGAGCGCCCGGCGCTGGCTTGGGAAACCGTGCGTTTTGTGGGAGAGCCGGTTGCTGCGGTGGTAGCGGACAGTCTGGAGCAGGCGCGCGACGCGGCCGAAGCCGTGTTCGTCGATTATGAAGAGCTGCCCGCGGTCCCCACTCGGGCCGCTGCCTTGAGCGCTGCAGCCGCCATATGCCCTGCCGCGCCAGACAACATCGCCTGCGAAGCGCGACACGGCGACGCCAACGCCACCGCAGCGGCTTTCGAGCGTGCCGCCCATCGCATTGAATTGGACATCGAACACCAGCGCTTGGTGGCTCTGACGCTCGAGCCGCGTGCCGTGCGTGCATCCTGGGATGGAGAGGCTGGCCGGCTGGACATGCACATCAGCTCTCAAATGCCCACGGCAGTGCGTGGATCTGTCAGCCGTGTGCTGGGCCTCGAGGCCGAGGCTGTGCGCGTGCGTGTCGGCGATGTAGGTGGTGGCTTTGGCATGAAAACGGGCTCTTACCCCGAAGATGCCGTGGTCGCTTGGGCGGCGCGCGCCACTGGCAGGCCTGTGCGCTGGCGGGCCGATCGGGGCGAGGAGTTTTTAAGCACCACACATGGCCGAGATCTCGAAGTGCAGGCCGAGATGGCCCTGGACGAGAGCGGAAAAATACTTGCGCTGCGTCTGCGTTCTAATGCCAATGTAGGCGCCTACGCCACGGCGACAGGCGTGAACATCCAGCTCCTGATCGGCCCCTGGGTGCAGACGAGCGTCTATCAGGTGCCGGTGATCGACTTCCACTTTCGCGCTGTGCTGACCAACCAGGCGCCCACCGGTGCCTATCGTGGCGCCGGACGCCCTGAGGCCATCTTCAACATCGAACGGCTCATGGACGAAGCCGCGCGCCGTGTCGGCATCGACCGGATTGAGTTGCGGCGGCGCAATTTCATTCAGCCCGAACAGATGCCTTACACCAACCCGATGGGCCAGACCTACGACGTCGGCCGTTTCGAGCGCGTGATGGATCAAGCGCTTGCGTTGGCTGATTGGAGTGGTTTCGAGCAGAGAGCTGCCCAGTCCAAGGCGCGCGGAATGTGGCGTGGCCTCGGCATAGCCACCTTTCTGGAGTGGACCGGCGGAAATGTGTTCGAGGAACGCGTGACCTTGAGCGTGCAAGCCGACGGCGTCATTGAGGTCTATAGTGCGGTCAACCAGATGGGGCAGGGCATTGCCACCACCCTGGCGCAGCTGGTGGTGGACACCTTCGGCGTGCCCATCAGTCAGGTGCGAGTCGTGCTGGGCGATACCGATCGCGGCAACGGATTTGGCAGTGCCGGCTCGCGTTCCCTATTCACTGGCGGCTCTGCCATGCGCGCTGGAGCCGAGCGCACCATTGAGGAGGCCAGACAGCTGGCGGCCCAAGAACTGGAGGCCGCGCTGCCCGACATCCAATACTCCGCGGGGCGCTTCGAAGTCATCGGCACTGATCACGGCATCGGCCTGTTCGAACTCGCGGCCAGGCAAGCGGGCGAGCGCATCTTCGTGGATCACACCAGCAGCGTGTCCGGCCCCACGTGGCCCAACGGCTGCCATATCAGCGAAATCGAGCTTGATCCGCAAACCGGCGTCATAGAGATCGTAGCCTACGCCTCGGTCAACGATGTGGGGCGCGTGGTCAATCCCATGATCGTGCGCGGCCAACTTGATGGGGGGCTGTACAGGGCATAGGGCAGGCCTTGATGGAGCAAGTGGTGTACGACCCGGATTCTGGTCAGCTGATGACCGGTAGCCTCATGGACTACGCCGCTCCTCGGGCCCACGATATGGCCACGCTTTTCAAGACGGAAATGGACGAGTCCACGCCGTGCACGAACAACCCCCTGGGTGTGAAGGGGGTGGGGGAGCTCGGCACCATCGGTGCCACGCCTTGCATTGTGAATGCCGTGGCAGATGCACTCGCCAGGGCAGGCAAGACCGACTTGGCACCGAAGTTGCAGATGCCCCTCTCCCCGGGAAGGGTATGGTCTTTACTCAACGACGCATGACGAAGTTTTCAGAACGCTGCTTTGCCCTGCTGCCGTGTGCGGGCACGGGCTCTCGCGCCGGTACTGCGCTGCCCAAGCAATATCAACCGGTGGCCGGCCAGCCGATGGTGCTGCATACGTTGGCCGCATTTGCCTCAGTGACGCGCATGGCGCAGGTGCTGGTGGTGGTGGCGCCGGGAGATCGTTTTCTTGACGTTTCCGAACCCAGGGTTTCCGTAGCCGACTGCGGCGGCCAGACTCGGGCCGAGAGCGTTTTTAACGGCCTTGGCCACTTGCTTGAGCACGGGGCTAATTTGCGCGACTGGGTGCTCGTCCACGACGCTGCCCGTTGTCTGGTAACGCCCTCGCAGATTGAGGCATTGATAGACGTCTGCCTGCCGGACTCGGTGGGTGGATTGTTGGGCCTGCCCTTGCCTGACACCCTTAAAAGTGAGCAAGGCGGTCGGGTCTCCGCTACGATCGACCGTGCCCACAAATGGCTGGCCCAGACGCCGCAGATGTTTCGCATCGGCATGTTGCGAGATGCATTGGAACCGCACGCGCAGTCTGGTTTCGCAGGTATCACCGACGAAGCCAGCGCCGTGGAGGCCGCCGGGTACCAGCCATTGCTGGTTCGTGGCAGTGCTCGTAATTTCAAAGTGACCTACCCCGAGGATTTCGCTTTAGCCGAGGCGATCCTGAAAAGCAGAACAACATGAGCGATATTCAGCCACTCCCACCGTTTCGTATTGGCGAAGGCTGGGACGTGCATGCCCTGGTGCCCGGTCGCCCGCTGGTGCTGGGTGGTATCACCATACCCCATACCCACGGCTTACTTGGCCACTCGGATGCGGATGCGCTATTGCATGCCATTACCGACGCCCTATTGGGCGCAGCCGGGCTGGGCGATATTGGCCGCCATTTTCCGGACACCGACGAAGCCTTCAAAGGGGCAGATTCGGCGACCTTGCTGGCCGAGGCCGCTCGGCGCGTGCATCAAACTGGGTGGCGCATCGGTAACGTTGACAGCACTGTCATCGCGCAAGCGCCGCGTCTCGCACCCCATATCGGTGCCATGTGTCAGCGTATCGCGCAGGTGTTGCAGGTTCAACCCGAGCAGGTCAACGTTAAAGCCAAGACTGCGGAGCGGCTCGGTCCAGTAGGGCAGGGCGCGGCGATAGAAGCTCGCGCGGCAGTCCTTCTTTACGCTCAGGGGGGCCTCGCTTAGGTTGCGGCTATCGCTTCTTCTTCGCTGCCGCTCCTGATCGGGGCTCTTCCGCCTGCTGCAGCCGAATGGTGGCCACCAGTCCGCCTGTGGAGCTGTTGCTCAGCGCCAGCGAACCTCCCATGTGCCCCACCATCTTCGCGACGATGGACAGCCCCAGCCCCGCGCCGGTAGCCGAGGTGCGGGCAGTGTCGCCCCGAAAAATGGTCTGGTCAGTTCGGGTAGCAGTTCGGGGCGCACGCCCGGGCCATAGTCTCGCACGCGCAAGGTGATCCAGTGCTCTCGCGAGATCGCGGCAATGTGCACCCGCGTCATTCCGGTGTCCACGCTCTTGCCATATCGGCGTGCATTTTCAAGCAGGTTGGAAAGAACGCGCGAAAGCTCGATCTCGTCGGCCATGACACACAGGGTGTCCGGAACATCTATCCTCACCTGCATGTCTTCGCGTGCGGTGAAAGGCGAGACGCTGGCTTCCACCAGTTTGGATAATGGCAGCGCCTGCAGGTTGACGTGATCAGGCCGCGCGTAATCCAGGAATTTGTCGATGATGGTGTCCACCTGCGCGATGTCGGCCGCCATGTGCTCGCGCGCTTCGGGGTCTGGCACGCTCATCTCGGTTTCCAGTCGCAGCCGTGCGAGGGGTGTGCGCAGATCGTGCGAAATACCCGCCAGCATCTCCGCGCGGTTTTGCTCCAGCTTGGACAACTGATCGGCCATGCGGTTGAAGCCAATATTCACGGCGCGCACCTCGCTCGACAATGCTCGTTCGTCGAGACGTCCTTGCAAGTAGTCGCCTTCGCGCACCCGCGCAGCCGCGATCGACAACTGCCGCAGCGGCCGGTCAATCAGCCGCGCCAGCAAGGCCGCGCCGAGCAGGGAAAGCACTCCCAGTGTGGCCAGCCATAGCAACCAGGCACTGCCTCCCAGAAGGGCGCCAATACGCGACCGATCCATGAGCAGCCAATAAGAATCGCCCTCGATGCCGAAGCCCACCCACAAGCCAGGCTCGTTGTTGACTCTGCTGGCCACCACTGTGTCTGGGCCAAGCCTGGCCACCAGCTCGCGGCTCATGCGCCGCTCCAGCTCCGTATGTGCGAACAGCTCGAACTTGTCGCCGGGCTCGCGCGGCAGTATGCGCACTTTTTCCTCTTCCGCCAGCGTCTTGATCAGAGAGACGCGGGCGATGGCGTCGGAGTGAACCAAGGCGGCGCGAGAAAGATTCACCAACGACGCAACTTGCCGGGCGTTGTCGATCACGCGCGGCTCATACTCAAGCGTGCGAAACAGTTGGTACCAGCCGACCGCCGAGCCAAGAAGCAGCAAACTGAGCAGAAAGAAGGTTCGCCAAAAAAGACTGAACCCTCCCTGCTCGCCGGTCGAGGTAGGGTCCTCCAGCGGCGCATTCAGGGAGTCAAAAACATCAGAGCCGGGCGTCTTCGGAGCACCGGATTCGTCGAAATCTAGGGCGGTCGCCATTAAGCGATTGTGCCCTTTGCATCAACGCTGCGCCTAGCTTGTGCCATCAGGGACGAATACATACCCCACGCCCCACACGGTTTGGATATAGCGCGGGCTGGCGGCGTCTTGCTCGATCAGCTTGCGAAGGCGGGAAATTTGCACATCAAGGCTACGGTCGAACGGCTCGAACTCGCGCCCACGCGCCAACTGAGCCAGCTTCTCGCGGGACAGCGGCTGACGAGGGTGGCGAACCAAAGCCTTCAGCATCGCGAACTCACCTGTGGTCAGAGAAATTTCCTCGCCACTCTTGTGCAACGTGCGGGCGCCCAGATCAAACTGGAACGGGCCGAATGCCACGCTTTCGTTCTCTGCTGAAGGTGCGCCCGGTGCCTCTTGCGGAGGGCGGCGTCGCAGCACGGCGTGCACGCGCGCCAAAAGCTCGCGCGGGTTGAACGGCTTGCCCAGATAATCATCGGCGCCCACTTCGAGCCCGACAATGCGATCGACATCTTCTCCCTTGGCCGTGAGCATGATGATGGGTGTCTTGTCTCCTGCGGCCCGCAGGCGGCGGCATACGGACAGCCCATCTTCGCCCGGCATCATGAGATCGAGCACGATCAGATCGATGGTGTCACGCAGCATGATGCGCGATAGCGCCTTGGCATCTTCCGCAACAATAACTTCGAAGCCCTCTTGGGAAAGATAGCGGCGAAGCAAATCGCGGATACGTGCGTCGTCGTCGACAACTGCGATTTTGTCCATTCGTGTGGCAACCTGGCTCATTTCTGTCCTTGGTCGTATTTGTAACAGGCCCATTGTTACAGCGATTTTGGGGTTTTCCCGAGTTGCCTTTCACAGAGTTACAAATGTTGCCCGTGCTTAGGCACTTATGTAGGACAAATACACCTCTCTATGAGAAGGTAATGCTTGTCATGGCATCCAAAGCTATTATTTCTCTTCTTGGCGCGGGTTGGGCGGTTTGCGCATGGGCGCAACCACTCACTGAAAATGCGGCCAAACCTTTGTCGTCAACGGGCGAGACGCTCGCGCAGCGCAGTGCCATCTGGACGGCAGTCCACTCACTTCAGCGCGGATCACTTGGCGAATCCGCACCCGCATTGCGCCGGCTGTCTCCGACGGAACGTCTGGAATTGCGTGAACAAATTCGCCGTGCCGCCGCAGGCGAGTCTTTTACGCCGGATGTCTCGGAGGGCAGGCTGCCGCAGCCACAGCTTTTGCCAGTGAGGCAATAGATGGGTCTGATCTGACTTCGAAAGTAAGCACCCTGATAAACCCCAGGTGCCCGATTTCATGCCAAGATTACCGGCATACTCTCGCTCCGCTTCGGCCTTGCGCATTCTTCCGCGTCGCAGCCCTGCATTTTTGCCTGGCAGGCGCAGCGCGAAGCAGGGCTTTCATCGTCATCGAAGGACTCATCCGTGAAACATAGCTTTGCCTGGTTGGCAGCCTTTGCTCTTTGCGCCGCCGCTGGCGCGCACGCGCAGACTTCGGCCCTTGTGCCGGCCGTGCCAACGCAGAACGTATTCCATCTCTCGGCAGCGGGCCAGGTGGAGGTGCTGCAAGACATGCTCGCGATCTCGCTGACCGCCACGCGCGAAGGCGCAGACGCCGCAGGGGTTCAGTCCGACCTGCGTAAAGCGCTTGACGCAGCTCTGGCTGAGGTTAAGAGAACCGCACAATCGGGAGAGATGGACGTTCGCACTGGTAATTTCAGTGTCAACCCACGCTACGGCAAAGAAGGCAAGATCAGTGGCTGGCAGGGCCGCGCCGAACTCCTGCTGGAAGGGCGGGATTTTCCCCGCATTACACAAGCTGCGGCGCGCGTCACCACGATGTCCATCGGCAATATCGCCTTTGGTCTCAGCCGAGATCAGCGCGCAAAAGTGCAGACCGAAGCACAGTCGCAAGCCATTGAGCGTTTCAAGGCGCGCGCGGCTGAGATCACAAAAGCTTTCGGTTTTGCCGGCTACGGCTTGCGGGAGATCACGGTGGACTCCAATGATGCTGGGTTTTCTGGCCCCCGCCCCATGGCTCTGGAGGCCCGCGCTTTCAGTAAGGCCGCTGACGCAGGGCCCGTGGCGGTAGAGCCCGGCAAGAGCATGGTGCAGGTTAACGTATCGGGTTCGGTGCAGGCGCGCTGAGGCTGAGAAATTCCAAACCCTACTGGGCTGGTAAGTTGATCGAGCCCCGAATTGCGTTTCGGGCTGTCAATTGATTTACGATGCCGTGACGGTATCCGTTTTTAATCCATCATGTCCGAGCCCACGCTGCATCACGTTCAATGCCCAGATTCCATGGGCGGTCACCGCATGGCTTGGTGGCAATGGGGAGACGATACGGCCGCGCATGTGGTGGTTTGCGCGCACGGCCTTTCACGCCAGGGGCGAGACTTCGATGTTCTGGCGCAGGCGCTACTGAGGCGTTCGGCTGAACTCGGCAGGCCGCTGAGGGTCATATGTCCGGACGTGGTCGGACGCGGCGAGAGCGACTGGTTGAAAGACCCTATGGGCTACCAGTTCACTACATACGTCGGCGATATGCTGAGCATGCTCGCCCAGTTGCATCAAGAATCAGCCATCAGCACCCTCGACTGGCTGGGAACCAGCATGGGCGGCATCATCGGCATGTCCCTGGCTGGAATGCCGGGCCTGCCGTTGCCTATTCCCATTCATCGGTTGGTGCTGAATGATGTCGGCCCGACTATCGAATGGACCGCTCTGGAGCGTATCGGTGAATATCTTGGCAAGAGCGGCACCTTTGCCACAATCGAGCAAGGCGCCGCAGCCATGCGAGCCATCTCCATGGAGTTTGGCCCGCACACCGATGCTCAATGGCTTGCCCTGTCACGCCCCATGTTGAGGGCGTTGCCTGACGGCAGCTACCGTCTCCACTACGATCCCGCCATCGCCGTGCCTTACCGCCACATGACACGCGAAGCCTCAGTGCAGGGAGAGGCGACCCTGTGGCAGATCTACGATCAAATCACAGCTGACACACTTGTGCTGCGGGGCGCCGATTCAGACTTGCTCTCCCGAGGCACCTTGCAGTCCATGAAGGAGCGCGGTCCTCGTCCGCAAGCTATAGAGTTCGCGGGCGTCGGTCATGCGCCCACGCTGGTGGCCACAGAGCAGGTGCAAGCTGTGCTTGATTTCCTGCTACCCGGCGCCAATATTGACTTGGAGGCTCCATGAAGCAGCTGCCTTCCGCCAGCCTGACCTCAAGCGAGCCCGTGGCCGAGTTGATTGCAGCCACCGCGAATTCTCTGCCGGCCGAGGAAGGTGTGCGCGCCCGCGCCCGGGCCTTTGCCGTTCCACTGATCGGGGACGAAGTCACCGCCGCGGGAGAAAGCGTCCTTGTGCATGCCGACGGCGTGGCCGACATCCTGGCGGCCATTGGCGGTTCGGAGGCCATGCAGGCCGCTGCCTATCTCAGCTACGCCAGTTGGCAGCTCAACAGACCGGCAGAGGTCATTACCAAAGCCTTTGGAGAGAGCTTTGCACGGTTGGCGCTGGAAACAGCCAAGCTCGAAAAGTTGCAGCAACGTTCGCGCGCTGGCAGGCAGGAACTCTCCGCGGATTCGGAGCAGGCGGGCCAGCAGACTGAGAACGTGCGTAAGATGCTTCTGGCATTCAGTCGCGATCTGCGCGTGGTGCTTCTGCGCCTGGCTTCCCGCTTGCAAACCTTGCGCTATTGCGCGGCAATTCGCCGCCCACCTTCGCCCAGCCTGTTGCGCGAGTCCCACGAGATTTTTGCCCCTCTGGCCAACCGGCTAGGTATTTGGCAGATCAAGTGGGAAATGGAAGATCTGATCTTTCGTGCCCAGGAGCCCGACACGTACAAACTGGTGGCTTCCCTGCTGGATGAGCGCCGCGTGGAGCGCGAAGCCGCCATGGCTCAGCGCCGCACGGTGATCGAGCAGGGGCTGCGGGGGCAGGGCATTGACGCCCGCGTGTCGGGGCGCCCAAAGCATATCTCCAGCATCGTGCGAAAAATGCGGGGGAAAGGGCTGGATTTCGATCAGGTGTTCGACGTGCGTGCCCTTCGCGTGCTCGTGCCCACAGTGGCTGATTGTTATGCAGCGCTTGGCTGGGTGCACGAGCACTACACCCCAGTGCCTGACGAGTTCGACGACTACATCGCACGACCCAAGATTAACGGTTATCAATCCTTGCACACCGTGGTGCGAGACGCTGACGGGCTCGCATGGGAGATTCAAATCCGCACCCCCGAGATGCACCAGCATGCCGAGCACGGCGTAGCGGCGCACTGGGCCTACAAGGAAGCCGGCACCAAGGGGTACACGGGCGTTTCGGCGGCCGGCGAGTACGACGCCAAGATCGCGGTCTTACGCCAACTCCTGGCCTGGGAGCGCGACCTGACGGGTAATGAGCCGCAGCACGGCCTGTTTGACGAGCATATCTATGTGCTGACGCCCGAGGCGGCCATTGTTGAATTGCCCGCTGGCGCGACCCCCGTGGATTTTGCCTACACGGTACACACGGAACTCGGGCACCGCTGCCGTGGTGCCCTGGTAGACGGCATCATGGTGCCACTCAATACGCCGCTCAAGAACGGCCAGACAGTGGTGATTAATGCTGCCAAGGAAGGCGGCCCCTCGCGAGACTGGCTCAACGCTGATCTGCACTACCTCGCGAGTTCACGTGCCAAAGCCAAGGTTCGCGCCTGGTTCAATGCCCAGTACACGCGTGAAACGGTGGCGCGCGGTCGCGAAATGGTCGAAAAATTGTTGCAGCGAGAAGGCCGCACGGCGATTTCGCTCGATCAACTGGCCACAGACCTTGGTTTCAAGACGCCGGATGCACTGTTCGAGACTGTCGGCAAGGACGAGCTTTCGCTGCGCAGCATAGAGACCGTGCTGCGCCCGCCCGAGCCGCAACCCGATCCAGATGAGCAAGTGCTTCTGCGCAAGGTTCGCCCGAGCAGTTCGGCCCGCGGAGGTGTGCTGGTGGTCGGCCTCGATTCACTGCTGACGCAACCTGCACGCTGCTGCAAGCCCGCGCCGCCGGACGACATCGCAGGCTTCGTGACCCGAGGCCGCGGCGTCAGCGTGCACCGGCGCGACTGTTCCAATTTCCGCGACCTGATGGCACGAGATCCTGACCGCGTCATCGAAGTCGGCTGGAGCGATTCCGCTCGGCAAAGCGTGGCCTACCCGGTAGACGTGGCGGTCGAAGCAGTGGACCGCCAGGGACTGCTGCGCGACATCTCAGACGTCTTCGCACGCGAGAAGATGAACGTCATTGGTGTCAAGACGCAGTCCGTCAAAGGTTGGGCATGGATGACATTCACCATAGAAGTCTCCGACACCAAACGGCTGGAGCAGGTGCTGCGTGCGGTTAAAGAAGTATCTGGCGTTCGTGTGGCCAAGAGGCGCTAAAAAGTCTGCTATACTCTCGTTCTTCGAATCTTAGGCGCGTAGCTCAGCTGGTTAGAGCACCACCTTGACATGGTGGGGGTCGTTGGTTCGAGTCCAATCGCGCCTACCAACTAACCATTGGTAAAAAGCCTTCCAAATTAAAGATTTGGAAGGCTTTTTTATTTTCCGTCGACCTGCACCGAGCCGCCACAGGCTGCAGTTGTTTCTGGCTTATAGACTCGGCATAATTTATTCATGAACTTTTGTTGATTGCATGACTCCAAAGTTCATAAAGAAGATGCACTCAAGCAGTCGCGGGAAGTGCTGCAAGAACGGCGCAAGCAGGTTATCCGCTTGCATCGAAAAGGAGTCGGCGTGATGCAGATTGCCTAGCAAACCGGGCTCAGTTGGTCTGGTGTCAACGCGGCACTGCGCCTGTTCGAGCAAGGCGGGGCGGCGGCACTCAAGCCCCACGCCAGGGGCAAGAAACCAGGTAGTGGACGCAGCCTGACACCTGAGCAAGAGCGCGTCATTCGACTGACCATCATCGACAAACGCCCTGAGCAGATCAAGATGGAGTTTGCGCTTTGGAGTCGGCCCGCAGTGCGCGAACTCATCGAACGCGATCTGGGAATCAAGCTATCTGTGCGGGCGGTGGGCGACTATCTGGCACGTTGGGGCTTTACGCCGCAAAAGCCGATCAAGAAAGCCTACGAGCAGCGACCTGAGGCCGTCAAGGCGTGGCTCGAAGATGAATACCCCGGCATTGAGGCCAGAGCCAAGCGTGAAGGCGCGGAGATCCATTGGGGCGATGAAACGGCCCTGGTCAACACGGATGTGCGTGGCAGAAGTTACGCCCCTGCGGGTCAAACACCGGTGACGCGGGCAGTGGGTGGAACACGGCAAAAGCTCTCGATGATCGCCACGGTCACCAACCAGGGCAAAACGCGCTGGATGATCATTGATGAGGCGTTCAATGCAGACAAGCTGATCGAGTTCATGCAGGCCTTGATCAAGGACTCCCAGGGCAAGAAGGTATTTCTGATTCTGGACAACCTGAGGGTGCACCACAGCAAGCCGGTCAAGGAGTGGGCGGCGATGCACAAAGAGGACATCGAGTTGTTTTACCTGCCGAGCTACAGCCCCGAGCTCAACCCGGAGGAGCGGCTCAACGCCGATTTGAAGCAAGCAATTGGCAGCAAAGTCCCGGTGCGAACCAAAGCCAAGCTGCGTGCTGCAGCGACTGAACACATGACGATGCTGGAGAGCACGCCAGAGCGGGTCAAGAAGTACTTTGGTGACAAGCATGTCATCTATGCGGCCTCATGAATAATTCCCGCCGGATCAATAGTCGAATGTTTTCAGGTTGTCTGTGCGCTGCCATACGGAGGTCTTTGCCAACGAAGGGGCTTGGAATTTATGCGTAGATTGCGTTGACCAATGCTGGCATCCCCGTATGGATCCTCGATGCTCCTCAATCTGTGGAAGAGATGCGGCGATCCTCTAAAGCCTTGGATTTACCGGTGGGGCGGCTGTCAGCAGCCAGCGTGCCTCTTGCGGGTCATGAGGTCTCTACGTTGATCATTCAGACGATCCATGTATTTTCCGGAGCCTCCAGCGCGGGCTGCGGATGCGTTATGGTCCAACGCCTTTCGGTAAAAGTCACAGTCACGAGTGGGTGACCGCTCGACGACTGTCCTAGGGTGTGTGGGCGGCACTTGCAAAGCTTCGGCTGCTTTGTGCTCTGCCCTCGCGTAGGACACTCTTTCTTTATGGGTTAATTCAGCCGGCACCAGCACCTGACGTTCCAGCATCGTGCGCGAGTGCTTGTTGCAGGGCTGGTGTGCCCAGAATTTCTGTCCGCTGTAGCGCTTGCACAGGTAAACGGTCACCGTATCTGGAGGGCCTCCGGTCACCGGCGCTCTGACATCCACCTCTTGGCCGCCAGGGCAGGGGTCCGATTGGTATCTGTTTCCACATCGGAATACCTGGGCAGTGGCAGGTAGAGATAAAAGTAAAACTAAAGAAATAATTAAACGCATGACGGCAGTGTATTTCACTGCAAATCATGTCGGTCAGGTCAATCAGCGGGATCGACACGGCACCTCCTCCAGTGCACACTCCGGCGCTACGTCGGTCCACGAGATCCTGAAGCTGGCGAGCGCGTTTTTCGCACAGTCGGCGCTCGACCGCCTACTGAATTCTTGAATGATTTCATCGACAAGCGTCGCGGCTCCCACGGGGTCGAGCACCAAATTTCTTCGCTCAAAAAACTCAACAAGGAGACGACATGCCTGCTAAGGACGACGAGGTTACCGGTTCGCTGGTTCCCAAACTGAGTCGACGCAATTGCCTAAATTGGGCTGTCGCGAGCATGGCAACCCCGCTGATCGCGGGCTGCGGTGGAGACGATGCAGATCCGCAGCCAGAACCCGTCCCGGAATCGGTGCGTTGGTTCCGCGAAACGGTGCGTCAGGCGCTGGTTCGCCCTGGCATCAATGCCACCGCAGTGTCGGCGGCATTGATGGTGAACGACCAGATCGTATGGAGAGAAGCCTTCGGCTACTCGGATCGCGAAAACGGCGTGCAAGCCACGGTGGACACACGCGTGAACATTGGCTCGGTGGCCAAGGTGTTCACGGCTCTTGCGGTCATGATTTTGCGAGACCGTGGCCAGCTCACGCTGGATCAGCCCCTGGTCGAGCTGCTTCCCGAATTTCGCATGTGCTCACCTGAGTTCAGCCGCATTACCGTACGCCATCTGATCTCGCACGCCTCAGGCCTGCCTGGTACTAATTCCCGCAACGTCTTCAATTTCGCACCCAAGCTGGACTACGCACAGGACACCTTGCAGGTGCTTGCGGAGTCCAGATTGAAGCATGAACCGGGAGAACTTTCGGTCTACTGCAACGATGGATTCACGCTGGTGGAGCCGCTCGTGCACGAGCTCTGCGGACTCACATTTCCAGAGTTCATTCAGCGTGAGATCTTCGACCCGCTTGAGATGAACAGGACCGGCTACGCACTCTCGCCCGCCGCCGAGGGGACTTTTGTCCACCCCTACTATGAGGGTAAACGGTTGTCTCAGGAAATGCCTGCTGCGTTTGCTACAGGTGGCATTGTCAGCACACCCACGGACATGATGAAGTTGGCGCGCCTGTTTATTGATCAAGGCGTCTATAACGGCAAACGACTCGTTTCCGCGGACGGCGTCCGAGAGATGAGCATGGATCAAGGTTCGCGAGTGCGCATCAACCTGACGCCGTCCGCCGTGCGTATTGGCCTGGGGTGGGATTCGGTGAAACAATTAGCCATGGAGGCCGCTGGGCTGAATGCATGGGCAAAAAACGGAGGCACCACCTTCTTTCTTACAGAGTTCATCGTCTTGCCCGAAGCTCGCATTGCCATGATGGTCAATGGGAACGGCCACGACTATGGTTCACTACCGCTCGCCGAAGAGCTGCTGCTTCGCGTCGCGGCTGAACAGGACAAAATTCAAGCCATTCCAGCCAAGGTTTCCCCAAGCGTGTCACCCCTGTTGACGCCTGCGCCGAATACCGATTTCTTGGTCGGTGTCTATGCCTGCCACACGTCTCCCTACCAGGTGCTTCGCGCGGACGATGGGGCGCTGACGTTGCGCCAATGGAGCGAAGAGGGCTGGAAAATCGTTCAGGCAGGCTTGAAGGCCCGCAACGATGGCCATTGGTGGTCTGACGCGCAGCCCACTCGTTGCTACCGTTTCGACGTCGTGGAAGGGCATCGCTATCTGATTTTGCGCGATATTTCGGCCAGCGGATACTACTGGAACGAGAGCCCGCTCGGCGAATGGCTGCCTCCGCTTGATACCCCTCTGCCGAAGGCTTGGCAAGACCGCGTTGGAAGCCGCTGGCTCTGCGTCAACGATTCTTCGGTGCTGCGGCAGATCGGTCCGTTGACTTGGGAGATCAACGCGCTGCCGGAGATGCCCGGCTACCTGATGTGGGACAACGATCAACTGCTGCGCGTGATTGACGACAACGAAGCTGGCATGACGGTGAAGATCCCGGTCAATGCCGGGCGAGACCTGGTTGAGTGGAAAATAGTCATGGTGGGAGGGCAGGAGCAACTCCACAGTGGTGGATTTGTCTTTGAACGCATTGCATGATCAGCTTGCGGCGCGTACGAATTATTGAGAAGCAGAAACTCGGAAACAGACGGTGAGGGTGTCTCACAGCGTTTTCACGTTCTCAGGGAAAGGCCCTGTTACGCATTTATAAGGCCTCACCTAGAATGGCAGAGAAGCATTTTCGCTCATAGTGGAGAGTTCGAGCCTACATGAATTCACGCACCAAGCCATCAGACACTCAGAGTGAAGCTACCGGCGGCGCCGAGGTGACGCAGCTACGGACCATCAAGAAATACCCCAATCGGCGGCTTTACGACACGCGCACGTCTTCGTACATCACGCTCACCGAAGTGAGGGCGCTGGTCATGGCGCACGAGCCTTTCGTTGTGCGCGACGCCAAAAGCGGCGAAGATCTCACGCGGAGCATTTTGTTGCAGATCATTCTTGAGGAGGAAGCGGGCGGCGCGCCGATGTTCAGTGAAGTGGCCCTGGCGAACATCATCCGCTTTTATGGCCATGCGATGCAGGGCTTCATGGGCTCCTATCTTGAGAAAAACATCCAGACCTTCATGGAAATGCAGTCCAAGCTGGCCGAGCAGTCCAAGGGGTTGACGCCAGAGGCCTGGTCGCAGTTCATGCGCATGCCCTCGCCGATGCTTGGTAGTTATATGGAACAGTCCAAGAGTGCTTTCCTGCAAATGCAGGAGCAAATGCAGAAGCAGACTGAGCAGATGATGGGGGCGTTTGGGCTGAAGCGCTGAGCCTGAGTCGCTTCCAGGCCCAAAGTCTTTTTTCCCACTTTGCTCTTGCTTGAGGCTGGGGAAGCTGCGGCTTACGGCTGCCGAGCTTGGGAATTTCCGGTCGACCCGACGGCGAGACGCCAGGGCTGCGACAATCTGCTTATGAGTGAAATTTCCACGCCCGCCCCGCGTATAGGCTTCGTATCGCTAGGCTGCCCGAAGGCCTTGACCGATTCCGAGCTTATCCTGACACAGCTCTCTGCCGAGGGCTACCAGACGAGCAAGACCTTTGAAGGCGCCGATCTGGTGATCGTCAACACCTGCGGCTTCATTGATGACGCCGTCAAGGAAAGCCTGGACACCATTGGCGAGGCTCTTGCAGTCAATGGCAAAGTGGTCGTTACGGGCTGTCTGGGCGCAAAAACCATACCGTCTCGTGGTTCCGAAGTCGGCAGCGGCCCAGGTGGCACCGAAAATCTGGTGAAATCCTTGCATCCGTCGGTGTTGGCTGTGACGGGCCCCCACGCTACCCAGGAAGTGATGGACGCCGTACACCAACATTGCCCTAAGCCACATGATCCATTTATCGATCTGGTTCCCGGTGCTTTTGGCGAAGCGGGGCTGAAGCTCACGCCCCGCCACTACGCGTATCTAAAAATCAGCGAAGGCTGTAACCACCGCTGCACCTTCTGCATCATTCCCTCCATGCGCGGAGATCTGGTTAGCCGGCCCATAGGTGATGTGCTCAAGGAGGCGCGCGCGTTATTTGAAGGCGGTGTGAAAGAACTGCTGGTCATCAGCCAGGACACCTCGGCCTACGGTGTCGATGTGAAGTATCGCACCGGCTTCTGGGATGGCCGTCCGGTGAAGACTCGCATGCTCGAACTGGTGCAGGCATTATCTGAGCTTGCAGAACCTCACGGTGCGTGGGTACGTTTGCACTATGTGTATCCATATCCCAGCGTTGATGACATTCTTCCGCTGATGGCCGAAGGCAAGGTGCTCCCCTACCTGGATGTTCCCTTGCAGCACAGCCATCCAGACGTGCTCCGCCGCATGAAGCGCCCCGCCAGCGGCGAGAAAAACCTGGAGCGCATTGCCCGTTGGCGCGAAATCTGTCCAGAACTGGTTATCCGCTCTACCTTTATCGCAGGATTTCCTGGGGAGACGGAAGAAGAATTCGACCACTTGCTCGACTTCATGCGCGAGGCGCGCATTGATCGGGCCGGCTGCTTTGCTTATTCTCCAGTCGAGGGTGCCACGGCCAATGAATTGCCGGGCATGCTCCCACCCGAGTTACGGGAAGAGCGGCGGGCGCGTTTCATGGAGGTGGCAGAGGAAGTCTCCACGGCCAAGTTGCGGGAACGTGTGGGTTCGACCATGCAGGTGCTGGTTGATTCAGCGCCTGCCTTAGGTCGGCGCGGCGGTGTGGGGCGCAGCTACGCCGATGCACCTGAGATCGACGGCGTGGTTCACTTGTTGCCGCCGGAAAAGATCAGCAAGCAATTGAGGGTAGGGGAGTTCACGCGGGCACGTATCGTCGGTACCCAGGGGCATGACCTCGTGGCCATGCCGATCTGATTCGTCATGCAAAGGCCGGTGTGTCAAGGAAAAATCAGCCGGCCTTCTCCTTGCCTGATTGCAACAGCGTTTCCGCAGTGTCCGCGGATGTCGATCAGGACGCGGAAGGTGCAGCCAACTCTGCAAGAAAACGCGCAGGCAATAAAAAAGCCACCTAAAAGGTGGCTTTTTTAAAAAAGAAATCTGCTTTTGGCAAATTTCTGGTGTGATTACCAACATAATCGTTGGTGCCCAGAAGAGGACTCGAACCTCCACGGAGTTACCCGCTAGTACCTGAAACTAGTGCGTCTACCAATTCCGCCACCTGGGCATCTCAGGAAAGATCGAATTGTATACCAAAAATATTGAATCATCGAGCGGATTGCTAGAAGAATTTGAAGGCACGGTGCAAGGCCACCGTGATGGGCATGGTTTCTTGGTCCGCGACGACGGGAATCCAGACATTTATCTGCCTCCTAACGAGATGCGCGCGGTCCTGCATCGTGACCGTGTGAAGGTGCGCGTGGTGAGGCAGGATCGGCGCGGCCGACCCGAGGGGCGCGTGGTGGAAATCGTCGAGCGACCGCCGCACCCGATCATCGGGCGCCTGCTCAATGAGGCCGGACTTTGGCTGGTGGCGCCGGAAGACAAGCGCTATGGTCAGGACGTGATGATTCCCAAGACCGCGATTGGCCAGGCTAAGGTGGGCCAGGTGGTGGTGGTGGAGTTGACCGAGCCGCCCGCTCTGTTCGGACAACCCGTGGGTCGCGTGAAGGAAGTGCTGGGTGAAGTGGACGACCCAGGCATGGAGATCGAGATTGCAGTGCGCAAATATGGCGTACCCCATGAATTTTCTGAGGCGGCAATTGGCGAGGCGCGGGCCTTGCCTGACCATGTGCGCCCCGAGGACAAGCGCGGCCGCGTTGACCTGACTGACGTGGCTCTGGTCACCATCGATGGCGAGGACGCGCGTGATTTCGATGACGCGGTGTATTGCGAGCCTGCCAAGGTCGGTCGTAGCAAGGGTTGGCGCCTACTGGTGGCGATTGCCGATGTGAGCCATTACGTGCAAACGGGCCACCCGATCGATGTGGATGCCTATGACCGGGCCACCAGCGTTTATTTTCCGCGTCGTGTCATCCCGATGCTGCCCGAAAAGCTGAGCAACGGCTTGTGCTCGCTCAACCCGGAAGTCGAACGCCTTTGTATGGTGTGCGACATGCTTGTGACCGCCAAGGGCGAGGTCCATGCCTATCAGTTCTACCCGGCAGTGATGTGGAGTCACGCGCGCTTCACCTACACCGAAGTGGCCGCGATTTTGGCAAACACGCGAGGCCCGGAAGCCGCCAAGCGAAAGGCCAGGGTGCAGGACCTGCTGAATCTGAACGATGTGTTTAATGCGCTGCTCAAGGGGCGTTCTGAGCGTGGTGCCGTGGATTTTGAAACCACGGAGACACAGATCGTTTGCGACGAGAACGGCCGGATTGAAAAAATCGTGCCGCGCACCCGCAACGATGCGCACAAGCTGATCGAAGAGTGCATGCTGGCGGCCAACGTCTGCAGCGCCGACTTCATTTTGCAGGGCAAGCAGCCTGGTCTGTTCCGCGTGCACGAAGGTCCCACTCCTGAGAAGCAGGAGATCTTGCGCAGCTACCTGAAGGCCTTGGGCCTGGGTCTTTCCATTGGTGAGGTTCCCACACCTGATGAATTTCAGCGGATTGCTGAAGCCACCAAGGAGCGCCCCGACGCGCAGCAGATCCATATGATGCTGCTCCGCTCTATGAGTCAGGCCATCTATTCGCCGCACAACGCCGGTCATTTTGGCTTGGCATACGAGGCCTACACCCATTTCACCAGCCCGATCCGAAGGTATCCGGATCTGCTTGTGCATCGGGTGATCAAATCCATCCTGAGCAAGCGCCGTTACCAGTTGCCCGAGTTGCCGACGCCGGGCGAAGCGCATGAAAAACTAAGCCGCCGGTTGCAAAAAGCAGCGCCTCGCGCGCGCAGCCGGATCAGCCGGCCAAGCGACGATCTCCGGAAGCGCTGGCCTGGGAAGCGGCGGGTCTGCACTGCAGCGCCAACGAGCGCCGTGCCGACGAGGCCAGCCGCGACGTCGAGGCCTGGCTCAAGTGCAAGTACATGCGTGAGCATCTGGGCGAGGAGTTCTCAGGTGCGGTCAGCGCGGTGACCAGTTTCGGACTGTTCGTCACGCTGGACGAGTTGTATGTGGAAGGCCTGGTGCATATCACTGAACTGGGCGGTGAGTATTTCCGTTTCGATGAAGTGCGACAGGAATTGCGCGGCGAACGCACCGGCATTCGTTACGCACTGGGTACGCGCGTCAGGGTGCAGGTCAGCCGTGTCGACCTGGACGGACGCAAGATCGACTTCCGTCTGGTGCAGGAGGGGGAAAACCTCACTTCCCGCGCCCTTCGCGACAAGGGAGTGGCGCCGGCAGGTGAGCGCGGGCTTCCTCCAAGGTCTCGGCCAAGCGGGCTGCCCGCAAGGCGCGTGATCAGGGCATAGCGGACGGCTCCAGCGATCTGCCATCCGGCGGGCGCTTTCACCCATCTCCCGTTCAAGCGCTGAAAG
This sequence comes from Ottowia caeni, assembly GCF_050821495.1. Lineage (GTDB taxonomy): Bacteria > Pseudomonadota > Gammaproteobacteria > Burkholderiales > Burkholderiaceae_C > Ottowia > Ottowia caeni. The sequence continues at coordinate 3,510,085 of NZ_CP151080.1, read as the reverse complement.
CGGCTGCCAAGAAAGCCGCATCGCAGGGCAGGGGTGCCAAGCAGAAGAAGCCGAAGCGATGAGCAAGCATTCCTTACCTCGGACAGCCATAGTGACTGGGGCTGGCTCGGGCATAGGCAAGTCTGCCGCGCTTGCTTTGCTGGCCGATGGCTGGCAGGTTGTGCTGGCTGGTCGGCGTGCTGATCCGTTGCACCATGCCGTGGATGAATCGGGTGCAGGGACACGTGCATTGGCTGTGCCGACGGATGTCACCAACCCGGATTCTGTGGCGCAGCTGTTCAGAGCCACCGTGGACGCTTATGGGCGGGTCGACCTGCTTTTCAACAATGCGGGCATCGGCGCGCCCGCTGTGCCGCTTGAGGACTTGACCGCTGAGCAATGGCGGGCAGTGGTCGATGTCAACCTGAACGGCATGTTCTATTGCCTTCAGGCGGCCTTTCGCGTCATGAAAGCGCAGTCTCCGCGCGGCGGCCGAATCATCAACAATGGCTCTATCTCGGCGCACGCGCCGCGGCCACGCTCCATTGCCTACACGGCTACCAAGCATGCGGTGACCGGGTTGACTAAGACGGCTGCGCTGGATGGCCGAGCCTACGATATCGCCGTCGGCCAGATCGACATCGGTAATGCGGCCACTGAAATGACCGAGCGTATGGCGGCGGGCATTCTGCAAGCCAATGGTCAGATCATGGAGGAGCCTCGCATGGACGTGGGCATCGTCGGACAGTCGGTGGTGTACATGGCCAATCTGCCCCTGCAGGCGAATGTGCTTTTCCACACCGTGATGGCCACCAGCATGCCGTTTGTGGGGCGCGGCTGAGGGCGCTGCGAACTGAAACTAACACAGGCTTCCTGCTGTGAAGGGTAGGTCTTTGGGCCAGATGTCGGCCATGTGACCGTGCTGCCAGACCGCAGTGCATGCGGCCTCAAATGCTTCACAGCCACTTGCCAGTCGCGCTCCAATCATGCCTGCTAGTACGTCGCCTGTACCCGCCGTGGCCAGGCGTGCATTGCCCGTGGGATTGATTCGAGACAGTTGTCCGGGAGCTGCCATCGCTGTGCCAGAACCCTTGAGGACGACTGTGCACTGAAAGCGACGGGCTATTTCCTGGGCGGCATTCAATCGATTGTTTTGTACATCGGCTGCATTGCAACTCAGAAGGCGGGCAGCTTCCAGAGGGTGGGGCGTGAGCACCGTAGCTTGTCCGCGCTCGGCGCGACTTTTCATGGCGGTTTGCAGCACTGGATCCCCTGCAATTGCATTGAGGGCGTCTGCATCCAGCACCAAGCGCGGTGTTGCGTCCAGGACCGGCTCAAGCACGTCGGCCACCGCTTCGCCGCCACCGCAGCCACACACGACTGACAAGGTCCGTAGATCAAGTGCGTCGTAGCGGCGAAACATCAACTCAGGTGTGGCCACATCCAGCATGAGCGAGGCGTCCCCCAGCAGGCTGACATATACGCGGCCGGCACCGTTGGATAGTGCTGCGCGGCCAGCGAGCAGGGCAGCTCCTCCCATTGCGATGCCCCGTGCGGAGTCGACGTGGCCGCCGATGACCGCTACATCTCCCCAGGTGCCTTTGTGGCTTGCATGTGGTCGCGTGTGGGCCGGTGCCGCCACGTTCAGCAATGCGATGGGTGGCTCTTCAGGAGCAATGCCCAAATCGTCGAACCAAAGCGTGCCGCACGCATCACGTCCCTGCATTGTGAAGAGGCCTGGCTTGAGCGTGAGCAGGCTCAGGGTATGGTGACGCTCACTTGGGGAGGTGGATGTCTTGGCAAGGTGCACGCCTGTGTCGGCATTCAGCCCGCTGGGCACATCCACCGCGAGTCGGTGCGCGGAGCTGGCGGCCATGAAGCTCAGCCATTCGGCCATGCGGCCTTCGGGAGCGCGTGCACCGCCGATACCTAGAAGTGCATCTATACAGAGATCGTCCGAATGGAGCGGGGGAGGTGTCTCTGCGAATGCTACGCCGGCTTCCTGGGCCCGGGCGAACGAGGCGCGCGCGTCGGCGGGAATGTGCTGGGGGTTCCCCAGCAACGTGACGACCGGGTTCAGCCCCCAGCGACGCAGGTGCATGGCTGCTTCCAACCCGTCGCCGCCGTTGTTGCCCGGACCGCACGCGATCCATACGGTGCGGGCGTGTGGTGCAAGCGCTACAGCCAGCCGGGCCACTGACAAGCCCGCGCGCCGCATCAATGTATGCGCGGGCAACTGTGCCGCTGCGGCTTGCTCCATGCGGCGGGTGGCCGCCGTGTCGTGCATTGGGTGGGGCTGATGAAGATCAAGCAATTGCAGCATGGCATCTCCATTGTGCATCGAATCGGGTGCGGTCAATCGGCGCCTGTCAATCGGCGCCGAATCTGCGGTTATAATCGTCGGGTTTTGCTGATGGCGCCTTTATGCTTTCTTGCCACTTCGGTGGTCAATGCTGAAGCGGCGCCTCGCGAAACAAATCGCAAACCAGTCCCCACAAGGTGTTGCTGTTGGGGTTTCAGTCCACATTCGCTGAAACCCCATGTTCCAATGGTTTTTCCATTGGCGGCAATGAGCGGGCTGGATTTTAGACCCAACCTTTGTTAAAGGAATCTTCATGTCCGTCACCATGCGTGAAATGCTGGAGGCCGGTGTCCACTTTGGTCACCAAACTCGCTTCTGGAACCCCAAGATGGCTCCGTTCATCTTCGGTCATCGCAACAAGATCCATATCATCAACCTGGAAAAATCGCTGCCGATGTTCCAGGAGGCGCAAAAGTTCGCGCGCCAGTTGGCTGCCAATCGCGGCACCATCCTCATGGTGGGTACCAAGCGCCAGGCTCGCGAAATCGTGGCTGAAGAAGCTCGCCGCGCTGGCGTGCCTTTCGTCGAGCAGCGCTGGTTGGGCGGCATGCTGACCAACTTCAAAACCGTCAAGACCTCCATCAAGCGTCTGAAGGACATGAAGGCCCAGCAAGAAGCTGGCCTCGAAGGCATGAGCAAGAAAGAGCAGCTCACCTTTTCGCGCGAAATGGCTAAGCTCGAGCGAGATATCGGCGGCATTCAGGATATGAACGCACTGCCAGATGCCATCTTCATCATTGACGTTGGCTTCCACAAGATCGCCGTGTCCGAAGCGAAGAAGCTGGGTATCCCGCTGATTGGTGTGGTTGACTCCAACCATTCGCCCGTGGGTATCGATTACGTGATTCCAGGTAACGACGATTCGGCCAAGGCCGTGACTCTTTACGCTCGCGGCATCGCTGACGCTATTCTTGAAGGCCGTGCCAACGCCGTTAACGACGTGGTCAAGGCTGTAGCAGCCGAAGGCGAAGATGAGTTCGTTGAGGTCGAGGACGGCAGCGCCGCCTGATCCAAGAGCCGAAAGCTGTCAAGGCCGGTCCCGGCCTGCGGCAACAGGGGCGCTTGCGCCCCTTTTTTTAATTTTTTTCTGCGTTGGCTGTTCTTCAAGCTGGCGCCTTACTGAAAGACTGGAGCAATCCAATGGCAGCAATCACCGCAAGCATGGTCGCCGAACTGCGCGCCAAGACCGACGCACCCATGATGGAGTGCAAGAAAGCCCTGACCGAGGCCGATGGCGACATGGTCAAAGCCGAAGAGCTGCTGCGCGTCAAGCTGGGCACCAAGGCCGGCAAGGCCGCCTCTCGCGTGACGGCTGAAGGTGTCGTCGTTGCATCCATCAAGGATGACACTGGCGCTATGGTCGAGGTCAACTGCGAAACCGATTTTGTGACCAAGAACGACAGCTTCCTCGCTTTGGCGCAGGCCGCTGCTGACTTGGCGGCGGCCCATAACCCCGCAGACTTGGCGGCTCTGGGTGCGCTTCCGTTCGCCATGGGCGATTTCGGCCCGACGCTGGAAGATGTGCGCGTCGGCCTGATCGGCAAGATCGGCGAGAACATGAGCTTCCGCCGCTTCATTCGCAAGTCGGGCGGTGGCAAGCTCGCATCGTATCTGCACGGTACGCGTATTGGCGTGGTGGTCGAGTATGAAGGCGATGAGTCTGCCGCGCGCGATGTTGCCATGCATGTGGCAGCCATGAAGCCTGTGGCGCTGGCAAGCAGCGACGTTCCTGCCGAGCTGATCGAAAGAGAGCGTAGCGTGGCGACTGCCAAAGCGCAGGAGTCTGGCAAGCCCGCTGACATTGCAGCCAAAATGGTCGAAGGCTCGGTTCAGAAATACCTCAAGGAAGTCTCTCTGCTCAATCAGCCGTTCGTCAAGAACGACAAGCAATCCGTCGAGCAGATGCTCAAGGAGCGCGCCACCACCATCAAGAGTTTCACGCTCTACGTGGTAGGCGAAGGCATCGAGAAGAAGCAGGACGATTTCGCTGCCGAAGTTGCTGCTCAAGTGGCGGCCGCACGCGGCGCCTGATCACCTGACTTGCTACGCGCCAACCCTGAAAGGGCGCGCGGGCTGACCAATCCGGCATCGCGGCATTCCGCGAATTGCCGGTAATTTGGACCTTTTTGGTTCATTCACCCGCCCATCCGTGATGGGCGTGGGTGCCTCACTTGGAGGCGGAGCAAGAAGTTTGTCGGCCGACAAACTTCTTGCTCCCTCTGAAGGTAGACCTAAAAACGACCGGCTCCGTGGTCTTTTATATCAACTACCTTGTAGACTCTTGCACCATCGCATATTTCGGAGCTTGCCGATGACCAAAGCCAAACCTGCCCACAAGCGAATCCTGCTGAAGCTTTCTGGCGAAGCCCTGATGGGCGACGACGCCTTCGGCATCAACCGTGCCACCATTGAGCGAATCGTTGACGAGATTGCCGAGGTGACTCGAATGGGCGTGCAAGTGGCGGTGGTGATTGGCGGCGGCAACATCTTCCGTGGCGTGGCCGGCGGTTCCGCTGGCATGGATAGGGCTACGGCCGACTACATGGGTATGCTGGCCACCGTCATGAACGCGTTGGCGCTGGCCGACGCCATGAACAAACATGGTCTTATCGCTCGCGTCATGTCCGCCATCGGGATCGAGCAGGTGGTAGAGCCTTATGTTCGCCCGAAAGCGTTACAGTATCTGGAAGAAGGTAAGGTCGTGGTGTTTGCGGCGGGCACTGGTAACCCGTTTTTCACCACGGACACGGCCGCCGCGCTGCGGGGTGCCGAGATCGGTGCCGAACTGGTGCTCAAGGCCACGAAGGTCGATGGCGTTTACAGCGCAGACCCGCACAAGGATCCCACAGCCACTCGCTATGCCAAGATCACTTTCGACGAAGCCATGAGCCGAAACCTTGGCATCATGGACGCGACAGCGTTTGCGCTGTGCCGCGACCAGAAACTGCCTATCAAGGTGTTTTCGATCCTCAAGGCCGGAGCGCTCAAGAGCGTGGTGATGGGCGAGGATGAAGGTACTTTGGTTCACGCATAACGCTCACTCACCAGCCGTTGCCGCCGACATTCGCGCTGGCTTGAGCGCGTGGCGATAATCCCATGATGGAGAAACTCGTATGACGATTGCCGAGATCAAGCAAACCACACAAGGCAAGATGGATCAATCCATCGCCGCTTTCAAGAACAACCTGACCAAAATCCGCACTGGTCGTGCGAACCCGGCGCTGCTGGACACGATCCATGTCGAGTATTACGGGAACCACGTGCCCTTGTCACAGGTGGCGAATGTGGCCCTGCTCGACGCACGCACCATTAGCGTGCAGCCGTGGGAAAAGGGAATGGGCGCAAAAATCGAGAAAGCCATTCGCGAGAGCGAGTTGGGGCTGAATCCCGCCAACATGGGCGATCTCATCCGCGTGCCCATGCCTCCCATGAGCGAAGAGCGCCGCAAAGAGATGACCAAAGTGGTGCGTCAGGAGGGCGAGGCCGCCAAAATCGCCATCCGCAACCTTCGCCGCGATGCCAACGAAGCTGTAAAGAAGCTGGTAAAAGACAAGGAAGCGTCAGAGGACGATCAAAAGCGTGCCGAAGCCGACGTGCAAAAGGCTACCGACAAGCACATTGCCGAGATTGACGCGCTGGTGGCGTCCAAAGAGCAAGAAGTCATGGCGGTCTGAGGCTGAAACGGTTTCATTTGCGCTTTCTGAAATTAATAACCGCATGACGAAATCTCGTCAACCTGACTCTGCAGTGCCGCATCACGTTGCCATCGTGATGGATGGCAACGGGCGGTGGGCGCACCGGCGCCTGTTGCCTAGGGTGGCTGGACACCGGCAAGGGGTTGAATCCTTGCGCCGCTGCATACGCGCGTGCGCTGAGCGTGGCGTCAAGGTACTGACGGTCTTCGCGTTTTCTTCGGAAAACTGGAGCCGTCCTGTGGAAGAAGTGAGCGGCTTGATGGATCTTCTGGCGACTGCACTGACGCGCGAGGTCCCGGAACTCAAGAAAGCCGGTATCCGGCTGCACTTTGTTGGCGAGCGCGGAAACCTCTCCGAGCGCGTACGAGCCGGGTTTGTGGCAGCAGAAGCCGAAACAGCTGCCAATGAGCGCATGGTGCTCAACATTTGCTTCAATTACGGTGGACGCTGGGACATTGCGCAGGCCGCTGCCCGTGTGGCCGCCGCCGGCCAGGCGATCACCGAGGAATCGCTGGGTCGAGCCACGGCGCTGGCCCATGTGCCTGATCCGGATCTTCTCATCCGCACCGGGGGTGAGCAGCGAATCAGCAATTTTCTGCTGTGGCAGTGCGCTTACAGCGAACTTTTTTCAGCGATCGCCTGTGGCCCGACTTTGACGACGCGGCACTGGACGAAGCGCTGACCGCCTACGCTCAACGAGAGAGGCGTTTCGGGAAGACGCCTGCTCAAGTGGCCCAAGCTCGCACGCACGTCGTGGCATGACCGTTATCAAGTGCGCGCCCCTGATGCTCGCGAATATGAGGCCCTAGGTTTCGCATGCTCAAACAGCGCATCATCACGGCTTTGATACTGCTGGCCATCCTGCTGCCGGCCTTGTTTGCCTCTACGCCGACGCCTTTCGTCGCCTTGTCCCTGATACTGATTGCAGCCGCCGCATGGGAGTGGTCGCGTCTGGTGGGTTGGGGCGGTGTTGCCGCGCTGGCTTCGGGCGCGTTGTGCGCTCTGTTGTGTGCGTTGCTGTGGTGGAGTGGTGCGATAGATAAGCCCATGCCTTTGCTCTGGCTGGTTGCGGCCCTGGTGGGGGTGCCCGGTGGCGCTTGGTTGATACAGCGGGGTGTTTCGGGGTGGCCACAGTTGCCTCGCGGGCTTCGGTGGGTGGGCGGGATCGCCGTGCTTTGCACGGCATGGCTGGCCATGACGCAGGCACGCACCATCGGTATCAACCTTCTTCTGTCGATCCTGGTGTTGGTGTGGGCGGCGGACGTGTTCGCCTATTTCGCAGGGCGCGGCCTGGGCGGCAAGTTCAGTCGCGTCAAACTGGCGCCATCCATCAGTCCCGGCAAGAGCTGGGAAGGGGTTTGGGGTGGTATGCTGGGTGTGTTGTTAGTGGCGGTGGTGTGGGTATGGATTGATCGCACCTATGCGCTTGAAACCCCCAGTCTTTACACGCGTCTTTATGAGCGCGGAAGTTGGCTCCTGGTCGTGGGCTGCGTATTTCTCTCCGCCATGAGCGTTGTGGGGGACCTGGTGGAATCCCTGGTCAAGCGCAGCGCCGGCGTGAAGGATTCGAGCGGGCTGCTGCCTGGCCACGGAGGTGTGCTGGATCGGGTTGATGCGCTTTTGCCGGTGCTACCCCTGGCGATGATGCTGGTAACCGTGGGCAAGGGGACGGTGTGACGGAAAATAGAAAGCAGCGCGTGGCCATACTAGGTTCCACGGGCTCGATAGGAACCAACACGTTGGACGTGATTGCCCGCCACCCGGAACGCTTCGAGGTGGTGGCGCTTTCGGCGGCCACGCAGGTCGATGCGATGCTGGCCCAAGTGGTCCGCTTCAACCCGCGCATGGTGGCTATGGCCAGCGAGGCACATGGCCGTGAGTTGGCCGAGAGAATCAAGCAGCAAGGTCTTCGCACCGTAGTTGCAATGGGTCCTGCAGCCATCGAAGCTATGGCCGGACACGAGGAAGTTGATACGGTCATGGCAGCCATTGTGGGCGCTGCCGGCCTAGCGCCTTGTCTGGCCGCCGCCCGCATGGGCAAACGTTTGCTTCTGGCCAACAAGGAAGCGCTGGTCGTGGGAGGCCAGTTGTTCATGAATGCGGTACGCGAAGGGGGGCTACGCTCTTGCCGATCGACAGCGAGCATTCAGCGATTTTCCAGTGTCTGCCGGAAAATCCTGCCGACTGGAGCGCACGCATTAGCCGCATCCACCTCACGTCCTCAGGGGGCCGTTCCGCCAGACACCGCTCTCCGATCTGCCGGGCATGACGCCTGACCAAGCTTGCGCCCATCCCAATTTTGCGATGGGGCGCAAGATCTCGGTGGATTCAGCCACCATGATGAACAAGGCACTCGAGGTGATAGAGGCGCGCTGGCTTTTCGGCCTATCGCCTGAACAGATCGAGGTGGTGATCCATCCGCAGCAGATCATCCACTCGATGGTCGAATTCACTGATGCCTCGGTACTTGCCCAGTTGGGCACACCTGACATGCGTGTACCCATCGCCTATGGACTCTCCTGGCCAGAGCGCATAGAAAGCGGCGCCAGTCGGCTCGATTTTGCCGCGCTGGCTGGGCTGCACTTCGAGCCGCCGAGCCGCGAGCGATTTCCAGGCCTTTTCCTGTCGTGGGAGGCTTTGCGCGCCCCCGAAGGCACGACTGCCGTGTTGAACGCGGCCAATGAGGTGGCCGTGGCCGCCTTCCTCGGGCAGCGCATCGGCTTCGCAGACATTTATGCCGTCATTGACGCCACTTTGGCAGCCGTAACGCCGGACGCCCCTGCATCGCTTCCTGATATCCTGGTGCTGGATGCCTGTGCTCGCCGCGCGGCCGAAGCAGAAGCTCGTCGCCGTGCGGCCTGAAAAGTTGTGAACGAATCGCCATGCTGCTGACCCTGCTTTCCTTCGTAGTCGCCCTGGGGCTGCTGATCGCCGTGCACGAATGGGGGCATTACCGGATGGCGGTCGCCTGTGGGGTCAAGGTGCTGCGGTTTTCCGTCGGATTCGGTAAACCCTTGGCGCGTTGGCGGCCGAAGAGGCAGCGTCCGGGTCAAGACACTGAATTCATCATTGGCGCCCTTCCTCTGGGGGGCTACGTCAAGATGCTTGATGAGCGTGAGGCGCCGGTGGCCTCCGAAGAGCGTCACCTGGCATTCAACACCCAGCCGTTGCGATCACGGGCATTGATCGTTGCCGCAGGGCCGGTGGCTAATCTGGTGCTGGCGGTGCTGCTGTACACGCTGGTTAATTGGCTCGGCGTTCAGGAGCCGCGCGCCGTGCTGTCGCCTCCGGTGGCCGGTTCATTGGCTGAGCGCGCTGGCCTGCAAGGTGGCGAACTTGTGCGCCGTGCCGGACTGGCGGGGGAAGAACTTGAGCCCGTGACTTCTTTTGAAGGTCTCCGCTGGTTCCTGACGCGAGGCGTGCTTGACGGGCGAGATCTCGTGCTGGACGTGGCTCCGAGTTCGGGTGGGAGCGGCCGCGAGTTGACGCTGCCTTTATCCAGCCTCTCCGTGCAGGAGGTCGATGCAAGGCTGTTTCGTGGAATAGGCATTGTCTCTCCGCTCTCGCGACCCGAAATCGGCGAACTCGCTGAAGGCGGGGCCGCTGTCCGAGACGGTTTGAAGCGGGGAGATCTGGTTCGCAAAGTTGGTGGTACGGCCATAGTTGATGGTCAGCAACTCCGAGAAGTCATTCGCGCATCTGCCCGAGACGGTGAGCCTGCGGCTGCGGTCTGGCAGATCGAGCGAGACGGTCGTTTGCTGTCTATCGAAGTGAAGCCGGACCTGCAGACCGAAGGCGATCAGCGCATCGGACGCATTGGCGCTTATGTAGGCAGTCTGCCTGAAATGGTCATGGTCCGCTTCGGGCCCCTGGACGGCCTGTGGGCGGGTGCTTCACGCGTGTGGGAGGTTTCCGTGCTGTCGCTGCGCCTGCTGGGTCGCATGGTGATGGGGGAGTTGTCCCTGAAGAACCTGAGTGGCCCCATTGCCATCGCCGACTATGCTGGCAAATCCGCCAGCCTCGGGCTGACGTACTACCTGGCATTCCTGGCTTTCATCAGCGTGAGCCTGGGCGTGCTCAATCTATTGCCGATCCCCGTTCTGGATGGCGGGCACCTGATGTATTATCTTTGGGAGATGGTGACGGGCAAACCCGTTTCCGGTGTTTGGCTTGATCGTCTCCAATACATGGGCATGTTTTTGTTGCTGACCATGATGGCTGTCGCGATGTACAACGATGTCGTCAATCGTTTAGGCTGAATATACCCCCGGCGTGATTTGAAGTCGGCTCCATACACACTCGCTCATGAAGTTACTAGCTCACCGTTTTCGCTTGCGTTCCGTAGCCTCGTTTGTCTCCGCTGGCGCTCGCCGCGCAGATGGCCTGGGCCGTCGATCCATTCACAGTCTCCGACATTCGTGTGGAGGGGTTGCAGCGGGTCGAGCCTGGCACTATCTTCGCGTCGATCCCGGTTCGAGTCGGTGAGACTTACAACGACGACAAGGGCGCGGCCTCCATCCGCTCGCTTTTTGCGCTCGGTCTGTTCACAGATGTGCGGCTGGAAGTCAGCGGCAATGTGCTGGTAGTGATCGTGCAGGAGCGCCCCACCGTGGCTTCGGTTGAGTTCGCGGGGAACAAGGAATTCAGCAAGGAAGTGCTGCAAGCCGCGCTGCGCGACGCAGGACTTGCGGCCGGACGTCCGTACGACAAAGCCTTGACGGATCGAGCCGAGCAGGAAATCAAACGTCAGTACATCAACCGCAGCCTCTACGGGGCCGAGGTGGTGACCACTGTGACTCCTACCGAGCGCAACCAGGTCAACCTGAACTTCAACGTTACCGAAGGCCGTCCTGCTCGTATCAAGGATATCGAGATCGTCGGCAACAAGGCGTTTTCCGCCGCAACCCTCAAGGATCTGTTCGATCTCGACACCGGCGGCTGGATGAGTTGGTACAGCAAGAGCGACCAGTATTCGCGCGCCAAGCTCAACGCCGACCTGGAAGCACTGCGTTCATACTACCTGGCCCGTGGCTACCTTGATTTCAAGATCGATTCCACTCAGGTGGCGATCTCGCCCGACAAGGAGTCCATCGGCATCACCATCAATGTGACGGAAGGTGAGCGTTTTGTTGTCTCCAGTATTTCGCTCGACGGCAACTATCTCGAAAAAGACGACGAGTTCAAGTCGCTCATTACCATCAAGCCGGGTGAAGCCTACAACGCCGACCAAGTCGCCGAGACCGTCAAATCCTTCACCGATCATTTCGGTAATTATGGCTTCGCGTTTGCTGCAGTCGAACCACGCCCCGAGGTAGACCGCACCAGTAACCGTGTGGCCATTGTCCTGCACGCCAACCCCTCGCGGCGAGCTTATGTGCGCCGCATCAATATTCAGGGCAACGCCAAAACGCGAGACGAAGTGATTCGACGCGAGTTCCGCCAATTTGAATCTTCCTGGTACGACGGCGAGAAAATCCGGCTTTCGCGTGATCGAGTGGACCGGTTGGGCTACTTCACTGAATTGTCCATCACCTCCGCGGAAGTGCCGGGCGCGCCGGATCAAGTCGACCTCAATGTCGAGGTGAAGGAAAAGCCCACCGGCAGCATCCAGCTGGGCGCCGGATACTCATCGTCCGAGAAGCTCTCGTTCTCCTTCGGCATCACTCAGGACAACGTGTTTGGCTCCGGCAACCGGCTTGATCTGCAGTTGAACACCGGCAAATTTAACCGCACGCTCGTGGTGAGCGCCACCGATCCGTACTTCACAGCCAACGGCATCTCCCGTACGGTAGACGTCTTCTACAAAACTCAGAAGCCGTATCAAGACCAGGGCGGCAACTACACGCTGGTGACCATGGGTGGCGGGTTGAAGTTCGGTGTGCCAATCACTGAACTCGATACTGTCTACCTCGGTGTTAATGCAGAGCGCACGCGGATCAACCCTGGTACCAACATTCCAGCGGCTTACTTGGCCTATGCCGAGAAATTCGGGTACTCGAGCACCTCGTTCCCCTTCACTCTGGGCTGGTCGCGTGATTCGCGCGACAGCGCCTTGGCTCCCAACTCCGGGCGCTACCAGCGCTTGCTTGGCGAGTTGGGCCTGCTTGGCGATGCAAGGTACGTCAAGGCCAACTATCAGTATCAGCAGTACATTCCACTTTCCAAGCAATACACCCTGGCTTTCAACGCCGAGGTGGGCTGGGGCAAGGGTTTGGGCGGACGGCCGTACCCCGTGTTCAAGAACTTCTATTCCGGCGGCCTCGGTTCCGTTCGCGGGTACGAGCAATCCACGCTCGGGCCCCGAGACGTGACTGGCGCTTTCATCGGCGGAACGCGCAAAGTCACGCTGAACACGGAATTCATCACTCCGTTCCCGGGGGTGGGTAACGACCGAACCCTGCGCCTGTTCGGTTTTGTCGATGTCGGTGGCCTCTATGGTGACGGCGAAAAAATGAGCGCTTCAGGCCTGCGCGCCTCCACGGGCATTGGTTTTAGCTGGATATCACCGCTTGGTCCGCTACGTTTTGCGTTGGCGGTGCCGCTGCGCAAGCAGCCGGGCGATAGAATCCAGAAATTGCAATTCCAGATTGGGACCTCGTTTTGATGAAGTTGACACTCCGTTGCGTGAGCGTTGCGGCCTTGCTCAGCGCCGCCTTGGTGACGCCGGTGGCCTTGGCGCAGGAGAATGTGCGCATCGGGTTCGTGAACACCGACCGTATGCTGCGCGAAGCTGATCCGGCCAAATCGGCGCAGACCAAGCTGGAGCAGGAGTTCTCCCGCCGTGAGAAAGAACTTGATGCCGCTGGGGCAGCCCTGAAAACTGCGTCTGACCGCTTCGAGCGTGAAGCACCCACCATGAGCGACACACAGCGCCAGACGCGCCAGCGCCAATTGGTGGAGCAAGATCGGGAATTCCAGCGCAGGAGGCGTGAATTCCAGGAGGATCTGAATTCACGCAAGAGCGAAGAACTCCAGCAGGTGTTGGACCGTGCCAATCGAGTGGTGCGCCAAGTGGCTGAGGCCGAAAAATACGACGTGATCCTTCAGGAAGCGGTGTATATCAACCCCAAGCTCGACATTACCGACAAGGTGATCAAGGCGCTGAATAGCGCCAAGTGATCTCCTTGGTACGTTTTCTGATTCACTTGTCGTTTATTCAGTGAGCCTCCATACCGGCGCCATCGTCGAAGCTCTAGGTGGCGAACTCTTCGGCGATCCTGAGCTGGCCATCACACGCCTTGCGCCCCTTGAAAGCGCTCAGGAAAGTGAGTTGAGCTATCTCGTCAACCCGAAGCTTGCCCCTTTGCTCGCGAGCACTCGGGCCGGCTGCGTCGTTGTGGCGCCAGCCCAGGCCGACGAGGCCAAGCGGCGAGGCGACTGCATCGTTACGCCTGATCCCCACCTGTACTTCGCGCGCCTGACACAATTGTGGAAGAGGGCGCATGGCCGTGTTCCTGTGCCTGGCGTGCATCCGAGTGCAGTTGTCGAAGAGGGTGCCTGGATCGACCCAAGCGCCAGCGTGGGTCCTCAGTGTTTCGTCGGACGTGGCGCGCGCATTGGCGCGAACACGGTGCTGACAGTCCGCGTCACCGTCGCAGAAGACTGCGTGATCGGCGCCAGATGTTTCATTCAAAGTGGGGCGGTAATCGGGGGCGACGGCTTCGGATTGGCGCCGCACGACGGAGCCTGGATCAAAATTGAGCAGCTGGGGGCCGTGCGCATTGGTGACGATGTCGAAATTGGCGCCAATACTTGTATTGATCGTGGGGCTCTCGACGATACGGTAATCGAAGACGGCGTAAAGCTGGACAATTTAATCCAGATCGGGCACAACACGCATATTGGCAAGCACACGGCCATGGCCGGTTGCGTTGGTGTGGCGGGCAGTGCACGTATCGGCGCACATTGCACCGTCGGTGGCGCCGGCATGATTCTGGGGCATCTCACCATCGCGGATCATGTGCACATTTCGTCCGCCTCGATCGTGACCCGGTCTATTCTCAAGCCAGGGCATTACACCGGATTTTTCCCAATTGATGAGAACTCTACGTGGGAGAAAAATGCCGCCACGCTTAAGCATATCCACGGATTACGTGAGAGGCTCAAGCGGTTGGAAGCCTTGCTCCCAAAAAGCCGGTAGCCCGCTCCCGCCATAGGCAAACGTGTGAATACCGCTTGCGGGCGCTTGTACAATGAGCGCCAATGGCTATCAATATAGAAGCATCCGCCATGATGGACATCCACCAGATCCTTTCCAAGCTACCGCATCGCTATCCCTTCCTATTGGTCGATCGTGTGCTCGATGTGGATCTGCAGGCCAAGACGCTGCGCGCCCTCAAGAACGTCACGATGAATGAGCCGTTCTTTACGGGGCATTTTCCTCGTCGGCCCGTCATGCCGGGCGTATTGATTCTTGAGGCGCTGGCTCAGACATCCGCACTCCTGTCATTGGAAGTCGAAAGCGTATCGCTGGGCGAGGACACCGTTTTCTACTTTGTTGGCATCGATGGTGCTCGTTTCAAACGCCCAGTGGAACCCGGCGATCAACTTATCTTGCATGCTGCCATGGATCGGGTGCGCGGGGGCATCTACAAGTTCAATTGCAAGGCCACGGTAGACGGAGAGCTTGCGAGCGAAGCTACGCTCATGTGCACCATGAGAAAAGTGGCCTAGCCCGTTTCTGAGGCGGGCATTGCCGCGGGATCGCTACATACCAAAGATCAAGAAATGGCACAGGTTCACTCCACTGCTCTAGTTGACCCTCAGGCCGAACTTGACGGCAGCGTGGTTGTGGGCGCGTACAGTGTGGTTGGTCCGCACGTGCGCATCGGTGCGGGAACCACCATTGGTCCTCACTGTGTGATCGAGGGTCATACCACCCTTGGTCGGGATAATCACATTTTTCAGTTTGCCAGTATCGGCGCGGCCCCGCAAGACAAGAAGTATCGTGGCGAGCCCACGCGCCTGGAGATCGGTAACGGCAACACCATCCGAGAGTTCGTCACCATCAACACCGGGACCGTGCAGGACGTCGGCGTTACCACTTTGGGCGATGACAACTGGATCATGGCCTACGTGCACATAGCGCACGATTGCCAACTGGGCAGCCACATCATCATGGCCAATGCGGCAACCCTGGGAGGGCATGTCCACCTGGGGGACTGGGTGTTCGTTGGTGGCCTGACAGGCATCCACCAGTTTGTGCGCGTGGGTGACCATGCCATGACTGGGTTCCAGACTCGCCTCTCGCAGGATCTGCCTCCATTCGTGACCGCTGCAGGCAACCCGGCCGAAGCTCAAAGCATCAACGCAGAAGGTCTCAAGCGCCGCGGGTATTCATCCGAACGCATTGCCATCGTCAAGCAGATGCATCGCTTGCTTTATCGCAAGGGCCTTACCCTGGAAGCCGCGCGTCAACAGATCGATGCGCTCCGTGGTGAACTGAACGAAGCGGATGCCGACATTGCATTGATGCAGGACTTCCTGGCCAACGCCTCGCGCGGCATCGTGCGTTAACTCTGGAAGCGGTTCCAGGTTGAATTCCAATTCGCCCATGAGCGAGTCTCCTACGATTTCGTTGGTGGCCGGTGAGCCCTCCGGCGATATGTTGGCGGCCCTGCTGCTGCAAAGCCTGCGTGCGCGTTGGCCTGGCTTGCGTGCAGGTGGTATCGGTGGCGCTCACATGGCTGAGCAAGGATTCGATGCATGGTGGCCGGTCGAAAAACTATCGGTTCGAGGTTATCTGGAGGTGCTGCCGAGGCTTCCGGAACTGCTGAGAATACGTCGGCAGCTTGCGGACAGGCTCCTGAAGGAGCGCCCGGATCTGTTTATTGGCGTGGATGCGCCGGATTTCAACTTTGATCTGGAAGCGCGCCTAAAAAGCGCTGGCCTGAAGACCCTGCATTTCATCAGCCCTTCGTTCTGGGCCTGGCGTCCCGAGAAGCTGCTTAAGCTCAAGGCGGCCGCGGATCATGTCCTGTGCTTGTTCCCCTTCGAGCCTGAGATGTTGGCTGAACACGGCATAGCGGCGACTTTCGTAGGCCACCCCTTGGCCAACATCATTCCCATGAAGCCGAATCGCCCGGCGGCGCGGCAGGGTCTTGGGTTGGAGGGGGACGGACCTGTGGTGGCGCTGCTCCCAGGGAGTCGAGCCGCTGAAGTCAAGCACTTGCTGCCCCGCTTTTTACAGGCTGCCGCGCATATCAGGCACTCCCGGCCGAATGCACGTTTCATTGTGCCGGCGGTGGCCCACCTGCACGGTCAGATCGAGCTTGCAGCGCAGGCCAGCGGGTTGGGGGCGGCGCTGACGGTGGTGCCGGGTCAATCCCATCAAGTCCTGGCAGCCTGCGATGTTACGCTGATCGCCAGTGGCACGGCCACATTGGAAGCAGCTCTGTTCAAGTGCCCCATGGTCATTGCCTACGCCATGCCCGCTATCAGCTACCGACTCATGCGTCGTATGCGTCAGTTGCCCTGGATCGGCTTGCCGAACGTGCTGTGCGCGCCCGGGCATTGGCTTCGCCGGCCGCCGGAGATCGCGCCGCATGCCTTTGCCGACCGTCCTGATGCCCCCTTTGTGGTGCCGGAACTGGTCCAGGATGCCGCCACCCCTCAGGCCCTGGCGGAGGCGGTCCTTGACTGGCTCGACACACCTGAGAAGATTTCCGCTATTGAGCAGCGCTTTGCCATGCTGCATGAAGAATTGCACCGCGACACTTCTCGCCTCGCCACCGATGTCATCGAATCGCTACTTGCACGCTAAGCGGCGTGCTCTTGATTGGGATCCATCTGGCTTGGTGGCAGGCGTAGATGAGGCGGGGCGCGGCCCGCTGGCCGGCCCTGTGGTGGCTGCCGCGGTGATTCTTGATCCGCGCCAGCCTATCAAGGGCTTGGCGGACTCCAAGAAACTTACCCCGCTTCGAAGAGAGCGTCTTTACGACGAAATCCGTGCAAAAGCACTTTGCTGTGAGATTGGTCAGGCGAGTGTGGAGGAGATTGACGAGATCAACATTCTGCAAGCTACCATGCTGGCTATGCAGCGCGCTGTTGCGGGTCTTCGATTGCGCCCTACGAGAGTCATGGTAGACGGCAATCGCCTGCCAACACTCAGCATGCATGCCGAAGCGGTGGTCGGCGGTGATGCCAAGGTGGCGTCCATTTCGGCTGCCTCAATTATTGCCAAGGTTTACCGAGATCGTTGGTGCCTTGAAGTGGATGCCGAATGGCCGCAGTACGGATTTGCAGGGCACAAAGGTTATGGGACCCCGGCACACTTGGCGGCGCTGCGTGAGCACGGACCCTGCGTGCATCACAGGCGTTCGTTCTCGCCCGTGGCGCAGTTACTTCAGCAGGTTTCTCACTCATGAATTTTGCACCTCCCCTCCGCATTACTTCGCGGGACAATCCGTTGATCAAGGATTTGAAGCGGTTGGCGCAAGACAGCGGCGCTTATCGCAAACAGGGTCGGGTCTGGATCGAAGGCGATCACCTCTGTCGCGCCGCTCATGAGCGAGGCATTTCGCCTGCCATGGCGGTGATCACAGAATCATTTTGGTCCGCTGCGGAATCCTATCGACTTCAGTCGCCAGGCAAGAACATTGTCATCGACCAGGCACTGATGGCTCACCTGAGTGGGCTTGAGTCGCCCGCCCCGATGGCCTACGTCGTTAACTTGCCGGCCCAGCCGATTTTGCAGCCCGATGTCCCCACGATCGTGCTGGACCGCGTGCAGGACGCCGGGAATGTCGGCTCCATTTTGCGTAGCGCGGCCGCCTTCGGCTTTGCTCAAGTCGCGGCGATCAAAGGCACCGCGTTGCTGTGGTCGCCTAAAGTGCTTCGCTCAGGCATGGGGGCGCACTTCGCATTGAGTCTGATAGAGGGGATTGAGCCCGAAGATTTGGCGGGGCTGAGTGTCCCGATGCTGGTCACCAGTTCGCACGAAGGAGACTACCTGCACCGCAGTCAGCTGCCTTGGCCATGTGCCTGGGTGATGGGGCACGAAGGCCAGGGTGTTGGCGCTGAACTTGCGGCGCGGGCTGACCGTTCCGTGCGTATCGCGCAGCCGGGCGGCGAGGAGTCTCTCAATGTGGCGGCTGCCGCGGCCATCTGCATGCACGCCAGCGCTGCGTCTCACCAGCGACCTTAAGCTTGCAAGGTCCCAAGTCAAGTTCGATAGACTCGCGGAAAATGCCCCCGATGGAGTACTACGCGAGTGCTGGGGTATTCCCTTGGTGGCTATAATCAGGGGCTTTTCTCGAAACAGCGTCGCCAGACCGCAGCCAAGGCATTTACTTCCAACCGAGAGTTCTCGCGTTCGTCAAGGGCGCGGGCGCGGTATGCGAGGGCGACCGTAACTATCCCGGAGAACCCTTTGCTTTCGTCACTCGAGGGGAAATTCCCGCCCGCCATCCTCGCCCTCGCCGACGGCAGCGTCTTCATAGGTCAATCCATTGGAGCTTCCGGCTCCACCGTGGGCGAGGTGGTGTTCAACACCTCCATGACTGGCTACCAGGAGATCCTTACAGATCCCAGCTATTGCCAGCAGATTGTCACGCTGACCTATCCTCACATCGGTAATACCGGAGTGAACGCGGAAGACGTGGAGTCCGGCAAGATCCAGGCCGCAGGCCTAATCATCAAGGATTTGCCGCTCCTGGCCAGCAATTTTCGCTCGGAACAAACCCTGAGCGATTACCTGATTGCCGGCAAAACCGTCGCCATTGCAGGTATCGACACTCGCAAGCTCACCCGACTGCTGCGTACAAACGGAGCTCAAAACGGCACCATTGTGGCGCTGGAAGCGGGGGTTGAGCCCACTCAGCAGCAGATTGATGCAGCCATTGCCGCCGCACGCTCGGCGCCATCCATGACCGGCCTGGATCTTGCCAAGGTCGTCAGCACACGCACACCTTACGAGTGGAATCAGACCGAATGGTCGATCACTCAAGGCTTTGGTACGCTGAAAGAACCTCGGTTCAAGGTTGTGGCTTATGACTTCGGTGTCAAGAAGAACATCTTGCGCATGCTGGCTGCCCGTGGCTGTCAAGTCACCGTGGTGCCGGCGCAGACCCCTGCGGCCGAAGTCCTGGCCCTCAAACCTGACGGAGTGTTTCTGTCCAACGGCCCTGGCGACCCAGAGCCATGTGACTACGCGATTGACGCTGCGCGAACCATCATCGACAGTGGAATGCCCACTTTCGGAATCTGCCTGGGCCACCAGATCATGGCACTGGCTTCTGGCGCCAAAACGTACAAGATGAAGTTTGGCCACCATGGGGCGAACCATCCGGTCAAGGATCAGCAAGACGGGCGCGTATCGATCACCAGCCAGAACCACGGCTTCGCCGTGGACGCGGCCACGCTTCCGCCCAGCCTGCGTGTCACGCATATCAGTTTGTTCGATGGCACTCTGCAAGGCTTTGCCTATGTCGACAAGCCGGCTTTCTGCTTCCAGGGGCATCCGGAAGCCCTGCCAGGCCCCCACGATGTGGGCTACCTGTTTGATCGCTTCATTGATCTCATGATCAATGCTAAGCGGCCCCAGGCGTGATGAATCACGACGTCCACCACAACTGAAAATGAAAATCGGCGCCCTCACAGGCGCCGATTCGCGAGCACATGCCCAAACGCACAGACCTCAAGACCATCCTTATCATCGGCGCCGGCCCCATTGTCATAGGCCAGGCGTGCGAGTTCGACTATTCCGGCGTGCAAGCCTGCAAGGCTCTGCGGGAAGAGGGCTACCGCGTGGTGCTGATCAACAGCAACCCCGCCACCATCATGACCGACCCTGCCACCGCCGATGTCACCTACATCGAGCCGATTACCTGGCAGACGGTAGAGAAAATCATTGCCAAAGAGCGCCCCGACGCGATTCTGCCAACCATGGGTGGGCAAACCGCGCTGAACTGCGCACTTGATCTGTGGCGACATGGTGTACTGAACAAGTACAACGTTGAACTCATCGGTGCCAAGCCGGAAGCCATCGACAAGGCCGAAGACCGCCTGAAATTCAAGGATGCCATGACCCGCATCGGCCTGGGATCGGCACGCTCAGGCATTGCGCACAGCATGGAGGAAGCCTGGGCGGTGCAAAAGAGCGTTGGTTTCCCGACCGTGATCCGCCCCAGCTTTACGTTGGGTGGCACCGGTGGCGGCATCGCCTACAACCCGGAAGAGTTTGAGGTCATCTGCAAGCGGGGCCTGGAAGCCTCGCCCACCAACGAGCTGCTCATTGAGGAATCCTTGCTCGGCTGGAAGGAGTATGAGATGGAGGTTGTGCGCGACAAGGCGGACAACTGCATCATCATCTGCTCGATCGAGAACCTCGACCCTATGGGCGTGCACACCGGTGACAGCATCACCGTTGCTCCCGCGCAGACGCTGACCGACAAAGAGTACCAGGTCTTGCGCAACGCCTCGATTGCTGTATTGCGCGAGATCGGCGTGGATACGGGTGGTTCCAACGTGCAGTTTGCGGTCAACCCCAAAGACGGGCGCATGATCGTGATCGAAATGAACCCGCGCGTCAGCCGTTCATCTGCCCTGGCCTCGAAGGCTACGGGCTTCCCGATTGCCAAGGTGGCGGCCAAGCTGGCTGTCGGCTACACGCTCGATGAACTGAAGAACGACATCACAGGCGGCGCTACCCCTGCCAGCTTCGAGCCCACGATCGACTACGTGGTCACCAAGATCCCTCGATTCGCATTCGAGAAGTTCCCAGCGGCTGATAACCGACTGACCACCCAGATGAAGAGCGTGGGCGAGGTCATGGCCATTGGTCGCACCTTCCAGGAGTCCTTCCAGAAGGCGCTGCGGGGCCTGGAGGTCGGCGTTGACGGCATGAACGAGAAAACCCAGGACCGCGAAACGCTCGAAAAAGAGCTGGGCGAGCCTGGCCCGGATCGGATCTGGTATGTGGGAGATGCATTCGCCGCCGGCTGGTCGCTGGAGGAAGTGCACCAGCTCACCAAGATCGACAAGTGGTTCTTGGTGCAGATCGAGGAAATCATCAAGATCGAACTCGAACTGGATCAGCACACAGAACAACATGGCGAGAAAGCGCTTGAGATGCTTTCCCGCGATGAGGTCCTGACGCTCAAGAAAAAGGGGTTCTCCGACCGCAGGTTGGCCAAGCTGCTGCGCACCACCGACAAGGCTGTGCGCGAGCGCCGCGCTGCGTTGAACGTGCGTCCGGTGTACAAAAGGGTTGATACCTGCGCCGCCGAGTTCGCGACGGGAACGGCCTATATGTACTCGACCTACGAGGACGAGTGCGAAGCAGAGCCCACGAACAAGAAAAAGATCATGGTGCTCGGTGGCGGGCCCAACCGGATTGGCCAAGGCATCGAGTTCGACTACTGCTGCGTGCACGCCGCCTTGGCCATGCGCGAAGATGGTTACGAAACCATCATGGTCAACTGCAACCCGGAAACCGTTTCTACAGACTACGACACTTCTGATCGGCTCTATTTCGAACCGCTCACCCTCGAAGACGTGCTGGAAATCGTGGACAAGGAAAAGCCCACAGGCGTCATTGTGCAGTACGGCGGGCAGACTCCCCTGAAGCTGGCGCTCGGCCTGGAAGCTGAAGGTGTGCCGATCATCGGAACTTCACCCGACATGATCGACGCTGCTGAAGACCGCGAGCGCTTCCAGAAGCTGCTCAACGACCTGGGTCTGCGTCAGCCCCCCAATGCGACGGCTCGTACTGAAAGCGAAGCTTTGGAAAAAGCCGCAGAGTTGGGGTATCCACTTGTGGTGCGTCCCTCCTACGTCTTGGGCGGTCGTGCCATGGAGATCGTGCACGAGCAGCGCGACCTGGAGCGCTACATGCGCGAGGCCGTGAAGGTCAGCAACGATTCACCTGTGCTGCTCGACCGCTTCCTGTCCGACGCCATTGAGTGTGACGTCGACGCGATTCGTGATGCCAAAGGCAGAGTGTTCATCGGTGGCGTCATGGAGCACATCGAGCAGGCTGGCGTCCACTCTGGCGACTCCGGATGCTCGCTTCCTCCGTACTACTTGCGTCAGGCCACCATTGACGAACTCAAGCGCCAGACCGCCGCCATGGCCCAGGGGCTGAACGTGGTTGGCCTGATGAACGTGCAGTTCGCCATTCAGGAAAAACTGCAAGAAGACGGCAGTAAGCTCGATGTCATCTACGTGCTGGAAGTCAACCCGCGCGCCAGCCGCACGGTGCCTTTCGTGAGCAAGGCAACGGGCATTCAGCTTGCCAAGGTGGCAGCGCGCTGCATGGCTGGGCAGTCCCTCGACGAGCAGGGCATTGGGCAGGAAGTGACACCGCCATACTTCAGCGTGAAAGAGGCCGTCTTCCCGTTCGTCAAGTTCCCCGGCGTTGACACCATTCTCGGCCCAGAGATGAAGTCCACCGGTGAGGTGATGGGAGTTGGCAAGACCTTTGGTGAGGCTTACATCAAGGCCCAGATGGGGGCAGGTGAGCGTTTGCCGCGTCCGCTGAAGGCCGACGGCACGCCCGCCGGCAAGGTGTTCCTGACGGTGAAGAACAGCGACAAGCCGACGGCTGTAAAAATTGCCCGCGATCTGGTGGCCATGGGCTTCAGGCTCATCGCAACCCGCGGTACCGCCACGGCCATCGAGGCTGCGGGTGTGCCGTGTGAAACGGTCAACAAGGTCACCGAAGGTCGCCCGCATATCGTCGACATGATCAAGAACAACGAAGTTGCCCTGGTCATCAATACCGTCGAAGAACGCCGAAATGCCATCGCTGACAGCCGTGCCATTCGAACCAGCGCTCTGTTGGCGCGCGTGCCGACCATCACCACCATCGCTGGTGCCGAGGCAGCCGTTGATGGCATGCAGTTTATGGACAAACTGGCGGTGATTTCGGTGCAGGAAATGCACCAGGCGTTAGCGTCAGCGTAACGTTGCGCAGGCGCACGCGCGCCTGCGCTCAGCCTGGCGGAACCCTCGGGCGGGTTCGCCAGTAGCGCAGCCCAATGCTCGATTGGTTTCTCTCTTTGGGCGCACTTTCCACCTGTGAGACTGGCGTGCGCGTCCATGCGCAATGCCCGGTGGCCTCTCAGAATCATGACGTTGATTCAGGGCCATTTGCGCTTGTCGCCCTGATGTAAGCGACCGGCTTCTTGCCAAGTACTACTTGCTAATCACTCCTGTCCGGGAAGTCCCAAGAAGACGTCGGGTAAGGGGCGGTGGATTCGCGTGCGCTGGAGTCAGGCGAATGTGGCGGTCGCATGCTTTTCGTATGAAACAAGTTTTCAGATAAAAAGTAGTGCTTTGGTTTAATTTAAAGTTGTTATAAGTCCAAGAACTCGACTTAAAAATAGTATTAAAATATACATTTCCTGAGATGTGTTCGCGATCTTGCCGTGAGGCATCGTTTATTCAAGTCAACAATTAAGAATGAGTTTGTCGTATTTCTACGGCCTGGTCCTCATCCCGGTCCTATCCACATGTGGATTCTTGGTTTCCGCATACGCCGGACCACTCAATGACACGGGCATTGACTTTCTGCACAGCCAAGGGGCTGGAATAGTTGCGGGTTCTGATGCGAATTTTGTGAGAGTTCCTGTTCCAGGCGCGCAGGACGCGCGCTATGGCCGCGATGCTGCCGCTCTTCAGCACGCCCTGCAAAAACAGGGCGGAAGTGCGGGCACGAGAGCCGGCAGGCCGAACGGCTTCGATTTCACCAAAGTAAGCAATGTCGGCGCCATGCTTCCAGAAGAAGCCGCGCTCGGTAGCGAGCCCCATGGTTGGGCCTGCACTTACGACAACAACACGGGCCTGATGTGGGAGGTGAAGATTGCTGACGCGACTCACTTGAGGTCCATGGGGCATACATACAGTTGGTACCGTGGCGATGGTCGTGAAGGCGAGCTTGCCGACGGTGGCGCGTGCCATGCAGCTGGTCGCTGCGACACCATCAAGTACGTGCAGGACGTCAATGAGGTGGGCCTTTGTGGATACCACGATTGGCGCCTGCCGACGCCCCTTGAGTTGGCCAATATCGTCGATCGTGGCCGCAAGAGCCCGGCCATTGATCCTATCTATTTTCCAAACACCCCCGCGACGCTCTATTGGGCATCAAGCGCCGTCGCGGGTTTGAGGGGTGTCGGCTGGCTAAGGAACTTCCAGAACGGTGGTGGCGCATTTGAACTTATGGATGAGCCTCATTCAATTCGACTCGTGAGGAAGTCGAAATGATGTCGCATTCTGAACAGTAAAAAAGCAAACCCTTCATGATCCATCGATTTCTTGGTGTTTGTATAGTTTTGCCAGCGATGCTCTCCCTCGCATCTCCAGCATCGGCTCAATTCTGTCAGGGAGGAGCGGCTCGTAGCACGCCTGACCATCATTTCTCTGATGCGGGTGCCGGCATGGTGTTGCACAAGCCGACGGGCCTGATCTGGAAGCGCTGTGCCGAAGGGCAGACCTGGAGTGGCATGACATGCACAGGTAAGCCTGAGTTTTACTTATGGAGCGAAGCGTTCGAGCGCGTCGCAGCAGTCAATGCTGCAGAGGTGGACTCACCATCGTTTCTGACAGTGTGGGCGCGAATGTTCGGATCGATCGGGGGTGTTAAACCTCCAGAGCCGACACCCGGGGCAATCCAAAAGCTGGGCAAGGACGATTGGCGACTACCAAATATCAATGAGTTGCTCTCCATTGTCGAAACGGCGTGTGAAGGGCCTTCTGTCAATACAAGCCAGTTTCCTGGGTTTCCAGTCTCAGCTTACTGGTCCTCTTCACCAGTCGCCGACATACAGGATGCTGCGTGGGCTATGGCTACCACTGCCGGACTGGACAAACCGGCTAACCGCTGGAAATCTAAACTGCAGGTTCACTTGGTGCGCGGGGGCAATGACTTCCTGAGTTTCGATTCAGGAGAGGGCGCACCGGTGCTGGAGGCTCCTTCAGTACCCGTTCCGTGGAGCGAGCAACCTCAGCAGAACCCGGCGCTTCAGTCTAGTCCCGAAGCCCGGTCAGAGAGCCCGAGCCCAGCCGCAAACTCCGAGAATGATCCTGCGGATGAGACGAATCTACCGGAGTCAGTCGGAGACCTGACGGCAGACTGGCCTGCTGGCGATCAAATCGCTTGGAAACCCGCGCAATCGGGCAATCCAGGTGTGCACAGGGCTGGGGAAATCGCTTCAGTGCCAAGCCTTGAGGCGTTGGGTATTGGACTCTTGAGTCTGCTGCTGGGCGGCATGGGTATGCGCGCAGCAAGAAGGAAATAAGGCTCTTGCTCAGGAAAGCCAGCGAATTTTCCCGGTTTCTATGTCATGCATGGCGCCCACGATTTTGAGTTGGTCGGCCCGTACGAGTTTTGTCAGCACCTCGCTGCGGGTGTTCAGTCTGGCGACGGCATCCCGAACGTTCTGCTCTGCAACGCGCTGCACTAACTCGGTGTTACTTGAACTGGGCACACCCTGATACTGGAGCTTGGCAAGTGAGGGGCGAATCTGCGCAAGGACGCCGCTCAACAACCCTAGCCTGGCGTCGTCGACGGCGCCCTTGACTGCGCCACACCCGCCATGGCCCAACACCACGATCGCTTTGGCTCCGGCCAACTGGGTGGCAAACTCAAGGCTCCCGATGATGTCGTCATTGACGAAATTGCCGGCAATGCGAGCTGCGAAAATATCGCCTATATGCTGGTCGAAGACCAGCTCGGGAGGCACTCGGCTGTCGATGCAGCCCACCACGGCCGCAAAAGGTGCTTGCTTTTCTGAGGTAGCGCGCACCTGGGGCAGCAAGTCGCAGTTCAAAGGCCGGCCAGCAATAAAGCGTTCATTTCCCTCGCGCAACAAGTTCAGCGCTTGATCAGGCGTGATTTCGACCTGGGATTTCGGCGTTTGTACGGCGCAGAACTTTTGCGCCAGCGCCTGCTCCGCAGCCAAGGTAGAGCACGCGACCAATGCCGTTTTGAGAGCGTTTCGGCGGGTCAGCATGCCATATTCTCCAAGTGATGCCATGTGATGTCAAATGGTGGCAGGTCATCGTGAACCCGAGGCTTTCAGGCTCGTATGGAGAGGTGAAAAGCACGCGGCTCGCATACTCCTGGAGGTGACACGGAGCAACGTGACGCCCAAATGGCCGCTTCCAGTGCATAATAATCGGAAAATACCGCCGAGCGAAAACGCTCGGCGGTTTCGCTTTTGTGCAAGGAATATTTTGATATGGCTACCATTCCCATCACCAAGCGCGGTGCTGAAAAACTCAAGTCAGAGTTGCATCGGCTGAAAACCAAGGATCGCCCTGAAGTCATCAATGCCATCGCCGAAGCGCGGGCGCAGGGTGACCTCAGCGAAAACGCAGAGTACGACGCCGCCAAGGATCGCCAGGGTTTTATCGAAGGGCGCATCAAGGAAGTCGAAGGCAAACTGGCGGCCGCGCAGATCATCGACCCGGCCGAACTGGATGCCGGCGGCAAGGTGGTGTTCGGCGCTACTGTGGAGCTAGAGGAGGAGGATTCCGGTGAGAAGGTCACCTATCAGATCGTGGGCGAGGATGAGGCCGATCTGAAGCTGGGACTGATCAACATCTCCAGCCCCATCGCGCGCGCGCTCATCGGCAAGGAAGAGGGCGACACGGCTGAGGTTCAGGCTCCTGGTGGCGTGAAACACTATGAGATCATCGCGGTCAAATACATAGTGTCCTGAATCGCAAGTTCGTTGAACAAATCCACCGACAATCGCCCCCATGCTGCGTCACAAACCCTCGCGATACCACTCGGTATCACTGCGTTTTGTTCCTTGCCTGGCGCCGATTTCGGCAGATTTTTCTATTCAACGAACTTACAACTCAGGACACTAGGCTGACTGACATGAACAAGCGCCTGTCACTGTTCGCTGCAGCCCTGTGGTGGGGCAGCCTGACGGCGCTCGGATTCATGGTAGTGCCCATGCTGTTCGCTCACTTGCCGACGCTTTCCATGGCGGGACAAATGGCGGCCAAGCTGTTCGCTGCGCAAACGTGGGTATCCGTTGTTTGCGGCGTTCTCTTGCTTGTGCTCAACCGGCCGGGAGGGAAATCGCCAGCTGATCAGCACAATGTCGCATTGATGGTCTTCATCTTGCTGGGCTTGTTGCTTGCACTGCTGGTTGAGTATGCTGTGGCGCCGCGCATCGTGGCTCGCGAAAATCTTCGCCTGTGGCACACCTCAGGATCCGTGATGTATGGTGTGCAATGGCTATGCGCCGCGGTCGTGCTTTGGCGCATGGCAGGCAGCACAACGCAAGAACAACCATGAATTCACCCATAGTTGAAATCGGTCTCGCCGATTGGAGCCAGGTGCGTCCCCAGCCTGAGTGGACACAGGCGGTGGAGGCCGGCAAGGTGCTTTATTTTCCGAAGCTGGGTTTTGCACTGCAGTCGCAGGAGCAGCCGCTGCTGCGTGAAGATATGCTCAAGGCCGGTACGCGGAACATCAGCCTGGGTGCTGATGGCGTACTCAAGGGGCTGCAGGAAGCGAAGCCGAGCAAATGGCGCTGGCCGCCATGATCGGTCGCTTCCGCCAGCAAGCCTTGGGGCTTATAGACGGCCTTCTGCCTGAATATCATGGGTTGCTGCGTGTGGCTCCCACGAGTTTTCGCCCTAAACAGGTTGAAACGCGCGCACAGTCGGTGCGCGCCGATGATCAGCGAATGCACGTGGACGCCTTTCCTTCTCGCCCGAACTATGGCGAGCGCATCTTGCGCGTGTTCACCAACCTCAACCCGCTGGGTGTACCGCGGGTGTGGCGCCTGGGAGATGATTTTGAGACAGTGGCGCGCCAGTTCTTGCCACGTGCCAAGCCTTACCGTCTATGGCAGGCCAAGGTACTGAATGCGCTGCATGTCACCAAATCGCTGCGTAGCGAGTACGACCATCTGATGCTGCAACTGCACGATTTGATGAAATTCGACGAGCAGTATCAGAAGAGCGGCACGCAGATGAAAATGCCGTTCCCGCCGGGCAGCGTTTGGGTGTGTTTTTCGGATCAGGCCACACATGCCGTCATGAGCGGTCAGTTCATGATGGAGCAGACGCTCTACTTGCCACCAAGGCGCGAAGTTAATCCGGAGTCCAGTCCGCTGGCCATTCTTACGCGTATGGTGGGACGCCCTTTGGTGGGCGTCGGTTTGGGTAAAGGCCTTTGAATCAAGACGCTTAGAACGTGTTTAGGATGCCCTGCATAACTCCCTGCGGTCTGTGGCAGCACGGACTCGGGCGATCCGCTGCGTTGCTTTTCTTGCCAATAGCTGGGCTATTGGCTGCAAAAAGACGCCTTGCGCCTCATCCGGATCCGCACTACCACCGACTCGCGAGGGTTCTGCAGGGCATCCTTTACGATCTCAAGCGGTCAGCTTTTCCAGGCGTCGGCCACCCATAGTGCCGGCTTGATGTAGGCAAATCGCTTGTTGCGCTTGCCTTCAAGGGCGTCCGGCGGGTTAACCTCGCCGTGGAAAATTACGATGCGCGCACCCTCTGGTACGAAGGGTGACTTCCAGTAATTGGTCGGCCAAGTCGGAATGCCGTGGTATTTGAAGCTCGGGCACCACTTTTCAGGCCAGTAGTTCAGCTTGCCTTGCCGATGCAGGAAATGCGAGAGAAAGTCTTGCTCGTTGCGGTACTCACGCTGCACCTCGGACATATGGCTTCGAAAGTAAGCCAGCACGTCGGCATGTGCGCCCAGGCTGAACCGATAGACCGATGAATTGCCCACGATGCGCTCACCGAAGCGCCAGAAGCGCGGGTAGTCGTGGATGATAAGAAACTCACCCGGTTGCGTGAAAAAATCGTCCAGACTGCCAACGACCACCACATCCAGGTCGAGGAACAGCGCTGTTCCTCGCAGCCCGTGCAGATCGGCCTCAAAGGTGGTGAGTTTCTTCCAGGCGCCATCTCGCTGGCCGGGCTTGAGGTTCAAATCAAGCGGCGGAATGGGCAGGCACAGCACCTCGGAGCGTATGCCGCTGGAGTCGTCGGTCAGGCACACCATCTGGAAATCACCAGTCAGGTGGCGGCGTACCATGCCGTAGAGGCGGTTGACATACTCCGGGCCGTACTTGGTGCCCCATTTCATGCACAGAATGTGACGCTTGTGGTCACCATTGACCGTCTCTGGAGCGCGCAACTCGCTGGGGGCCAGCGCAGTCATCAGTCCAGTCGTCCCTTCTTGATGGACTTTTGCTTCGGACTGGCTCGCTTGACCTTGCCACCGGGTGTAAGGCGCTGGTTGCCCAGCACTCGCAGGATTTTCACTTCAGGTCGTTGCCCGCCACGCTTGCTGTACTTGAGTACTTTCACGTCCTTGGGACCAGGCATGCGGTCTTCGTCGGCAGCGCGCGTCTTTTCGGGTATGGGCCGCCACATGACCAGGAGCTTGCCGATGTGCTGAATGGGAGCGGCGTTCAATTCATCCGCCAGTTGTGCGTAGATCGACTCACGCGCAGCGCGATCGTCTCCCAATACGCGAATTTTGATGAGGCCGTGCGCGTTCAGGGCGGCGTCCACTTCCTTGCGCACGGCAGGAGTCAGTCCGTCACCCCCGATCATGACTACGGGATCCAGGTGATGGGCTTCGGCGCGGTACACCTTACGTTCCGCAGGTGTGAGTTCAATTTGAGGCATAGTCGTATTATCGGTGTTCCATGAAGGTAAAAACTAAAAGCAAAAAGGTCAACAAGGCGTGGCTTAACGACCACGTCAACGATACCTATGTCAAATTGGCCCAAAAAGAGGGATATCGCGCCCGTGCCGCGTACAAACTGAAGGAAATCGACGAAGCTTTGCGCTTGGTCAAGCCGGGCGGTCTGGTGGTGGACCTCGGCAGCGCGCCGGGCGCCTGGAGCCAGTATCTGCGTCGCAGGCTATCTCCTGCCGGGGCTGCGGTAGGTGAACTGAATGGCACCATCATTGCTCTAGACATGCTGCCCATGGAGCCCATCGAAGGCGTAACTTTTCTACAAGGGGACTTCCGCACGGCAGAGGTGCTCGCGCAACTTCAGCAGGCCGTGGCGGGGCGCCAGGTGGATCTGGTGGTTTCAGACATGGCTCCCAACCTCTCCGGCGTCGAATCGACCGATGCCGCCCGTATCGAGCATCTGGTGGAGTTGGCGTTAGAGTTCGCCCAAACACACCTGAAGCCCGAAGGGGCCTTGGTCGTCAAACTGTTTCACGGCAGCGGATACAGCCAATTGGTCGATCTTTTCCGGAGTACGTTCAGCGTGGTGAAGCCCATCAAGCCCAAGGCTTCGCGAGATAAATCCTCGGAAACCTTTTTGGTTGGCATGAATCTCAAGAGGCCGGCTGGAGCCGAGCAGTCTTGACATTGATCAGGTTTTTCGGGGTGTGCTGCGAAGCAAATTTGGGAAAACCGTGTAAAGCCTTGTGTTCCTTGTGCGGTAGACGACCCTTCAGGGTGTGTGGATCGCCTTGAAACACATAAAATCGTCTATATATGCTCGGCATGGCCGGGTTTTGCCGTCAAGGCAGAAATTGCCCTTTTGGCGGCGAATCCTGCGTCGCGGGGTTCACGTGGCTTTTTTTACTGGAGCGTAAGGCCTTGAAGAATCAGTGGTTCTCGAAGATCGCCGTCTGGATGGTCATTGCCATGGTGTTGTTCACCGTGTTCAAGCAATTCGATGGTGGTCGCATGGCTAGCGCCAATCACATCGCCTATTCCGATTTCCTGGACGAGGTGCGGAACAATCGCGTCAAAAGCGCCACCATCCAGGAAGGTCAGGGTGGCACCGACATCTTGGCGGTCATGAATGACGACCGCCGGGTGCGTACGCAGGCAACTTATCTGGATCGAGGCTTGGTGGGCGACCTCATCAACCATGATGTCAAGTTTGACGTCAAGCCGCGGGAAGAAGGCTCTCTTCTGATGACCCTGTTGGTCAGTTGGGGCCCCATGCTCCTGCTGATTGGCGTCTGGGTATATTTCATGCGCCAGATGCAAGGCGGTGGCAAGGGCGGTGCATTCAGCTTCGGCAAGTCCAAGGCACGCATGCTCGACGAGAACACAAACCAAGTGACGTTTGCCGACGTCGCTGGCTGCGACGAGGCGAAGGAAGAAGTCAAGGAAGTGGTCGACTTCCTGAAGGATCCTCAGAAGTTTCAAAAACTCGGCGGACGCATTCCGCGCGGTCTGTTGCTGGTCGGCCCTCCGGGCACAGGCAAGACTCTGCTGGCCAAGTCGATTGCGGGCGAAGCCAAGGTGCCGTTCTTCAGCATTTCAGGCTCTGACTTTGTGGAGATGTTTGTAGGCGTGGGCGCGGCCCGAGTGCGCGACATGTTCGAGAACGCCAAGAAAAACGCGCCTTGCATCATCTTCATCGATGAGATTGACGCCGTTGGTCGCCAGCGTGGCGCCGGACTGGGTGGCGGTAACGACGAACGCGAGCAGACCCTCAACCAGATGCTGGTCGAGATGGATGGTTTCGAGACCAACCTGGGCGTGATCGTGGTCGCGGCTACCAACCGCCCTGACATTCTTGACGCCGCACTGCTGCGCCCCGGCCGCTTTGACCGTCAGGTCTACGTGACGCTGCCTGATATTCGCGGCCGTGAGCAGATTCTGAATGTGCACATGCGCAAGATTCCGATCGGCCAGGACGTGAGCCCAGGCATCATCGCACGTGGTACCCCCGGCATGAGTGGCGCAGATCTGGCGAACCTGTGCAACGAGGCGGCGCTCATGGCCGCGCGCCGTAATGCGCGCGTGGTCGAGATGCAGGACTTCGAGAAGGCCAAGGACAAGATTCTCATGGGCCCCGAGCGCAAGAGCATGGTCATGCCCGAAGAGGAACGCCGGAATACGGCCTACCATGAAAGCGGCCATGCGCTGATCGGCAAACTGCTGCCCAAGTGCGATCCGGTGCACAAGGTGACGATCATTCCCCGTGGTCGCGCGCTGGGTGTAACCATGAGCTTGCCCTCGCAAGACCGCTACAGCTACGACAAGGAATTCATGCTGAACCAGATCAGCATGCTCTTTGGCGGCCGTATCGCGGAAGAGGTGTTCATGAATCAAATGACGACCGGTGCCAGCAACGATTTTGAACGCGCCACCAATCTGGCCCGTGACATGGTCATGAAATACGGCATGAGCTTGGCGCTGGGCCCCATGGTCTATGCCGAGAACGAAGGTGAAGTGTTCCTGGGTCGCAGCGTGACCAAGACCACCAGTATCTCGGAAGAAACCTTGCAGAAGGTGGATGCCGAAGTGCGCCGCATTATTGACGAACAATACGCGCTGGCTCGCAAGCTGATCGAGGACAATCAGGACAAGATGCATGCCATGGCCAAGGCTCTGCTCGATTGGGAAACCATTGACAGCGATCAATTGGACGACATCATGGCCGGCCGAGAGCCGCGTCCACCCAAGGACTTCACGCCACGCACTCCGGCGGCTCCAGGCAATGGTACTGGCGGCACGCCAGTAGCCAAGCCGGCTGAGCCGGCACCGACAGTGGCTTGAGTCTGTACAAGTCCGACGCAGCGGGGCCTTCGGGTCCCGTTTTTTTTGTAACGGGGAATCGGCCAAATGCTCTGGAAGACCACACGCTTCGATATTGATCTGAGCGAACCTCAGGTGATGGGGATCGTCAACGTTACGCCAGATTCGTTTTCAGATGGCGGTCAGCACGCTGACGTGTCCTCCACGATGCGACACTGCGAGAAAATGCTGCGAGAGGGCGCCCATATCCTGGATATTGGTGGTGAGTCCACTCGTCCTGGAAGTCCTGCCGTGCCTTTGGCTGAAGAGCTCGCTCGTGTGCTGCCGGTGGTGCGTGAGGCTGCCAAGCTGGGCGTGCCGGTGTCGGTCGACACTTATAAGCCAGAAGTCATGGCAGCCGTGCTTGATCTGGGGGCCGACATCATCAATGACATCTGGGCTTTGCGTCGGAAGGGCGAGCCTGGCAGCGACATCACGGCGCTGGGTGTGGTGCGAAACCACCCATACTGTGGTGTCTGCCTGATGCACATGCACCGCGATCCGCAGACCATGCAGGCGGCTCCCATGGAGGGCGATGTGTTGCCACAGGTACGGGCATTCCTGGAGCAAGCCGCTCGCGACTTGCAGTCATGCGGCGTTCAGAGGAACCGCATTGTGCTGGACCCAGGCATCGGCTTTGGCAAGACGGTGGCGCAGAATTATTCGCTCCTCGCGCGCCAAGAAGAGTTGCTGGCTGGGGGGTGGCCTTTGCTGATCGGCTGGTCGCGCAAGTCTTCCATCGGCGCCGCGCTTCAAGGTGCTGCCCCCGAGCCGCCGCCCCCTGGAGAGCGAGTCGTCGGCAGCGTGGCGGCAGCGCTGCTGGCAGCTGAAAGAGGAGCCCATGTGCTCAGAGTCCACGATGTTCGTGAAACGGTGGAGGCGCTGAAGATATTCTCGGCCATGAAGCACTCGATTCAGTAATAACTCGCGTTGGCTTTCTCGCCTGGTCGCACCGTGGAGCACGCTGTCTGAATCCCCGATAATCGAACTCCCAGGAAACTGACTCAGGTAACGGCTGCCATCGCAAGCAGTTCAATCATAGTGAACCGAAAATATTTTGGAACCGACGGCATTCGCGGCACGGTTGGCCAAGCGCCCATTACGCCGGATTTTGTTTTGAAACTTGGCCACGCCGTGGGCCGCGTGCTCAAGCGGCACGGGGTTCATCCTATGGTGCTCATTGGCAAGGACACCCGCATTTCCGGCTACATGCTGGAGAGCGCACTTGAATCCGGCTTGAACTCTGCCGGGGTTGACGTCACGCTGCTGGGCCCAGTGCCTACTCCCGCAGTAGCCTATCTGACACGAGCCCAGCGGGCCAGTCTGGGGGCAGTCATCAGCGCCAGCCACAATCCTTTTTATGACAACGGCATCAAGTTCTTTAGCGCGGGTGGTGCGAAATTACCTGATGAGTGGGAACTGGAGGTGGAGGCCGCACTGGCCGAGCCAGCCCAGTGGGTTGACTCAGCCAGCCTCGGTCGCGCACGGCGGTTGAACGACGCAGACGGCCGCTATATCGAGTTCTGCAAGAGTACCTTCAGCACCGACCTCACCCTGAGGGGCATGAAAATTGTCGTGGACGGTGCGCACGGTGCCGCGTACCAGATCGCGCCCAAGGTTTTCCATGAACTGGGTGCTGATGTCGTGGCCATTGGCTGCGCCCCCGATGGACTGAACATTAACAACGGCGTGGGCGCCACGCATCCGGAAGCCTTGGTACGTGCGGTGGCTGAGCACAAGGCAGACTACGGTATTGCGCTTGATGGTGACGCCGATCGTTTGCAAATGGTCGACGCGTCCGGTCGCCTGTACAACGGCGACGAGTTGCTTTACTTGCTGGCTGCGGACCGCTTGGCGCGCAGTGCTGCTCAGCGCGGTGGGGCGCGCAGCCCTCAGCTTGCAGGGGTCGTGGGTACGCTCATGACCAACAAGGCGGTTGAAGTGGCGCTCAGGAACCTTGGTCTCGAGTTCGTGCGTGCCAAAGTGGGTGATCGCTATGTGCTGGAAGAGCTGCTGCGTCGCGGCTGGATACTTGGGGGCGAAGGATCGGGCCATCTGCTCGTTCTGGATAAGCAGACCACTGGCGACGGTTTGGTGTCTGCTCTGCAGGTGTTGCAGGCGTGTGCCGACAGTGGCAAGACCGCGGCTGAGTTGCTCGCGGGCGTCGAGCTTTTCCCGCAGGTTCTTCTCAACGTCCGATTGCAGCCCGGGCAAGACTGGCGAAGCAATCAGCGTCTCGCCACAGAAACGAGTGCTGTCGAGGCAGAGCTAGGTGACGGCGGCCGCGTGTTGATCCGGCCTAGCGGTACAGAGCCTTTGCTACGAGTCATGGTCGAGGCTCGGGAACTGGCGCAGGCAAAGGCGTGTGCCGAGCGTTTGGTCGCCACGCTGAATTGAACATGCTGAACGTTTCCCTGGCTGCCTATGAGAACCCCACCGACGCGAGAGCCATCGTGGCACTGCTTGACACCTATGCAACTGAGCCGGCTGGTGGTGGTGAGTCACTGACGGCTGCGGTAAAAGCGAACCTGGTGTCAGAGATGGCGGTTCGGCCACATCTGTTTTCGATTCTGGCATGGTCTGAAGAGGGTGGTTCGCGACGCGCGGTAGGGCTTATCAACTGTGTTGAAGGCTTCTCCACTTTCGCGGCACGGCCCTTGATCAATGTCCATGACGTGGTGGTGCTGGCGAGTCACAGGGGTCAAGGCGTCGCGCAAGCCATGTTCGAGTGTGTGGAGCGAGAAGCTCGCCGAAGGGGCGCGTGCAAGCTGACGCTGGAGGTGCTGTCCGGAAACGAGCCAGCGCGTCGTCTTTACGTCAAGCAAGGTTTTGCGCCTTACGCACTCGATCCGCGCTGGGGCGAGGCGATGATGTGGCAAAAGAAGCTCGTGAGCGGCGCAGAAATTTAGTGCTTGGAGCGCCGAAAGCGCGGCACTGCATTGGTGGCCAGGCTGGCGAGCATCGTAGCTGCTGGCGAACTCATCCGGAGGGGATAATCATCTTATGGCGAAATTCGTTGAGGCCGCTGCTACGAGCGAGGTCAATCTATCCGAGAGCGCTGGCGTGCGCTACTTGCATTTGGGCACCGAGTGGGTGCAGGGCTCCATGCGCGTTGCAGC
This sequence comes from Ottowia caeni, assembly GCF_050821495.1. Lineage (GTDB taxonomy): Bacteria > Pseudomonadota > Gammaproteobacteria > Burkholderiales > Burkholderiaceae_C > Ottowia > Ottowia caeni. The sequence goes on along the minus strand of NZ_CP151080.1, from coordinate 3,474,442 downwards.
GCCCTACGATATCGATCTGGAATATGTGCAGCGCATGATGGCTTGGCTGTTGTTCGTCACTCCCGATTCGGTAAAGGGGCGGCATGCCATGCAACTGGGCTTGGGCGCGGGTGCAATTACAAAGTTTTGCTACAAGAAATTGAGCATGACCTGCACCGCCATCGAGATCAATCCACGCGTGGCCGATGTGTGTCGTTCGTGGATGCGCTTGCCAAAGAGGGTGAGCGGCTCCGTGTGGTCATTGCCGACGCAGGAAGTGAGATTCAGCGCGATGAATGGCTCGGCACGGTGGATGCGTTGGCCGTTGATCTGTACGACGAAGAGGCCGCCGCCCCCATTCTGGACAGCGCTCAATTCTATGCCGACTGCCGCCGCCTGCTGACTGAGGATGGCTGCATGACCGTGAACCTGTTCGGCCGTTCCTCAAGCTTCGAGCGCAGTCTTTCGCAAATTGTGGAGGCGTTTGGAGCCAACGCCGTATGGGCGTTCAAGCCCACCCGTGAAGGCAACACCGTGGTGCTGGCGCAGCGCACGCCCCTGCGTCCCAAGCGTGAGGCGTTGGCGGAGCGGGCGGATGCCATCGAGGCTAAGTGGCATTTGCCCGCACGCAAATGGCTGAAGGTGTTCAAGGCCCTGGAAAAGTGATCCTCGGAGCGTGCGCTGCTTGCTGGCCGCGGTTTTTTAAGTCCGACACACCCTCGTGTCCGGATGTCAATGAAATTGGAGCTGGAGCGGACGTATGAGCAGTGACCTTTTCCGCGGACCGGTGCATTGGCACCAATTGCTTGAGTGGATGCGTGACGACGGTGTGATCTCTGACGCCGAAGCGGAACGGGTCACTGCCAGGTGCTCGCAGGCCGAAAGCGCGCAGCCTGCGTTGGTGAGGCTCGCTGCAGTGGGCATCGAGGCTGCGGCTGATGGACGGCCCATGGAGGTTGAGCAGATCACTCAATACCTTGCACAGCGCGCCGGTCTGGAATATTTGCGCATTGATCCGCTGAAGGTAGACGTCGGCAAGGTCGCCGAGGCCATGAGTTCCACCTACGCGGAGCGCCACAAGGTGCTGCCGGTGCAAGTTACGGCCAGTGAAGTCGTGGTCGCCACAAGCGAGCCCTTCATAGACGACTGGCTGTCGGAAGTTGAGCGTCAGGCCAAGCGGCCGGTGCGGCGTGTCATCGCCAACCCGGTCGAGATCAAGCGATACACGGCAGAGTTCTTTGCGCTTGCAAAATCAGTGCGAGCGGCGCAAAAGAATGGCGCCGGCGCTGGCCCGGCCAGTTTCGAGCAGTTGGTGGAACTGGGCAAGACTGGCCGCCATCTGGACGCGAACGACCAAGGCGTGATCCAGGTCGTTGACTGGCTCTGGCAATATGCATTCGACCAGCGTGCCAGTGACATTCACATGGAGCCACGGCGCGAACAAGGCGTCATTCGCTTTCGCATCGACGGCGTGCTGCACCCGGTGTATCAGGTGCCACCTGGGGTCATGACCGCCATCACTGCGCGCATCAAGCTTCTGGGTCGTATGGATGTGGTCGAGAAACGCAGGCCTCAAGATGGTCGCATCAAGACGCGCAACCCTCGTGGCGATGAGATTGAAATGCGTCTATCCACCTTGCCTACGGCCTTTGGTGAAAAGCTGGTGATGCGCATTTTCGATCCAGACACGGCCGTGAAAGACCTGACGGCACTCGGATTCTCCGCTCACGATGCTGGGCGCTGGGAGGAGCTGGTGCAGCGGCCCAACGGCATCATACTGGTGACAGGTCCCACCGGTTCGGGCAAGACCACCACGCTCTATTCCACGCTGCGGCGCGTCGCGACAGAAGAGGTAAACGTCAGCACCATCGAGGACCCGATCGAGAACATTGATCCGCACCTGAACCAGACCCAGGTGCAGCCACAGTTGAACTTCAGTTTCGCAGAAGGGGTGCGGGCCTTGATGCGGCAGGATCCTGACATCATCATGATCGGTGAGATCCGCGACCTTGAAACTGCGGAAATGGCCGTGCAGGCGGCGCTTACCGGCCACTTGGTGTTTACTACGCTGCACACCAACGACGCGCCCTCAGCGCTCACGCGGCTGATGGAGCTGGGTGTGCCACCTTACCTGCTCAGCGCCACTGTGCTAGGGGTCCTGGCGCAACGCCTTGTGCGCCTTTTGTGCAAGCAATGCAAAGCTGCCAACACAGAAAGCACGGCAGAGATGCTCACTGCTTCCATTAAACCCTGGAAACTCAACAAGGGAAGCTATAGGCCTTTCAAACCCGTCGGCTGCGTTGATTGCCGCATGACCGGTTTCAGAGGGCGAATGGGGATCTACGAGTTGCTGACTCTCTCGAAAGAGTTCAAGGCGCTGATTCAGAGCGATGTGAGCCTTGCGGCGCTGCGCAAGCAAGCCGTGGCCGACGGCATGCGTCCGCTGCGTCTGGCGGGGGCACTCAGGGCGGCAGAAGGGCTGACCACCCTCACAGAAGTGATTTCAGCGACCCCGCCACTGGAGTAAATGGGTCCCTTCGTCTAGGGAAGGTGTTCAAAACTCGTGACGACGCGCGAATCCGATGTCAGGGCGCATCGCTGCGTTGGCTTTTATCGCCAATAGCTGGGCTATTGGCAACAAAATCCGCCTTGCGCCGCATCCCTAGCATCGGCCCGCGCTTCCCGCCAGAGTTTTGAACACCTTCCCTAGGGGAAACCCCGGGGGTCGTGTAGGTGGAATCCACATGCGTTCGGCCGTTTCGACTCGTCACAATGCGCCTTGGTTCAACCTTCCTAGGGGAGACGACTTGTGCGTATCAAGAGTCAGAAAGATTTTTTTGCAGGACTTCTGTATTTAGGCGTGGGCGTGGGCTTTGCCTGGGGCGCCACTAACTACACCATCGGCAATGGTGCTCGTATGGGGCCGGGGTACTTTCCGCTGCTGCTGGGCATCATCTTGGCGATCATTGGGGGCATCGTGGCCTTCAAGGCCCTGGTGGTTGAAACACCTGATGGCGACCCCGTAGGCAAGTTTGCCTGGAAGCCACTGTTCTTCATCATCATGGCCAACTTCCTGTTCGGCATTTTGCTGGGCGGCGTACCGAGCCTGGGCATTCCGGCCATGGGCATGATCGTGGCCATCTATGCACTCACGATCGTGGCGGCCATGGCGGGTCAGGAATTCAAATGGATCGAGGTCATCATTCTCGGGACTATTCTGGCGATTGGAAGCTGGTTCGCTTTCGTGTGGGGTTTGAAGCTTCAGTTCCAGGTTTGGCCGAGTTTCATCGGCGGTTAAAAGGGCCAAGAAAATGGATTTGTTTGAGCATTTGTCATTGGGGTTCAGCGTCGCGTTCACGCTGCAGAACCTGATTTACTGCCTTATCGGCTGTATTCTTGGTACGTTGATTGGTGTTCTGCCCGGCGTGGGGCCGGTGGCCACCATTGCCATGCTGTTGCCCGCTACCTATGCGCTGCCCCCTGTGGCCGCGCTGATCATGCTGGCCGGTATTTACTACGGCGCGCAGTATGGTGGTTCGACCACCGCCATTCTGGTCAACCTGCCTGGTGAATCGTCATCGGTCGTCACGGTAATCGACGGCTACCAGATGGCGCGCAAGGGTCGAGCAGGTCCTGCGTTGGCTGCTGCAGGTATTGGCTCGTTTATCGCCGGCTGCTTTGGTACCTTGATCCTCGCTAGCTTCGCCATTCCGCTGACGGAAGTCGCGTTCAAATTCGGCCCTGCAGAGTACTTCTCGCTCATGATCCTGGGCTTGATCGGCGCGGTCGTGCTGGCTTCCGGTTCCCTGATCAAAGCCATCGGCATGATCGTTCTGGGTCTGCTGCTGGGCTTGATCGGTACCGACGTGAACTCCGGTGTGGCGCGTTACTCGTTCGATATTCCTGAGTTGACCGACGGCCTTGGCTTCATCGTGATTGCAATGGGCGTGTTCGGCTACGGAGAAATCATCTCTAACTTGTCCAAGCCCGACGAGGAGCGCCAGGTATTCACGGGCAAGGTGAAACACCTGTACCCCTCTAAGGAAGACTGGAAGTTCATGTTGCCGGCTATTTTGCGTGGCACGGCAATTGGTTCGTCACTGGGTATTTTGCCCGGCGGTGGCGCGTTGTTGTCAGCTTTCGCAGCCTATACGCTGGAAAAGAAAACCAAACTGAAACCTGGCGAAGTGCCCTTTGGCAAAGGTAACATCCGCGGCGTGGCGGCACCTGAGTCTGCCAACAACGCAGGTTCACAGACCTCGTTCATTCCGCTGCTGACACTGGGTATTCCACCCAACGCCGTGATGGCGCTGATGGTCGGTGCCATGACCATCCACAACATTCAGCCTGGCCCCCAGGTGATGACCAGCAACCCAGAGCTGTTCTGGGGCCTGATTGCATCGATGTGGATCGGCAACGCCATGCTGATCATTTTGAACCTGCCGCTGATTGGCATGTGGATCAAACTGCTGACGGTGCCTTACCGCTGGCTGTTCCCTGCCATCGTGCTGTTCTGTGCGCTGGGTGTTTACTCCACCAACAACAACACCTGGGACGTCTGGATGGTGGGTTGGTTCGGTATCATCGGCTACATCTTCATCAAGCTTGGCATGGAACCGGCGCCGTTGCTGCTCGGCTTCATTCTGGGCCCGATGATGGAGGAAAACCTGCGTCGCGCACTGCTGCTGTCGCGTGGTGACTGGAGCGTTCTGGTCACGCGTCCACTGTCGGCAACTCTGCTGGGCATGGCGCTGCTGCTCTTGATCATCGTGCTGCTGCCGTCCGTGAAATCCAAACGCGAAGAAGCCTTCGTAGAGGATTAACCTACTCCGCAGCATAAAAATGGCACCCTCGGGTGCCATTTTTATTGCCTGCGTAGGGATGGCTGGCTTGAGGCTTCTCGGATAGAGGTGCCCCCTGGGATGATGCTCGATGCCGCAGCACTCGGATTCGTGTCAAACTGACCGGTTAGGAGCTCGGTCGAATTTGGCGCGATGGGTGCCAGTGTGCAAAGTCGGGAATGAAATCAAGAGTTGATTTGAGCGCGGATCGACTCCCATAGCGGAGAATTCGTCAAGCGCCTGGGTCCCGGCCTGGCCTCGCAGGTGGGCATGATCGGACCGTTGGCTACCATAGGCATGGGAATCGTCTTTCTGGGCGAACCTTTTACACCATCGTTGGCGGCAGGCACGTTGCTCGTGATGGTCGGTATATACATGTTCACCCGCACTCGACGGTGAACTATTCAAAGGAAAGGTTGCATCATGGATCTGGGTATCGCGGGAAAATGGGCGCTGGTATGCGGCGCCAGCAAGGGGCTGGGATTCGGTTGCGCGAAAGCGCTGGCTGGTGAGGGGGTGAATGTCGTCATGGTGGCGCGCGGCCTGGAGGCCTTGGAAGCCGCGGCTGCCAATCTGAGGGCTCATGCGGCGAAAGAGCCGGTAGAGGTCATTCCCGTGCAGGCTGACATCACCACAGCCGAAGGCCGCGCTGCAGTGTTTGCTGTACGCAAGGATTTCGATATTGTGGTGACCAACGCAGGTGGTCCGCCCACGGGCGACTTCCGTGAATGGGACCGGGACGCCTGGATCAAGGCGTTGGACGCGAACATGCTGACCCCCATTGAGCTCATCAAGGCCGTGGTCGACGGCATGGCCGCCCGGGGATTTGGCCGCATCGTCAACATCACTTCCAGCGCAGTGAAGGCTCCCATCGACATTCTCGGTCTGTCGAATGGGGCGCGCTCAGGCCTCACTGGTTTTGTTGCCGGTATGGCGCGAAATCCGCAGCTGGCGTCGAAAGGGGTGACCATCAACAACCTGCTGCCTGGGAAATTCGACACAGATCGACTGGCCGGAATGTACAAAAGCATGGCAGAGAAAGCGGGCAAAACCGCAAATGACATGCGCGCTATGCAGGAAAACCAGGTTCCGGCAAGGCGCCTTGGCAAGCCAGAGGAATTCGGCGCTATCTGCGCATTCCTCTGTAGTCAGCAGGCAGGGTATCTCACCGGTCAGAACATCTTGCCGGATGGTGGTTTGTATCCGGGAACGTACTAATCGTCGCTAAAACCGATCCTTCCGGGAAGTCCCGAGGTTGCTAGCGCGGAACGCGGCGCTAGCGTCGGGATGAAATCGCGATTCCCGCCACGATCAAGAGGAAGGCCGCTGCGTGGTACGGACGGGGCATTTCACCCAGGACGAGCGCAGACAGGATGGCTGCGAACACCGGCATGAGGTTGGTGAAAAACCCTGCCACCACGGGGCCGGCGCGTTGCACGCCCATGCCCCACCATCTGTAGGCGAGCACGGCGGGGCCAATGACCACGAAAGTCAAGGCTGCCACCAGCGGTAATCCCCAATGGATCTGCGCGTCCGTCAGCGTCCATTCGCCGGCTGCCAGGAGGCCCGACCAGCCAACGCCAAACATCACCTGCGCGAGCAGGAATGCCGTCCCGTCGTTGCGGATGCCGTCCGGAGCCGTACCGCGAGCCAATAGCCATGAATACCAAGCCCAGGAGATGGTGGCCAGCAGCATGTATAGATCGCCCGGAACCAGCTGAAGCGCCATCAACTGCGCCCATTCCCCGCGGGCCAGAATGATGGCGACGCCAACAATTGAAAGCACGGCTCCCATCATTTGCGGGCGCGTCACGCGCGCACCAAAAAAGAGGTATCCCATGGCCAAGGTCCAGAGGGGGCCGCTGGATCCCACGAGGGTGACGTTCAACGGAGTAGAAGTTTGCAGAGCCAGGTATTGAAGCGCGTTGTAAAGACCTGCCCCCAACAGACCCAGCAGAGCAAAGTGCCGCCAATGCGACCTCAGGCCACTGCCTGGGCGAAATATCCAGCTGGCCATGGGTAGCAGGATGAACAAGGACAGGAACCACCTCAGGAAGTTGAACATCATGGGTGGGATCAAGGGGGCCACCATGCGGCCCACAACGGCATTGCCGGCCCACAGCAAAGGTGGAATCATCAGCAAGGCGACGGTAGAAGGGGTGAGTTTTTCAAATTTTGACACCCCGCTATCGTGCCACGTTGTGGCACCATCTCAGGTTCGAATCTTGTTGTAGGAATACTTTCATGCCACTTGCCGTACAAATTAACCGCCCGGGCGGTCCTGAAGAAATGCACTTGGTGGAATTGACTGTGGGCGAACCCGGGCCCGGTCAGATTCGCATCCGGCACAAAGCGATTGGCCTGAATTTCATTGATGTCTATCAGCGCACTGGCTTGTACAGCCTGCCCTTGCCACTAACTCTGGGCATGGAAGCTGCAGGCATAGTGGAATCGGTGGGAGAGGGCGTGACGCATCTGCAGGCAGGCGACCGTGCCGCCTACGCCAGCCAGCCCCCCGGCAGCTACAGCGAGGTGCGCGTGATGCCGGCTACAGCGGTTTGCAAGCTGCCTGACGACATCAGCTTCGAAACCGGTGCGGCCATGATGCTCAAGGGGCTGACCGCACAGTATCTGCTGCGCAAGACGCTGCCGGTGGAGGGCCTGCAAGCAGGTGACTACATCCTTTGGCATGCTGCCGCTGGCGGGGTAGGCCTGATTGCGTGCCAATGGGCCAAGGCGCTGGGCTACAGGCTGATTGCCACTGCCGGTTCTCAGGAAAAATGCAACCTGGCCCTGGCCAATGGCGCCGCTCACGCGATCAACTACCGAACCGAGGATTTTGCCGAGCGAGTGAAGGCGATCACCGGAGGGCAGGGCGTGAAGGTGGTGTACGACTCAGTGGGCAAGGATACGTGGGAGAAATCCCTGGAGTGTCTTCGTCCGTTTGGTCTCATGGCCAGTTTTGGCAACGCAAGCGGTCCGGTGCCGCCTTTCGCTCCCGCCGTTCTGGCAGGCAAGAGTTTGTACGTCACGCGAGCGACTTTGTTTACCCACATTGCTACTCGCCAGGGGTGTCAGGAAATGGCAGATGAGTTGTTCGAGGTGGTGCGTTCCGGTAAGGTGAAAATTCACATCGAACAGCGCTTCCCACTGGCCGAGGTGCAGGCTGCGCACCGGGCACTGGAGGCCCGCCAGACTACGGGATCGACCATCCTGACATTGGGGTGACCTTTCTGTCTTCCGGAAGGCGGCCCCTGGAGGCATCAAGCTCAGGGGTCTCGCGCATTCGCACTGACACGCTTTGCACGCACGAGGCAGGCATGTCAGTGCCGATGATCGGTCAAGACACTACCCGCCTTTTCTCACTCGCCTCAATTCGTCCAAGATCAAACCGATGGCCCCCGCAGTGATCGCCGCGTCAGCCACGTTGAACGCAGGAAAGTGCCCGCGGTAGAACAATGGGCTCAAGAAAGCCCAGTGGAAGTCCAGAAAATCCACTACGTAGCCGTGCATGATTCGGTCTATGACGTTGCCCACCGCGCCGCCGAGGATCATGCTGAGGCTGAAAGCGAACAGCTTTTGCCCGTGATGGGAGCGTAGAAGCCACAGGATGAACAACACCGCGCCGGTGGCCAGCGCAATGAAGAACCAGCGTTGCCAGCCGCTCCCACCTGCCAGGAAAGAGAACGCAGCGCCTGTGTTGTGCGCCCGAACCACGTTGAAGAAACTCGTGACATAAGTACTGTCGCCGAGTCGGTAGTGACCCAGGATCAATTGCTTCGTGAACTGATCGAGCAACACCACCAGCGCAGCCAGCGCCAGCCACATGGCGAGCGAAGCGCCATTTCCCTTGCTGCGTGCCATGTTCAGGCTACTGTCCGGCTCTCGCCCGTGCCATGGAGGTTGCTGATGCAACGCCCGCACAGCGTAGGATGCTCGGCGTTCTGGCCAACATCAGGGGTGTAGTGCCAGCAGCGCTCACACTTGGTGTCCTGTGAGGCGCTGGCTTCAACGGCGAGTGCGTCTCCCTGCTTCAGATCGATCGCAGAGGTGATGAACACGAACTTGAGGTCGCTTCCCAAGCTGGCGAGCAACGAGTGATCTTCCGCAGGCGCGGTGAGCACCACGGTAGCCTGTAGCGAAGAGCCCACGGAGCCCTGCTCGCGCAGCGTCTCGATCTCCTTGTTGACCACCTCGCGGATCTGGCGAACACGTGCCCATTTGGAAAGCAGTGCGGCATCGGGTTCACCGAACGACCAGAACTCTTCGAAGAAAATCGAATCGCCCTTGCCCACCAGTTTCCAGGCTTCCTCGGCAGTGAAGCTGAGGAAGGGCGCCATCCAGCGCAACATGGCCTGCGTGAGCTGCCAGAGGGTTGTTTGGGCGCTGCGTCGTGCCAGCGATCCTGGGGCGGTGGTGTAGAGGCGATCCTTCAGCAGATCGAGGTAGAAGCCCCCCAGGTCTTCCGAGCAAAATAGCTGAAGCTTGGCGACGACGGGGTGAAATTCATACACCTCGTAATGGGCGAGCACTTCCCTTTGGAATTCGGCAGCGCGTGAAAGCGCCCAACGGTCAACTTCGAGCAACTGATCCGTCGGCACAGCGTCTTTGGTGGGGTCGAAGTCGCTGGTGTTGGCCAGAAGGAAGCGCAGGGTGTTGCGAATGCGGCGGTAGGCGTCAATAACGCGTGCCATGATCTTGTCGTCTCCGGCGATGTCGCCGGAATAATCGCTCGCGGCCACCCAGAGACGCAGGATTTCGGCGCCCCACTTTTTGTTGGCTTCCTGCAAATCAATGCCGTTCCCGAGCGACTTGCTCATCTTGCGACCTTGCGCATCGACCGTAAAGCCGTGCGTAAGCAGGCTTCGGTAAGGTGCGCGGCCACGAATGGCCGAGGCCAGCAGCAAGGAGGAGTGGAACCAGCCACGGTGCTGGTCGTGCCCTTCGAGGTACATGTCGGCCTCAGGGCCACTCGAGTGGTGCTCGTTCGGGTGCGTGCCGCACAGCACATGTTCGAAGGTAGAGCCTGAGTCGAACCACACCTCAAGGATGTCGTTGCTCTTGTTGTAGTGCTTTGCATCTTCCGCACCCAGAATTTCTTCAGGTGTCACGCGGCTCCAGGCTTCAATGCCACCTTGGTCAATGATGTCGGCCGCCTGATCAAGAATCTCCATGGTCCGCGGATGCAGTTCGTCCGTCTCCTTGTGCAGGAAGAAGGCGATGGGCACCCCCAGGCGCGCTGGCGGCTAATGACCCAGTCGGGCCGCCCCGAGATCATGTCGCGCAAACGAGCCTTGCCGGAAGGTGGGAAGAATGCGGTGTCCTCAATGGCTCGCAAGGCGGTGGTGCGCAGCGTTTCAGGCGCTTTGTCTTTGGTGAAGACGCCTTCGCCTTCGTCCATGCGCACGAACCACTGGGAGGCTGCACGGTAGATCACCGGTGACTTGTGGCGCCAGCAGTGCGGATAGCTGTGCGAGATGGTGCTGGTCGCAAGGAGTCGGCCAGCATCCTGCAGGGCCTTGATGATGACCGGCACGGCTTTCCAGATGTCGAGTCCGCCGAAAAGCGGGAAGTCTGCCGCGTAGCTGCCTCCGCCTTGCACCGGGTTCAGAATGTCCGCGTGGGCGAGGCCGTGCGAAACGCAGGAGTTGAAGTCTTCTATACCGTAGGCAGGAGCTGAGTGCACGATACCCGTGCCGTCGGTGTCTGTGGCGTAGTCAGCCAGGTACACGGGTGAAAGGCGCTTGTAGCCCTCATGCGCGTCGTGCAGCGGGTGCTTGAATTGCAGGCCGCCGAGCTTGTCCCCCATCGTGGTGGCGACGACTTGGCCTTCCAGGTTGTAACGCTTTAGGCTGTCTTCCACGCGGGCCTTGGCCAGCACCAGCAAGCCCTTGGGCGTATCGACTAGCGCATACTCGATGTGGGCACCAAGGTTGAGTGCCTGGTTGGCGGGAATCGTCCAGGCTGTGGTGGTCCAGATGACGATGAAAGCTGGTTTATCGAGCTGCTGCAAGCCAAAAGCGGCGGCAAGTTTGGCGGGATCGGCTGCCTCGAACGCCACATCCACGGTGCTGCTTTTCTTGTCCTGGTATTCGATTTCTGCTTCAGCCAGGGCAGAGCCGCAGTCAAAGCACCAGTAAACGGGTTTGAGGCCACGGTAGACGAAGCCGCGCTCAACCAGGCGCTTAAATAGCCGCAGCTCGGAGGCCTCGTTCGGCTTGTTCATGGTTTTATAGGGGTTGTCCCATTCGCCCAGAACGCCCAGACGCTTGAAATCCTTCATCTGCAGGGCTATTTGCTCGGTGGCGTAGGCGCGCCCCTTGGCTTGCATTTCGTCCCGTGAGAGCTTGCGACCGTAGAGCTTTTCGATCTGGTTTTCAATGGGCAGCCCGTGGCAGTCCCAGCCTGGAACGTAGCGTGCGTCAAGACCCTTGAGTTGGCGGGTCTTGACGATCATGTCCTTCAGGATCTTGTTGACGGCGTGGCCGGCATGCAGTTGGCCGTTGGCATAGGGCGGGCCGTCGTGCAGGATGAATTTCTCGCGTCCGGCACGGGCTTGACGCAGGCGCTTGTACAAGCCTGTTTCTTCCCACTCCTGGATCCAGCCCGGCTCACGCTTGGGCAGGTCGCCGCGCATAGGGAAAGGTGTATCGGGCAGATTGAGCGTCTTGCGGTAGTCTGTTTTGGTCTCGGAGCTCATGAGGGCGAAAACCTTCTGGAAAATATGGGGCAAATCAGCCGTCTGCGCGACCGTGCGCAGGTGGCAGTGAAATCTGGAGTGGGGCGCTGATGCGGACTATGCAAAGGGGGCGTCCGCCGCCCCGTCAAATTCGCCCGGTGTGCGCAGCCAGCCAAACGCGTGCGTCCTCGCAATCGCGCGCTATGCCTTCGGTCAGCGCCGCCAGGCTGTGATAGCGTAATTCGTCGTGCAGTTTGTGCAGCAGATCCACACGAATGATTTTACCGTAGGCACCTTCCTCGCCCATGTGGCCTGGCCAGTCGAGCACATGCGTCTCAAGCAGAACGCGGCCACCGTTGACGTCGAGGGGGTCCAGGGAGGGGCGAACACCCAGATTGGCCACACCGGCCAGGGGGTGCGCCGTCAAACCATGCACCTCTACTACGAAAATGCCGCTGGCGGCGGGTTTCCAGGCGTGGGCGCGGCGTGAAAAGCGCAGATTCAGCGTGCGAAAGCCATCCGCGCGTCCGGGAGCGGTTTCTGCTAGAGCCCGCCCGAGCTTGCGCCCGTGCACCACGTGACCGCTGATCGAATACGGGCGCCCGAGCAGTGCGGCGGCTTCGTCCATGCGGCCGTTGGCCAGTGCATCGCGCACCTCCGAGGAAGAGACCCGTAAGCCATGCACTTCGTAGCTCATCATGCGGGCTACATCGAAGCGGTGGCGCTGGCCGGCTGCGTCTAGCATGGTGTAGTCGCCCGCTCGTTTTGCGCCAAAGCGAAAATCGTCCCCTACGAGGACATAGCGCACACCCAGACCATCCCGCAGGACCTCGTCGATAAAGCTTTCCGGCGACTGACTTGCCAGCGCTGCGTTGAACGGCAGCACGATCGCCTGGTCGACTCCGCAGCGCGCCAGTTCGGTGAGTTTGTCGCGCAAGGTGGCAATACGCGAGGGTGCCAGATCGGGCTTTTGCAAAGCTGCCGCGAAATAGTCACGCGGGTGGGGCTCGAAAGTCATGACGCAACTAGGCACGCCACGGTGGGCGGCTTCGTTCTTCAAGAGAGCCAGCATGGCCTGATGACCGCGATGAACGCCGTCAAAGTTGCCGATCGTGAGGGCGCAGCCCGGCGCGATGTCCGGATGACGCAGGCCGCGGTAGATTTTCATTTCAGATGCTTTTATTTGTGGAGTCGTGCACAGCTGCCCTGCAACCAGAGCAAGAAGACAGTCGAAAAAAGAGACGCAATAACGTCATCGAAATTAGCGTATATTGTGACGTGATCCAGTGATCGGGTTTCAAACCTGTGCTTGCTGGTGGCGTCCACGCTGTCGGTTCGGTTGTAACTGCTGTTTGAAGGAGGCGTTCGTGAAGGTCTTGAAGCTTTCGGCCCAGGGCTTGCCGCAATCTTGGATCTCGCTGGAACAGGCGGTGATCCACTATGCTGCGGAGGAAGTGCGCTGGGAGGTGGGCAAGCAGGTGGCGGTGTTCCACGGCGGCCACAATGCCATCACCGGAGAGCAGTCGATCATCACGGTCAACAGCATCATCGGCACGCGCGGCGTGCCCAATATCAACCCTTTCAATCTGCGGCCTGGCCTGACCAACGCCAAGCTTTTCGCGCGCGATCGCAACATCTGTGCCTATTGCGGAGACCATTTCCTGGAGACCGATCTCACGCGCGAGCACATTATTCCTCTCGGGCAAAAAGGGGCCGACAAGTGGATGAATGTGGTAACTGCTTGCCGCGCCTGTAACCACCGCAAGAGTAATCGCACGCCTGAGCAGGCGCGCATGCCGCTGCTCTACACACCTTACGTGCCAAGCCTATGGGAAGACTTCATCTTGCGTAACCGCCGCATACTGGCAGACCAGATGGAATTCTTATGCTTACAACTTCCTAAATCGTCAAGATTACGGCAAGAGAACCCCCAGTAGAGCTGTTCCACCATATGGACCCTTCGTTGTAAAGGGTCCATTTTTTTGTTTACAAAAATTGCGAGCGTCGGCACAATATCAATTTATCGAACAGGTTCATAAACGGTAAACAAAATTAGCGCCTACTTTCTCCGTTCTCTGAGGCTCGAGTCAGGCGAGCGGTTGCCACTCTTAAGGTACGCGGCGACGGGTGAGCCGGTGTACGAACCACTCTTGTTCGGCTTGCTCGAACTGCGTGGCGTTGGCAGTGCCACCAATACGCTGCTGCAGGCACTCCGGAGCGTCATGCTTCTGCTGCTCGTCTTAGACGACTTGAAGGTGGACATTGAGCGCCGACTCCGTGATGGGAGGCTCCTCGACCACTTTGAGCTCGAGTCGGTAGCCCGGGCTTGCTCGCTTCAACTTCGGGACCTGCGAGAGGAGAGCGACAAAGCTCCGTCGCCGCAGCGCGTCATCAATCTCCGGGAAGCGGCGTACATGCGAATGCGGGTCAAACCGCTTGACGAAGTGCAGCCATCGACGAAGTTCGTACGGCTGCATTACATCCACAAGTACCTGATGTGGCTAGCGAATAGCTGGTTGCTACGGCACGACCCGGCGACTTCCGAATACCAACACCTTCTGGTCGCGAAGGACATTGCCGACAAGCTGCTGACGGCCCGCATGCCGGACGCTGGCAAGCGCAATACCGAGGACCAGCGGCAAGGTCTAGAGCCGAATGACCTGCAGCGTTTGCTGGAGGTCATTCAGCCAGACCACCCGGAAAACCCTTGGAGCGCAAGCGCACGAGTACGCAATAACCTCTTGGTGAGGTGGTACTTGAGGCTTGGGCTTCGCAGGGCGGAACTGCTTGGCGTGCAGGTGTCGGACATCAACTTCCAGGCATGCGAAGTCTTGATAGCCCGGCGTCCGGACGACAAAGATGACCCGCGCGTCAACAAGCCGGACGTCAAGACCAGCGACAAGCTTCTGCCGCTCGAGCCTGCCCTTGCCCAAGAAACCCACAACTACATCGTCAAGGTGCGCCGCAGCACTGGAAACGCTCGTCGTCATCCCTACCTCTTCGTCGCGATTGGCACTGGCGCACCGCTGTCCCTCTCCGCCGTCAACCTTGTCTTCATGCAGCTCAAGAGAAAGGTGCCTGGGCTGCCTGATGATTTGAGCCCGCACGTTCTTCGCCACACATGGAACGATAGCTTCTCGGAATTGGCCGACAAGGAAGGCTTTAGTGCGGCAGAGGAGAGGAAGATGAGGTCGCGTTTACAGGGCTGGTCACCGACCTCCGAGACAGCCGCAAATTACACCCGACGTCATGTCAAGAAAAAAGCACGCGAGGCGAGCCTATCGCTGCAGGCGACGCTCAGTCCCAAGGGAGGGGTACAGTGAAAAGAGATGCACTGCAAGTCGTCCTTGAGGCTGGCCAGAACCTTGGTCTATCCACGACGGCGCGCACGAAGAGCGGGGTGGTCTTCGACGCGACGAGTGACCATTGGTCGTACCGCGACGGAACGTCACAGGTATCCATAAACTACTCGCTCCTGAAGGGCGCCTCTCCCGACATCAAGCAATCGGCCAAGCGCGTCATGCAGCTGCTTGCTCAGACCGGGGCACCAAGCGGGTTGGGGGCCTACTTCGGCAGTTTCGTGCACTTCATAGCGAAGACGGCAAGAGGTCAGCGCAACCTCACGCAGTTGAAGGGTGCCGATTACCTCAACTTCGTGGCAAGCAGTCAACCACGCATGGCCGGCCATATTAAGACTTTTCTTCGCAAGTGGCATGCCCTGGGCTCGCCAGGGCTCGCGGAGGACGTCCTGCCCACCTTGCGCAGCGTCAAGGTCAAGGCACCGAAGAAGGGAGTCGCAGTCGCAACGATGGACCCCAAGTACGGCCCATTCACCGACATTGAGTTCCAAGCGCTTCAGCAGGCCATCAACGCGGCGTACGCATCAGGAGAACTACGCCCATCCACGTTTGTCATGGCTTGGCTGTTCTTTGCCACCGGCGCGCGGCCTATCCAGCTATCCGCCATGAAGGTCAAGGACGTCCATGGCCCACAGGTCGATGGCGCAACGGACTACAGCATTGATGTTCCTAGTGCCAAAAGGGGGATTTACCAAGGGCTCGGGTGAGGAACCGCCCGTTGGTTAAGGCGGTCGGCGAACTGGTTGTTCAGTACGCGGCAGCTGTGAGCACCGCCTTCGTGAAGAAGCTCGATGACCCGCTAGAAGCTCCACTGTTCCCGGCGGCCTTCCACCGCAAACCATGGGCGCCTGGCTTCGAGCATCACCGAGAACCTCACGGCCTCAGTGCCGAACTTCGAAACTTGCTATCGGGACTGAACGTCATTTCGGAACGGACCGGTAAGGCGATGCATGTCACGCCGGTTCGCTTCCGCCGAACTTTCGGTACGCGAGCGGCCCAGGAGGGGCACGGAGTCTTAGTCATCGCCGAGCTGCTTGACCACGCAGACACGCAGAACGCCGGCGTCTACGTGGAGACTCGACCGGACATCGCCGGCCGCATTGACAAGGCAGTCGCGCTTGAACTTGCGCCGATAGCACAAGCCTTCGCTGGCAAGCTAATCCGGAGTGAGAAAGATGCTACACGCTTCAGCGAATCGTCAAGCCGCATTCGCGACCTGCGCATCGCCACCGAACCGCTTGCCTCGTGCGGACAGCACTCGTTCTGCAGCATGTCAACACCTATCGCGTGCTACACGTGTGAGAGCTTCGAGCCGTGGCTCGACGGTCCTCACGAAAAATTGCTTGATTTCCTGCTGGTCAAGCGCGACCGGCAGCTCAGCGCCATCGACGCACGCATCGCGACCGTACTCGACAGGACCATTCTGGCTGTAGCCCATGTGGTCTACCTGTGCAACCTACCCCCGAAAGACTGGCCGCGCTTGCTGCACCGCAGGAGCAAGCCGATAAAGTCTGATGTGGTCATATTCTTACCCAAGGCGAAACGTGCAGCGCGGACTAACCTCTCTGACTTCATAAACCTCTGCAGGAATCGTCTCACGGTCTTCGGCGAGAGTCTATCTTTCGACGATGACATTTGGGACGTCTCAGGGTCGGTTGGCTCTAAGGGCAGCAAGTTTGCCATTCGCCTTCGATTCAGCAACTGGGCGACAGCGACGTTGAAGACTGCCATGGTCCCCATGGCGGAACCGTTCAAGTCTTTCGCGAAGGCATACATCCGATATGGGCATGCGCACAAACCGAGGGCCAACTACTCTAACTGCCTCACTGCGCTCCAAGCGCTGGAGAAGGCCTTAGTCGAACTGACAGGGACGGCCGACCCGTCGGAATTGAGGCCTGACGTCTTCAACCGGGCAGCGCAAGACTTGAAAGCGTCATTCAAACTGGCTACGGCCTACAACTGCGGCTCCGACCTTCAAGCAATTAGTCGCTTGCTTTGCGAGCTGCGTTTGGTCATCGTTCCCAGCCCCTGGAAGAACTCGATTCCGCCTGCCACCAAGGGGACCAACCGAGTAGGCCAGGAACTCGACGACCTGCGCAGAGAGAAGATGCCTTCTCCAGCGGCCTTCTACGCGCTCGCCCACATCTTCCAGAACGGCGTAGACGCCGAGGATGTCCTGGTCTCCTCGGTCTGTGCGGTTTTGTGTAGCGCGCCCAGCCGCATCTCTGAGGTGGTGCTGCTCCCGTCAGTATGCGAGGTTCGGCAGGTCGACAAGGAGACAGGTGCGACCCTCTATGGGCTTGGGTGGCGTCCAGCAAAAGATGGCGCGCCGATGGTCAAGTACATCGCGACCCCGATGCACGACATCGTTGGGCAGGCGCTGCAGCGACTCCGAATCCTGAGTGCACCGGCGCTTGAATTGGTCCGCTGGTACGAGAAGAACCCAACGAAGCTTTATCTTCCGCCGGAGCTCGAACATCTCCGGGGCAAGGCACACCTAGATATGCGCGAGCTTGTAAGCATCGTGTTCGTCGACGACGGGAAGGACCTCAAATCTCGTGCTTTTCAGTGGGTCAGGTCCACAAACGTGCCCGTCACGAAAAAGGGCAAGAAGGTCTATGCCGATTTTGCCGATGTCGAATCTGCAGTGCTGAAGATGCTCCCGCGTGGTTTTCCTCTTCTAGACAAGGAACAAGGCCTCAAATACAGCGACGCGCTGATGGTTTTGCGAAGGCAAGAGCTGGATATCATCAAGGTGACTTACCGATGCATGTTCCAGCCCATTGAGCCTCAGGACATCAACAGCAGGATTGCCGCCCACTTTACTTCGCTCAACATCTTCCGGAAGCACGGCTTCAAGGAGGACGACGGGACACACATCCGTGTATCGACCCACAAGTTCCGTCACTACCTCAACACCCTCGCTCAGGCTAACAACATGGACCAGTTGGACCTGGCGCGTTGGTCTGGGCGGCGCAACGTCAGCCAAAACGCCGCGTACGACCACGTGTCGGACCGCGAAGTTACCCAGAAGCTACGACTCGCGCTGCAGGGGGATGCACCAGCGGTCGGTCCTATTTCTCGCCTGCACAGGGTCGCTCTCATTCCGCGCGACGAGTTCGCTCGCCTGCGCATCCCAACGGCCCACACGACGGACTATGGCTATTGCGTCCATGACTTCACAATGCTGCCGTGTACAAAGCATCAGGACTGCCTGAACTGCGAAGAGCAGGCCTGCATCAAGGGTATGGACTACAGGATGGAAGCCAACATCCGTGCTGCCCAATCGGAAACCCGACTGCTACTTGGTAGAGCAAAGCAGGCACTCGACGACGGAGAGTTCGGGGCCGACAAGTGGGTTGCGCACCAAGAACTGACGCTCGGTCGTCTGGACAGCCTCTGCTCTATCCTTGATGACCCAGTAATACCCGTCGGAGCAGTCATTCGTCTGGACGACTCGCCCATTCAAAGCCATCTCGAGCAAGTAGTGCAGCGTCGAGCGCTTGAAGGAGAGTCGCGTGCATTGGTAGAGGCCGCGGATTCCAAGGAAGGCCAATGAGCAAGCATGAACGAGCGAAGAATCTGGACGACGAGGGCATTTCTGACATCGTCGCCATCATCGACGGCTGGAGCGGGAAGCTGTCATGGGAACGTCTCCTAGAAGCGGTCGAGCGACGGCTGCGACAGCGGTACACGCGCCAGGCGCTGAACAATCACACGCGGATTGCTGAAGCGTTCCGCCTCCGCAAGAAATCGCTCGCAGGACTGGCTCAACAAGCAGGACGCCCGCGGCGAGGCGATGCCTCGCCGGAGCTTGACGCCGCGCTGCAGCGCCTTGCGCTCCTTGAGGCCGAAAACCTCCGGCTGGTCTCGGAAAACAACCGACTGCTCGAGCAGTTCGTGCGATGGGCACACAACGCCTACACGCGCGGGCTAGACAAAGATTTCCTCGACCAACCTTTACCTGTCGCGCAGCGTGACCGTACCAGGGTGACGATGGAGGACTTGAACCGGAGACGGCGATGAGTTCGGAAAAGGGTACGAATGGCAAGCTGCGACCCGACGGACATTCGCAACGACGGTCGCAAGGGGAACGCGCCGTGAGCGGTACAGTTAAGTTGAGCGGGCAGCAACTGGCTGAAAAGAACGTCCAGACTTTCACTACTTGGGTCGCCAGCAAGACCGATGACGACCTCCGGGCAATAGCCAGTCGCGGTGTGTTGTCGCGCAACGAGGTTGCCAAGGAGTGTGGCTTTGCGAAATCGGCGCTCGACCAGAACCCTCGCATCAAGGCCGCACTGCGTGAGCTGGAGGATAACCTGCGTCTTCGCGGGGTCCTGCCAGATGCCGCCCAGCGAGACCCCGAGGCGCCGCAGGCGCCGTTGACTCGCGAACCTGGCCGCCTTCGTGCCGTTCAAGATGCCGAGCGCCTGCGGCGCCTAGAGCAGGAGAATGCCGGCCTCAAGGCAGAGGTGGCCGAGTTGAAGCGCACCGTTGAGAAATACTCCGTCCTGCGCGAAGCCCTGGCCCAGACCGGAAGGTTGCCGCGTTGACCGTCGAGCAAGTCCTACGGGTCACCTCAATCCGCAGCCAAAACCCCCGAGGCTTTGGTGGCTGCATCTTCTCCGCCAAGCCCATTGACGCGCAAGGCCGGGTGCAGGATGCCACCGGCTACTTCGTCGTCAAGGCGTGCGGTACTGCGCTGGGCGGCTCTCGCGTCGAGCCCGGACAATGGTGGCTGGTGTCTGGCGAGACTTCCACGCGCCTGCTCGCGGTCAACGGTTACCAATTGACCGAAACGCAGATTGATGCATCTACGGCGGTTCTGCTTCGCCCTTCGGGCGAGCATATCGTCGCCTTCATGGCCGATAGTTCGGCCTTCGAGGGCATCGGCCAGGTCAAGGCCCGCAAGCTCTGGGAGACATTCGGAGAAGACCTCTATACCCTCCTCGACAGCGGCAACGTAGCCGAACTGGCCACGGTCCTGACGCCGGACAGCGCAGCCCAGGTAGCAGCTGCCTGGGCACAGCACGGCGACAGTCGCACGTTGCAGTGGCTGCAGTCTCAGGGCTTTGACCTGGCGCTAGGCCGCAAAGTGCTCCAGTTCTTCGGTCCCGATACCGCTCAGAAGCTCGAAGAGGACCCAGCCCATGCCTTGACGCACCATTCCGACAGGGGCAGTCAGTACGTTTCCATACGCTGCACCGAACGTCTGGACCAGGCGGGAATACAGCCCTCGGTGGGCAGTCGGGGCGACAGCTACGACAACGCGCTGGCCGAGACCATCAACGGGCTGTACAAGGCCGAGCTGATTCACCGCCGGGGACCCTGGAAGACCAGGGAATCCGTGGAGCTGGCCACCTTGCAGTGGGTGCACTGGTTCAACCACGTCCGACTGCTCACGCCGATTGGGGGCATCCCTCCGGCAGAGGCTGAGGCAAACTACTGGAGGCAACTCGCCAACAGCAACACCTCGGCAGAGGTGTCAACTCAAACCAACTGGCCTCCTTGAAAGCCGGGGCGGTTCAACATGTGGGAGGCTGATGAGTTCAGCCTCGATGGCCAAGCTATGCAAACGGTAGTGGCTGGTGTCTGGGACCTGTTCCATTAGCCCGATTTTGCAGAGGCTCACAAGGTAGGGGTGGGCGCGTGCAGCTAGGAGGTCCATAGCTGCAGCCAGTTTTCTCAGCGCCATCAGCTGACCCGACCGAACCAGCGCCTTGAGCAACCCATTTCCTGGTGGCGTGACAAGTTCGCTCGACAGTGTGGGCCTTTGGATGTTGCACAACAGGCTGCAGACTCAAGCCGTCGCAGATGGCAACCGCGTGTCTTGACTAAGTCGATGGTCCTAAGGCGTCCAGAACAGGTGTTTGACCCGCAGCTTGCTTGAAAGAAAAAGCTGCATAGGGTGCAAAAAAACACGTTCGACATATTTCAGCCGTGTGACCAAAATTCGCCGAATCCCATCAACGGAAGGCGTAAAAATGAAAGTGACACCCTTTGAAAATGGCTTCGGCGCTGACATCAGTGATGTGCCACGCAACATGCAGGTAAGCGAAGCTGATTTGAAAGGCATCGTCGATGCGTGGCATAAGCATTCTGTCCTTCGCTTTCGAGGCTTGGACATGACGCCTGAAGAGCACGTTGCGTTTACCCGCCGCCTCGGTCCGACACACATCATGGAGCCGCTGAGTTGCAATCTCGATGGATATCCAGAGGTTTTCGTGATTTCCAACGCCAGTAAGGAAGACCCACTCAACCCCGTGCAAAAAGGCGGTACGGCAGCTGGTTTGATGCGCGTTGGTGAAGGCTTTCACACCGATGGCGAAGACAAGGCTATTCCGAATGCCGGGTCCATGCTGTACGGCAAGGTGTGTCCGCCCGAGCGAGGCGACACGCTGTGGGTAGATATGTATGCAGCCTACGAGGCGTTGCCCAACGATATGAAGACCCGGATAGCGGGCCGACGTGCTCGCTACAGCCGTATCGATTTGCACGAAACTCACTACCCATTGATGGCCCCATTGACGGAAGAGCAGAAGCTCGCTCGTCCCGACGTGTACCACCCGTTAGCCCGCAAGCACCCTTTCAGTGGTCGCACTGCCCTCTACATAGGGCGTTGGGCCTGCGATATCGAGGGACTGCCGCAGGAGGAAGGTCGCGGGCTGGTGAAGTATCTGCAGGAATTTGTCCAGCAGCCGCGTTTCATCTTTCGCCAAGTTTGGCAATCGGGCGACGCCATCCTCTGGGATAACCGATGCACGCAGCACTGTGCAACGGGCTACGACGCTGAGAAATACGTTCGCACAATGTACCGCACCACGCTGGAAGGCGAACCGCCGCTTATGGCGCGCGTCTCCTCGTTCCTCCCCGAAGAAGCACTGGCATGAACATTCGATTCCTAGAAACTGTTCTTTGGTTGGCGAAGCTGCGGACCTTGAAGGCCACAGCCGAACAGTTGTACATCACGCATACAGCGATTTCGAGCCGTATCGCTGCTTTGGAACAGGATTTAGGAGTCAAGCTGTTTGAGAAGTCTGGTCAGGGCTTTGAGCCCACGCCTGAGGGCATTCGATTCATAGAAGAAGCGGGGCAAATCGTGGAGTCTTATCACAGACTTCGACGCGTGATGCTTGACCCGTCGAAGTTGAGAGGAAGTCTACGCATCGGCTTGGTAACGACTTTGACGCCAACGGTCTTCCCATATCTTGTGAAGACGCTCCGAGAAGAGTACCCACACGTTTCATTGTCCGTCACCGTGGACATGGCCGACAGGCTAATAAAAGATTTGAAAGGTGGAAGGCTTGACCTTCTTCTGACCTCCTCTTGGCCACAAGACCCAAGCTATGAAATCGTTCCTCTGTGCAGTTTTGCGATGGGCTTGGTTGCAAGTCCAACCTTAGGTGTAGATGTCAAAAATCCGCTGGCTGTAGAGCAGCTGGCAAATTATCCCTTCGTCGGCTATCCCTCTGGTACGGATTCGCAAATGCGTGTCGAATCCTACTTCTCTGGCGTTAATCAAGTTGCCGGTGTACATGCCACAAATGGCAGTTACGGCAATGTGCAACTTGCCGTCGCTGGATTGGGTATTTCTGCTGTACCCATCGTATCTGTTAAAGCAGAGTTGGCGCAAGGCTTGCTGGTGCTCCTACCAACTGTTAAGCGGTACACAAGCGTTCACTACGCAGCCATTTTCTCGAAAGATGGCGGCACTGAAATTCCGCGCGCAGTCGCGAGCCTTGCGCGGCAGGCCGCTGCCAGCTTCTGCGAAGCAGTCGACCCGGCCCACGCTTGGCAGGACCAACCCACACATATTTCGGACCAATAATGAGAGTCAATCTTATCCAAATGAATTCTGTGCCTGATAAGGCGCAGAACTGTGCCACAGCTGACCGAATAGCGCGGATTGCTGTTGACCGCGATGGTGCCGAGTTGGTGGTGTTTCCTGAGCACTTTGACTGGCACGGTGGCACTTTGGCTCAGAAGGTAGCTGCGGGCGAGGGTTTCCAAGGCGGTCCAGCCTATGACATGTGCCGTAAGTTGGCGCTGGACTGCGGTATTCATGTTCATACCGGTAGCTTCTACGAGGCAACTGAAGACAAGAAGCGGGTCTACAACACCAGCGTTGTGTTCAATCCGAAGGGGGAGGAAATCGGCCGGTATCGCAAGATACATTTATTCGACATTACCACTCCGGACGGAATGCGTTACGGCGAATCCGATGCTGTAACACCGGGGTCGGAGGTTGTCGTCGTTGATGTCAATGGCTTCAAGCTGGGAATGGCCATCTGCTATGACCTGCGTTTCCCAGAACTGTTTCAACAGTTGTTAAAAAGGGTGCAAATGTGATGGTCTTGCCCGCTGCATTTACCCTGCAAACTGGCAAGGACCATTGGGACGTTCTGTGTCGTGCGCGGGCAATCGAGACGCAGAGCTACTTTCTTGCCGCAGCCATGATTGGTCAATTCGACCAAGGTGGAGAAAAGCGGAACACATACGGCCACTCGCTTGTCTGCGACCCTTGGGGGCACGTTATTGCAAAAGCGTCTGATGACGTAGGCACGGTTTCGGCATGGCTCGATAAGGAAGTCATTGCGAAGGTTCGCAAGGATATTCCTTTGCAATCACACAAGGTGCTTTGAAATGAAAAAATTCCATATTAGACCAATGCCCGAGCCGATTTCGGAACCGGTTAAACAACGGCTTGCTGAAGTCGAAACCGCGACCGTGGGACATTTTCGTCACTGGGGTTTTATGGATGCACGTATCCAGGCCCTCGGTCACACCAAACGGCTAGTGGGGACCGCAGTCACGCTGGCGCTTCCAGCGCAAGATTCAACGTTGTTGCATCACACGCTTGGGTTGCTAAAACCTGGCCATATTGTCGTTATCGACCGACTTGGTGACAGAAAGCATGCCTGCTGGGGTGGTGGCGTGACTAATGCAGCGCACAAAGCTGGTGCCACTGCGGCCATCATCGATGGAATGTGCACCGACCCGCTGGAAATAGCTGAGCTGCAGTTCCCAGTGTGGTGCCGCGGTATTTCACCAATAACTACCCGCATTTATAACTTGGGAGGCATGCTTAACTACCCGGTTTCTTGTGGTGGGGTGGCGGTAAACCCTGGGGACATTATTTTGGCGGATGAAAATGGTGTTCTTGTTATTCCGCCCGACGAGGTCGAAGAAGTTGCCGATGCTGCGCTGGCTAAGCAGGCACGTGGAATAGAAAATATCAAAAAGATTCATGCCGGCGCAACCCTTGGGAACTTGTCGGGTGCGACTAAATATGTCGAATTGGATGCG
Organism: Ottowia caeni; assembly: GCF_050821495.1. Lineage (GTDB taxonomy): Bacteria > Pseudomonadota > Gammaproteobacteria > Burkholderiales > Burkholderiaceae_C > Ottowia > Ottowia caeni. Next base: position 3,450,278 of record NZ_CP151080.1, on the reverse strand, counting down.
GGTGTATAAACGCCTTCGATGAGCATCGCGAATTTGAAATGCGCATGCGCTTTATTTTGATTTATTGTCGAAAGTAATCAATGAAATATATTGCTCCATTCTTTGCCCTTTTTGCATTGCTCGCGAGCTCTGTCTCCGCCTATGCCGAATGGCCCGAACGCCCTATTAAAATTATGGTGCCATTTCCGGCTGGCAACTCCTCGGATGTGTCTATGCGCATCTTGGGTGAAAAGCTGGAAAGTCGTCTTGGCCAACCAGTTGTGATTGAAAATAAAGTCGGTGCGGGTGGCACCATTGGTACAGCGGCTGTTGCGAATGCTGCTCCTGATGGCTACACTTTGGGAATGGGTTCTACAGGCCCTTTGTCAATCGGCCAATGGCTTCGACCGGACTCGATGCCGTATAACCCTTCAAAAGACTTTGTTGCTCTCGGTGCAGTTGCGTACGCACCCCAGGTACTGACAGTGCGCAATAGTTTGCCTGTAGCCAATTTCAAGGAGTTCCTTGAGTACGCTCGCAAGGCTAGTAAGCCGGTGAATTACGGTTCAAGCGGCAATGGCACTACGCCGCATTTGGTCATCGCCAAAATGGTCAGTGATGCTAAATTGAATGCTGAACACATACCTTTCCAAGGTGGCTCGCAGGCGCTGATGAGTTTGGTGGGAGGGCAGATTGATTTTATTTCCGATAACGTTCCAGTAGTACAGTCTGCGCTCAACTCCGGGCGTGTCAAAGCACTCGCGGTTTCTTCCGCAAAGCGTATTCCATCTATGCCTGAGGTCCCGACAATTGCCGAGCAGGGCATTCCTGGATTCGACTATCAAGGATGGATTTTGCTAGTGGGCCCCAGTAAGTTGCCACCAGCTATAGTTGCACGCTTGAACGAAGAAGTTGAAGTTATTATGAAAATGCCTGATGTCCGCAAACGCCTCAACGACCTTGGCCTTCAACCTATGGATATGCCGAAGTCAGAATTGACGGGCTTCCTTGTTGCTGAATCTAATAAGTGGCGGGAGGTTGTAAAAGTTTCTGGGGCTGCGGAAACGACAAGGTAATTACAATCCCGCACCTTCGGGATGAGAGCCTGAGTTACTGCATTTTCTACCCGGTTGGAGAGGCCTGGACGGTCCACTGAATGATGGCATCCCGCTTTTCGCTTTGCGAGCCTAGCTGGTGCAATGCGGCGTAAAGTTTAGGTGAGGGCGCGATGAGTTGTGCGTCTGACCGGATTGGGCTTGGTGGTATTCACTGTGGCGTCTTCCTCGCAGTTGCCGCCATTTCAAGCAACGTGTTCAGTGAAAACAGATTCACCTTGCCGTTCATCAAGTCTGATATTCGAGGCTGCGTCACTCCAAACAGCTCTGCGGCCTGCGCTTGGGTTATTGCCTGCTGACGAATGACCTCGGTCAGGCTCATCATCAATGCGGACCGAGCAGGCATGCTGGCAGCATCCTGTGGGGTAACTTCAATGGCGCCCCACACACTGGCGAATCGCTTCTCTTCCGTCATGACTCAGAAGCGTAGAGCTTCCACGACAGCGGCGCCTATGGCTTCGGTACCCAACGTGGAGCCACACCCGCGCATCTCTCGTGTGTCAAACCCGACACTGAGTACCTGAGTCACTGCATTCTCAATACGGTTGTCAAGGTCTGGCCAGTCAAGCGAATGTCTGACCACGAGACCCGCAGCGCGTATGCATGCCAGCGGGTTGGCCAGGTCCTGACCTGCGATGTCCAGCGTGGTTCCATGGCCGGGCTCGAACATTCCAAGCCGGCTGGTGCCCAACAACGCTGAACCAGGCAATCCGATGGACCCGGTGAGCACCGAGGCCACTTTGATTCGAGTGTCAAGTTATCGGGCGGAAAGTCTGAAAAGGTTCAACTTATCGGGCGAAATGGGCTTGATTCGGCGATGCTGACACCGTGCTAAGCCTTTGTTTTTGGCCGCCTGTCAGGTTCAAGTTATCGTGCGAACGACAGCTCTCAGGCTGCTCTCTGACACCCCCGCATCACATCGCCAGATGAACTGTTAAGGCATAACCGTCGCTCAACGCGATAAGTGCCTAACAGGTTGCTGAAATACTGGTTTGCCCATATGCAGCCAAGAAAATCGACCGCTCAAAACGGGCTACAAGCGATTTTTTCGAGCCTGGTGAGGGGTGAGGCACCCCCAAAGTTGTCATTTCTCAAGCCCTCCGACAGTATTTCAGCAACCTGTTAGGAGCTTGTGGCCAACATCTTGTGCGAACGACATCTCTAAAATAGGAACTAAACTTCCTCATTTTTTGGACCGCCCACGCTGGCGGTCATCAACTTGCAAGATGAACGCCGCCGGTTCCCCTCCCACCGACACCGGTGCGGGTTTCGGGGTGTGCAGCTCGTTTGGTTAGGTATGCATGCCCAAAATTTCACCATTCACAAGCAGACTAAAAATCCAAAATATGGGATTTTCTGCCTCGAAAACAAGACCAAGTTTTTTTGGACTGAGCGAGGCATGAGGCTGTACTTGAATACGCAACCCAACAGGCACAGGTGGGGTGCGGAGGACCGCGATATTCGCCCAGTTCTCGACAACATCGCGGCGGCAGCGCACGCCTGCAACATTGAGCAGGCGTCATGGGTCAAGCAATGCTTTGTGTCGGTCGGCGACGCTAAGCGCTTTCTGACGTCCCTCGAGGCGTTCGAGGGGCATCTGAACTCTTACTGGTTTTACGCGTTGCTCAGCATTCTTGAAGTTGACGAACAAGCTGTTCACACAACGGCACTGTTGGCCCGAGCACTTGCCCAGCAGGCCATCAAATCTCGCCAACTACCGGACCACAATGCCGCAACGTGCAAAGCATCGCAAGTGTTTTTGCAGGCTGACACTCGAACCCCATCTCTCCATGTCAACGCGGCTGAGAAGTATCCGAGTGAAGACGGCGATTTGTTGATGCCGACTCACAACGGTCATGGCTCCACGCTTGGAAAATTTGAATGGGTCAAGGCATGGGTGGATTGAAAACGATGCAGGCCTAGCCGAAGAAGTTCGGCTGAACACCACTGTCGAAATCTGTCAACAAAGCTGTGCGTTGACGCAAGTTGTTGACGAACCACTGTCGCAGGTATCCTAAACTACAAGAAAATCACTCAGTCACACTGTCTTTTGTTGACAAATTTTTCTCAGCATAAGAGTTTTTGATGGCGCACTTGCCCAAGAATTCAAGGCTGCACGATTGAGGCTGGTTCAAGTGTGCATTGAGCACCCAGTCGGAGGCGTCTAGCCTGGATCCACCGCGTCGTGCTCACGCGGCGTCCGACTGTCTGTGTCGTCACCCAATTGCCAGAAAATCCAGGCGGTCCATGCCGTAATGATGCCAATGCAGACGAAGGTGGCGCGAAACGCGCTGAGCGTCTGGCCCGGGTCGGCGGTGGCAAACCACCCCTGGAAGAGTGCCAGAAGCGCCCCCGCCACCGTGACGCCCAGGCTCATGGAGAGCATTTGCACCATCGAGAGCATGCTGTTGCCACTGCTCGCGCGCGAAACGTCGAGGTCTTTCAGTGTGACGGTATTCATCGCTGTGAACTGCATCGAATTGACGGCGCCGAAGCACGCCATCTGCAACACACGGAGCCAGACAGGCTGCTCGGGCCACATCAGCGCGAAGCTGGCCATCAGAAGACCAAGCAGGAGTGTGTTGCCGCCCAGAACGCGGCGGTATCCGAAGCGTCTGATGATGTAGGTGGCAGGCCGCTTCGTGGCCATGCTGGCCAAGGCAACCGGCAGCATCAGCATCCCGGCCTGCGCTGGGCTATAGCCCATGGCCAATTGCATGGAAAGCGGAATCATGTACGGCATGGCCCCCGAGCCAATGCGTGCAAAGAGGTTGCCCAGCAGACCCACGCGAAAGCTTTGCATCTCGAAAAGCCGCGGAGAAAAGAGCGGTGCGGGGTGCTTGAGCGCGTGAAGCCAATATGCCGCCAGCGCGGCCAGGCCGCCCAGCAACAGCACCAGCACGGTGGCGTGCCGGAGCCCCAGGCTCGACAGGCCGTCCAGCGAGATCGATATGGCCAGCATCGAACCCGTGAGCAGCAGGTAGCCTGAAAGATCAAAGCGATGCTTCGAATCTCCTCGCAGGTTAGGCATCCAGCACAGGGTGGCCAATGCGCCGACGATGCCCACAGGCAAGTTGATGAGAAAAATCCAGTGCCACGAAAGTGCTTCCGTGATCCAGCCGCCCAGGGTAGGGCCTATCAGGGGTCCCACCAAGCCGGGAATGGCGACAAAGCTCATGGCCTCCAGGAACTTGTCTCGGGGCACCGCTCTAAGCACGGTCAGACGCCCAACGGGCAGCAGCATGGCGCCACCCGCGCCTTGCAGCACGCGCGACGCCACCAACTGATCCAGTTGCGTGGATGCCGCGCACGCTGCCGAACCCAGCGTGAACAGAACGATGGCCATCAGGAAAACGCGTTGCGTGCCGAATCTGTCGGCCAGCCAACCCGAGGCAGGAATGAGTGCTGCCATCGTCAGCGCATAAGCAACCACCACCGACTGCATGCGCAGCGGGCTTTCCCCCAGGCTGTGCGCCATGCCAGGCAACGCGGTGTTGACAATGGTGCCATCCAGCGTCTGCATGAAGAAGCCAATGGCTACGAGCCAGAGGAGGCGACGGTGAGAGCTGGAGGGGCGTGAGGTGGACATGCGGGCTTTCGCGCAGCCGCAGATCATAGCGAGGGCGCGGGCGCCCTCCCATTAGATCAATTAAGCAAACACTCCAGCTGTTTCCTGCATGCGCGCAGACACCTCTCCCAGGTGATGCATGGTGTCGCCAAAGCTCATTTCAAGTTGCGTGAGTTTCTTGAAATAATGGCTTCCGATGTATTCGTCGGTCACACCGATCCCGCCATGCAATTGCACCGACTGCTGTCCAACAAAACGCAGGGACTGCCCCAGTTGCACCTTGGCGCGCGAAACGGCCTGCCGCCGCTCCGCTTCCGGTTGCCCCAGTTTCAGACTGGCGTAGTAGCTCATGCTGCGAGCCAGCTCCAGCTGCATTTTCATGTCCGCCACGCGATGGCGAAGCGCCTGGAAACTTGAAATGACCACGCCGAACTGCTTGCGCTGGTTCATGTATTCCACGGTGAGAGCGAGCGTCTTCTCCATGGCACCGACACCTTCGGCGCAAGTGCATGCGATGCCCAGATCCACTGCGTAGGTCAGTGCTCGAAGACCCTCAGCAGTGATCAGCTGCGCAGGCGCCTTGTCAAGCTTGAGGTCGGCCGCACGTGCTTCGTCCTGCGTGTGGTAGCCGCGCGTGCTGACGCCGGGGGCCGCGCGCTCCACCAGGAAGAGCGCCATCTTGCCTTCCAACATGGCGGGCACGACGAAAGCGTCCGCCTGGTCGCCGGCAGGAACAACGCTCTTCAGCGCGGTGACTGTGTAGCCGCCGTTTGCCTTTTCCGCGTGAGCCTCGCAAACGCCCAGGTTGTAGCGGGCTTTGCGCTCCTGGTGCGCCAGGACCACGAGCGCCTCACCGGCCGCGATCCGGGGAAGCCAGGACTGGGTGTTTTCGCTGCCGTGGGCCTGAATCACGCTGCCGATGATCAGGGCTTGAGCCAAGGGCTCGCAGACAATTCCGCGGCCGAGCTCTTCCATGACCACCATGGCTTCCACGGGTCCCATGCCCAGGCCGCCATGTTCTTCGCTGATGTAAATACCTGTCAGGCCGAGTTCGGCCAGCTCGTTATAGACACCCCGGTCAAACCCGCCACCTTCCACGATCTTGCGGCGGCGCTCAAAGTCGTAGCTTTTTTCAACCCATTTGGCAACGGCGTCGCGCAGGGCTTGTTGATCATCGGAGAAATCGAAATCCATGTCGTGTTCCTTTCAGCGAGTCTCAGCCCAGCACCGTCTGGGCGACGATGTTCCGTTGCACTTCGTTGGAGCCGCCGTAGATGGTGGTCTTGCGATAGTTGAAGTAATTGGCGGCCAATGGCGCGTTGGCCAACTCGCCACCTGGGAAGCCTTGCAACCCTGCGGCAGCGGTCTGGTCGCCTTGCCAGCCGGCTTCCATCGCCTCGAACATAAAGGGCAGGCTGTAAGGTCCCGCTGCGAGCATCATCAGCTCGGTGTAGCGCTGCTGGATCTCGCTGCCCTTGATTTTCAAGAGGCCTGCGATGTCGAGCGAGTTCTTGCCCGATTTCTCAGCTGAGAGCACTCGCAGCACCAGCATCTCCAGTGCCACCACGTCGACCTCCAACAGGGCAATCTGGTCGCGAAAGCGCAGGTCGTCGTAGACGCCTTCAGCTTTGGCGATGCGCTTTAGGCGCTCCAGCTCCCGCTTGGCACGGTTGACATCGGCGATGTTGGTGCGCTCGTGGCTAAGCAGGTGCTTGGCGTAGGTCCAGCCTTTGTTTTCTTCGCCGATCAGGTTTTCAATGGGTACTTCCACGTTGTCGAAGAAGACATCGTTGACTTCACACTCGCCGTCGAGGAGTTTTATGGGCCGAACGCTCACGCCGGGGGATTTCATGTCGATCAACAGGAAGGAAATGCCCGTTTGCGGCTTGCCTTCATTGCTGGTGCGGACCAGGTTGAACATCCATTCGCCGTGCTGACCGAGCGTTGTCCAGGTCTTTTGCCCGTTCACGATGTATTTGTCGCCTTTGCGCTCGGCCTTGGTGCGAACCGAAGCCAGGTCAGAGCCTGAGCCTGGCTCGCTATACCCTTGGCTCCACCAGACCTCGCCGCTCGCAATGCCGGGCAGAAAACGCTCCTGTTGCGCCTTGTTGCCGAAAGCCATGATGACGGGGGCCACCATCACGGGGCCGAATGGCACGATGCGTGGTGCGCCGGCCATGGCCAGCTCTTCCTCGAACAGGTGCTTCTGCACTGCGTTCCAGCCGGGGCCGCCGAACTGCTTGGGCCAGCCATAGCCCAGCCAGCCCTTTTTGCCCAGAATCTTGGCCCAGCCTTGCATGTCTTCACGCGAAAGACGATGGGCGTTGTGAACCTTGTGAGCAAGTTCCTTGGGAAGTGCTTGCGCCACCCAGGCGCGAATTTCTTCGCGAAACTGCTGTTCTTCCGGCGTAAATGCGAGATCCATCTAACGTGCTCCTGTCAGTTTTCGTTCGAGGTTTAGTTCGTATTATTGGCGGATTCTGCCGGTCCCTCGGAGATCGAAATCCCCAACTCGGCGCAAAGGCGCTCCACCGTGCTTCTCAGCGATGCAACTTCGGCCTCCAGTGCGGAAAACCGGTCATCTACAGGGCCCGCGGCAGCTCGCGCCACTCCGCTGCCAGAAGGGGCCTGTACGTCGGATACGGGCCCGCAAAGCAGATGTGCCCAGCGATCCTCACGCGTGCCGGGCGCGCGCGGAAGCCGAACCACCAGCGGCCCCCCTTTTTCTTCCGAGCGTTCCATCAGTTCTTCGAGGAAGCCCTCCACGGAGGAAATGTCGGCAAAGCGGTACCAGCGATCCGTGTTGATTCGAAGTTCACCCGCCGTTTGTGGCCCGCGCAGCATCAGCAGGCCCAGCAGCACTGAAGATTGCTCAGGCACGCCCACGCCTCGTTGAAAATTATGCTCATATCGTGCGACCCGGCCTCCGCTGGCCTCGCGCACCAAGCCCAGGGAGCGCAAATCGTCGAGAGCTTCCTGAGCCTCGGCTTCGCTCACGTTCATGACGGGGTCACGGCTGGTTTTCTGGTTGCAGCCTGTAACCACGCCGTTGAGGGACAGTGGGTAGGTGTCTGGTACGGTGCGCGCTTTCTCCATCAGGGTGGCCAGCACGCGCGCTTCTATGGGGGTCAAATGTCGGAGGCTCATTTGCCTAGGATAATCGGCCTTGAAACATCATGAAGAACATTGTTATCCTGATTTCCGGCACCGGCTCCAATATGGCGGCCATTTTGCATGCCGCTGAACGCGAACGTTGGCAAACACGGCTTGGCGCGCGTGTCGCAGCGGTCATCAGCAACCGGCCAGACGCCAAGGGCTTGCTGACGGCCGCCGAAGCGGGCGTTGCCACCGCAGTGGTCGACCACAAAGCCTATTCGGGCCGCGCTGAATTCGACGCTGCGCTGCGCGAAGCAATCGACGTGCACGAGCCCACTCTGGTGGTGTTGGCAGGATTCATGCGGATCCTGACCCCCGAGTTCGTGGCGCACTATGCCGGGCGCATTGTTAATATTCATCCTTCCTTATTGCCCGCCTTTCCGGGGCTGCACACACACCAGCGTGCCATAGACGCCGGCTGCAAATTGGCCGGGGTCACAGTGCATCTGGTGACGGCGGAGCTAGATCATGGGCCCATCCTGGCTCAGGCCGCGGTGCCGGTGCTCCCTGGCGACACCGCGGACACACTGGCTGCCCGGGTATTGTCTCAGGAGCACCTGATTTATCCCCGTGCGGTGGCTGAGTGGCTGCAAACGGCGTAGCCAGAGACAATCGATCCATGCATTCCAAATTCTTGCTTGGCGCCGCCACTGAGCTTATGCGGCAGGCGCTCACGTTTGAGCATCCGTTTGACTCGACGGCACAGCGTTTTTTCCGTGAGCAGCGCGCCTTGGGTCCGCGCGAGCGCTCGCTCTTGGCAGATGCTGTCTATTCTGTGCTGCGCAGAATGCGTTGGTACGGCCGCTTGGCAGACACCGGCAAGGGGCCACGCGAGCGCCGATTGGCTGTCCTGGCCCTGGCGTTGGGCAAACCCGACGCTGGCCGCTGGGCCCTCGCATTGGAGGCCGACGAAGCAGCCTGGCTGGAGCGTTGTTTGCAGGACGCACAGGTGCCGCTGGCAGAATTGCCGCCCGCCTGCCGCCACAACTTGCCAGAATGGTTGGCTGAGTGCTTGCAGGCCCAGATAGGCGACGATCTTCTTCCGTTGGCCGATGCCCTGCTGGAGACGGCGCCCCTGGACGTGCGAGTTAACTTGTTGAAGGAAAAGCGCACCCACATCCTGGCGGAGCTGGCAAAACAATCCATTGAGAGCGAACCCACCCCTTATTCGCCTTGGGGGTTGAGGTTGCAAGGCAAGCTTTCTCTGGCCAAGCTGGATGCGTATCAGCGCGGAGCCATTGAAGTGCAGGACGAGGGCTCGCAACTGCTGGCGCTGTTGCTTGAACCTCGGCGTGGTGAAATGGTGGCGGACTTTTGTGCTGGCGGCGGGGGCAAAACCCTCGCCATTGGAGCCGCCATGCGCAATATCGGGCGGCTTTATGCCTTCGACACCTCCGCGCATCGGCTGCAAGGCTTGCAGCCCAGGCTCGCCAAAAGCGGACTCAGCATCGTTTACCCAAGTGCCATTGCCCATGAAAACGATGCACGCCTGACGCGGTTGGCCGGAAAAATGGATCGCGTGCTGGTTGACGCACCTTGCTCGGGGCTAGGCACGCTGCGTCGCAGTCCTGACCTGAAATGGCGAGTCACCTACGCTGAAGTGCAGTCCCTGCAACAAAAACAGCAGTCCATCCTGGCGGCCGCAGCGCGTCTGCTGAAGCCGGGCGGGCGGATTGTCTATGCGACCTGTAGCCTGCTGCGGGAGGAAAACGAGGCCGTTGCCGAAGCCTTTGGCGCTGCGAACAGGGAGTTCGAGCCGTTGGGTGTGGCTGGCATACTGAGTGGCTTGCGTGTGGCGCAGGCAGAAAGCCTTTGTTCGCCCGATGGCCAATATTTGCGCTTGTGGCCGCACCGGCATGGCACAGACGGTTTTTTCGCTTCCGTCTGGGTTCGTAAGTAAAAAATTCGCAAATTTGCCGTAAATCTGACGCAAATTTGAGTTAAAGCAGGCTACAAGCCCTTCTGTTGGGTCTGAAATGACCCATTTTTGTGCTGAACAATCTAAAATAGAGCTTTTCTGGCGGATTCTTCTCCAATAGGGAAGGGCAGGTTGTCCTGCCAGCTAGCGCCGGCGGTGGCGCACAAAGTTCCCGCACTGAGCGGGGATTTTCTTGTAAAGATACCCCCTTTTATGACGTTTCTTTTCGATTCTCCAGTGGTGAACGGAATAGTGGATTTGTTAGCCAACGGCGTGCTTGATCTTGCCTGGTGGCAGATTCTGCTGATTGGTTTGGTGCTCACGCACATCACCATTGCCAGCGTTACCATCTATCTGCACCGGCATTCGGCGCACCGCGCACTTGACCTTCATCCGGCAGTGCAGCATTTTTTCCGTTTCTGGCTGTGGATGACCACCGGCATGACCACCAAGGCATGGACGGCAATTCATCGCAAGCACCACGCCAAGTGCGAGCAGGCTGAAGATCCACACAGCCCCCAAATCTATGGCCTGAAGAAGGTCATGTGGGAAGGCGCGGAGCTCTATCGGGCCGAGGCCAAGAACCAGGACACCCTGAGCCGCTATGGCCATGGCACCCCTGACGACTGGCTTGAGCGCAACCTGTACAGTGGTCGCTCGGTGTTGGGCATCAGCATGATGCTGATCATCGACGTTACCTTGTTCGGCGCCTTGGGCGCTGCGCTGTGGGCTGTGCAAATGGCCTGGATCCCGTTCTGGGCTGCTGGCGTCGTCAACGGCGTGGGCCATTTCTGGGGTTATCGCAACTTCGAGGCGCAAGACGCCAGCACCAACCTGATTCCTTGGGGCATCATCATTGGCGGCGAGGAACTGCACAACAACCACCACACTTACCCCACGTCGGCCAAATTTTCGGTCAAGCCTTACGAGTTTGACATTGGCTGGGTTTACATCTCTTTGTTGTCAAAGCTAGGCTTGGCCAAGCCCAAGAAAACGCCTCCGCGCCTGGCCTATGGCGAAGTGCGTCCGGTGGCGGACGAGAAAACCCTTGAAGCCGTTATTGCACATCGCTATGAAGTCATGGCCGGCTATGCAGGGCAGATGCGTGACCAACTCGCCAAGGAAGTCGGAACACTGAAGGCTGGCGCCGTAGATGCGCAGATTGTCAAAGCTGCCACGCGCTGGCTGCACCGCGATGCAGAGAAAGTGCCAGCTTCCGCAGTGGAGCAACTGACGAAGGCGCGCGCCACTTGGCCGGTTCTCGACAAAATGGTCACCATGCGCGAGGAACTGCGCCAGATCTGGATGAACACCGGCCGCAACCGCGAACAACTCACCGCCGATCTGCAAGCTTGGTGCAAACGCGCTGAAGAAAGCGGCATCGCTGCGCTGCGCGAGTTCTCCCTGAAGCTTCGGGCGGTCCGCGTCACCGGCTGATAGTCTAGACTTCAGCGTTCTCATGAGCCCGGGTTTCCGGGCTTTTTTTATCCCTGAATGGGCGAGGCTCGGTGCTCACGCTCCAGCGAGAGTGCGCAACCCATGGGGGTTGATCAGATTCAGCGTCCGTCCTGAGCCACTTATGAGTTGGCGCTCGCGCAGATGGCGCAGCACACGCGAGAACGTTTCCGGCGCGATGCCCAACTGTGCGGCAATCATGCGCTTACGCTGCCGCAGGGGAACCGCCAACTTTTCAGGCTCGCCTTCCGCAGGTTCGGCGTGGCGAAGCAGCCATTCTGCGCAACGCGCCTCTGCGTCCTTGGCCAGGCGGCTGACGGCCATTTCTGTCTGCAAGTAGTGGGCATGCGCAACATCGTGCAGCACTGTCCGAGCCGTTGAGGATAATTCAGAAAGACTGGCTTCGAACTGTTGCAATGGAACGCGGTGGACGTAAACAGTAGTTTCAGCGACGGCATCGACTGATGAAGGACGTCCCAGCACAGCATAGCTTGCATTGAGCCATGAGGGCCCTTCTATCGTGCCCATCTGGTGCACCATCACACCGTTCTCGATCAAACCCAAGGACACGCGCCCGGAGTCCACGTAAAGAACGTCCGGCGCGATGCTTGCGCGCTGCAGCAACTGAGTGCCCACTGGTAAAGTGCAGGCATCGGTTAGCCAATCTGAAGGCATAAGGATCCGCATAACCACACTGTGCCGCTCCCGCCGGGGGGAGCATTGATACATATCAATGAAAAATGGTCTCGGGCGAAAGGGGTCTTGTGTCTTCAGGCCGCGAGGAGATGGTGAAAAGACCCTAAGTCACCAGCAAGGCCCGAAAATCGTTGACGTTGGTATGCGTTGGCCCGGTTACGACCAAGTCGCCAAGTGCATCGAATAGGCTGTAAGCGTCATGTCGCGCCAAATAGTCGTTCACATCCAGCCCCAGGTTTCTTGCGCGAATCAGGGTGTCGGGGGTGACCCGCGCTCCGGCGTTCTTTTCCACCCCGTCGATTCCGTCGGTGTCTGCTGCCAGCCCCCATACGCCCTCTTGTCCTTGCAGAGCCAGGGCCAGGCCCAGGCAGAATTCGCTGGCGCGTCCGCCGCGGCCTGGAGGACTGCCGGGCAGGGTGTGTCCGAGGGTCACCGTGGTTTCGCCGCCGCTCAAGATCACGCACGGCCTATCGAAGGCTCCGTTGCCGCGCGCCACCGCTCGCGCCAATGCGGCGTGCACTTTGCCCACCTCGTTCGATTCGCCCTCTATCTCATCGCTCAAAATGTACGTGGACAAGCCGGCGGTGCGTGAGAGGTCGGCCGCTGCCTCAAGCGATTGCCAAGGGGTTGCGATCAATTTCACGGCATGGCGGGAAAAACTGCACTCCCAGGCTTGGGAGTCTCCAGTGCGCCGCTTTCCAGGGCGTACGTTACCGCGGCGGGCAATTCAATTCGGTAGCGTTTTGCCACTGCCAGCGCCTGCGCGCACGTGCTTTCATCAGCTACCGTAGGTCCGCTGGCAATCACCGACAAGTTATCGCCCGGCACGTCGCTGATGGCCAACGTGAGCACTGAGGCGTTTCCGCACGCGGCAGCCAGTCGACCGCCCTTGATGCGCGAGAGATGCTTGCGCAGGGTGTTCATCTCGTGAATGCTGGCACCGCTGGCGAGAAGCTGCTGGTTGATGCGCTGCTTGTTGGCAAGGTCTAATCCTTCCACTGGCAGCGTCAGCAGAGCTGAACCCCCACCCGAGATCAGGCAGAGCACCAGATCGTCAGCCGTCAGCCCCTCGGTCAGCGCCAGCAGGCGCTCCGCTGCTTGCATTCCAGCCGCATCGGGCACGGGGTGTGAGGCTTCGACAATTTCGATGCGAGGCGCGAGCCCCGCCGGGCGTGCCGGAGTGTGCCCATATCGGGTGACGACCAGGCCCGAGATCGGTGCCCCAGCCGGCCAAGCCGCCTCCACCGCGTGTGCCATCGCACCGGCAGCCTTGCCCGCGCCCAACACCAGCGTGCGCCCTTTCGGTGGCGCGGGCAGGTACCCCGGCAAGCAATGTGAAGCTTGCGCGCGGGCAATGGCGGCATTCAGCAAATGACGTAAAAACTCGTTCGGGGCTGTGTAAGGATCAGGTGTCGGCATCACAGACATGGAGGGTGAGGCGTCCCGAACATCATAAGAGGCTTCTCGAAGTTTCTGCGAGAGGGCTGTTGTGTTCAAAAGTCGTGGATACCGGGGATGCGTCCTTTGCTACGAGAACCGCAAGGGTACCTTTTGATATGGCTTGGATTTTTGCGCGGCCGGCCAGCCAAGAGAATGCGGCAGACTCGGTTTGCCGGCGGATCCCGCCGGCAGGGAATATTTTGAATTCGCCTCTCAGCCTAGATCCGGATCTAGGCTCAGTAGGCTGCTTGGCCCAACGCGGCCATCTTTTCAGAGCGCAAAAGAAAAAGTCCGCACAGTTCATGGAGCTGTGCGGACTTCTAAATGGTGCCGGCGACCGGAATCGAACTGGTGACCTACGCGTTACGAGTGCGTTGCTCTACCAACTGAGCTACGCCGGCAAATAAATCAAAGGCGAGATTATAGCCAGCATTGCGGGGCTCTGCTGCCAAGGAGAATATTTATCCTTGATAGGGCTGAGTTCGTGAACAAGCTACGAAGTGAAGCGGTGGATGACAACGGTTTTAAGGATGCCCTGCATAACTCCCTGCGGTCTGTGGCAGCACGGCCTCGGGCGATCCGCTGCGTTGCTTTTCTTGCCAATAGCTGGGCTATTGGCTGCAAAAAGACGCCTTGCGCTTCATCCCGATCCGCACTACCTCCGACTCGCGAGGGTTATGCAGGGCATCCTTAATTCGGCTTCTCCGACCTCTTCAGACTGCACCCTATGACGCCACCGGCATGCCGCTTGACACGCTTGATAAGATGAAAGATAGCTTGGCGAAAGCCGGGGAGCAGCCAACCAATGGCGGATGAAGGCAAACCTTGGCCTGGTTCAATCAGCACGGCGTCGCTTGAATGCAGCTGTTTTCACCATACTAGAGGCAGTTGGTCAGCCTCTTGGAGCCGCCCCTTGGGCGGTTCTTTTTTGTTGCTCGGTTGGTCCAAGGAGCAACCGGACCTGCATTTCAGGAGATGGCGGAGTTTTTGGAGCATACGCGCGAAAAGCCATGGTATTGATATCGATTCTTATGGGTACATTGCTTGCCGGTATCGGCAGCGTATGGGTGGCTGCAGCTCTCTCTTTTGGCGTGCTGGCGCGCTACACCCAGCACATGCTGAGCCTTGCGGCCGGGGCGCTCCTGGCTACGGCCTTTACTCACTTGCTTCCCGAAGCGTTTGAGAGCCACATTGACGCCCACGCACTGTTTCTGGTGTTGCTCGGCGGGTTGGTGTTCTTTTTCTTGCTGGATAAGGCTGAGCTGTGGCACCACGGCCATGAACACGCACCAGAGTTACCCACGCTGGATGAAGCCATGCGCGATGAAGGCGGCAACTCCATGCATGCGAGCCATGGGCATCACGGGCATCATGGAAACTCACACTCACACTCACACTCGCATCATGGAGGTGGCTGGGCCGTCCTTGCCGGAGACAGTGTCCATTGCTTTGGCGATGGCGTGCTGATCGCCTCCGCTTTCATGGCTGATCTTCGCCTCGGAATGATCGCGTCGTTGGCCGTGTTGGCGCATGAGGTCCCGCACCACATGGGAGATCTGGCGGTGCTGCGCAGCTCATTTTCTGGCAACCGCCGCCTGGCGCTCACCAAGGTCTCGCTTGCGGGCGGCGTTACAGCGCTGGGTGGGTTGGTGGGCTACCTCCTGGTGGGGCAGTTGCGTGACTGGGTGCCGTACTTTCTGGTCATTGCCAGCAGCAGTTTCATCTACGTCGCGCTGGCCGACTTGATCCCGCAACTGCAAAAGCGGCTCAGTTCACGTCAAACGCTGGCTCAGCTTACCTGGCTGGCCATCGGGATGGGCCTGGTCATGCTGGTGGGAAGCTTTGGTGAACACTCGCATGATCACGGGAATGAGCCCCATCAAGAGAGTGCGCACGAACACGCTTAGCGGTCTGAAATATCCCTTGCTCCAGAGCAAAGCCCTTTCGCACTGAGCAGGTCAGTCTCTCAGGTGCCAAGCTGGGGTGTCCGCCCTTGATGTCTGCCTCGCACATGAGGGCAAACAACTCATCCATTTCTACCAGCGCCTTGTTGATCATCTCGCGGATGGGACGCAATGTGTGGTCTGCCGGGGCGAGTTAATCGAGCCGCTTCATCAAGAACAGGCTTCGGGCCGATCTTCGACGATCAATGTCTTCACGGTCACTTTCCGCTATCTGGCGACGACGCGTGTTTGACGAGTTTCTGAGCAACTGACACGCAGATAACACATTTGTAATCTGGCGCACAGCTTTCTGACAGGGTCGCGCTTCAGAATGAATCCCTATGAAATCCGTCATTCGTCGCGGACAGAGGGTTTGAATGCTGGCTGCGAAGATTTTTTACCGGATCAAGGAGAAGATCATGTCAGCTATTCGACAAACCCTAGTCGGTATTTGTGTAGCGTTACTTTCACTGAGCGTGATGGCGCAGAACGCGGATGACCACAAGGCGCATCACCCTGCTGGCAGCACACCCTCGGCGTCTACCCAAATGAAGGCTCCGGTGAATCCATCAGGTGCGGGGAGGATGGCTGCTATGGCCAAGATGGACGAGCAGATGAAGGCCATGCAAGCCATGCACGAAAAAATGATGGCGGCCAAAACGCCAGAGGAACGCCAGTTGCTCATGGACGAGCACATGAAGCTGATGCAGGACGGAATGGGAATGATGCAGCAGAGGGGCGTGGGCATGCAGGGCATGGGCGGCATGCAGGTTGGCAAAGGCATGCCTGACAACATGGCTGAGCGACAGCAAATGATGGAAAAGCGCATGGAAATGATGGAATCCATGATGCAGATGATGATGGATCGTCTGCCAGCAGCACCGACCAAGTAACGCTGTTGCGTGATTTGGGGTCACCATGGACCATGCAGAACCCGCTTAAGGTTTGTGGTCTCTGGTCCTCATTAATTGCACGAGCAACGCCATGGATCGGCCTGACAACGACTCTCATTTGCCTTTGTTATGGCGCAGACCATCCGGCATGGCGCTGGCAACGGCTGCCTTGATCGCCGGTTTTTACCTGCTGCGAGAGCACTGGGGCCATGTTCTGGGTTATTGGCCCTACCTGTTGCTCCTCGCCTGTCCGCTGATGCACCTGATGCACGGCCACGGCGGCCATGGTGGGCATGACAACCATGTGCAGACGCCCAGGCGCACCAACAACAAGGAATAAACAATGGACATGCATGCACACCATCAGCACGGCAGTCACCCCTCTGCCGAGCCAGCCCCGCCAACGGATCTGAAGGATCCGGTGTGCGGCATGACTGTCACGGAGCAGTCTGAGCGCAAATCGACGCACGAAGGTCGGCTTTATTATTTTTGTAGCGCCAAGTGCCAAGGCAAGTTCGCAGCGAACCCACTGCAATACCTTGTATCTACTGCACCTGAGGACGCTGCGCCCGAGACGGCCGGCACCATCTACACCTGCCCGATGCACCCCGAGGTGCGGCAGGATCATCCTGGAATCTGTCCCAAGTGCGGCATGACGTTGGAGCCCATCATTCCCCTGGATGAGGAAGACAACCATGAGTTGAAGGATTTTCAGCGTCGCTTCTGGTGGACGCTGCCCTTGACGGTCATGGTCACCGTTCTTGCCATGTTCGGCCATCGTCTCGGGTGGTTTGACATGAAGTCGCAAACCTGGGTCGAGTTGGCGCTGTCCCTACCGCTCGTGTTGTGGACGGGGTGGCCCTTCTTCGTCCGCGGCTGGCAGTCTCTCGTCAATCGCAGTCCCAACATGTGGACACTGATTGGCCTGGGTACGGGCGCAGCCTTTCTCTACAGCCTCGTGGCTACCGTGGCGCCGGGCGTGTTCCCGGAGTCATTTGTTTCCATGGGGCGCGTGGCTGTTTACTACGAGGCAGCAGTGGTCATCATCTCGCTGACCATGTTGGGCCAGATCATCGAGTTGAAGGCCCGTTCGCAAACTTCCGCGGCCATCAAGGCGCTACTCGGTTTGGCACCCAAGACGGCACGACGCATCAATGCGGACGGCAGCGAAGATGACGTACCTCTGAATCATGTTCACGTCGGAGACCTGCTGCGCATCCGCCCCGGCGAAAAAGTGCCGGTCGACGGCGTTGTGACTGAAGGCAGCAGTGCGGTCGATGAATCGATGTTGACCGGTGAGCCTGTGCCGGTGACCAAGCGCCCTGGTGACAATGTGATTGGCGCCACGATAAACACCAGTGGTGCCTTGGTGATGCGCTCCGAGAGAGTCGGTGCGGCCACCATGCTGTCGCAGATTGTTCAGATGGTGGCCAATGCCCAGCGCTCGAAGGCACCCATGCAGCGTATGGCGGATGTGGTCGCAGGCAAATTTGTAGTCGTGGTGTTGCTCATCGCCATTGCCACCTTTTTTGTCTGGGGCCTTTTCGGTCCGGAGCCTAGCTGGGTTTTTGGTTTGATCAACGCCGTGGCAGTGCTGATCATTGCATGCCCTTGTGCGCTGGGGTTGGCCACGCCCATGTCGGTGATGGTGGCCACAGGGCGGGCTGCGACACAGGGAGTGCTGTTCCGTGATGCTGGCGCCATCGAAAAAATGCGCGAGGTGGATACGCTGATTGTCGACAAGACTGGAACTTTGACCGAAGGTAAGCCGGCTTTCGACACCGCAGTTGCGGCACCGGGCTATGCAGCGGACGAAGTTCTGCGCCTTGCGGCCAGTTTGGACCAAGGCAGCGAACATCCTTTGGCTGAGGCCATCGTCAGCGCTGCACGCAACAAAGGTTTGGAGTTGGTCAAGCCGGTTGATTTCGAGTCCGGCAGCGGGATCGGCGTGCGCGGCATGGTCGACGGGAAGCATCTGGTGCTGGGCAATACCGCATTGATGCAGCAAGAGGGCGTGGTCAGTGATGCGCTCAAGATCGATGGCGAGCGTCTGCGCAGTGAAGGCGCCAGCGTGATGCATCTGGCCGTGGACAGGCAACTGGCTGGCATCCTGGCCGTTACCGACCCTATCAAGGCGACCACGCGGGAAGCTATTCAAAATTTGCACGCCAGCGGCTTGCGCATCGTCATGGCGACTGGGGATGGTCTGACCACCGCCAAGGCCGTGGGTGCAAAACTTGGCATTGACGAGGTGCATGGCGAAGTCAAGCCCGCGGACAAGCTGGCGCTGGTAGAGCGTCTCCAGAAAGAGGGCCACATTGTCGCGATGGCCGGTGATGGCATCAACGATGCGCCGGCGTTGGCCAAGGCCGATGTTGGAGTGGCCATGGGCACCGGGACCGATGTGGCCATGAACAGCGGCCAGATCACCCTGGTCAAAGGGGATTTGCGCGGCATCACTGCGGCACGCGACATTTCCATCGACACCGTTCGAAACATGCGTCAGAACCTGCTGTTCGCCTTTGTTTACAACGGCATCGGTGTGCCGATCGCGGCAGGATTGCTGTACCCGTTCACTGGATGGTTGTTGTCCCCGCTGATCGCGGCACTGGCCATGAGCCTAAGTTCGGTGTCGGTGATTGGGAATGCGCTGCGTCTGCGGCGCGGCAAGAAGTAAGGAAGGATCATGATGAGAAGGCAACTCAACTGTCTAGTGGTAGCGACCCAGATCGGTCTGTTGGCCTGGTCTGGAACCACTGTGGCCGCCGACCAGGTCTATGTGGCCAATGAAGGTGCTGACACGGTCAGCGTCCTCGATGCGGCATCGCTTAAAACGCTGACGAGCGTGCGCGTCGGCAAGATGCCTCACAACGTGCAAGTGTCGCCCGACGGCAAGCTCGTGTGGGTGACCAACAACGGCGAGCCTGACCAGGCAGCCGACGTTTCTGCGCACAAGGGCATGGCCCACCAAGGCGACCACGGGGCGATGGGAAAACCGGGCGCGATCTGGGCCATCGACACCGCGACCAACGCGGTCGTCGCCAAGGTGCCGGTGGGCATGCACCCGGCCCATGTGGTGGTGTCACCAGATGGTCGCCTGGCCTATGTCACCAATGGGGGCGACAACACCGTCACAGTGATTGACACAGTGGTGCGAAGCCACGTGGCGACGATTCCGGTTGGTCAGTTTCCCCATGGTCTTAGGTTCAGCCCAAATGGCAAGGAAGTCTACGTCGCCAATCTCAAGGGTGGCACGGTATCGGTCATCGACACCGCCAGCCAGACGGAGGTTGCGCAGGTGCCGACCGGCAAAGGTCCGGCCCAGACGGGCTTCACGCCGGACGGCCGCTTGGCCTTTGCCTCGCTGTCCGACGAAAACGCCATTGCCGTGATCGACCCAGCAACGCGCAAGGTGATTCGCAAGGTTGCGGTAGGAACGGTGCCGATCCAGTTGTACGCCACACCTGACTCGCGCATGCTCTTGGTGGCCAACCAGGGTACGCGCAAGATGCCGGGCAAGACTGTCAGCATGATTGACCTGGAGAGCTTCAAGGTCGTCAAGACATTCGTCACTGGAGCCGGTGCTCATGGCGTGGTTGTTGATCGTGACGGGCTCAACGCCTATGTGACAAACATCTACGCCAATTCGGTTTCGGTGCTTGATTTGAAAAACCGCAAGGTGACGAAGACCGTTCCTGTCGGTAAGGCACCCAACGGCATCAGCGTAAAGCCTCGCTAACGGGCCACTTTCTCATGCGGATCGCTGGCGCGCAAAGGGGGCGTGCTGTGGACCGAGATCCTGGGAGGCCTGGCCTCTTCGACAGCCGCCTCCTTGGCTTTGGATCGCTACGCACGCGCACACCCTTCGCTGGCCGGCGCGGGCGTTCATGAGCGTCAGGCTCAATGGTCCTCGGCAGGTGCACCCGGTAAAGCCCGGTCACGTAGCATGGTCGCCGCTATGGCGCTGACGATGATCAGTGCCATGCCTATCCAACCGGTGAGCGGGATGTGATCACCAAAGAGAACAAGGCCGTAGAGCGCGGCAAATATGATGCCGGAGTATTGCAGGTTGACCACGACCATCGTGGCGCCTTGGTTGAAGGCGCGTGTCATGCAAAGCTGGGCCAGTGCCGCCAGTATGCCCATAGGCAGCAGCCACAGGCCCTCGATGCGAGCTAGTTCACTGGGGCCTTCTACCACGATGCCGGCAGCGCCCCCAATCACGGAGGCAATAGAAAAGTAGAAGACAGTACGGGTCTCGGACTCGCCAGCACGGCCGAGTGCAGCAACCTGCATGTAGGCCAGTCCTGCCAGCAGCCCCGACATAAGGCCTATCAGGCCGGCAAGAATCTGACCTTGATCAAGCGTTGGACGCAGCAGCATCAATACGCCGGCGAAGGTCGAAAGCACGGCCAACACCAACGGCCCCTGGCGGCGTATTTCGGTTAATTTCCCGGTGGCGAGGGTGCCGCCGACGACGAAGGCGGCAATCCATACACCGCTGGTGTAGTTCAGCGTGGTGGCAGTGGCCAGGGGCAGGTGGGCGATCGCGTAGAAGCTACCTGCCAATGCCGCCACGCCCACGACATTGCGCCATACATGCATCATGGGCACACTCGTGCGCAGCGAGACACCGCGCGAGCGTGCCAGGGCCAGCATGATGAATACGCCAATGACTCCCCTGTAGAACACGATTTCCAGCGCGCTGAAATAGGGCGACGCGTACTTCACGCAGACGCCCATGCTGGCGAACAGGAAGGACGCGGCAACCATCCAGATCGCGTGCATGGGTGAAGAGGTCTCAGGAACAAAAACGGCGCAGCAGCAGCGTGCGCCGGGGTCGGGGGTTTGGAAGCTTGCTTCAGGTGGTCAGAGACATGCCCATGGCGCGTCTGTACCACTCATGAAAATGCTGCATGCCATCTTCCATGGGGCTCTGGTAGGGGCCGACTTCGTTGTCGCCGCGCGCCAGGAGGGCCTTGCGGCCTGCGTCCATGCGCTCGGCGATCTCGTCGTCCTCAATGCAGGTTTCCATGTAGGCGGCGCGCTGCGCTTCGACGAATTCGCGCTCGAAGGCGACGATTTCCTCTGGGTAGTAAAACTCCACCATGTTCAGGGTCTTGTCGACGCTGATCGGGTGCAGTGTTGATACTGTCAGCACGTGCGGGTACCACTCGACCATGATGTGAGGGTAATAGGTGAGCCAGATGGCCCCGTGAGGTGGCATCTGGCCTTCACGGTATCGGAGCAGCTCGCGGTGCCAGCGCTCATACACCGGGCTACCAGGTTTGCCCAGTTTGCCGGCCACACCCACCGTTTGCACGGAATACTCCCGGCCAAATTCCCAGCTCAGGTCATCACAGGTGACGAACTGGCCCAGGCCTGGGTGGAAGGGGCCGACGTGGTAGTCCTCCAGATAGACCTCTATGAAGGTCTTCCAGTTGTAGTTGCACTCGTGCAACTCCACGTGATCAAGCGCGAAGCCTTCGAAGGACAGAGCTTGTCTTGGGCCCATTCCCGCGAGGTCGGCCGAGATGTCGCGGCCGTTGTCCTCGAAAAGGAGGCCATTCCACTCACGCAGCTTGTAGTTGTTGAGATTCAGGCAGGGGTCGTGCTTGAAATGCGGCGCTCCCAGGAGGTCGCCCTTGGGAGAGTAGGTCCAACGGTGCAAAGGGCAGACGATGTTGCCGCCCGCATGGCCTTTGCCCTCGTTTTGCAACGAGCCGCGGCCTTTGAGCATGACGGCCTGGCGGTGGCGGCAGACGTTGGAGACCAGCTCCACGCCGCCACTGTTGTTGCGCACCAGCGCGCGGCCCTCGGCTTCTTGTGGCAGGGCAAAATAGTCACCCGCGTACGGCACCGCCAGCTCGTGCCCCACGTAGCGGGGGCCGGACTGGAAGATAAGTTCCATTTCGCGCTGGAATAGCGCCTGGCTGAAATAACTGGAGACGGGAAGTTGGCTTGCCGCCTGCTGCAATTGAAGACTCAAATCAGACATGGTGTTCCGATCCAGACTCCCCCTATTAAGGGGCAGGTAGAAAGCGCTTGTGCATCCGAAGAGCGTAGGCGCATGAAACCCACGGGGTGAATCCCCATGGAAAGTTACCTTGGTTTTAAACAAGGGAACTTTCTATTCTAACTGAGAAACTTTCATTCGCGCCAGGCCTCTGTAGCATGGACCTGGAGGCTGGCTCTTTATTGTGTAAGCTCAAAGGCTTGGAGGCAGCGTTGTTTCTCGGCGGTCCGGCAAACCTGGCTCTTGACGGCCTAAAATGCGCAATTCTCCCCTTATCTTTCGATGTCCAAGAAATCCAACACCAGCGGGAGCGCGCCAATGCCCGCCAGTTACGGCGAAGCGGTGCAGCAACTCGAGCAACTGATCGTCGGACTTGAGTCCGGCCAGTTGCCGCTGGAAGATCTGCTGGCCAACTACCAGCGCGGCAGTGAACTGTTGACCTATTGTCGCGACCGCCTGCAAGCCGTAGAAGATCAGGTGCGGCTGTTGGACGACGGGGTGTTGAAGCCCTGGACTCCCGAGTAACGCCCTCATGACGTTTTCCCTGCTTGATTTTGATACCTGGTCCGCGAGCCAGTTGGCCCTGGTGGAACAGGCGCTTTCACAATGGGTGTCCGCCGATGCGCCCGCAGGTTTGGGCGAAGCCATGCGCTACGCCGTGCTCGACGGAGGCAAACGCCTGAGGCCGCTGCTGGTGCTTGGCGCATGCGAGGCCGCGGGTGGTCACGCCGCCGCTGCGCTCCGCGCGGCCTGCGCGGTGGAGTTGATCCATGCCTACTCGCTGGTCCATGACGACATGCCCTGCATGGACAACGATGTCCTGCGCCGCGGCAAGCCCACGGTCCACGTGCATTTCGGGGAGGCGCTGGCGCTTCTGGCGGGCGATGCCCTGCAGGCTTTGGCTTTCGAGTTGCTCACCCCTGGAGACAATTCGGTTCCACCCGCCATGCAGGCGGATCTTTGCCGCCTGCTCGCCGGTGCGGCAGGGGGCAACGGCATGGCGGGCGGACAGGCTATTGACCTGGCCAGCGTGGGGCAGCCGCTTTCAGAGCCCGAGCTGCGGGCCATGCATACGCTCAAGACCGGTCGGCTGCTGCAGGCCAGCGTGATGATGGGGGCGGCCTGTGCACATAAGCCACTGCCGCCCGCGGCCCAGGCGGCGCTGGCCGAGTATGGCGCGGCCATCGGGCTGGCATTTCAGGTGGTAGATGACATTCTCGATGTCACCTCCGATTCCGCGGTTCTTGGCAAGACAGCCGGCAAAGACGCCGCATCAGATAAACCCACTTACGTATCGCTTATGGGGCTGGAGCGTTCCCAGGCACTGGCTGATGAGTTGCTGGCCGATGCGCACAGGGCGCTGCTCGAGAGCGATTTGCCCAATGTGTCCCGGTTACGCGCATTGGCCGAGTTGGTGGTAAAACGAAAATCATGAACTCTTCTCTGAGTTGTCTGGTGCCTCCGCACCGCGCAGGCGTGACCTGCGGCCCGCAAAAGTCAGCTCTGCGGAGGCTTGCGAATGGCTTGCTCCGCAAATGTCTGAATGGCGGATCGGGGAACGGAAAAAATGAATTACTGACATGAGTTACCCGCATCTCGATACCATCGACAGTCCGTCTGATCTGCGGCGAATTCCGCGCGGACAACTGAAGGCACTGGCTGACGAATTGCGCGATTGTGTGCTGCAGAACGTAGCCCGCACCGGCGGCCACCTGAGCTCTAACCTGGGAACAGTGGAGCTCACGGTTGCGCTGCATTACGTTTTCAACACGCCTTACGACCGGCTGGTTTGGGATGTGGGTCATCAGACCTACCCACACAAAATGCTTACAGGTCGGCGCGATCGTATGCCTACTCTGCGCCAGTTGGGCGGCCTTTCCGGTTTTCCGCAGCGTTCAGAAAGCGAGTACGACACCTTTGGAACGGCCCACTCCTCCACGAGCATTTCTGCTGCGCTGGGTATGGCGCTGGCTGCTCGCCAAAAGGGCGAGGACCGGCATGCGGTGGCGATCATCGGCGATGGCGCCATGACCGCCGGCATGGCCTTTGAAGCTCTGAACAACGCCGGGGTTGAAGACTGCAAGCTACTGGTGGTGCTGAACGACAACGACATGTCCATCAGCCCTCCGGTGGGCGCGCTCAATCGTTACCTGGCGCAGTTGATGAGTGGACAGTTCTATGCCGCGGCCAAGAACGTGGGCAAAAATGTGCTGAAGGTGGCGCCACCGCTATTCGAGCTGGCCAAGCGGCTGGAGCAGCAGGCCAAGGGCATGGTGGTGCCTGCCACGTTGTTTGAGAAATTCGGCTTCAACTATGTTGGCCCCATTGATGGGCACGACCTCGAGTCGCTCATTCCCACTCTTGAGAACATCCGGCAACTCGACGGCCCGCAGTTCCTGCATGTGGTCACAAAAAAAGGCCATGGCTACAAGCTGGCGGAAGCAGACCCCGTGGCCTACCATGGTCCCGGAAAATTTGATCCTGCCGTGGGTCTGGTGAAGCCGGTCACTCCACCCAAGCCCACGTTCACCCAGGTTTTCGGTCAGTGGTTGTGCGACATGGCTGAGAAAGACAGGCGTCTGGTAGGCATTACGCCCGCCATGCGCGAGGGTTCGGGCATGGTGGAATTTCACCGCCGTTTTCCGGATCGCTACTACGATGTCGGCATCGCGGAGCAGCATGCGGTCACGTTTGCTGCAGGGCTGGCTTGCGAGGGACTCAAGCCCGTGGTGGCCATCTACTCCACGTTCCTGCAGCGTGCCTACGACCAGTTGATCCACGACGTGGCCATTCAGAATCTGCCCGTGGTCTTCGCGCTCGACCGGGCTGGCCTCGTTGGGGCTGATGGAGCCACGCACGCTGGCAACTACGACATTGCCTTCTTGCGTACGATTCCCAATGTCAGCGTGGCATGCCCCGCAGATGAGCGTGAATGCCGCCAATTGCTCACCACGGCCTACGAACAGGATCACCCTGTTGCGGTGCGGTATCCGCGTGGAGCGGGCGTGGGTGTTCAGTCTCTGCCTGAGTTGGACGCACTGCCATTTGGCAAGGGCGAAATAAGGCGTGAGGGGTCTCGCATCGCCATACTCGCCTTCGGCACCATGCTCTACCCGGCACTTGAGGCTGCCGAGCGCATGAATGCTACAGTGGTGAACATGCGCTGGGCCAAGCCGCTTGACCTCGACCTGCTGCTGCAGTTGGCCGCGCGCCACGATGCCCTGGTCACTGTTGAAGAGGGTGCCATTATGGGGGGCGGGCAGCGCGGTCAGTGAGGCGCTGCAGGCCGAACGCGTGGTCAAACCTCTGCTCCAGCTCGGTCTGCCAGACAAATTTATAGAGCACGGTGATCCCGCAAAATTGCTAGCCCTGCAGGGCCTCGACGCGGCAGGCATCGAGGCTTCCGTGCGAAACCGCTTTGGAGATTTTCTGATCGGTGAGAGTGCTGCGTTGCCGACTTTGAAGGCCGTGGCGTGATTTTCAACGTAGGAAGCCCTGGGGGTGAATCCCTAATGGCTTGCGGCAGGCGGCGCACCTACACTGTGCGTTCTTAAATTTCGTTACTTCATGTCAAGGAGTGTGTTCACTATGGATCGTCGTTCACTTATCAAGAATACTGGCATTGCTGGTGTTCTGGCCGCAGGCGTAGCGCCTGCTGTGCATGCCCAGGCGGCGGTGCGTTGGCGCCTGGCTTCCAGTTTCCCGAAATCACTGGACACCATTTTCGGCAGCGCCGAGAAGCTGTCGGAAACTGTGAAGGCCATGTCGGGCGGCAAGTTCGAGATCTCGGTTCACCCTGCGGGCGAACTGATGCCAGCCTTTGGTGTGGTGGATGCACTGGAAAAAGACACCATCGACATGGCCCAAACCGCGGCCTATTACTTCACTGGCAAGGATCCGGTCTTCGCGTTCAGCTGCGCCGTGCCTTTCGGCCTGACCACGCTGCAAATGATGGCTTGGAAGGACCATGGAAACGGTCGCAAGTATCTAGACGCTTTCTTCGAGAAATACAACTTCCGTACGGCCAGCGCCGGCAATACCACCACCCAGATGGGCGGCTGGTACCGTAAGGAAATCAAGAGCGTGGCCGACTTCAAGGGTCTGAAAATGCGCCTGGGCGGCGGTGTGTTTGGCGAATCCATGGCCAAGCTGGGCGTGGTCGCGCAAAACATGCCTGCAGGCGATGTCTATCAGGCTCTGGAAAAAGGCACCCTGGACGCCGTTGAGTTCGTTGGCCCATACGATGACGAGAAGCTGGGCTACAACAAGGTGGCGCCTTTCTACTACTACCCCGGCTGGTGGGAAGGCGGCGCTGACCTGGAGTTCTTCATCAACCTCAAGAAGTTCAACCAGCTGTCGTCTGAAAACAAGGCTATCCTGAACGCCGCCACTCGGGTCGCCGCGATGGATATGACCTCCAAGTACCAGGCCGTGAACCCGATCGCCCTCAAGCGCCTGGTCGCCAATAAGACCCAACTGAAGGCTTTCCCCAAGGCCGTTATTGACGCAGGCTTCAAGACCGCCATGGAGGTGTTCAAGGAGCACGAGGCGAAGTCCCCGGAATTCAAGAAAATTCACCAGGACATGCGAGCCTTCCAGCGCGACCAGATCCTGTGGAACCGCTTCTCGGAGTTTCCGTTCAACCAGTACATCAACAGCGTCAAGATCTGATGAGTACAGGGCAGGGCGCGTCATGCGCCCTGAAGCAAGAAAGCCACCGAAAGGTGGCTTTCTTGTTGGAGGACTCCCAGGTGCGCATCGCGGGCCTGGGCTCTGGGATACGGCGTTACTTGCTGCTTTCCGTGGCTGCGCCTGACGGAGTCAGGGCGTCCTGCATGGCCTTGGAAGGGTCGTCTGCTCCGTAGCCGCCTGCGTCGCTTGCTGGCGATTCAGGCTCCGGCGCAGCAGTTCCTCCGCTTTCGGTCTGGGCCTCACCCGGTTGTGCTGCGAAAGGATTGTCGGAGCCGTAACTCTCGTTGCTCTGGAGGGCGTCCATCATCTGGGTGCCCACGGCCTCCATGTTCACCTCGACCTTCTTGTCCAGGTTGCCAGTCACCAGACCCGGGAAGGCAATCAAAATGCCAACCATCGTCAACTGCATGATCAGGAACGGAATGGCGCCCTTGTAAATTTGCATGGTCGTGACGGGGTCCATCACTTTGCCGGTCACGCGGTCCACGTAGGGCTTTTCGGGGGCTACTGACCGTAGGAAGAACAGGGCGAAGCCAAAAGGCGGGTGCAGGAACGATGTCTGCATGTTCACCGCCAGCAGAACCCCGAACCAGATCAGGTCGATCCCGAGTTTGTCTGCCACCGGCGCCAGTAGTGGAACCACAATGAACGAGAGTTCAAAGTAGTCAAGGAAGAACGCCAGGAAGAAAATCATGACGTTGACCAGCACCAGAAAGCCTATCTGACCTCCTGGAAGGTCCGCCAGCAGATGCTCCACCCATTTGGGGCCGTCGGCGGCCTGGAACACCAGGCTGAACATGGTGGCGCCGATCAAGATGAACATCACGAACGACGCCAGTTTGGTGGTCGACGCTAGCGCTTGCTTGAGCAGAGACCAGCTCATCCTCCTCCGGAGCCAAGCCATGATGAGCGCGCCCACGGCACCCATGGCGCCGCCTTCGGTGGGGGTGGCTACTCCGAGAAAGATGGTGCCGAGAACCAGGAAAATCAGCAATAGCGGAGGAATCAGCACAAAAGTGACGCGCTCGGCCAGCTTAGACAGCAGTCCCAGCTTGCTGACTCGGTTGATGACCGCAATGAGCCAAGCCACGAAAACGCCGCCGCACATGGCTACGACCACTTTCTCGTCGGTGGGCACGGATTCCACCAACTCACCTTGCCACCAAGTATGAATCTCGGGCATGCGGGATGCCAGGAAGTAGGAGACGATTGCGGAAAGCCCTGCCAGCAATGCGAGCGAGGTATAGCCGTCGCTTCCGTCCGGCTCGCGCAACGTGCGCGCTTCTGGGGGCAATGCCGGCAGCGTTTTGGGCCGGAAGATGGCGAGCGTCAGTATCCACAATACGTACATTCCTACCAGTATGAAGGCCGGCACGAACGCGCCTTTGTACATGTCGCCGACACTTCGACCGAGCTGGTCCGCCATGATGATGAGCACCAGCGAAGGAGGAATGATCTGCGCCAGTGTTCCCGAGGCTGCGATCACGCCGCTTGCGAGTCGCCGGTCATAGCCGTACCTCAGCATGATGGGCATGGAGATCAGGCCCATTGAGATGACTGAGGCCGCTACCACGCCGGTGGTGGCCGCCAGCAGAGCGCCCACAAAGACAACCGCCAGCGCCAAGCCGCCGCGCATGGAGCCGAAAACCTGCCCCACCGTGTCGAGCAGATCCTCCGCCATGCCGCTTCGTTCGAGAACCAGGCCCATCAAGGTGAAGAAAGGCACGGCCAGTAAAGTGTCGTTGGCCATGATGCCGATCAGCCGCTGAGGCAACCACTCAATGACCGATGAAGGGAAGATTCCCATCTCGATGCCCAGGAAGCCAAAGACCAGGCCACAGGCGCCCAGACTGAAGGCCACTGGGAAGCCCAGCAGCAAAAAGAAAATCAGGCCCACGAACATGATCGGGGCAAAATTGGTGGCAATGAATTCCATAGTGCTTAACCCTGTAACCCGGCTGTTCAGCGTGCCTGCGGTGCAGGAGTGGAAGTGTTGACGCTTGCTTCTGCGATCGCTTGCTGGCGCAACGCTTCGGCCAGTTCTTCTTCCGCAGATTTATCGGTCAGTCGGCCCATCGGGTCGGGGCCCTGGCCGCGCAGGAAGGCTACGCGCTTGATGAGTTCAGACCAACCCTGCAGCATGAGCAGGGAGAACCCGACCGGCAGAGCCAGCCACACGGGCCAGCGAATGAGGCCTCCCGGATTGCCAGACATTTCGCCCGACTGATATTTTTCCATAACCAACGGTGTGCATAGATAAATTGCAACCAGACACAGCGGGGTAAGAAAGAAGATAAAGCCAATGATGTCGATCCAAACCTGCGTGCGCTTGGAGAGTCTGCTGTTCACGACGTCAATGCGCACATGCTCCCGGTGCAGCAGGGTATAGCCAGCTGCTACGAGGAAAGACCAGGCGTACAAATACCATTGCACTTCCAGGAACCCGTTAGAGCTGTAATTGAAAACCTTGCGCACCACCGCATTCAGTGCACTGATCACGGTGGCGGCAAAAATAAGCCAGATAACCGACTTGCCCACCAGGGCGTTGAGCCAATCAATGGCTCTGGAAAACTTGATAAGCGCTTGCATCGGGGTCTCCGGTTTAATTGGCGCAATGTCTAAAAATGGCGTGTGGCTCGCCGTTTGGGCACGCTGATAGCCAGAAAGAGGTGAACGATTGTAATGAGCACCACGGAATAAGGCATGAGGGGGTATCCCTTGGGTTCGGATTTTGTTCAGGCATTGGCATAGGCGCTTCTTTGCCTCGCCCCGCTGGAGGCAGAAAGGCTCAAGAGAACTCGCTTTTGGGAACGCGTGGCGGTTTGCCAAGCGATTCGAAAGCCTGGGACCAGGCGCCCGTCGGCGCGCCAAGTCTGACAGGCGCCTTGCCGGCGGTGGCTTGGCGTTTGTCTATTTGGCCATGAATAGAACGGCTGATTTCATGCCAGCAATCGTGAGCAGCAGTGAACCACTCAAATGGAGGGTCACTGTCGCCAAGGCTTGCGTGTAGCGCTGCTGCAGGAGCATGTCGACCACCTCCGCACTGAAGCTGGAAAATGTGGTCAATGCGCCCAGAAAGCCGGTAATTAACGCCATTCTCCAGAGGGGATCGATTTCTGGATGATGATGGAAGACCGACACGCAGATTCCAATCAAATAGCCGCCGATCATATTGGCCGCCAGTGTGCCCCAAGGCAGCCAGGCGCCGGGCTGGTTCAACCACCCGCCTAGTTGCCAGCGGGCGAGGGCGCCTACGCATGCGCCGAGACAGATGGCGATGACTGTGAGCATGCAGGGGTTTGCTTAGTATGCTTCCACGATCCGGCCGCGTTCCACTAAAAGGGCGGATCCTCATCGTCTGCCACAGGCGTGGGCGCAAGTGCGCCTAAGGTGGCTGCGCCTGATGCAGGTGCGCTTGGTGCGGCTGGCGTGAAGTTGGCATTGGCGCCGAGGTCTCCCGGCTCCGATTCACCGCCCAATGCTTCGATCAGAGCCGGAATCAGAGCGCCGAGTTCGCCTGTGGCAAGAGCTACGTCGGCATCGAAACGATCTTCATCTTTGTCCTGCGTGCCTTCTTCGAAGACGCCTTCCTGGAACGCGATCTTCTTGA
This sequence comes from Ottowia caeni, assembly GCF_050821495.1. Lineage (GTDB taxonomy): Bacteria > Pseudomonadota > Gammaproteobacteria > Burkholderiales > Burkholderiaceae_C > Ottowia > Ottowia caeni. The sequence goes on along the minus strand of NZ_CP151080.1, from coordinate 3,419,797 downwards.
GCTGAAGCGTCTCCGTCAGTGTGAAGCTCACCCGGCCTTGCCAGCCCAACGCCAGCTTGGTTGGCAGCTTCCCTTCTCGGATGTGCTGCCGCACCTCGTCGGTCGCCAGGTCATGTCGGGTGAATTTGACGACAGCGGGTTGTTCGCCACTGCCTTTGAGCTCGCATTCACGCTCGACGTGAAAAGCATCGGGCAGTTCGTCTGCGGATTCGGCCGCCAGCCAAGCCGACATGGCCCCTTGTGGCGAATGTTTGGTCTGCAGCAAGCTGACGGAAAAACCTTGCCCGGATACCCGCGACAAGCTGGTGATGATCTCGTCTGCCTTGCCCTGGGCGCTGGCATCCAGAACCAGCCAGCGGTTCTCGGGATCAATCCACAGAGTAACCTGGCTGCGACGTGGGAAGGCCTGCGGCAGCAGCGCCAGCAGGGCATCGTCGCGAATGTCGCGAGCTTCTTTCTTGCCGGGTTTGCGCCCAGTGGTCCGCTCGATCTCGTCGATGGCTTCCTGGGTTTTGCTCCGCACGGCGTCGCCTGGTACGGCCTTTGTCTCAATGGCCAGCCGAGCGATCCACTGGCCCGCGACTGTTTCTACCAGCGCGCCGTGCTCGTGGCCACGTGGCGGAACCCAGCCGCTTGATTTTTGTTGTGTGGCTCCACATGGCGAGAAGGGCTCGTTGGCCAAGGCTTCTTCCAGTTGGGCTGCCGTGGTCGGCCAGTCTGCGCCGAGGCGATACAGCATCAAATTCTTGAACACGAAAACTCTACCTAGTGACTTGCGGCCCACAGGGCCCGGATTGGCATCTTAGCGACAACCAGAGGAAAAAATACGGCTCGGCGGGTTATAGCTCTTCAATACGCCGGGGCGGGAAGCTGTCCCATGCCTGGCAGCCAGGGCATTGCCAAAAATACGCTTTCGCCTCAAAGCCGCAGGCAGCGCAGCGATAGCGTGCAAGGGGGCGTGCAGCGTGATCCAGAGATTGCTGTACGGTCGGGTGCGCTTCCTCGTGAGCGAGTGGCTCTTCGGCTAACCAGCGCGCAGCGGCAATCAAGGAAGGTTCCTGCTGCATGTGGCGTACATACCACTGGCGGGCTTCCTCGGCAGGTGTGCCGCAGGCGATTTCGCCTTGTACAAGGGCTTCTGCTACGTCCAGGGAGGGGGACTCGGCATGGCTTTGCTGCAGCAAGGCCATTGCCAAGGGAGTTTGCTGGCAGGCTTGGGCGGCATGCAACATTTCTCCGGCTATCAATGGAACGGCCTGTGGAGCATGCTGCTTGACGCTCGCCAACATGTCGAATGCACCTTGATGATCTTCTTGCTTGGCCAGCAACGCAGCCAGCTGAATTCGGGGGCGAGCGGCATCAGGGGCATCCTGAATCGCTTCTTCCAGGAGCTTGCGTGCGGAAACAGGGTTTTGCTCGCGATTGAGCGCGGTGGATGCTTGCTCGCACAGGTAATGGGCGAGTCGGCTGGCGAAATCGCCGTGCCCTGCTTGCTGCAAGCGCTGGGCAATCTCTGCCGCTTTCACCCAATCCCGCGAGCGCTCATAGATGGCCAGCAGAGTGAGCCAGCCTTGCTCTTGAAGACGCGTGCCTTCAAGCCTTTGCAGGGCGTCCTCGGCACGGTCGAGCAGCCCGGCCTTCAGGAAGTCTAGCGACAAGGCGTACTGCGCTCGTTCACGGTCACTCTTGGCCAAGTCTGCTCGAGAAAGGAGGTGTTCATGCACTCGCACGGCGCGCTCATACTCCCCCTGCGTCGAAACAGGTTGCCCAGGGCGAAGTGCAGCTCCGAGGTGTCCGGGTCGTTTTGCACCGCCTCTATGAATGCGTCGATGGCCTGATCCTGCTGTTCGTTCAGCAGATAGTTAAGACCCTTGAAATACGCTTTGGGAGCCTGCCGATTCTCGATGCGCAACTGGCGCAGATCCAGGCGTGAAGCCAGCCAACCGAGGGCGAAAGCCATCGGTACGCCGAGCAGGATCCAGCTAATATCAAATTCCATGCGGAGGTGTCGGCGGTAGGGGGTGTCGGTGTGCGCGCCGGGGCCGGTTGGCAAGGCGGGCTGGGTTAGCGTGGCTCTGCGTCTCCACCACCCGGGCAGCATGCCTAGCACGCCCACCACTACGCCGAACGCAAACGCCGCCAGAACGATCAGCATCATGGGGCCGCGCCACTGATGGCCGAAAAGCAGGTGCACCGTAGCATCGTGCTGATTATTCAGCGCGAAAGCAAACAAGGCAAAAAAATGGCTGCCTTCAGTATCCACTTCAGCAGCCGGCTGAGCTTGGTCATAGATTCTCTTCCCGAGCGGGCAGATTCTATGCCATGGCACGAAAGTCGCTCAGCAAATTATTCTGTGTCCACAGATTGTGCGCCAACCGTTTCACGCAAGGCCTTGCCTGGCTTGAAGTGTGGAACGCGCCGTTCCGGGATCTGCACGCTTTCACCCGTACGCGGGTTGCGCCCTACGCGAGGTGCGCGGCGATTGATCGAAAAGCTGCCAAAGCCCCTGATCTCGATCCTGTGGCCGCGCGTCAAGGCGTCACTCATGGTGTCGAGAATGGTCTTGACGGCTGCTTCTGCGTCGCGGTGTGTGAGCTGACCAAATCGCTCGGCCAGCAGTTCAACTAGATCTGATCGAGTCATTATATGCTTAACACGCCAAGAAGCAGGGCGGACTGTCCTTCAACGTGAATCAACTCCGGATTCCCCATTTGATCAAGGGCACCCGTGGAACAGGCATTGCCTGTCCACTGGATGCGCCGCCCCGACAGGGGGAGGCGCCTTCAAGCGCCTCCGGGGTGGGCCTGCTTACTTGTCGCTGGAGTCCAGCTTGGCACGCAGCAGTGCGCCCAGGCTGGTGGTGCCGGCGTGCTCACGGGAAGCTTGCTGGCTCAGCGATTGCATGGCTTCCTGCTGGTCGACGGCGTCCTTGGCCTTGACCGACAGCTGGATGTTACGAGTCTTGCGATCTACGTTGACCACCACTGCCGTCACTTCGTCGTCGACCTTCAGCACTTGGCTGGCGTCTTCCACGCGATCACGGCTGATTTCGGAGGCACGCAGGTAGCCTATGACGTCGTTGCCGAGATCGATTTCGGCGCCACGCGCATCTACGGTCTTGACCTTGCCGCTCACAACCTGGCCCTTGTCGTTCACTGTCACGAAAGTGGTGAACGGGTCTTGGTCGAGCTGCTTGATGCCAAGGCTGATACGCTCGCGATCCACATCAACTGCCAGCACGATGGCTTCAACTTCCTGGCCCTTCTTGTAGTTGCGCACGGCGGCTTCGCCAGGCTCGTTCCAAGACAGGTCGGACAGGTGCACCAGGCCGTCGATGCCAGCGGCCAAGCCCACGAACACGCCGAAGTCGGTGATCGACTTGATGGGGCCTTTGACGCGGTCGCCGCGCTTGGTGTTTTGAGCGAACTCTTGCCAAGGGTTGGCACGGCATTGTTTCATGCCCAGGGAGATGCGGCGCTTGTCTTCGTCGATCTCGAGAACCATGATCTCGACTTCGTCACCCAGCGACACGATCTTGGATGGAGCAATGTTCTTGTTGGTCCAGTCCATTTCGGACACGTGCACCAAGCCTTCGATACCTGGCTCCAGCTCGACGAACGCACCGTAGTCGGCAATGTTGGTGACCTTGCCGAACATGCGGGTGCCTTGCGGATAACGGCGGCCAACGCCCATCCATGGGTCGTCGCCCATCTGCTTGAGGCCCAGGCTGACACGGTTTTTCTCGGTGTCGAACTTGAGGATCTTGGCGCTGATTTCCTGACCGGCAGTGACCACCTCGGAGGGGTGGCGTACGCGGCGCCAAGCCATGTCGGTGATGTGCAGCAGGCCGTCAATGCCACCCAGGTCGACGAATGCGCCGTATTCTGTGATGTTCTTGACCACGCCATGCACGATGGCGCCTTCCTTCAGCGTTTCCATCAGCTTGGCGCGTTCTTCGCCCATGCTGGCTTCCACGACTGCGCGGCGCGAAAGCACCACGTTGTTGCGCTTGCGGTCGAGCTTGATAACCTTGAACTCCAACGTTTTGTTTTCGTAGGGAGTCAGATCCTTGGTGGGGCGTGTGTCGACCAGCGAACCGGGCAGGAATGCGCGGATGCCGTTGACCAGAACGGTCAGGCCGCCTTTGACCTTGCCGCTGGTGGTGCCGGTGACGAAGTCGCCGGATTCGAGCGCGCGCTCAAGTGCCAGCCAAGAGGCCAGACGCTTGGCAGTGTCGCGGCTCAGAATGGTGTCGCCGTAGCCGTTTTCGATGGAGCCGATGGCCACGGGAACAAACGCGCCTGGCTCGACCTCGACCTCGCCCTGGTCGTTCTTGAATTCGTCGATTGGAATGTAGGCTTCAGATTTCAGCCCAGCATTGACGACGACAAAGTTGTGTTCGACACGCACCACTTCGGCAGTGATGACTTCGCCTGGGCGCATTTCGGTACGCTGCAGGGATTCCTCGAACAGGGCGGCAAAAGATTCAGACATTAAAGGTTTCCTGAAGTCCGGGAGACAGGTCTTACGGTGGCGGAATTGCCAACGTTTGCTGAAGCTGCCTACGGACATGGGTGCGGTTGGAGACCGCGGTTAGAGTTACTAAAAACCACCGGCTTGAGAGCTGCGCAAGCGCCGCTAGAACAACTTGGTGGAACCGAAGAGCGCTTGATCGGGCGTATGTCCTTGATTGGGCTACGCCGTAGATCTCGCGTTTGTTGGGCGGTCCGTGCCGCTGGAATCCGCAGCCTGGGTCAGGTTCCGGATTTCAAGAGGTAAACGGTTGCCGCTCTTGCCACCACTCAAGTACCTGATTGACCGAAGCTTCAATGGTCAATTGGGAGTTGTCTAGCAGCAATGCGTCCTGCGCGGGTTTCAATGGCGCGATGGAGCGGTTTCTGTCCTGCTCGTCGCGCGCCTCCAAATCGGCGCGAAGGGTCAGCATTTTAGCGCTTATTCCCTTGGAAATCAATTGTTTATAGCGTCGCTCCGCGCGTTTTGCCGCATCGGCTGTCAGGTAGACCTTGAGGGGTGCGTTCGGGAAGATCACGGTGCCCATGTCGCGCCCGTCTGTCACAAGGCCTGGTAACCGAGCAAAGTCGCGCTGCAGGCTCAGCAGTGCCTCGCGTACGCGGGGCAAAGCCGATACGGCCGAGGCGTCCATGCCAGCGGCCTCCGTGCGAATGGCTTCGGAGACCTCTTCGCCGCTCAACCAGATTCGCTCTGCCGAAAACTTAACCGGAAGCGTGCGCGCCAGCTCGGCGATACGGGTCTCGTGTGCAGCGTCCAGTTCCAAGCCTTGCCGACGGGCTGCGAAGCCCGTCAGGCGGTACAGTGCACCGGAGTCGAGATAGTGGTAACCCAGTTGTCGGGCCAGTTCGCTGGCCAGGGTTCCCTTCCCGGACGCGGTGGGGCCGTCCACGCAGATGACGGGCACCGCGGCAGAAGGCTGCGCAACTGAGAAAAGGGCTTCAAAATAATCTGGGAAGGTCTTGGCGACGCATTTTGGGTCTTCAATGCGAACAGGCAAGCCTGCCGGGTTGAGTGCTGCCAGCGAGCCGCACATGGCCATGCGGTGATCGTCGTACGTGTGCAGGACGGCCGCCTGCCATGCAGTGGGCGGGTTGATCCGAATGAAATCTGGCCCCTCTTCCACTTCGGCCCCAAGCTTGCGTAGCTCCTTTGCCATGGCGGCAATGCGATCGGTTTCCTTCACGCGCCAGCTAGCGATGTTGCGCAACAGACTCGGCCCGTCGGCATAAAGGGCCATGACAGCCAAGGTCATGGCGGCATCCGGTATGTGGTTGCAGTCAAGGTCGATGGCCTTGAGCGGCCAGGTACCTCGAGAAACTTCCAGCCAGTTGGGGCCACTTCGCACCTGCGCACCCATCTGGATGGCGGCCTCCACGAAGCGGATGTCGCCCTGGATCGATTCTTGCCCCACACCCTCTATTCGCAGCCCGGATTCCTGGCCGCTGGTGTTTCCCGCCATGGCTCCGAGGGCTATGAAGTAGCTGGCGGAGGAGGCGTCGGCCTCAACGTGGATTTCGCCGGGCGATCGGTAGCGGGTGCCTGCGGGAATGACAAAGCGCGACCAGCCCTGGCGGTGCACATCGACGCCGAAGCGCGCCATCAGTTTGAGGGTGATCTCCACGTATGGACGGGAGATCAGTTCGCCAACCACCTCAATCACGATATCGGCAGCACCCGGGCGGTTTGCCGCGAGCGGTAGGGCCATGAGCAGGGCAGTGAGAAACTGGCTTGATACGTCGCCACGGACGGGCACCGGCGTATCGAGTTTCAGGCTGGGCTCGCCAATGTGGAGCGGCGGGTAACCGGGCTGCCCTAAGTACGTCAGCTGGCATCCGAGGGTGCGCAGCGCATCTACCAGGTCGCCAATGGGGCGCTCGTGCATGCGGGGAATCCCGCTCAAGGAATAGTCTCCGCCAAGCACAGCCAGCGCGGCAGTGAGAGGGCGCATGGCGGTGCCGGCGTTGCCCAGGAAGAGCTCCGCCTGGCGGTTGGGTGTTTTGCCGCCAAGGCCTTCTATGATGGTGCGGCTGTCTTCTTGGGCAACTCCGCAGCCGAGCTGGCGCAAGGCCTCCAGCATGACGCGGGTGTCGTCTGAGTCTAGTAGGTCGTGCACCACGGTGCGGCCTTCGCACAGGGCGGCCAGCAACAGAACACGGTTGGAAATGCTCTTGGAGCCGGGCAGCCGTACGGTGCCGCTGACCGCCCCAAGGGCGGGAATATCTAGGAACTCGGTGTCGAACACGATCTACTGCGATCTCTTGCTAGGCTAGGGCGCTTCGGCGCCAGAAGTCATTCGCCATTTGGCTCGAGCGTCGCTCGCGCGCGTGATCAGGCGCTGCAACTCGTCCGTTTGGCCGCTGGCGAGCAACCGTTGAAATTCATCCAGAGCGCGTTGAAAGTGACCTGCCTGTGCAGCCAGTTCTTCGCGGTTGGCCATCAATACATCACGCCACATTTCGGGGTCGCCTGCGGCAATTCTGCTGAAATCGCGAAAACCCGGGCCTGCCAGCGAGAGGAAGCTCGCACCTTGGTCTTGCCCCGTGATGGCGTTCATCAAGGCAAAGGCCAGAAGATGGGGCAGGTGACTAATGGCGGCGAAGGCCGAGTCGTGCGTATCCGGGGACATGTGCACTACGGAGCACCCCAGTGCGCGCCACAATGTTTCAGCTTGCTCCAGTTGAGCAGTGAGGGTGCGCTCGATCGGCGTCAGAACAACTTGCTTGCCCGCATACAGGCCAGCATCCGCATGGTCGACACCCGAGACCTCGCGTCCTGTGACGGGATGGCAGGGCACGAACACGCCAACGTCTTGCTTGAGCGCACGGCGTGCGGCGTCGGTCACGTCTCGCTTGGTGGAGCCAACGTCCATGATGAGAACGTTCGGGCCGACCAGATGCCGAATCGCCTTCAGCGTTGATTCGGTGGCGGCTACTGGAATTGCCAGCAGCACGAGATCCGAGCCCGATACAGCGAGCAATGCGGATGGCGCCTCGACGTCGATCACGCCGAGTTGGCGCGCCCGTTCAGTGGTGGAGGGGGATTTGCTGTAGCCTACGACGCGCCGCACCAGTCCAGCGCGCTTCAGTGCCAGGGCGAACGAGCCGCCCATCAACCCGCAGCCAATCAGACCTAGCTGTTCAAACATCCTGGCCAAGTGGGTAGGCGCCAAGTACTTTGTAGAAGGCGCACAATTGCTTCAATTCGGCCAGTGCCGCGGTTACGTGGGGCTCCGATGGGTGCCCCGCGATATCTATATAAAAATAATATTCCCACTGACCTGATTTGGCCGGGCGCGATTCAAAGCGCGTCATGCTCACGCCGTGCTTTTTGAGCGGGGTCAGCATGTCATGCACAGAGCCGGGTTTGTTGGGTACCGAGACCACGAGGCTGGTGCAATCCTTGCCTGTGGGCTCTGGCATGGCGAGTGTTTGAGGAAGGCAGATGACCGCAAAGCGTGTACGGTTGTACGCCTCGTCCTGAATGGCGTGCGTCACGATGTGCATGCCGAACTGGGACGCAGCCCGCTCGCTCGCGATACCGGCCCAGGCGGGGTTGCTGGCAGCCAGTCGCGCACCTTCGGCATTGCTGGAAACCGCACGACGCTCAGCGTTCGGCAGATGAGAGGTGAGCCAGCCCTGGCACTGCATGAGCGCCTGGGGGTGAGCCATCACGACTTCAATGCCTTCAAGCCCAGTGGTTTGCCGCAGCAGATTGTGGCGCACCAGTAAGCTGACTTCGCCCACGATATGAACCGGCGAATGCCGGAAAAGGTCGAAGGTGCGAGCCACTACACCCTCGGTGGAGTTTTCCACTGCGACCACACCGAATTGTGCTGTACCCGCCGCCGTGGCATGGAACACCTCGTCGAAGGTCGCGCAATGAATCAGGTTGGCCGCGCTGCCAAAGAACTCGACCGCAGCTTGCTCCGTGAAGGTGCCTTCTGGCCCCAACACCGCCACGCGTTGGGGTACTTCCAGGGCCAAGCAGGCCGACATGATCTCACGCCAGATCGAGCCGATGTGCTGGTTGAGCAAAGGCCCCGGGTTGGCCTGTTGCACCTTGGCAATGACGTGCGCTACCCGATCGGGTCGGAAAAAGGGCGTGCCTTCGTGGCGCTTGAGGTCGCCGACCGCTTCGGCTACCTTGGCGCGTTGGTTGAGCAGGGAGAGCAGCTGCGCATCCAGACTATCGATCTGCACGCGTAGCTGGGCCAAGGCATCGGATTGCACGGGGGTCGGGTTCATGTCACTTAGGGCAGGGAGCTGAAACTGGGCCGATCGTACACGGCAAAGCCGCGCATGTGACCAAGCACTTGCGCGGCACCGGCTAACTAATCAGGCTGAGGCTTACTTTTTGGCGCCATTCGCGGGCGTGCTGGGCGCGGGCGTGCCGACAATCTTGCTGGCTGCTGTATCAAACACCTTCGCGGCATTTTCAACCGGCGCACGCGTGGCGTCGATGACTTTTTGAGCCCATGCGTTGGTGGCGTCAGAGCCCAGTGCCTGGAATTTCGAGGCCGCAGGCGACTCGAGGTAGGCAATGATGGTTTTCATCTCATCTTCGGAGAGTTTCTCCATCAGGATCGGCACCAGCGCGGCGTCGGCTGCCTTGGCAGTTTGGCCTTCAATAGCCTTGCGTGTGGTGTCGGCGAATTTCTTCAGCTCTACGTCCAGCTTGTCGCGAATTTCTTTCTGACGTGCCGGCGGCACGCTTTCATCGAGGCGCTGAGACCAGCCAGCGATCAAAGGCTGCACCGCGCTGGCGGTCAGTTGATCGGCCATGGCAGCGGCATCGGATTTATGCTGAATCTGAGAGATTTTCTGAGCGAGGGCTCGCTTGGCGTCATTGCCTTGCGCTGCGGCAGGCATAGATGCGAAGAGTGCTGCTGCTACAGCGAGGGCCAGGGGAAATTGAGCCAGGGATTTTTTCAAGATTTACTCCGGAGTGTTGCTTGGTGATTCATCATCGGTATCGGAACCGGCTGCGGCATCCTGTGCATCGTTTTCAACAATGCGTTGCAAACCGCTCAGTTGAGAGCCATCGTCTAGCGCGATGAGCGTGACGCCTTGGGTGGCGCGGCCCATTTCGCGGATTTCAGCCACACGGGTACGGACCAGAACACCCTTGTCGGTGATGAGCATGATCTCATCATCGACGCCGACCAGCGTCGCAGCCACAACCTTGCCGTTGCGCTCGCTTTGCTGAATCGCGATCATGCCCTTGGTGCCGCGGCCGTGGCGTGTGTACTCTGTAATGTTGGTGCGCTTTCCGTAACCGTTCTCGGTCGCAGTTAGGACACTGGTTCTTGCCGATGGTTCCGCATTTTCGCTGCCTGCTTCGGATTCGGCCACAAGCATGGCAATGACTCGCTGGGTTTCTTCGAGCTGCATGCCCCGCACCCCGCGGGCGTTTCTGCCCATCGGGCGCACGTCGTTTTCCTCGAAGCGCACGGCCTTGCCGCCATCAGAGAAAAGCATCACGTCGTGTGCGCCGTCGGTGAGAGCGGCACCGATCAGAAAGTCGCCCTCATCAAGGTCTACGGCAATGATCCCGGCCTTGCGTGGGTTGCTGAACTCAGAGAGTGCCGTTTTCTTGACGGTACCCATGGAGGTGGCCATGAATACGTAGCGGTTGTCGGGGAAGCTGCGCGCGTCGCCGGTGAGCGGCAGAACCACGTTGATTTTTTCCCCTTCGGCCAGAGGGAACATATTGACAATCGGCCTCCCGCGCGAGCCGCGCGAGCCAGAAGGGACTTCCCATACCTTGAGCCAGTAAAGCCTTCCACGGTTGGAAAAGCCCAGGATGTAATCATGCGTATTGGCGATAAAGAGCTGGTCGATCCAGTCGTCTTCTTTTGTTGCCGTGGCTTGCTTTCCTCGGCCGCCTCGCTTCTGTGCCCGGTACTCGCTAAGCGGCTGGCTCTTGATGTAGCCAGAGTGGCTGAGTGTGACCACCATGTCGGTGGGGGTGATCAGATCTTCCGTCGCCAGATCCTGGGCGTTGTATTCGACGATGGAGCGCCGGGCGCCCTCTTTGGTCTGACCGAATTCAGACTTCAGTGCGGAGAGTTCGTCGCCAATGATGGCAGACACGCGTGCGGGCTTGGCCAGAATGTCGAGCAAATCCTCGATCACTGACATCACTTCTTTGTATTCGGCGACGATTTTGTCCTGTTCCAGGCCCGTGAGGCGCTGCAGGCGCATTTGCAGGATTTCCTGCGCTTGCGTGTCGGAGAGGCGATACAGGCCGTCGGCTTGCAGACCCATTTCTCGGTCAAGTCCTTCGGGGCGGTAGTCGTCAACGCTGATGGTTGCACCGTCTTCCCTCGTGCGCGTGAGCATCTCGCGTACGAGCTTGCTGTCCCAGCTGCGGGACATCAGTTCGGCCTTGGCCACCGGAGGGGTGGGCGCGTTGCGGATGATGCGGATGAAATCGTCAATGTTGCCCAGAGCTACCGCAAGCCCTTCGAGCACATGGCCGCGCTCGCGCGCCTTGCGCAAATCGAACACTGTGCGCCGCGTGACCACTTCACGGCGGTGCTGCAAAAATACCTGCAGCAATTCCTTCAGGTTGCATAGCTTGGGCTGACCATCGACCAGCGCCACCATGTTGATACCGAAGGTGTCCTGAAGCTGCGTCTGCTTGTACAGGTTGTTCAGTACCACTTCGGGCACTTCGCCGCGCTTTAGTTCGATCACCAGGCGCATGCCTGATTTGTCGGACTCATCCTGAATGTGACTGATGCCTTCGAGCTTCTTCTCGTGCACCAGCTCGGCCATGCGTTCCTGCAGCGTTTTCTTGTTGACCTGGTAGGGGATTTCGTCCACCACAATCGCCTGGCGCTGGCCTTTGTCAATGTCTTCAAAGTGGCACTTTGCGCGCATCACCACCCTGCCGCGCCCAGTGCGGTAACCTTCCTTCACGCCATGGATGCCATGGATGATGCCACCGGTTGGGAAGTCCGGGGCAGGGATGATCTCCATCAGCTCGTCGATAGTGGCCTCCGAATGCGCCAGCAGGTGCAGGCAGGCATCCACCACTTCATTGAGGTTATGGGGCGGAATGTTGGTCGCCATGCCCACAGCAATGCCACCGGAGCCGTTGATCAGCAGCGCGGGCAGCCGTGTAGGCAAAACAGTGGGTTCAAGCTCCTTGCCGTCATAGTTTGGAACCATGTCGACGGTCTGCTTGTCGATGTCGGCCAAGATCTCGGAGGCAATCTTTTCCAGTCGGCACTCCGTGTAACGGTAAGCCGCAGCGTTGTCGCCATCTACGGATCCGAAGTTGCCTTGCCCATCTATAAGCGGATGGCGCAGTGAGAAATCCTGGGCCATGCGCACCAGCGCTTCATAGGTGGCCGAGTCGCCGTGGGGGTGAAAGCGACCAAGCACGTCACCCACCACACGAGCGCATTTCACATAAGGGCGATTCCAGACGTTATTTGCCTCGTGCATGGAAAAAAGCACTCGGCGGTGCACGGGCTTGAGGCCATCACGCGCATCTGGCAGTGCCCGGCCCACGATCACGCTCATCGCGTAATCGAGATAGCTTCGCCGCATTTCCTCTTCCAGGCTGATAGGGAGTGTTTCTTTGGCGAATGAAGTCATATTTAATAGTAGCGGCCTGCGGCGCGTTCTGAATCAATCCCTCGCTGGGCGCCTCTTGAAAAGAAGCACCTGCCTTTTGTATGCACGTAGGCCTTTGGCGGACCAGCGCGCGGGATGATGGATGACGCGCCCTGGGCACTAGCTAATAGGCAGTGGGCGAAAGGCATTCATTTTAGGCCCATTGGGCTGTCGCTCCAAAGCAACATATAGCCTGAAATCCGCGTCTGTCAGGGTTTTCGGGCGCTGCTTCTGGGCAAATTGCGGGGAGACGTGTGGCACAATCGTCTCAACGTTTTTGGTGGTGGTCACTTGAAGCGTCCGACTTTTCGCAGCCCGGCTGCGGTTTTTTTCCCATGAGGAGAACCATGAAGAAACTGAACAAAGTAGCGATCATGTTCGCTGTTGCAACCGTGGCTGGTTCCGCCTTCGCTGCCGGCTCGACGATCAATTCCGATAACTGGCGCAATGCCCACGGCAACCTGATCTGGAAGAACGGCACGAACGAACTGTGCTGGCGTGATGCCAACTGGACCCCAGCTACGGCTGCCCCTGAGTGCGATGGCGCGCTCAAGGCTGCTGCTGCTCCTGCTCCAGCTCCAGCTGCTAGGCCAGCTCCAGCCCCAGCTCCGGCCGCTACGCCTGCTCCGGCTCCTAAGCCAGCTCCTGTGGCTGCCAGCAAGGTCACTTACGCTGCTGACGCATTCTTCGACTTCGACAAGTCCGTACTGAAGCCAGAAGGCCGCGCCAAGCTGGACGACCTGGTTGGTAAGGTCAAGGGCATCAACCTGGAAGTCATCATCGCTGTCGGTCACACCGACTCCGTGGGCTCCAACGCTTACAACCAGCGCCTGTCGGTGCGTCGTGCAGAATCTGTGAAGGCCTACTTGGTCTCCAAAGGCATTGAGCGCAACCGCATCTACACAGAAGGTAAGGGCGAGTCCCAACCAGTCGCTGACAACCGCACTTCCGAAGGCCGCGCCAAGAACCGTCGCGTGGAAATCGAAGTGGTCGGTACCCGCGCCAACTGATCTCCGTTTAACCGGATTTCAAGAAGCCTTGGGGGCATATGCTCCCAGGGCTTTTTTTATGACTAGTGCAGTGTTCGACGCTACGCAGCACTTAAGAAAACTGATGGATTTGTCGTGCTGGCTAGGCGAAAACCGCAGCGATACCCCGTGGTATCGCGAGGAGTTTCAACGACGCCAGGGCGGCAAAGACGCGGTTTTATGTGCTGCATAGCAGTCGAACACTGCACTAGACGCTGAATCTCATCTGATGCGTGTCTTGCCAATGTGGCTACTGGCCGTGTTTCTTGGGTGGGGGGCCGTAGTGTTTCCGGCACATGCGAGCGAAAATGCGTGCATTCCGGAACCATCTAGGGAGGGTGGAAGTGCGGGCGCCAGCGTCATGACTGTACTTTCACCGCGCATGCCCTATGCATTGAAAGAGTGGCCTCGCATGAAAGCGGCGGCAGAAAGTGCAGGCTTTCTTGTCATTGGTTTGCGCGACCCTCGGGTGCCTGATGGCGAGTGGGCGGCGGCCGTTCAGGCGGCCGGCCAGCCAGAACTGATCCAATTACCCAAGATTGATGAGACATATGCTGCAACACTTGGCGCACTCAATCATGCGCCGGCAAGCTTGGTCACCTGCTGCGGCAAAACGCATCCGTGGCCCATTCTTGGAGTTATGCCCACCGCAACATGGCTCACTGTTTTGCGTGCCCGTGTGGCGCAGCTGGGGTGCTCTGGATGTTGCTGAGCCTGTTTAAGCAGCGCTGGAGCGCGCAAAGGCTTCTGGCATATCTGGCAGCGCCTGCTGCCTTGGTCTTTGTGAGCGGTGTGCACGCGGCTGCTGTCTGCGTGCCACCCTTGACCTATCTTCCGCTGAATGCAGCCGATGTTGGTGCTGATGCTAACGGCATGGCTGCCCTCGGCACATATGAGCGCGTGAGCCCCGACGGGCGCTTCATCCTCAGGTCGTATTCCGGGGCCAAGCTAGGCAAGGTGAGTCTGATGGAGTTGCCCGCTGTGGGGGAGGGCACCGTCAAGGCCTATCAAACTCCGTTTTCCAACGAAGCCTTTCCGGTACAGGGCACTTGGCGCTATTTGGTTGACGTGACGGGAGAGCACTATCGCTTCATCGACGTATTGAATCAGCAGACCGGTGCTCAGCCTTTGTTCAAAGGCGGGATGACGGGCTTTTATGCTGCAGCATCCGAGATGGCCTTCAACCCTGATCGAACACAGCCCTCGCGCAGTGACCCTGGTGAAGCGCTCGATGGCCGGCGGGGCAGCACTATCTACATACGATCTCTCAGTTGGCCGCAAAACGCTGATTCAGACAGCCAGGGCGTCGGTCCACTGCAAATTACCACGATTGAGGTGAAGGATGACGGTCGAACTGCCCGGATTGCCGGCAGCACGGGCATGCAGTTCATCTGCCAGAATCGCCAGTCCGTAGACGGCAACGTCTATGCGCTGCCCATGATTTCCGTCGACGGTACCGAGTTTTCCGCCATTCCACAGGTGCCGGGAACTGGTCAGCCTTCAATGCGAGTCTACGGTCTCGCGCGCGACGTCTCTGACAAGCAGCACCCCTGTGATTTGCGAGCAGACATGGGATTTTCTCCCGGTAAAGCCGTCTTTGGTTTTCCTCAGAAGGAAGGTACGTCCGCCTGGTTGACCTACAGCGATGTAGGCTACGTTTACGTGTTCGACCCAGTCCTGGGCCAGACTTTCCGGCTGGATCACGAGCGCCATCGTGTGCTGGCCAGCGCTTTCCCGGGGCTCACGCGCGATGGCCGAGTCATCTTCGGAGCCACTTGGCGCAACTGCCCCGAGGCTGGCGCTTGTCCTGTTCAGGCCGGCTACGTGATCGCCGATCCTTACCAGAGCAGTGCATACCGAGCCTATTGGAGCGCCCGTGACCAAGCACCTCCCAGGGCCTGCATCACCCGTGAAGATGTTGAAGGCGAGCGCGCAAGGTTTGCGCGACTGCACGGCCTGCGCGTGGGAAAATGACCGGCATGAATGAAACAAACGTTGACCCTGCTGAACTAGCCAAGTTTTCTTCATTAGCGCACCGCTGGTGGGATCTGGAGGGTGAGTTTGCACCACTGCACCACATCAATCCCCTCCGGCTTGGCTGGATAGACGGCCTTTGCCCCCTAAAGGGAGCGCGCGTGGTGGATGTGGGTTGCGGCGGCGGCATTCTGGCTGACTCCATGGCCCGCAAAGGGGCTGACGTGCTGGGTATCGACCTCGCCGACAAGTCACTCAAGGTTGCCCAGTTGCACGCGCTGGAGGCGCAGACCCTGCAAATTGCGTATCGGCACGTGGCCGCTGAAGCACTGGCTGCTGAAATGCCTGGTCAGTTTGACGTGGTGACCTGCATGGAAATGCTGGAGCACGTGCCTGATCCAGAGTCCATCGTCCGCGCCTGCGCCACCCTGGTCAAACCCGGCGGTTGGGTGTTCTTCTCCACCATCAACCGCAACCCCAAGTCCTTTCTGATGGCCATTGTCGGGGCGGAATACGTGTTGAATCTGGTGCCGTGTGGAACCCACGAGTATGCACGCCTGATTCGGCCGAGCGAGCTTTCCCGCTTTTGCCGCGACGCCGGGCTTGACCCTGCAGGTAGCCGCGGCCTTGAATACAACCCACTTACCCGTCGATATCGGCTTAGCCCGGACACCAGCGTGAATTACATGCTGGCTACTCGCAGGCCTGGTTGAGGGCTGAGGTGTCATGACTATGTTTCATGGTGTTCGCTGCGTACTCTTCGACCTCGATGGCACCCTGATCGACAGCGCCCCCGACCTCGGACTGGCGGCAGATGAAATGCGTTTGTCACGTGGTCTGCCATCACTTCCGTTGGAAGCCTACCGTTCCATGGCTGGATCAGGCGCGCGCGGCATGTTGTCGGTAGCGTTCGGGCTGACCCCCGAAGACGAGCGCTACGCAACTTTGCGTGAGGAATTTCTAAACAACTACGAGCGCCGCATGATGCATTGCACCGGCGTCTTTTCGGGGGTTGAGGAACTGTTGGATGCCTTGCGCTCCAGAGGGCTGACCTGGGGCATTGTGACGAACAAGGCGCAGCGCTTCACCCAGCCACTCATGGCTGCCATGCCTCTGTTTGCCGATGCTGCGGCCATTATCAGTGGCGACACCACACCGCACGCCAAACCGCACCCTGCGCCTCTTTGGGAGGCTATGCGGCGAGCGAACGTGCAACCTGAACACTGCGTCTACGTGGGCGACGACGAGCGAGACGTCCGGGCCGGCAAGGCTGCCGGCATTTCGACTATTGCAGCCAGTTATGGCTATCTGGGGTTAGGGGATGTTGCAAGCTGGCAAGCGGATGCCGTCATTTCACAGCCTGGAGAGCTTTTGAGTCTGCTGGGCCCTTGAAATCCTCTGATGTGATCTAATATAGGCCTTCGAAGGGGCTGCATTGGTTTCGACGTGGGTTGGAATCGTAGCGGTGCATGTCGAGCTGAATGTGCTCGTAAAACAGATTCAAACAAACTAACTGCAAACGACGAACGTTTCGCACTCGCCGCTTAATTGCTGGTGAGCCTCGCAACAGCAGGCCGATGGGCTGGGCAAGGGGGTCGCAAGACCTCCCGGCTGCGAGGACATTTACATCGGCTGGCTTGTGTCCGGGTACCTTGGACGCAGGTAAGACTCAAGGGTGCTGGCCGTTCGGATAGCGTGCGCCTGCGCGATCCGGATAGTGAGACTTAAATCAGAACGCTAAGCATGTAGATCTGTGCGAGGAAGATTTGCGGACGGGGGTTCAATTCCCCCCAGCTCCACCATACACAAGTGCTCGGACAATCTCCGGGCCCTTTTCATTCTTGAAATCCCCGCGCCACGCGGGGTTCCGGCCACCTGTGTTGCGGGTGGCCAGCTGCCGAAAACCCCGAAATCGGCCACTTGCTCATCCAGAGTCGTCACTGTTCTCCGTTTGGCCTGCGGGTGAGCGCAGTTTTTGGCTCTATCAAAATCAACAACTTACGCGCGCCGGTTCATCGTCAACCAAGGCCACCAGTCACCAATACAACTGGACGATGTGCGTCACTTGTACTAACATTGTGGCAATTGATCTAACAAAAGAGGTGTTGCCATGATTACTTTTACATCATCGCCTTCCGCACGCTCGGCCCGACTTGGGCTGCGCGCCACCCCCGAACAGGAGGTGGTGCTGCGCCGTGCCGCCGAGGTGGCCCACAAGTCGCTGACCGACTTCATTCTTGATAGCGCTTGCCTTGCCGCCGAGCAGACACTGCTCGACCAGCGATTGTTCATGGTCTCGGGCAGCCAGTACCAGGCCTTGATGGATCTGCTGGATCGCCCCGAACAGGCCGACGAGGGGTTGCGTGACCTTTTTGCCCGCAAGGCGCCCTGGGACGCAAAGTGACGTTGCGCGCACCGGAGCCCCTGGCCGTGCAGCATCGGCTGGAGGGTTTTGATTGCGGCAAGCCCGCGCTGAACGACTGGCTGTTGCGCCACGCCCGCCAGGCGCAGGGCAGTGGCTCGGCCAAGCCCTTCGTCGTTGCCGAGGACGATAGCCGCGTGGCGGGCTACTTCAGCCTGACCGTGGGGCAGGTCGACGCGCTGGAGGCGCCGGAGCGCATCCGCAAGGGAATGGGGCAGTACCCTTTGCCAGTGGTGATCCTGGCGAGGCTGGCAGTGTCCATTCACGATCAGGGGCGAGGTATAGGCTTTGGCCTGTTGCAGGATGCGATTCGCCGGACGATGCTGATTGCTGAGCAGGCCGGCATCCGTGCCATGCTGACCCACCCCATCGATGAAGACGGGGCCCAGTTCTACACCCGGTTCGGTTTCATCGCGTCACCGCTGCGCGAGCAGCAACTTCTCCTGCTGCTCAAGGATGCGAAGAACGTCGTTCGATGACGCATTCGACAGAGGTGCACAGCGCCGGCGATGACGAGCAAGTCCGCCCCGAGCCCGACCAGCACGAGACGGCGGCTCCTGCGCGTGAGTGCATCGAACGGGCGTTTGTCGACAGCCTTGCGCAGTTCGATGAGCTGTATTGTCAGCTGGCGCGCTGACAGCCAAGGGATACTTTGTCAGGCCGTGGTGGTCTGAAGGTAGCTCAGCGCATCTCTTTGCGTCGCTCCAACCCTTACGCGTTTCTCGTCGACGGGATACGAGGCAAGAGCAAGTGCGAGTCATACCTCCCTCCGGTAAGGATGGTGTTGCGCCCACGGAATCTTTCCAGAGGCCGATCCGTCGGATCCGTGTGGAGGAACGGCCCGGAGCCCTTTCTAGGGCCGGTGGCGCCTTCACGTTCGAAGTCCTGAGCGTCGACCCTCACCGAGATGCGGTAGCCTGCGGGCAGCACAATGGATGTGGGCCAGATCTCGACTTCAACGCGGAATGGCTCTCCTGAGGGCACCGGCTCGATCGACCGATGTTCATGGTATGGACGGCCGGGAGAAGATAGGTCGGGGATTGTCTTGCGGTGCGATGCCCTGAGCCACCCTTGTGCGATTGGAACAGCCGGGTCGGTCGCGCCACGGAAGAGCACCTCTTTGCCTTGCGGGTCATAGGCCCGGACCGTGACGAACATGTCCATGTCCTGAGCGTCCGTCATGGCCCACAGCACGGCACTCAGCGGCCCCGTGAACTCCGTATCCGTACTGAACGGCTCACTGACAAACTCAATGCCGACCCCGGGCGCGTCATAACTCGACTCCGCCTCCTGCATCCTTGGCGCCTCCGACAGGCCCTTGGTGCTCGCGTCCAGATACATCGTGGTCCACTCGGTTCGTGCCAGTGGCCACTCGTTTTCGTATCGGGTGACAAAATGCTCGCCAGGATGGCGCACCTCCAAGATGAGGGGAGGCTGGTCTTCCCAACCGTTCTTCTCACCTTTGAGGAACCTGTCGAAGAATCGCTTCTGCAACTGCACGTACTGAGGCAGGTAGAAGGACTCCCAGTGTGTGCCTCCATGCATTTGCAGCCACTTTTGCTGGGATCCCGTTCCCAGGAATCCGTAGATGTTGCCGCGCAGATGCAGGCCCATTCCGCCCCAGTTACCGGCGGACAGCACGGGGACTTCGATTTGCGACAACTTAGCTGTGCGTGCTTCGTACCAATTGTCGACGACTGGGTGCTGCCGAAATTCGCCAATGATGTCGGCGCGGTTGGCCGCCAGTTCGTCGGGCGTCAGCGCGGTGCCCGTCATCATCTTGCCCGTGTCGCGATCGATATAGTTGCTCTGGCCGTTGCCGTTCTGTACCGACAGGATTTGCTTGGGATACCAGATCTCGAGGAAGTGGTTGCCAAAAATGCCGCCATGGTGACTGACGTCGCGGTAGAAGTCAGAGGCTCCTTCCCAGGGGCAGATCGCGGCCAGATGGGGCGGTCGCGTCGCTGCAACCTGCCACTGGTTCATCGCGTAGTAGGAGATGCCCAGCAGGCCCACTTTCCCGTTGGACCAGGTCTGGGTGCCGGCCCATTCGATGCAGTCGTGGTAGTCATCCACTTCTTGCGGCGACCACACCTGCAGTTTGCCGGGCGACTCACCGGCGCCACGGCTGTCAACCACGACGATCGCGTAGCCCAAGGGAATCCAACGCTCCGGATCAGCCACTTCCCAGCGCAGATAACGGCCGGATGAGCCATCCGTGTCGATGCCGGGATAGAGGCGTTTGAGCTCCTCCCATTGTGGCTTGAAGGCATCAGCAAAGTGCGCGTCTTTTCCGTATGGTCCATGTGTCATGAGGACCGGCACGGGCGCGTCGCCTTCGGGCCTGAATACGTTCGCTCTGAGAACAGCGCCGTCACGCACCTTGATCTCAACATTCTTCTCGAAGATCACAGATCTCTCCTTTGGCCAAGCAGCATGGAACATTCCCCGTGTCCTCGTCGGGAAGACGAGACCATACGGGATGGAGAGCCTCAGTATATCCGCATACAAACACTTGTTTGAAACGGGTTGCGCGCAATTACTCTCAGGATGACCAGACCATGGGCAGGCTGGCGTGCCGGGCTATGGGGCCGGAACAGCGTGGTGTGGTGCCCGAATGCCGCCGATGACAAATTCGATAAGGGCGTTGCGCAATGCGTTGAGGTCGGACCCATCCGCTTCACCACCCGAAAGGCGTTCCAACCGGTTTGAAGCGCTACGATTGCTCACTGAGAGAACGACCGCACTGACGAGCAGCATGTAACGCCAATACATCTGGCTCAAGGGCACCGACGGAACAGCCGCATGGAGCGCGGCCACGAACTGCTTGGCCATCGGATCGAAGTGTTGTTTGATGACCTGTTCCGTCATCGGGGACGGCGACAGGCGATGCTTCAGGATCAGCTGAGCTAGCAGCTGCCCCTCGGTCGTGGCGTTTTCGTCCAGATAAGGCTCTACGAATACCAAGACTATGTCAGCGACGTCGGGTTTTTTGCGCTTGGCCTTGGCGCGGGCAAGGATGTCTTCCAGCTTGCTGGTTCGGGTCTTGTTGATGCGAGCCGACAACTCGCTGAATACGGCTTCCGCCACTGCCTCCATGCCGCCGAAGTGGTAGTGAATGGCCGCAACGTTGACCCCGGCATGGCTGGTGAGGGCTCGCACCGGAACGCCATCGATCCCGTACTCGGCAAAGAGCACCAGTGCTGCGTCGATGATTTTCTGCTTGGTTGCGCCCTCGTTCGAGGTATTCCGCCGTGCTGACATGGTTGGATGGGAGTTACTCGGGGGATTCTGCCAGATGAGGCCGGCGAAAGATCTCCATACACCGAAGGAAAACACTAGTTTGAAACACTAGTTGCAACTTTCATGAGAGCGTTTTACGATGTGGGCTCGCAGGGCCAACATGCTGGCTCCAGCGAACACCCTAGCTCCCTCGGATCACCCGAGGGTTAGAACCACGAGACAAGTTCCCTTACACCATGAAAGACCTCAGCCTGCTTACGCGCCGCTCGATGTTGGCACTCGGCGCCATCCCTCTCCTCGCGAATGCATCCACGTGGCCCGACCGACCGATCAAGCTACTCGTGGCAGCCACGGCGGGAACCCAACCCGATATCTTCGCGCGCATCTATGCCGACCAGCTTTCGGCGGCGTTGAAGGTGCCGGTGGTCGTGGACAACCGTAGCGGCGCGGCCGGCAACATCGGTGCAAATGCTGCTGCCATGTCGGCTCCAGACGGATACACGTTCCTCTACGCGATCGCGAACGTGACGACGATGAACCAGTTTCTGTACACCAATATCCCATTCGATCCTATAAAGGATCTCGCTCCGGTGGCAGAAGCAGTCAATACCACGACGATGTTGTTGGCGAGCAATTCGGCTGGTGTCAACACGGTCGCAGAAGCGATCGCGCTTGCACGCTCGCGTAAAGGGGAACTGGTGTACGGATCCTACGGCGTGGGGGGCTACCCCCATCTGGTGTTTGTGCAGCTTTTGCAGAAAGCTGGTGTCGAGATGCTGCACGTGCCCTACCGCACGGGCGCATTGACCGATCTGATCACTGGGCGGATTCAGTTTCTGCTTGAGCCGACAGCAACGGCCATACCGCAGATCCGGGCTGGCAAGGTCAAGGCACTGGCCCACTCCGGGTCGCGTCGTCACCCTGAATTCCCTGCTCTTCCGACGATTGCCGAGACGGTTCCCGGTGTCGTTCTCGAAGGCTGGCACGGCTTCTACGCACCTGCAGGCACGCCTGCAGCGATCATCGAAAGAGTGAGTGCCGAGATCAACCGGATCAATGAGATGCCTGAAATCAAGGAACGCCTCTTGGGCCGTTCGGGTACACCGGTCACCGGTAGCCCCAAACAGATGGCCGCAAGGATCGAAAAGGAGTCCAAGGGGTGGGAAGCGCTGATCCGCGCTAACAACATCAAGGTTGAATGAGCAGCGACGATGATGCTGGATTTCACGCACGATCCCACGGCCCGTTCGTGGGTCGCTAGCGCTAACGACCCGACGACACATTTCCCCCTGCAGAACCTGCCATGGGGTGTTGCTGATGGCAGGGTCGTCGTCGCTATTGGTGCGCACATCCTTGATGTGCGGGGCGCACTGGAGGCGCAGTTGCTTCCATCGATAGACTGCCAAATTCAGCAGGCACTGCGTGCTTCGCGTCTGAACGAGCTTCTGGCGCTGGGTCGCGAACCTTTGCGGCAGTTGCGGCACGCGCTTTTCCGTATGCTCCAAGCGGGCAGCCCGGCAGAAAGTGAGCTCAAGCGCCACCTCAAGGATCAAGCCGAAGCTGCGCTGCAGCTGCCCGTGACCGTGGGCGACTACACGGATTTTTTCACCTGCTTCAATCACGCCTACAACTGCGGCACGATTTTCCGACGTGAACAGCCGGTGTCCCGTAACTTTCGAAGCATGCCGATCGCCTATCACGGCAGAGCCTCTTCGGTCGTTGTGAGTGGCACTTCCGTGGTCCGACCGCACGGACAGTTTCGCGATCCAGGCGACGCGCAGACCATCCGGTTCGGCCCTTCGCAGCGCCTCGATTTCGAGCTCGAACTCGGTGCGATCATCGGGCGGGGGAATTCGCTGGGCACGCCCATTCACGTGGATCAGGCCGAAGAGCACATAGCTGGGTTGTGTCTGCTTAATGATTGGTCAGCACGCGATATCCAGTCTTGGGAGGCGCAGCCACTCGGTCCGTTTCAGGCCAAGAACTTCATGAGTTCCATCTCGCCGTGGATCGTGACGCTCGACGCTTTGGAGCCGTATCGGGTGCCAGCGATGCCGCGGCGAGCGGACGATCCACCGCTGCAGGCGTATCTGGCCGGCCGTACGCCTTCGGGTCCGACCACTTTTGCGCTGCACACCGAGGCCCGCTTGTTTACCGCGGACATGCGCAGAAGAGGTGCAAGCCCGGCTTTGTTGTCGCAAGCGCTGTTCTCGCGCGATGGAGATTGGACGTTCTCTCAGATGGTGGCTCATCACACGATCAATGGGTGCAACCTTTCACCAGGCGATCTGCTAGGAAGCGGGACCATCTCGGGCCCTCAGCGTGGCGAAGAAGGTTGCCTGCTGGAGCTGACCCGAGATGGTACGGAGCCGGTGCACCTGGGTTCCAACGAGTGCAGAGCGTTCTTGGAGGAGGGCGACCAGGTTCATCTATCCGCTTGGTGCGCCCGGGAGGGATATCCCATCATCGGACTGGGCGTTTGCGTGGGCGAAGTTCAGCCGGCAATCAAACTGGAATTGTGAGTACATGAAGAAAAGATTCATTGACATCTCCATGCCATTGGAGAACGGCGTGCGTAGCGACCCCGACATCGCGCGACCCAAGATAGAGTACCTGGGGCATACGGAATCGATACCGCGTCTGCAGACCTTCTTCCCCGATCTGAAAGCCGAGGATCTGCCGGACGCAGCGGGCTGGGCTGTTGAGAAGGTGCAACTGTCCACGCACAACGGCACGCATTTGGATGCGCCGTACCATTTCCACCCGACGATGAACCATGCGACGGGCGAGCCGCAACGCGCCTGGACCATCGACGAAGTACCACTGGAGTGGTGCTTTGCTCCTGGCGTCAAGCTGGATTTTCGACACCTTCCCGATGGCCATGTGGTGACGCAAGAGGAGGTGCGCGCCGAACTCGACCGCATCGAGTACAAGCTTGCTCCAGGGGATATCGTCGTGGTCAATACGCGAGCAGGATCGCGCTATGGCCACGACGATTACGTCGAGGCAGGCTGCGGCATGGGGCGCGAGGCCACGTTGTACCTTCTCGAGCGAGGCGTGCGCTTGACCGGTACCGACGCCTGGAGCTGGGATGCCCCCTTCGTGTACACGCAGCGCAAGGTACAGGAGACGAAGGACACTTCGCTCATCTGGGAGGGGCATAAGGCTGGCAGGGACATTGGCTACTGCCATCTGGAGAAGTTGCACAACCTCGAGGCCTTGCCAGCGCACGGATTCACGGTCTGCTGCTTTCCCGTGAAGATCAAGGCGGCTTCCGCAGGCTGGACCCGAGCCGTTGCCATTCTCGATTGAACGTTTAACGCGCATCCGCAATGCCTTTTTTGAGCACAAGCGCCGGAGCCAGAGTTGGCGCCGCTTGCGCGAGTTATTCAAGCAGTTGTACACAGCCTTAGGCATGGTTGACTGGGATAAGTCGGGTACAAATGCGGGGTTCCGGTCAACCTTGTGTGCTCGCACCAGGCAGGCCCACTGCCGAGTCAAAAAACGTCACATGGTTGGGCATCGCGTCGTAGAGGACGGCTGCCACGATGTCCGGCGCATGTTCAAGGGCTTGTCTCCTTACCGCCTGCGGCGGCGCGAAACCGGCGGTATGCTGGACGAAGTGCGCTAATGCCCCCTCGTTCCGCCACTGCGCGGGTCGCAGAACCCAAATTAGGCTTTTTCGGCCGTTATGGATTGGGGCGGCCCGGCGCCGAAACGCTTTGCTCTGGAAGTTCCATGCTCTACGCCACCCTCAAGCTGCTTCACCTGTTGGCCATCGTCGTCTGGATTGGCGGCATGGTGTTTGCCCATTTCTTTCTGCGTCCGGCCGCCATGCAGTTGCCGCCGCCGCAGCGCATACCGCTAATGCACGGCGCGCTGCAGCGCTTTTTCTCGGCGGTGCTGGTCTCGATTCTGGTGGTGCTGGCCAGTGGCATGTGGATGATCGGGCGGGTGGCCAAGGAGACGGTGCAGGCCGGTCTGTCGTTCAATATGCCGCTGGATTGGATCATCATGGCCTCGCTGGGCATCGTGATGATGGCCATCTTCGGTCACATCCGGTTTGCCCTGTTCAAGCGCCTCTCGCGGGCCGTTAGTGCACAGGATTGGCCTGCCGGTGGCGCCGCGCTGGCTTCCATCCGTACCTGGGTCAGCGTCAATCTTGTCCTTGGCGTGCTCATCATCGTGGTCACGATGATGATGGACTGATGCCCCATACGGCCCTCAGCGTGGTGCCGCCAGGGCCGCGCCCATTGGTAGCAGGTCGGCCCCACGCGCACGCTGCCAAAGCCATGCCAGGGCGGCATTGGTGTCGGGGCGGCTGGAGCGGTGCGATGCCGCCACCGAGCCTACGGCGTCCAGCGGCCCCACATCAAAGTTGAAGGCGTAGTCAGGCTCCTGGCCCATGCGCAGGTCGGTGACCTGCAGGCGGCCGTCGGGAGTCTGTCGCAGCCGGTAGAAACCATGGCTGAAACGGGCGATCCGGGCCACCGGGTTTGCCGTCCCGTAGCGCTCAATCAGTTCGATTCCTCGTTCATGCGTGGTCCAGCGCACCGTTGAGCGCCCGTCCAGCAGGCTGTAGTAGCCCTCATGGTAGTGCGTGGGCGTGATGGCCACCAGTCGCCAAAGCACCGTATTGAAGGGCGCCGGCGTCACCAGAAGGCGTTCGGTGGTCACCCCTTCCTGCTGCAGTGATTCGCGGGCAACACCGGTGGCCACCTGCTGAGCCACGACGCTCCAGCCCAGATAGACTGTGGACAGCGCCAGCCCGGCCGCATTCCAGCCCAGGCTGCGCCTCTGGCCGCGCAGCGCCAGTGCCACGATCACGCCCAGCAGCAAGGGCAGGGTGTAGGCCGGATCGATGATGAACATGCTGTTCACGCCTAGCGGGTAATCGCTGAACGGCTGCAGCAACTGCGTGCCGTAGACCGTCATGCTGTCCAGCAGCGGGTGGGTGAACAGTGTCAGCCACAGTGCCAGCCACCAGCGGCGCCACAGCGCCTGCTCACCGTGGATCCGGCTGACCAGCCAGGCAAGTACCGGTGATAGAACGGTCAGGAAGATCAGCGAGTGGCTTTCTGCCCGGTGCAGAACCATGTTCAGGATGGCATCGCCATGGTCGATCAGGGCGTCCAGGTCGGGCAGTGTGCCTGCCACGCCACCCCACAGGGCGGCTTTCCATACGGCGGTGCGCCGCCCCATTACGGCCACAGTGATGGCCGAACCCAGTGCAATCTGCGTCAAAGAATCCATGAAGAAAGCTTACGCGATCCGGTTCAGGCCTGCACCACCGATCTAACCCGTACTTGGTGAGCTTGCCGCCGTCGGCAGGTGCTGAGCGCAGCGAAGCCCCGCATGGGGCGCTAGATTGGTGGCGCCGTCTGTTGGGCTTCGCTGTGCTCAGCGCCAACCTACGAACCAAGGGTAAACACGGATTGTTTGACTTGCGGCAAGGTTGACCATTTTGCTAACAGGCCCAATACGTGTACGGGGGTCGTCCCCGTAAGTTTGCATTGAGTTCTGTATGAAGAAAAACCTGCTGGCTGTGGCCATTCTTTGCGCACTCACCTCTGGCACTGCGTTTGCGCAGAAAGCCGAAGGCCCCTGGCTCGTACGTGCACGCGCCGTGAACCTGGATAGCGCCAACAAAGACAGTACCGGTCTGGGCCTGTCGGTGAACAACAAGGTAATTCCTGAAGTCGACGTGTCGTACTTCTTCACCCCCAACATTGCCGCTGAACTGATCTTGACGGTGCCTCAACGGCACACTCTGCGCGCAGGTGGTGCACCTATCGGTTCGCTCAAGCACCTGCCTCCTACACTGCTGCTGCAGTACCACTTTGACGCTCCAGGCTTTAAGCCTTATGTGGGTGTCGGCGTCAACTACACGCGTTTCTCCAGCGTAAATTTTGACCCTGTAGCGACCGCCGGACTGAACCCCAGCATTGATAAAAACAGTTTTGGTGCCGCATTGCAAGTTGGTGTGGACATCCCCCTGACTAAGAACCTGTACCTGAATTTCGACGTCAAGAAGGTCTACATCAAGACCGACGTGTACGCATCCGGTGTCAAGGCCGGCACCTTCAAGGTTGATCCAATTCTGGTGGGGGTGGGTCTGGCGTGGCGTTTCTGAGGCGCCTAGGAGTCTGTCGGACTTGGAGCGCCGAAAGCGAAAATGGGACCCAGCGAGGACAGTTTTTGCAGGATTCGCAGGCCCATAGTCCGGCTATGGGTCAAGAAGACTGTGAAAAATGGACCGCTGCGGCTTATTTGCAGCCGGCGATTTCCAAGTCCGACAGGCTCCTAGTGTCCTGAATTGCAAATTCGTTGAACAAATCCACCGACAATCGCCGCCATACTGCGTCACAAAGCCTCGCGATACCACTCGGTATCACTGCGTTTTGTTCCTTGCCTGACACCGATTTCGGCAGATTTGTTTCTTCAACGAACTTACAACTCAGGACACTAGCGCAACTGTGAAGTTGCTTGGAATCCAAGGTTGAGAAAGCCGGCACAGTGCTGGCTCTTTTTTATGGTGCGCCCAGCATGGGCGCACACCTGATCTCCTGGTTTGGCGCCTGCGAAGGTGAAGTAAAGAACGCTTTCATCGCCGCATCAGAAAGGGTCAGTCCGACAACTCGGACGGCCTGCCGTTGGGGCGCGAGGCTACTGCAGCACTGTTCTTGCTGCGGGAGTTCATGCACCACAGCGGCCAACCGACTATGCACGTCGTCGAGCCTTAGTAAGCGGTTGCGGAACGGCCCGAATCGGCGTACAAGATGGATGCCCCCTTAACCTACAGGAGCACTCCATGGCCACCTACCAAGTAGGATATTTTGTCGGCAGCCTGTCGTCGACGTCTATCAACCGCCTACTCGCCCAAGCGCTGGTGAAACTGGCGCCGCCCGAGCTTGTGCTCCGCGAGATTCCGATCAAGGATCTGCCGCTCTACAGCCAGGACTACGACGCCGACTATCCGCCGGTGGCACGCTCCTTCAAGCAGGCAATCGCTGATGTCGATGCGATCCTCTTCGTTACGCCGGAATACAACCGTTCGATTCCCGGTGGCCTGAAGAATGCCATCGACTGGGCCAGCCGCCCCTGGGGAACGAACTCGTTCGCGCAGAAGCCCTCTGCAGTGATCGGCACCTCACCTGGTGCCATCGGCACTGCAATTGCGCAGCAGAGCCTGCGGGGCGTGCTGTGCTTCTGCAACTCGCCACTAATGAACCAGGTCGAGGCATACATTCAGTTCAAGCCGGGGCTCATCACCGCCGAAGGCGAAGTCACCGACGAAGGCACGAAGAAGTTTCTGCAGAACTATATGACCGAGTTGCACGCCTTCATCGTTCGCGTGCTGACCGTGCTGCCGCGCAAGACCTGACGCACCGCCCGCTGCCCAACCCAGGGAGCTCCCGAGGGGCGAGGTTAAACACGGGTGGCCGTGGTGGTCAGGCGCCTCCGGCGGGTGCCATAAAGAACATTTGATCGGGTTCTCTACTTTGCACCTGTAGCTGGCACCGGTCGCCCGGCTCGCAGCAAGGCTGTGCGCAGCCGATCCGGGTAGTCGGTGACGATGCCGTCTACGCCCCAGGCGATCAGCTGATCCATGTCGGCTGCCTCGTTGACCGTCCAAGGCAGCACCTGTAGACCCAACGCTCTGGCAGCACGCACTCGATCGATATTTAAGCTCTGGTAGTTCGGTGACCAGGCCGCACAGCCGGCCGCCTTGGCCATGTGGGCCACACTGGGGTAGGCGTCACGAGCCATGCCCAACATCATCACGGGATGCCGTGCGTTGGTGCGCTGGGCGTTTTCGGTGGTGATGCAGGTGGTTTCAATCGCCGGTTCCAGCTCCCGCACCCGGCGCAGCGTGCGCCAGTCAAAGCTGATCAGTCGCACGCGCTGTGTCATGCCGGCAGTCCGAATCACGGCCAAGACGGCGTCGACGAAAGGTTCCACCGCCGGACTCTCCTCCGGCCGATCGGGATGGATCTTGGTCTCAATCGCGAACCGGACCTGATCTGCGCCGCGTGCTTTGACCCGTTCAAACAGTGCTGCCAGGCTAGGGACGCGTTCACCATCGCGGGCCTCCTGATCCGGAAAGTCGCGCGCATAGGCACTGCCCGGGTCCAGCCGACCGACGTCATAGGTTTGCAGCTGGGCCAGTGTCAGGGAGCGGATCAGCGGGCCGCGACCTTGCAGCCAGCGGCCCTGCGCATCGCGTGTGAACGCTGGGTTCAGGTAGGCGTCGTGATGAATCACTGGCACGCCGTCTGCAGTGATTGCAATGTCGAGTTCCAGCGTGGTCACGCCGATGTCCAACGTGCGATCGAAGCCGGCTAAAGTGTTTTCAGGTAGCAGGCCGCGTGCACCGCGGTGGCCCTGGAGATCAAAAGCATGGGCCGCGAACATGCTGCTGGCGATCAGCGTACCGAACACAATTTTCCGCCAGTGGGATGACACCCTGCTGAAAATGCCTGAGCCGATGGCACTGCGCACTGGACCGCCAAGCTCGCCCACAATGCCCCAGGCGCTCCCACTGAAAGCCCTGAGCAGGCTTACTTTGGGAGATGTTAGTGGTGGGGAACTGAAGAGCATGGGATTCATTATCCATATGTGGTTTCATGTGGGGAAGCAAGCGACCAAGCTCGTCCCCGACGCTCGACTACCGCGCTTTTTTACTGGGTGGAGGGCATCTCGTAAGACTCTCCCGGGCCGATCTTGCCGGACGGCGTACCATGGCTCCATGTTGCCACGATTCACTACCCTGGGCCGAGGCCCTGTTTTGCTGATGTTGCACGACGTGGACGGCAGCCACCTGGCGTTTGCCCCACAGGTCGAAAGTTTTGCCACGCAGGGTTACCAGGCGGTGGCCTGGGACATGCCCGGCTACGGCCACAGCCCGCCCATCGAGCCCTACGACTTCAAGGGCTTGGCCGCGCGATGTGTGGCCCTGATTGAGGCGCTGACGCAGCGCCCGGACGGCTCTCACGCTTCCGTCATTCTGCTGGGCCAGGGCATGGGCGGCATGGTGGCGCAAGAGGTGGTGCTGCGCCGCCCCGAACTGGTCAATCGTCTTATTTTGATCAGCACGCTGGGCGCCTTCGACGACGTGCCAGCCGCTCAACGCGACGCCTATGTGAACGACCGAACCATTCCGCTGGAGGCTGGAGTGTCCATGCGCGAGTTGGCGCAACGCCTGGTGCCCCGTCAGGTGGGGCCGGGTTCGTTGCCCGAAGGCGCGCTGCTGGCCGAACACGCGCTGGGCGGCGTGTATCCGTCCATCTTCCGCTGCGCGCTCGACGCCCTCCTGCGCTTTGACCGCCGCGGCGCGTTGTCGAATGTGCGGGTGCCCACCTTGCTGTTGAGCGGCGAGTTCGATGCTATTGCCACGCCAGAGCGAGTGCAGGCCATTGCACTGGATCTGCCTATGGCGCGTTGCACTGTTTTGCGCGGCGTGGGGCGCTGGCCCAACCTGGAGGCGCCGGAAGATTTTGACAGTGCCGTGCTGTCATTCCTGTCCGACACCGCGCCGGGCATGCAGCGCACTGGGGAGCTGCACTGACCAGTTTCATGCGGCGACGCTGGGTCTTGTCCGGTTGTTCGTGAGACGGCCCGCGTCCGCGCCGCTTAACTTGAAGATCATCGCGGTCTCTTCGCTGCTGATCCTGCATTCGGCGCAGGCAAGGGCTTACTTGTCCTTGATCTTGCCGCGCGGAATCACCGAGGTGGTCGGAGCGATGGGGCGGTCGGATGGGCTAGAGTTCGGTGTGCGGGCTCCGCTGTCCTTTTTGGGCTTCTTGACCATCTTTTCTTTGCGCTGTTCGCCTTTGGCCATGGGGCCTCCGTGATTGGTGGGGTCGATGCCGGAGTTCGGCACCGTGCAGCTATGTTAACGCCACTTTCCCTCTGTTCACTTGCTCAAATTCAGCGCGCCCGCAGTCCTTGAACCAGGGCGCCTAGCGCGATGCCGCCCAGCGCCCACAACAAGGTCCAGTTTCCGGTGCCCAGACCGGCAATGGCCGGCCCTGGGCTCAGGAAAAATCCAAAGGAGCCTCAACCCGGTTCCGGTTCATCGCTCCTCCGCTGGGCTGGTAGCACTTGCTGCTGGTGGGCAAGTGCGCAGAATTGAGAAATCCCGTTGGGTTCCAAGCTTGGCTATCCTCAGGCCAGAGTCAGCGTGACGTCGATGTTGCCGCGCGTGGCGTTGGAGTAGGGGCAGACTTTGTGGGCTGCGTCCACCAGTGCCTGGGCGGCGGCACGCTCCATGCCGGGCAGGCTCACTTTCATGCGCACGGCAATACCGTAGCCGCCTGAGATGGGACCCAAGTCCACTTCGGTGTCCACCGCCACGTCTTGCGGAATGGCGATTTTCTGCATACCGCCGACGGCCTTGAGTGCGCCGATGAAGCAGGCCGAGTAGCCGGCCGCGAACAGTTGCTCGGGGTTGGTGCCAGTGCCCGAGGTGCCGGGGGAGGATAGTTTGACCTCCAGGCGGCCGTCGTCGCTGC
Source organism: Ottowia caeni (assembly GCF_050821495.1). Taxonomy (GTDB): domain Bacteria; phylum Pseudomonadota; class Gammaproteobacteria; order Burkholderiales; family Burkholderiaceae_C; genus Ottowia; species Ottowia caeni. The sequence goes on along the minus strand of NZ_CP151080.1, from coordinate 3,388,458 downwards.
GCGAGGCGCCGTCGCGGCCACCGGTCGTGTGGGCGCGGGCGGTGTAGAGAACTTTGTCGAGGGTGGTCATGGTGTTTGCCTTTCGGTTGGGTGCCCCGAAGCGGGGCGGGAGGGGATTTCAGCTTTGCAGGCTGTCGCGCAGGGTCTGTATCTGGCGGGTGAGGGCCTGTAATTCGGGCACGCTGGTGCGGCTGCGCTCCAGCACGCAGGCGGGCACGCACTCCGCATCGTCACGCAGCGTGCGACCGACCGGGGTAAGGGTGATGCGCACGCGTCGCTCGTCTTGCGGGTCTCGGTGGCGCTCCACCAGGCCCGAAGCCTCCAGTCGCTTGAGCAGCGGCGTCAGCGTGCCGGAATCGAGAAACAGGCGCTCGCCCAGATCGGACACGGTGATGTCGTCGCGCTCCCACAGCACCAGCATCACCAGATACTGCGGGTACGTCAGGCCGATGGCTTCGAGCAGGGGTTTGTAGAGCTTGGTCATTGCCAGCGAGGCGGAATACAGGGCAAAGCAGAGCTGGTGGTCTAGCTGCAGGATGGGCGGGCTGGTGCTGACGGTCGAGTGCGGGCTGGGCATGTGTAAATTATTGCCGACAATTAAATTGCACGCCATATAATTTCGAGTGCCACATGTGTAAATGTGGGTATTAAAGTTTTTTGCTACCGGAAGAAGAGCATTCAGCTAAGAGCCTGTAGGACTTGGAGCGTCGAAAACGAAAATGGGCCCCAGCGAGGACAGTCTTTGCAGCATTCGCAGGCCCATAGCCAAGCTTTGGATCAAGAAGACTGTGAAAAATGGACCGCTGCGGCTCATTTGCAGCAGGCGATTTCCAAGTCCGACAAACTCTAGGAGGTGCCCTGTACCGTTTCTCATGTCTGATCTGATGCCTTATTTTTCGATGGGTGTTTCGCGTCCTCCGGCGCGAGACGGTGGCGATGGTTCCGCCGCCGTGTTCTGTGCAGGCGATCCGGCGAAGGCTGGTGCCTGGCTGGCGGTGTGCACGTGTGCTCCGTGGCCCTTAAGTGGGGTACGGGTGCAAGTGAGTGTGGAGAGGTTCGGGCAGTGAGGGCGGAGTCGTCCTACGCCGTCGCCGAGCAGCGCGTGCGCCTGTTGCAGCGCCACCCCCAGGCATTTGGCCACCCTGTGGAGGGCGCGGTGGAGTGCATCGAGACACACATATCCTGGGTGCTGCTGGCGGGTGGTTTTGCCTACAAGTTTAAGAAGCCGCTGCGTCTTGATGTGCTGGATTTCAGCACAGTGGCTCAGCGCCGCGCCGCCTGCGAGGACGAACTGCGCATCAATCGCCGTACCGCCCCGGCGTTGTACCTGGGGCTGGTCGCACTGGTGCCTGATGCTGCAGATGGTCCCCGCCTGTTGCCGCTGGGAGATGCGCCCTTTCACGCCGAACCTGCGGTGCAAATGCGCCGCTTCGCGCAGGATGCGCTGCTTGTCCATGCATTGGAGCGCCAGGAACTGCTGCCCGAACACATTGACAGCTTGGCACGGCACGTGGCCCGCTTTCATGCTGACGCTGCCGTCGCCGCGCCGGCGCAGGGCTGGGGTACTGCCCAGGCCGTCCGCTCCGCAGTGGACGAATGCGTTGATGCGCTGCGCCCACTGCTGCACCCCGCGCCGCCACTGGCTGCCTTGCTGGAGCCTGTCGCTGCATGGTGCCTGCGCGAGGGCGAGGCGCTGGCCCCGGTCTTTCAGCAGCGCCTGGCGGACGGCCACGTGCGCGAATGCCATGGCGATTTGCACCTGGCCAACATCGCGCTCATAGAAGGCCAGCCGCAGCTCTTCGACGCCATTGAATTCAACCCAGCGCTGCGCTGGATTGATTGCGTCGCCGACATTGCCTTTGTGGTGATGGACCTCGCGGCCCATGGCCGAGCGGATTTGGGGTGGCGCTTCGCGAACCTCTGGCTGGAGCAATCGGGTGATTATGCGGGTCTGAGTGTGCTGCGTTACTACCTTGTCTATCGTGCCGTCGTGCGGGCATGGGTGGCGGGCGCGCGGATGGCGCAGGCGTGCGGCGACAGCGCGCTGGCGCTCGAAGTGCAAACCTATCTGGAGCTGGCCGCGCGGGTTATCAGTTCGACTTCTCAGCCGCCCACGCTCTGGCTGGCCCATGGCTTCTCGGGCGCCGGCAAGAGCACGCACGCGTTGGCACTGGCCTGCGCACGTGGCATGGTGCGTGTGCGTGCCGACGTGGAACGCAAGCGCCTGTTTGGTCTGACTCCCGAGGCGGGAAGCGGTGGTGTGCCCGGCGGCATCTACACGGCCGAGGCTACGCGGCGCACCTACGACCGACTAATTCAGGTGGCGGACGACGCGTTGGCAGCCGGTTTCTCCGCCGTGGTCGATGCCACTTTTTTGGACCCAGCCGCGCGTTCCCGCTTCATTACCCTGGCGCAGCAGCGGGGCGTACCGGGTCGCGTCCTGTCTTTTGAGGCACCGCTGGAAGTGTTGCGCGAGCGTGTGATCCAGCGGGCCGCGTTGGGCTTGGATGCATCGGAGGCGGGGCTTGCCGTACTGGAGTCCCAATGGGCGACAGCCCTGCCGCTGGCGCCTTGGGAAGAAGCACTTGCCGTGCATGTGGACACCACTAGGCCGGTGGACTGGAATGCCCTTTTGCCCCTAACTTCAGATGGCCGAGAATGACAAAATATACATGTGAGTGGGCATGTGGAGTTACAAGCATGCGACACCATGGACGGGTTCAAGGCATTCATCATCAAAAAGCGGTGACGGGAAACTGGCATTTCCCATACATCCCAAAGTATGAATCCTCCAAGGGACAGCACGCAAAAATCGCCATCTGCCGCAATTCCTGACGGCCTCTCGCACACAGGTGATCTGCCTGGGGATCTTCGGTGGTGGCGCAGGATCACGGTCCCGTTCGAGGTATTGATTGCCTCCGTGGTGGTCACCGCCATGTTGCTGCTCACAGGCTTGATGGCCTACCAGGTGGGAACCAGCGCGCAACAGGCCATTTTGTCGGCGTCGGACGATAGCGCCTATAACATGAGCCAACTGATTGCCGAGCGGGTTAACCGCATCGTGGAGCCGGCCGATGCCGCGATCCGTCTGTTGGCTTTTGATCCGGTAGCCACTGCCCCCACACTGGCCATTCGGCTGCGTCGCTTGCCCTTGCTGACGAGGCTGCTGGAGCAAAACCAGCTGATCTCGGCTGTATTCATCGGCTATGCAGACGGACAATTCTTACTGGTGCGCCCGCTGCGCAACGAGGCAATGCGTGAACGCCTGGAGGCGCCTCAAGGGGCTGCATACGTTGTACAGTCCGTGGCTCGCGAGAATGGCGATGTGGACATGGTGGGGCGCTGGAGTCACTATGACGCCGACCTGCACCTGATCGACACCTCCGTGCGCCCTGAGTATCGGTACGACCCCGGAGTCGCCCCTGGTACTCTGACGCCAAAGAGAAAAACTCTCAGGTTCTTACCGCGCCCTATGTGTTCTTTGCCACTCAAGAAGTGGGAATCACGCTGAGCCAACCCGCCGAGGAGGGCAGTGCGGTGATCGGGCTGGACGTGGCGCTCACTGACCTGGGCCGAGAAATTGGGAGCCTCGGGCTGATGCCGCGCACTGAAATTGCCGTGGTGAACCCTGAGCATCGTGTGCTGGCCTACCCGGATATGTCTCGTGTGTTGGTGCGCGATGGTGACGGGCCCAGCCTACAGCTGCGCACACTTGATGGCCTGGGTGTCCCCAGCCTGCAGGCCTTGCGTGACCTTGATGTGCAGGGAGGCCCTTCGAGCCGCTTGAGCGGGGTGTGGCGCGATTACGCAGAGCGTTTCCTGTCTCCAGGGCAGATCGACGAGGTGGATGTCGATGCGCTGTTGATGGAACTGGGCTGATCCATGTCTCAGAGTCTCTGCGCACAAGGTGCAAGCTCGATCAAGTACGAGAGGGCTCAATCTCGATTGCTTGGTTCGGCACTGCTTGAAACGACGGCGGCGCCCGGAAGCTCCTCTTCGGTTTGACCAGGGTAGCGCGCAAACCGGCGTGGCTCCGAGCCGTGCACGGGATCCTGTTCCGGCCAAGGCCAACCGCCAAACTGAGTGCGGCGGTAGTCGTTCATGGCCTGCATGATCTCAGCCTGCGTGTTCATGACGAAGGGGCCGTATTGCGCCACCGGTTCGGCGATGGGGCTACCTTGAAGCAGTAGGCATTCCGCAGGGGTTGTTCCGGTGTTGGTCAGCAGCCAGTCTTGTTCAGCGCGCACATGCAAGGCCGCATGGCGGTCAACCTCCTGAGGGCCAACCCGAAGACTATCGCCCACGAAGAAGTAGAGCATGCGCTGTGCGCCTTTGTCGTCTTGCGTACCCTTTGCGCTCGTTGCTGCTGGTAGCACCCATTCGGCACCTGGTTCAAGATGCAGTGTCCAGATGGCGACGTCAGCCTCGGGCTGCGAGGCCCAAGACTCGGGCGGCGGCGCCAGCGGAGCTGGCGCCCCGGGTAGGGCGCCGGCCACCACAGTCACCGTGGTCTTGCGACCGGCCGAATCCCTGTGCACCAGACGCGGAATGTTCTCGTTCCATAGCATGGTGAAGTGGGGCTCCACCATTTTGTTGCGCGCAGGTAGATTCAGCCAGATCTGGAACAGCTCCAGCGGGTTGGGTTGGTCCGCATTTAGCAAAGGAAACATTTCCGAGTGCACGATGCCTTTGCCGGCCGTGACCCACTGCACATCGCCGCCCCCAAAACGCGCGGCCGCTCCGAGCGAGTCGGAATGGTCGATTAAACCCTTGCGCACCAGGGTGACAGTTTCAAAGCCGCGATGCGGGTGTCCGGGGAACCCTGGCACCGGATCGCCGTGGTACATGCTCCAACCGTCCTTGCGGCTGAAGTCACTACCAATCTGGCGGCCTTCAAGCGAAACGGCGGGGGCGAAGGCGCCGTTGCTGGCGGGGTAGGCGTCGTCATGGTGAGCGCAGAAAAGGAACGGGTCCATGGTGGGCCACTGCGGGCCCAGTAACTGCGCCTTCAGGATCGGAAACGCGGTGTCAGCAGCAGTCGTTGAGTCGTTGGAGTTGCTGGAAGTCATCGAAAGGCTCCTGGGTGCTGCGCCGCCATCCATCGGGCGGCGCGTTCTTGGCATATGGGGCCTGAAGCCGAATATGGAAGTGCTCCGATTCAGGCGGTACTTGAGAAGATCCCAAGACTTTGCCACTTCTTGGGCATTTTTTGGGGTTAAGGTATTGCATTGGTGGCGGTGTCGCCGTACTTTATCAAGTCAGTAACAACACAGTAGGCAGGTGAAAATTTGGCCAAGATCATCCACACCATGATCCGCGTTCAGGAACTTGAGCGCTCTTTGAGGTTTTATGCTGACGCTTTGCACCTTTCGGTGAGTCATCGGCTCGACTTCCCGGACTTTTCGCTGGTATACCTGCGCAATGAGCAGAACGACTTTGAAATCGAACTAACTTGGAACAAGGGTCGCGATACACCCTACTCACACGGCGACGGGTATGGGCACGTTGCAGTGGCGGTCGAGGACCTGGACGCTGAGCATGCGCGCATGACCGCTGCCGGTATTCAGCCTGCACCTATCAAGGAGTTCAGGCGGAATGAAGAGTTGCTCGCGCGTTTTTTCTTCATTCAGGATCCGGACGGCTACAAGATCGAAGTGCTGCAACGCACGGGGCATTACGTCTGACGTCATAAACGACACATTGCTCCGTTAAGGATGCCCTGCATAACTCCCTGCGGTCTGTGGCAGCACGGCCTCGGGCGATCCGCTGCGTTGCTTTTCTTGCCAATAGCTGGGCTATTGGCTGCAAAAAGACGCCTTGCGCCTCATCCCGATCCGCACTACCTCCGACTCGCGAGGGTTACGCAGGGCATCCTTAATAGCAGCCACTGCGGGCTAAGCTTGCCGTTTCCATGCCTCAAACCCTGGCCGCACCCGCGCACAGCGAACTGATTATCAAGAAGAGCCGGTTTCTCGGCTGCGTTCAGCCTATGCCTGATCGCGCCAGCGCTCAGGCACATGTCGATATGCTGCGGAAGCAACACCCTGGCGCTGCCCACGTGTGCTGGGCTCTTCTGGCAAGACGAGATCATCACCTGACCCTTCACCACCGGGGGTAAGGCACCCGTTGCGGAGAGTAGCGAAGGCGCGCCCATGATGGATTCGGTATTGAACACGTTCTGAATTCGACTCCTTCAGAATATGGCCCTATGCAAGCACTGTTGGACGCTATCGAAACCATGACCCCCGGCGGCGATGCTCGTCGCATTTTTCACGGGCGCGGGGGGCGCTACCCTGGGTGTGAACATTGGGTACTGGATGCCTTCCCGCCTGTTTGGGTGTTAACCAGCTTCAGAAGCGTTAATGAAGACGAGCTGGCCAACATTGGCGCGGCTCTTCAGGCCCGCTGGGATCGAATCTCCGCACCTGGTGACCCTCTGAATTGGGTCTACCAGTGTCGCGCTGCCGGATCCACGGAGACGCGGCTGATGGCCGGCGCTGTGCCGGAACCCCACGAAGTCACCGAGCAGGGGCTGAAATTTCTGGTGCACGTTCTCAAAGGGCAAAATCATGGGCTGTTCCTTGACATGGCAGAGGGGCGGCGGTGGGTGCACGATCAAGTGGTGCAGTGGCATTCGGCCCGAGGCACCCGACCCAAGGTTCTCAACCTTTTCGCCTACACCTGTGCGTTTTCATTGGTCGCCCTAAATGCAGGGGCCGAACAGGTGGTGAACATTGATATGAGCAAGTCCGCGCTGGAAATCGGCCGGCAGAACCACCGGCTTAACGGGTTTACCAGCGGCGCCAGTTTCCTGCCGCATGACATCTTCAATTCATGGGGCAAACTCACACGTGGAGGCCCGTACGATCTCGTCATTGTTGATCCTCCTAGCTACCAGAAGGGTAGTTTTGTGGCTACGAAAGACTACGCACGCCTCATGCGCCGCCTGCCCGGCCTGTTGGCGCCTGACGGATACGTGTTGTTGTGCCTGAATGCCCCCGAGTTGGGCGTTGAGTTTCTAGTGGGCGGTATGCGCGAGCATGCACCGGAGCTGAATTTTGTGGAGCGGGTTGCCAACCCTCCTGTATTCGCTGACAAAGATGAAGAGCGCGCTCTGAAGGTGCTGGTGTTCCGTGGAAATTCATAGTGCCGTCATACTGTAACAATCGATCGCTAGCATCGACTTTCTTAAAAATAAACATGAGGAAGTCTTCCCGATGCGAGTACGTTCCGCATTTATTCCCGCGCTGTTGCTGGTTGCGCTTGCCGGCTGCGGTGGCGATTCCGACACCAAGCCGGATGATGTCCCAACGCCTAGGGTCGTAGGGTGCGCCCCCGACGCGGAGTTTGGAGTCACCCCAACATCCGCAGTCAAGCTGAGCCTGATCGGTCGCTACGCGGCGGGAGCATTCGTCGAGTCCGCCGCTGAGATTCCGGCTTTTGATGCAGCCAGCAAGCGTGGTTTCATCGTCAACGCCAAAGCGGGTGAACTGGATGTGCTCGACCTCACCAATCCGGCCAGTCCGACCAAGATCGGCGCGATCAGTGCAGCAGCGGCAGCTACCGCCGCAGGGGCCGGTGCCAGCCCCATGGTATCCGTCAATAGCGTCGCTTCACAGTGCGGGGTCATCGCGGTTGCCATAGAGTCCTCGCCGAAAACCAAGAATGGTTTCGTGAGCCTTTACGATGCCAAGACGCTCGAACTGCTCGGCGCTGCTGAAGTTGGCGCGCTGCCCGACATGCTTACGTTCACGCCCGATGGCAAGACCCTGCTGGTAGCCAATGAAGGTGAACCCAATGCTGATTACAGCATCGACCCTGAAGGTTCAGTCAGCGTTGTCGACCTGGGTAAATTGGTCAATGGCAAGACGCAGACAGACAAGCAGGCTGCTGTGCGCACGGCTGATTTCAGGGCATTCAATGGCCAGGAAGACAGTTTGCGCGAAAAGGGTGTTCGCATCTTTGGGCCGAAGGACAACACTTTGGCTTATGGAGCCGGCAACATCACCAGCGCCGCCAAAGACTTCGAACCAGAATACATTGCAGTATCGGCCGATGGCGCCACTGCCTGGGTAACGCTACAAGAGAATAATGCCTTCGCCAAGCTCGATGTAGCCAGCGCAAAGATAATCTCTATCCTTCCGCTCGGCTTCAAGGACTACGGTGTAGCCGGCAACGAGATCGACGCCAGTGACGAGCCGGCGAACCTGCTCATCAAGACTCACCCCGGCGTCAAGGGTGTTTATATGCCAGACGCCGTGGCCTCTTACACGGTGGGAGGAAAAACCTATCTGGTGACGGCCAACGAGGGTGATGCTCGTGCTTGGGGCGAAGACGACGCTGCCTACTGGGGTACGTCTGCAGCCACTGCGAATCGATCCAAAGGCTTTGTCGAGGAGTTCAGGGTCAAGCACCTGGTTCACAACGATGGCTTCGATCGTCGTGGCGGCGACGACATGCCGCAACAACTGCGTGATCTGGCCGCTGGCGCCATTCTTGATCCGGCCGTATTTGGCAGCAGTGGCGCCAACTGCATGCACGCCGACCAGCGTCGCTCAGGCAGTTGCCGAGACGATGACAAGCTGGGCCGCCTGAACGTGACCTGGACGCTGGGCTATCACAAGAAGGCCGATGGATCGCCGAAGCTCTATCACTTTGATACCGGCCTGGAGGACGCGAGCCTGACAGCCGCTGACCCCAAGAGCCGCCTCATGTATCACACGCTGTACTCCTACGGTGGCCGCTCCTTCTCGGTCTGGGATGAAAATGGTGCTCAGGTGTGGGATTCGGGCAGCTTGCTTGAGAAATTCATCGCTGAGAACCCAGCATGCAAGCTGGGAGCCGCGCGCGGCATTGCATGCACCCCGCACTTCAATACAGGCCATGACGAGTACAAGTTCGATAGCCGAAGCGATGCGAAGGGTCCAGAGCCAGAGGGTGTGACGATTGGCCGCGTTGGGAACAGGTACCTGGCCTTTATCGGCTTGGAACGCATGGGCGGGGTGATGGTGTATGACGTCACGGACCCCAAGGCACCCGTGTTTCAGGACTACTTGAATACTCGCGAAAACTGGGCCGACCAGCCTGAGGATGCTGCCGCTGCAGCGGGAGGCTGGGCGGCAAACGGTGCGGCGTTTGGTGACCTCGGTCCCGAGGGGCTGGTGTTCGTGCCTGCCCACAAGTCACCCAACGGCAAGGCGCTGTTGATCGTCGGCTACGAAGTCAGCGGCACCACATCAATTTACCAGGTGGAGTGATGTGCGCCAACTCAGCGGCCTGCGTCGCTGGGTTGGGGTGGGGTGATTACTTGGTCACTCCTGCTGCAACACGCAGTTTGTCTTTCTTGCTCGGGCGCTTGCCCTTGACGCCGCCGTTACCGTTGGGGCTGCTGGTAGCGGGTGGCGGAGTTTCAAGGGGCTCGAAGCCGGGCAGCACTTCAAGCGGCAGGTTCATGCCTTGGCGCTTTTCAATCAGGTGCCAGTGCGCTTGTGTCGCGGGGCTCACAAAACTCACGGCCAGGCCACTCGCTCCGGCGCGGCCCGTGCGGCCGATGCGATGCACGTAGTCCACCGCTGAGCGTGGCAGGTCGTAGTTCACCACCACGGGGAGTTGCTCGATGTCGATGCCCCGCGCCGCCAAGTCGGTGGTCACGACAACGTCCCAACGCTCTTCCTTGAACTCCTGAAGCACCTGTTGCCGCGCGCCTTGCGCCAAACCGCCGTGGAACGAAGTCGCGTACATGTCGCCCTGGTGGAGTTTGGTGGCCAATCGTTCGGCGGCGTACTGCGTGGCCACGAACACCAGCACCCTTTCCCAGCTGTTGTCTTTGATAAGTTGCCGCAGCAATTGTGTGCGGCGCGTGCTGTCGACCAGAAAAGCCTGCTGCTGGATGACTGCGTTGTCTACGGGCGTGGCGGGCACGTCAATGCGTACTGGCTTGTTCAGTAAAGTATCGGCCAGGGTTTGAACGGCCGGCGGGAAGGTGGCAGAGAAGAACAGGTTTTGCCTCTGGGTCGGCAGCAGGGCCAGAATGCGCGCGAGTTCTTCGGCAAATCCCAGGTCCAGCAGGCGGTCGGCTTCATCAAGCACCAAATGCGCTACGTCGGACAGGCGCAGCGCGTTGTGATCCACCAGATCGAGCAGGCGTCCAGGTGTGGCGATGATCACGTCTGCGCCACCGCGCAGCGCCATCATCTGCGGGTTGATCGACACACCGCCGAAGGCCACGGCTACCTTGGGCCGCGGCGACAGGTGCTGTGCCAGCGCGCGTACCACCTCGCCCACCTGTGCAGCGAGTTCGCGTGTGGGCACCAATACCAGCCCACGCACACGTCGTCGGCCCGATTGCGGGGTGTCGCCCATGAGCGCTTGCAGTATTGGCAAGCTGTAGGCGGCAGTTTTGCCTGAGCCGGTCTGCGCAGTGGCCAGGATGTCTGATCCGTTGAGCGCAGCCGGAATGGCCGCTTGTTGAATCGGCGTGGGCGCAGTGAACCCGAGTTCGGCTGCGGATTGGGTGAGAGCGGGCGCGAGGCCAAGGGCTGTAAATGGCATGTGTTCGGGCAGTGTACCGGCCCGGGAGTTAGCAGGCTGTCGGAGCAGCTATTGCGAGGAGATCGCAAACACGCGCTCAGCGCAACACTTCGAGCAGGCGGTCGAGCCCGCCTTCGTTGATGGCCACCATGGCCTGCTCGCGCACCGCAGGCTTGGCATGGTAGGCCACAGACAGGCCTGCTGCGCCCATCATGGGCAGGTCGTTGGCGCCGTCGCCCATGGCAATGCATTCAGACGGTGCAATACCCAGCAGCGAGGCGACTTCGAGCAGAGTGCGCCGCTTCTCTGCGCCATCGCAGATGTCGCCCCAGAACTGGTCGACCAAGCGCCCCGTGAGCTGCTTGCCGTGCGGGCCGTCTTCCATTTCCAGCACGTTGGCGCGCGTGAAGTCGATGCCAAGCGTTTGGCGCACTTGCTCACTGAAAAAGGTAAAGCCACCTGATACCAAGAGCACTTTCATGCCGACCGCTTTGCAGGAGCGAATCAGCTCGGCAGCACCTGGGTTGATGCGAAGTCGCTCGGTGTAGACGCGCTCCATGTCGGCAATGGTCACACCGCGCAACAGGGCTACCCGCCGGCGCAGGCTGTCCTTGAAGTCGGTGATCTCTCCGCGCATGGCCGCTTCTGTAATGGCGGCCACTTCGGCTTTCTTGCCCACGGCGTCGGCTATCTCGTCCACGCACTCAATGTTGATCAGCGTGGAATCCATGTCAAAAGCGATGAGCTTGAAGTTACTGAGCTTCATCGGGAGCGTGATGCCTCGGATCGTCAGGCCCGGGGCGAATTCTGTGGGTGTGGCGGAAGCTTGCGTCATGGGGGTGATTATCGGGCTTGGCCCCACCCGCCCGCCAAGACACTCCCGCGTCATGGCCTGCTCAAAGCGCCTTCATGCCTGAGGCTTTCACCAGTTCTGCGTGAAGCTTGATATCAGCGGTGATGATGCGCTGCAGCTCTTCCGGCGTGCTGGGGGCCGCTTCGATTCCACTTTCAGCCAGTTTGGCCTTGAATTCAGCATCCATCGCCGTACGCACGGCCTTGTTAAGCTGATCGATGATCGGACGCGGCGTCTTGGCTGGCGCCAGCATGCCGATCCAGGCAGAGAGATTGAGGTCAGCCAGGCCACCTTCAGCCATGGTGGGGACATTGGGCAGAACTGGGGAGCGCTGGGGGCTCATCAAACCCAGAGCATGCAGCTTGCCCGACTGGATGTGGGGCAAGGCCTCAGGCAGCACGGCAAACATGGCATCGACGATGCCTGCCAGCGTGTCGTTGACGGCCAGCGCACCCCCCTTGTACGGCACGTGGAGCATGCGCGCCTGGGTGCGGGTCTCAAACATCAGGCCACCTAGATGCTGCGGACTCCCATCCCCCGAGGATGCGTAGGTGATGCTGCCCGGGTTCGACTTGGCGGCGGCCAGGAAAGCGGCTGCCGTGGGATATTTTTGCTTGTCTTTGACCACCAGAACCATGGGCTGGTTGACCAGGCGCGAGATGGGCATGAAGTCAGCCTCGGGCTGGTAGGCCAGGGACTGAAAAACGCTCACGTTGGTGGTCAGAAATGAGGCGGGCGATACGGTCAGGGTGTAGCCATCTGCGGGTGATTTGGCCACCGCCGGCATGCCGATCTGGCCTGAACCGCCAGGGCGGTTGTCGACAACGAATGATTGGCCCAGCTGAGTGTTGAGTTTCTGGCCCAGCATGCGCGCGATCATGTCCACACTGCCGCCGGCTGGCAGGCCCACAATGATTTTTACCGGCCGATCTGGGTAGACGCCCTGCCCCCATGTGGGGCTAGTCAAGATCGAAGATGCGCAGAATGCACCAGAAATGTGCAGGGCCTTGCGACGAGTCAGCATATGAAAACTCCAGGTATGGGTTGCTTCGTACTTCGAAACATTACCGCCTTGGCGGGCGGTAATGTCTTCGCAAGCAAGACCTGTGCCTACATCAACCTCGACTTGGTGGCCGTGTCGGAGCCTCAAGAGGGCGTCGCGCATGCAGGGTTCATGCGCGAACTGGAGGTCACTTTTACTTGTAGAAAGCCGCTACCTCACCCTTGAGTTTGATCGTCAAGGGATTGCCCTTTCGGTCTTGCTTCTTGCCTACAGGAACCTTGATCCAGCCTTCGCTGATGCAGTATTCCGTGACGTCAAAGCGTTCTTTGCCGTTGAAGAGAATGCCCACGTCGTGCTCGAACACCGCGGCCACATGATGAGGACTGCGTGGATCGATGCTCAGGTGATCGGGTAAGTCTGGGCGTTGTGAAGTGTTTGAATCAGTCATGCCTGAATTGTCGGGCACTTCGCACGCGTTTCAGATGCGGCGGGCTCACTTCTTCACAGGAATGGGGGTGGCCCGATCAATGGGCACGACCGCCACACTGTTCTGCGGTGAGCCTTCGATCAGTTTGTCGGAATACGCCAGATAAATGAGCGCATTGCGCTTCAGGTCTACCATGCGCACCACACGCAGGCGTTTGAAGAGGATGGACATGCGTTCGCTAAATACCTCGTCCTCCTCATCCAGTGGGCCGCTGAAATGCACGGGCCCGACTTGCCTGCAATCAATGGATGCCTCTGCTCGATCTTCCGCCAGCCCCAAACCGCCCTTGATGCCTCCAGTGCGGGCGCGTGAAACATAGCACGTCACACCCTGTACCTCGGGGTCGTCGTAAGCCTCGACGACGATCTTGTGGTTGGGCCCCACCCACTGAAAAGCGGTGCTGACTTCGCCGATCTTTTGCGCCTGGACGCTGAAGGCCACCGAGCCAAGCAACTGAATGAAGACGAGTTTGATGAGTTTGTGCATCATGGATCACCGGTTCTTAGGATTGGCGTGAACAGCCTCTTACAGTCTGTAGAACGCCCGAACTGCCTCCCAAGCTCCCTCTGCTGAATCTACCTTCTTGAACAGATTCAGATCTTCCGCCGAAATGGCACCTTCGTCGACCAGCATTTCCAGGTTCAACAGCCTGCTCCAGTATTGCTTGTCGCATAGCACGATAGGTACGGGCTTGACCTTCCTGGTCTGCACCAGCGTGAGTACTTCGAACAACTCATCAAGAGTGCCGAATCCCCCTGGAAAGACCACCAGAGCCTTGGCCCGCATCAGGAAATGCATCTTGCGCAGCGCGAAGTAGTGAAACTTGAAGCACAGGTTGCGCGTTACATAGGGGTTGGCAGTCTGTTCGTGCGGAAGGGCGATGTTCAAGCCTACGGAGGGCACGCCTATGTCATGTGCGCCGCGGTTGGCCGCTTCCATCACGCCCGGGCCACCGCCGGTGCAAACGAACAGTTTTTCTTCCTGAGGTTGCCTCAAGCTGTGCCTGGCTACCAGGCGGCCAAATTCGCGTGCCTGGTCGTAGTAGGCCGACGTGCGCAGTGCGCGTTCGGCCAGCGCGATAGATTGGGCATCGTCGTTTTTCTTGGCTGTTGCCAATTGGGCTTCGGCGACATCTGGGGCGACAAATCGGGCGCTGCCGTAAACCACAATGGTGTTGTGGATTCCAGCGGCTTGCAGGCCGATTTCAGGTTTGAGCAATTCCAGCTGAAACCGGATGCCGCGTGCTTCCTTGCGAAGCAAAAATTCAGGATCGGCGAAGGCTAGCCGATAGGCATCGGGCTCCAATGGTTCGCCATGATCGGCTTGAGCCTGCAGCTCCGCCCAGGCATCTGCGAGAGGAGAGCGAGTGGAATCTTTGATGTCTTCAGTTGAGTCCATGTTCGCTATGATAAAAGAAGCTCGAAAATCAATGTAAATGCTGTTTGCAAACAAAAATGGCTCCGTGAGGAGCCATTTTTTCGGTGATTGCAACCTTCCAGTGTGCTTGCTTACACCCTGGTTGGGCGCATGGAGCCGATTTAGACGCGCTTGCGGTATTCGCCAGTGCGGGTGTCGATTTCGATCTTGTCGCCTTGCGACACGAAGAGCGGCACTGGGACTTCGAAGCCGGTGGCGATCTTGGCGGGCTTCAGAACCTTGCCAGAGGTATCGCCCTTGACGGCAGGTTCGGTCCAGGTGATTTCACGCTCTACGGAGGTGGGCAGTTCCACAGAAATGGCCTTGCCGTCGTAGAACACCACTTCAACAGACATGCCGTCTTCGAGGTAGTTCAGGGCGTCGCCCATGTTTTCAGCTTCGACTTCATACTGGTTGTATTCGCCGTCCATGAAAACATACATGGGGTCGGCAAAGTAGGAGTACGTGCACTCTTTATGGTCCAGGATGACCTGGTCCATTTTGTCGTCTGCCTTGAAGACGACTTCAGCGCCCATGTTGCTGAGAAGAGCTTTGAGCTTCATGCGGACGGTGGCTGCACCGCGGCCGCCGCGAGCGTATTCGGTGCGAAGGACGATCATAGGGTCCTTGCCGTGCATGATGACGTTGCCGGCGCGGATTTCCTGGGCGATTTTCATGGCTGTATTCCAGTGAGTGAAGTGTGAGCAACGCTGCTCGTGCACTGGGCGGAATTTGTTGGTCCTGGCGCGGCTGCAGCGGAGGCGAAAAGAGAACGGCCCATTAGCCCGCATGCTGCACGCATACTGACTGGCGGAGCGGTAATTTCCGCAAAGCCTTGAATTCTATCGCTTTTCAGCCACAAAGCCCATAAGCTGGGTTACAAGGTCATCCTGCGCATACAGGCAGCTGCGAGCAGCTTGCTTACAAGCCCGCCAGTTAGGCAGTTCTGCAGCCAGGTCAAAACCCAGTTCAACGGAGGGGGCGGCTGGCCGGTCTGTGTCGCCCGCACCCGTTTGGGCAGTGTTTTCAATACCGTTCCAGATCCGGTGAAATTTCCGCAGTGAACCGGGCGCGTTCAGCCAGTCCAGGAAAGCCTCCAGCTTGGTGTGGTGGGCATCGTCGTCCTGCGGATAAATTTGCCACACAAAGGGCTGCCCCGCCCATAAGGCGCGAACCAGCGAGTCTTCACCACGCACAAAATTCAGGTCGCAGGCCCATAGCAATTCGTCGTAGTTGATTTGGGGCAAATGCGGAAGATATGAAATTCGCAGGTTTCCAGTTTGTGTGAGGCCAGGGTGGGATGTGGTTGCCGCCATCACCGCAGCTGTGGCGCGGCCGGGGGTAACCAGCAACTTCGTGGGTTGCTGACTCAGCTCCAAATAGGTCAACCAATTGACCAACGCTGCGGGTTCGTAGCAGAACAGCGAGACCAAGCGTTCACCATTCCAGACTATTCCCTGCTCGGCCAACCAAGCCGAACGATCGAAAGCCGCTTGCCGGTTCGCGAGGTCAGGCTCACGCAGAAGGCCACCCGTCCGCGCGGTGAATCCTGGATAAAAACCACTTCGTGAGTCCGGCGCCAGGCCCTTGCAGCACGGGCGAGGGCAGGCCATGCATGCGCTCCACGTAGCCTTCGGCGCTGAGATATTCCAGGTTGATCCAGACGGGGCTTGACGCGATGGCCTTGTCTGCTGCCGCGTCGTCTCTAAAGCGTGCAATGAACTCCGGAGGCAATTCGCAGCCAAAGGCTTCGATCCACACGTCCGACGGAGGCAAATCGTTCAGGCAGACATCTTGCAAGCCTGGTCGCCACGGAAGTACCTGCACGCCGGGCCAAGACCCTTTTCCCTCCAGAGCGCCGGGCGCCATCCAGGGCAGGGCACTCGCGTCATCTACCCATAGGCGCACACGCTGGCCGAGTGCAGCCAACTGGCTCGAAAGGCGCCAGCAAACCCCCAGGTCGCCATGGTTGTCGACGACTTGACAGAAGATATCCCAGGTGAGGGGCAATACAGTGTTCAACACGCGCTGTATTGTGCCGTCCTAAACTTCCCGTATGAGCGATTTGATTCCGATGCCCGAAACCACTGCGCCAGACGAGGTGCCTTCCCACAGCCCAGAGCTACTGGCGCAGGTGGCTGCTTTGCCGAGTTTGCCAGGGGTGTATCGTTACTTTGACGACGCAGGTCAGGTGCTTTACGTTGGAAAGGCGCGTAGCCTGAAAAAGCGTGTGTCCAGCTACTTCCAGAAAAACCATGGAGGAACGCGCATCGGCCATATGGTGAGCAAGATCGCGCGGATGGAGACGACGGTCGTCCGTTCGGAAGCCGAGGCCCTGATCCTTGAAAATAACCTCATCAAGGCTTTGGCGCCGCGCTACAACATCATCTTCCGCGATGACAAGAGCTACCCCTACCTGAAGATCACTGGCACGGGCCTGAAAGCGCCGAATGACTCGGGCGAAGGCTCGCCCATGCCTGAGGCTTACGCCCGCATCGCCTACTACCGGGGCGCAACTGACAAGCGGCACCGGTACTTTGGCCCGTACCCTGGCGCGTGGGCTGTCAAGGAAACTATTTTGCTGCTGCAGAAAGTATTCCGCCTGCGCACCTGTGAGGACACGGTTTTTGCCAACCGTACACGGCCCTGCCTGCTCTATCAGATCAAGCGCTGCACGGCTCCTTGTGTACGCCACATCAATGCCGAGGACTACGCGCGCGACGTGCAGCACGCCGAGCAGTTTTTACGCGGAGAAACGCAAACAGTCTTGCAGACGCTTGAAAGCCGCATGATGGCGCATTCAGATGCTCTGGAATTCGAGCACGCGGCTGAGATACGAAACCAGATTCAGGCGCTGTCTCGCGTGCTGCACCAGCAGGCGGTGGAAGTGGGCTCCGAGGCGGATGTGGACATACTCGCCGTCAAGGTGCAGGGCGGACGCGCATGCGTGAACCTTGCCATGGTTCGTGGAGGAAGGCACCTGGGCGACAGAGCCTACTTCCCCACGCACGTGGAGGACGCCCATGCCTTGGTGACGGAGCGCGAAGGTGAGGCTTTGCATACCGTTGAGGCGCAGGTGCTGGATGCCTTTGTCGCGCAGCACTACTTGGGTGTGCCTGTGCCGGCGTCGCTGATCACCAGCGAACCGGTCACTGCATCGCTTGTCAAGGCGCTCAGCGAGCAAACGGGCACCAAGATCAGCGCCCAGCATGCCCCGCGCGGTCAGCGCCGCGTGTGGCTGGAGATGGCCCAGCAAAATGCCGCGCTTCAGCTGGCGCGGTTGCTGGCTGAGGAGGGCTCCCAGCAAGCGCGCACCCGAGCTTTGGTGGAAGCGCTTGACCTGGCGCCAGACAGCATCGATCAGTTGCGTATTGAATGCTTCGACATCAGCCACACTGCCGGAGAGGCCACGCAGGCCAGTTGCGTCGTGTTCCAGAATCATCGCATGCAGTCGAGCCAGTACCGACGCTACAAGATCGAAGGAATTACCCCGGGAGACGATTACGCCGCCATGCGCCAGGTGTTGCAGCGCCGCTACGGCAAGGTTGCCGAAGCCATGCAGTCCGAGGACGCTTCGGTCAATGCCCGCATGCCCGATCTGGTGCTGGTGGACGGAGGCAAGGGGCAGGTGGCCATGGCCCGCGAAGTTTTTGCAGCATTGGGGCTGGATCTGTCGTTGATTGTTGGCGTGAAAAAAGGAGAAGGTCGCAAGGTGGGTCTGGAAGAGCTGGTGTTTGCAGACGGGCGTGAGACTGTGTACCTGGGCATGGATTCAGCCGCGCTGATGCTCGTTGCTCAAATCCGCGACGAGGCGCATCGCTTTGCCATTACCGGTATGCGGGCCCAGCGTGCAAAAGTGCGTGTGGGCGGCAGTCGCATAGAGGAAATCGCAGGTATTGGTCCCAAGCGCCGTGCTCGCCTGCTGCAGCGTTTTGGCGGTGTGCGTGGCCTGGAAGCAGCCAGCGTGGAAGATCTTGCGACAGTGGATGGAATATCGCGTCAGTTGGCCGAAGAAATCTATCGGGCTTTGCACTGACATTCATCTGGTGTGCCGTCCTTTGCACACCATGCCACAATCATCAACATGTTTTTCACAATCCCCACCCTCATGACCTGGACGCGCATTGTTGCGATTCCGCTCATCGTGGGAGTGTTCTACTTGCCGCTGCCGGCGGAGACACGCAATCTAGTGGCCACCGTGATGTTCATCGTTTTCGCATGGACGGACTGGCTCGATGGCTATTTGGCGCGTAAGCTGAACCAGACCTCGGCCTTCGGAGCCTTCCTGGATCCGGTCGCTGACAAGTTTCTGGTTTGCGCGTCGCTGCTTGTGCTGGTACACCTTCAGCGCGCCGATGTCTTTGTGGCCCTGATCATCATCGGGCGTGAAATCGCCATCTCGGCCCTGCGCGAATGGATGGCCAAAATCGGCGCGAGCAAGAGCGTCGCGGTGCACATGATCGGAAAGCTCAAGACCACGGTGCAGATGGTGGCCATTCCATTCCTGCTCTATAACGGGCAACTGTTCGACATGATAGATACCCAGCTGTGGGGTACTGTATTGATCTGGGTGGCTGCTGTCTTGACCGTCTGGTCAATGATCTACTACCTGCAGAAGGCGCTTCCCGAGATTCGCGCGCGTGAAATGAACGGCATGGACAGCCGTTCATTGATTCGGGCCATGCCCGCAGTGTTCGTGCTCATATGGTCCACCGGCTTTATCGTGGCTCGCTTTGCCATGCCGTACGCGCCGCCCTTCAGCTTCCTGATGATGCGCTACCTGCTATCTATTGCATGCTTCATGGCCTGGATCGCATGGGCGGGCGTGAGATGGCCGCAGACCGGATTGCAATGGATACACCTGGGCATTACCGGCGTTTTGATGCATGGGCTCTACCTGGGTGGCGTGTGGGCAGCAGTCAAGGGGGGCATGGGGTCAGGGCTTTCCGCGCTGATCGTTGGCATTCAGCCTGTCCTGACCGCCATCTGGCTCTCAGTCGTGGCCGGGGCGGGGCACCGGGTCAGCGGCCGGCAATGGCTTGGCCTGCTTCTGGGGTTTGCGGGGTTGGTGCTGGTGGTATGGCGCAAGCTCACTCAAGGCAATCCAGGCGACTATGTCACTGCGGGGAACATGACCTGGGCCATAGCCGCACTGGTGGCAATTACAGCAGGTACGCTGTATCAAAAGCGCTTCGTCAAACCCTGTGATGTACGTAGCGCCAACGCCGTTCAACTGATAGCCGCCGCTTTGGTAACAGCACCGCTGGCCTGGCTCGAGCCGGAGTCTGTGCACTGGAACGCCCACGTGGTGGGCGCCATGGCGTGGTCGGTGCTGGGGCTGACTCTGGGTGGTAGTTCGCTGCTCTACCTGCTGATTCAGCGTGGGGCGGCCGCCTCGGTCGCCAGTTTGATGTACCTCGTGCCTCCGACCACGGCCGCGATTGCCTGGGCCTTGTTTGACGAGCCGATCACCTTCGCTACCGTGTTGGGCACAGCGTTGACGGCTATTGGGGTCAGTCTGGTGGTTCGGTCCAAGGCTGTGTGAAGAATTACCGGTTGTTGTTGCACTTGCGCAATAGGGGCCTTTCCTCGGAAGAGTGAGTCAGAATTCGGTCTAAAATGCGTCCCTTCGCTGATGCATCCGCGGCCCGCTGGCACATTCATGTCAGCGGCGTTCCATGGCCAGAATCAGCGCTGAACTGGCCGGCCGAGTAACAAGGGCGGAGGCGGGCGATGCACACAGTGCGCGCCTGAAGTTGCTTGACCAGTTTTGCAATTCTTGAAAACGAGGGGCACCTTTGTGAATAAAACCGAGCTGATCGAACACATCGCCACGAATGCGGATATCTCCAAGGCTGCGGCTGCCCGCGCGTTGGAAGCCACCATCGGTGCCGTAAAAACCACGTTGCGCAAGGGCGGAACGGTTTCGCTGGTGGGTTTTGGTACTTTCGCAGTGGGCAAACGGGCGGCACGTTCGGGCCGAAATCCGCGCACTGGTGCAACGATCAAGATCAAAGCTGCAAAAGTTCCTAAGTTCCGTCCTGGAAAAGCGCTGAAAGATGCGTTAAACTAACGAATTCGGCGTTGTCCGGTGGGGTGCTTAGCTCAGTTGGTAGAGCGGCGCCCTTACAAGGCGTAGGTCGGCGGTTCGACCCCGTCAGCACCCACCACATAACGTCAAGCAGAAATGAGGGCTTAGAGAAATCTAGGCCCTTTTTTCATGGCGAATCCGATTTCGGGTGTGCCAGTGCATGTAATTTCGCGCCCCACCTGACTCCAAGCTCAGTAGAAGTACCGATGCGACGCGGACGACTTGTTAAATAATGCGTTAAGAGAACTAAAAAACTCGCGGCGTCGGGTTGTCGTCTACCGGCAGGTCTGCTTACAAACGGGAGCGATTCATGTCGTGGCTCCACGAGGTTCCGATCGTCGTGTTTGCGTTCGCGCTTGGTCTGGCACTGTTGCTGGCGGCCATAGGCTTCGGCATGGCCATCTGGAGCAGTCGCATTACGGGCGCCCTTCGTGGACGAACGCCTGTACCGGTCAACTCGCTGACCGAAGGCTACCATCTGGCTTACGGCAAGGCCACTGGGCCTATGCTCAAGTCGCCCCTTACCCGCAGGCCTTGCGTTTGGTGGAGCGTGCGAGTATGGGAGCGGGAGATCGTCACCCGTCAGAATTCCGACAGCGCCCGTGAGCGGCATGTCGATTGGGTGGAGCGTCGCCACGATAAATCGAGCCGCGTGGTTATGTGCACGCAAGGGTTTGTCAATTGTGCAGTTCAACCTTCAGGCATGACGCTGGTGGTCCCGACTGAGGTGCGGGATTGGCAGGGCAAGAAACTTCCGCCAGAAGACCGCGATCCTCCGGCCCAACCCGGAACCGCGTTCGCCTCCACCTCGTTGGCAGACCGAGGTTATCTCATCGTGGGCGGGAAGCTGCAGGGAGATCGGTATCGGTATCGCGAAGAGATCATTGTGCCGAACTCGGAGTTGTTTGTGCTCGGGCAGGTTGAGCGCGTCAACCAGCGGCAGTGGGCTGAAGATGAGGAACCTCCGCCAGATCCGTCTATCTTGGCGGGTCAGGGTTCGCACGTGTCAGATGAGGAAAACGCTGATGCCGCACCCGCGCCGTTCGACGAAGCCGACAAATTCGCAGCGGATATTGAAGAAGATGTGGAAGCCCCTGGGCAATACTCCGGGTGGAGCGAAGAGGCAGATCGCCGAGGCGCCGCAGACATGCGTCAGGCTCAGTGGATGATTGGCCCGCAGAAGGGGAAGCCTTACATCGTCGCGGTGCAGGCGCCCGAGCATTGGGTGGGTATGCCTCAATTGGCGGGGAAGGGCGGCTGGGTGATTGGCGTCGCTTTTGCGGCCCTGGCTGCCTTCATGATCTGGGCGCGATTCGGGGCGGCATGAGAAAGGTGGGCCGTCGCCAGAGACGGCTCGCACTTCGCTGATAAAATGTCTGGTTGAAAAAGCGCCAGTTGGCACATTCAGTTGGTCGGACCGCTAAGTGGTTGTCTCCCAGTGGGAAGATAACTTCTTTCAAGGCGTAGCTTGGCGTTCGGGCCACGTCAGGATTCACCGGTTGAGGCAGAGAGGGCGAACAATGGTTCGCCTTTTTTTATTTTCGGCCAGCATTAACAGAGTTTCGTGCATGTTCAATTTTGTCCGTACCCACACCAGGATCATCATGATGGTCCTGTTCCTGTTGGTCATTCCCTCGTTCGCTCTCGTAGGCATTGAGGGCTATAGCCGCTTTAATGAGGGGGCAAGCCGCGTTGCCCGCGTGGATGGAAAGAACATCACGCAAACCGAGTGGGACAACGCCCATCGGCAAGAGATTGATCGCATGCGTGCCCAGAACCCGACCATCGATCTGCGTTTGCTCGATACGCCCGCCATGAAATACGCCACCCTGGACCGTCTGGTGCGCGATCGCGTGTTGGCGGCGGCTGCAGAAAAGAACCACCTGGTGGCTACAGATGCCCGCTTGGCCGCCGAGCTGCAAAGCGACGCCGCCATTGCAGCATTGCGCAAGCCAGACGGCACGCTCGACATGGATATGTATCGCCAGTTGCTGGCACGCCAAGGCCTGACTGCTGAAGGCTTCGAAAACAGTGTGCGTGCTGACCTTTCCGCGCGTCAGGTGCTCAACAGCGTCATCGGTAGTGGGTTGGCCAGCCAGGCGCAATCTGATTTGGCTCTGGGCGCTTTCCTTGAGCAGCGCGAGGTTCAAATCGTTCGTTTTTCCCCGGCGGATTACGCGGGCAAAGTTACTCCGACCGAAGCTGATCTTGAAGCCTACTACCAAGCTAACCTGGCCAAATATCAGGCCCCAGAAGCTGCAAACGTTGAGTACATCGTGCTTGATCTGGCCAGCGTCAAGCAGTCAATTCCTGTGAGCGAGCAGGATCTCAAGACCTACTACGACCAGAATGCACCCGCCTTTGGCACCAAGGAAGAACGCAGGGTCAGCCACATCCTGATCAATGCCCCCAAAGGTGCACCGGCTGCCGAGAGAGAAAAGGCCAAGGCTCAGGCTACAGAATTGCTGGCCGAACTGCGCAAGGCGCCTGGAACGTTCGCCGCTGTGGCCAAGCGTGCGTCGCAAGACGACTCGAGCGCACCCTCCGGCGGTGACCTGGGCTTCTTCCAGCGCGACCGAGGCATTGACCCGGTCATCAGCAAAACTTCATTCGAGCTGAGTAAAAAGGGCGACATCAGCGAAGTGGTGGAAAGCGATTTCGGCTATCACATCATTGAGCTGACGGACCTCAAGCCTGCGGTGGTGCCTTCTTTTGCCGAGCTGCGCCCCAAGCTGGAAGAGCAGTTCAAAACCGAGCAAGCGCAGCGGCAGTTCAGTGAAATGGCAGAAACCTTCACTAACGGCGTGTTCGAACAGTCTGATAGCCTGAAGCCGATCGCCGAAAAGCTGAAGCTCACCGTGAGTACCGCAAGCAACATTGGGCGCACTCCTGCTGACGGTGCTACTGGCCCACTGGCCTCGGCCAAGTTTCTCTCGGCCTTGTTTTCCTCTGAATCGTTGGAGCGGAAACGCAACTCTGAAGCCATCGAAGTGGGCCCCAATCAATTGGCGGCTGGGCGAGTAATCCAGTACACCGCGGCGCACGCCCGTCCATTCGCTGAGGTGAAAGAACAAGTGCGCGCCAGCCTCATCAACGAGCGTGGCGCTGCCCAGGCTCGCAAGGAAGGTGAATCCCGCTTGGCTGCCTGGCGTGCTCAGCCCGCAAGCGCCACGACCCTGCCTGCCGCGGTCGTACTTTCACGCGAGAACCCGCAAGGCCAGCCAACGCAGTTGATCGACGCGGTGCTTCGCGCCGACGCGACCAAGCCTCCGGTTTTTGTGGGCGTTGACTTGGGGCAGGCGGGCTATGCAGTGGTGCGGGTCAACAAAGTGGTTCCTCGTGCAGTGCCAGAGGCAGACATGGCAAAACAGGAGCTGGCGCAATATGAACAGGTCTGGGGCGCTGCCGAGGCCCGAGCCTATTTCGATATGCTGAAAGCCCGTTTCAAGGCAGAGATTTTTGTTCCAGCTCCGACGGCGGAGCAAGCAGGCGCTGTCGAAGGGCAGGATAAAGGTCGCTGATCCCGCCGTTTTCCTTACGCCAAGAAGAAAGTAGCCACCAGAATATTGGTGGCTATTTTTTTTGGTGCGGTGAGAGCCTGAGATCGCCCCTGATTGTGCGGGTATGGACGTCGTTCCGACGGTGCCCGCTGACATGCTGCTTGCGCGCGCCCGCCTGCGTCAAGTCAAAAGCGCTCAAGTGAAAAGTGGGCAAGTGAAAAGTGGGCAAGTGAAAAGCGGTTAAGCGTCGCCAGCAGGCTCTAGCTCAGGGTCGGGTTGCATCGTGTAGATGAGCACGCCCAGCATGGCCATATAGGCCTTGAAGGCCGCATCTTGGCCGTTCCAGGTGTCCGACTGCCACATCAGGAACCATTCTCCACCGACCACCACGAAGCCGAAGAACCACACCAGGAATCCGGCAGTGCAGCCGGCGATCATCCACTTTTTCGACCGGGCAAATTCGCTTGCTGAGGCACGACGTGCCCGCCACATGGTGACGCAGCCCATGGACAACAGTAGGCAGGTTATCCCTTCGGCCAAAATGATGAGCCAGTAAGCCGCGTGCCACACCAGGGGGCTCGTCATGGCCCGGTACATAGCTTTGTTGCTCGGGAAAGTGGTGTCCATGCTCAGCACATGCTGCACGAACGCGAAGTTGGAGTCGTAATCGGTGATGTTGTTGAAGCTCACCATGAAAGCGAACATTGCCAACGCCCACGTCATCAAAACTTTAGACCAGCGCACCATCATGAGCGATTTGTTTCCATCATCGAGTCTGAAGCTAGCTATAGGATGATCGGTGCTGTGCCGACAGCACCTGATGCATCGGAGTCTAACAATAGCGGTCCAGACCTTCCAGCGCAGTCGTACCAAGGTTTGATAGCGCCGGTGAGGGCCACCGGCTAGTCCCGCGGGGGTTTTCTGCGTTGGAGGTGACTGCCTTCCTGCATTCGGATGGCGCCCGCAGTTTCATCGGAGGAAATAAAAAAGCCTGCTACCGTTCAGATAGCAGGCTTTACTTTATTCGCTGGGGTGGCTGATGGGGCTCGAACCCACGACAACCAGAATCACAATCTGGGACTCTACCAACTGAGCTACAGCCACCGCGAAGATCGAATTATAGCCAACAATTTTGATGAATCTGGCATGAGCTCAATTTATTCACCAAAATTTGTACTTTAGGAGCACGAAGGCCCCGCTAGGCGGGGCCTTCGTGCCCTAGATTATCTGCGGATCAGTCGTTGCTGCCGCTGGTGATACCCAGAATGGCGAGCAGGCTCTGGAACACGTTGAAGATGTCCAGGTAGAGGGCCAGCGTCGCGCTGATGTAGTTGGTTTCGCCGCCGTCAATGATGCGCTTGAGGTCGTACAGCATGAACAGGCTGAATACGCCGATGGCCAGAGTACTGATGACCAGCATGCCGGTGGTAGAACCAACGAACACGTTGACGATGGCGCCCACAACAATCACGAGTGCGCCGACGAAGAGCCACTTGCCCAAGCCAGAGATGTCGCGCTTGATCACGCTGGCCAGGCTGGCCATGACAAAGAACACGCCGGCTGTGCCACCCATGGCGGTCATGACCAGTTCAGAGCCGTTTTTGAAGCCCAGCACCATGGCGATCATGCGTGAGAGCATCAGCCCCATGAAGAAGGTGAAGGCCAGCAAAACCGGCACGCCGGCTGCCGAGTTCTTGGTTTTCTCGATGGCGAACATGAAGCCGAAGGCTCCGGCCAGGAACACGATCAGGCCCAGGCCACCCGACAGCCCCGCGGTGATTCCTGTGGCCACACCGAACCAGGCTCCGAGCACAGTCGGAACGAGGCTGAGCGCCAACAGCCAGTAGGTGTTGCGCAAAACTTTGTTGCGTTGCTCTTGCGTGACCAGACCGCCATGGGCGGCGTCAGCGTAGCCAATGGTTGAGGTGCGGTTGTTCATGTATCAGGTACTCCTCTTGAAGGTTTGCACAATGACACCACCAGAACGATGCCGATGTTTCATTGTACGTATATGAGTGGTGGCGAACCAAAAAATTCCCTGCAAAATCAAAAGGATGCAGAAATCTTGGTGCAACCGGTTCTCGGATTGCGAAATGAGCATCTTTCGGAACTGACCCGGTGGCGTTTTGAAGCCCGATTTCAGTAGCTCAATCGTTCGGGGCGCAGCTCTTGCAGAATGGTGGTGGCAATTTCTTCGATCGATTTGGTGGTGGTGGAGAGCCACCGAATCCCCGACATGCGCATCATGGCCTCCGCTTCAGCGACCTCCATGCGGCAGTTTGCCAAACTGGCGTAGCCTGAATTGGGTCGGCGCTCCGAGCGAATCTCAGACAAACGCTCGGGCGCAATGGTGAGTCCGAAGAGCTTTTTCGATGCGCTATAAGTGCTGGCGGCAGCTGGCGGCGGTCGAAATCTTCCGGGATCAGCGGGTAATTTGCCGCTTTCAGGCCGTGCTGCATAGCCAGATAGAGGCTGGTGGGTGTCTTTCCGCTGCGACTGACACCGACCAAAATCACGTCAGCCGCCGCCAGGTCACGGTGGCTCTGGCCGTCGTCATGCGCCAGGCTGAAGTTGATGGCCTCGATGCGGTCGTGATAGGCTTGACTCTTGCTGACATCCGAGAAGCGGCCCACCCGGTGGTGGCTTTTAATGCCAAGTTCCAACTCAATGGGCTGGACAAAGGTGCCGAACATATCCATCAGCATGCCCTTGCAGTTGGTGCGGATGATGCCGAGCACCTCTTTGTCGACCAGGGTGGTGAAGACCAAGGGCCGCTTTCCCTCCAGGTCCCCCACATGGTTGATTTGCCGTACCGCCTGGTGTGCTTTGTCTGCAGAGTCGATGAAGGGCAGGCGCACCCGGTGCGGCTGAAAGTCGAACTGCGCCAAGATGGCATTGCCGAAGGTTTCGGCCGTGATGCCGGTGCCGTCTGAGACGAAAAAACTGTTCGTGCGGGCATAAGTGAGACTTCTCCGGTTAACTCTGAACGCAGGCGGTTCGATAAGTACTTAAAATCGCCACCATTATGCGAATTCAGCCTGCGCGCCTGGATAGTGGCCTACAAGCACAACTCCAATGCTCATCTGCGCGAGTGGGCCAGCCACGCCGTTACTTTGCCTTTGAACGGCGTGTGCCCCGGTTTTTAACTTCTGGAGCTTTCCCATGTCTGTACTATTCGATCCGACCGCCTTGGTCGTGCCATTCGAAAAACTAAGGATGACTGATGTCGAGGTGGTCGGTGGCAAGAATGCCAGCCTCGGTGAGATGATTTCACAATTGCCCACCCAAGGTCCAGAGGGTGTCCGCGTGCCAACCGGTTTTGCCACCACGGCGCACGCATTTCGTCAGTTTTTGGCGCACGATGGCTTGGTTGATCGTATTCAAGCCCGTCTCGACACCCTGGACACTGAAGATGTGCGCGCGCTGGCTGCCGCCGGCGCAGAAATTCGTGCCTGGGTCGAGGCGCAGCCTTTCCCCGCTGATCTCGAAAAGGCCATTCGCGAGGCGTTTGTCACGCTGAGCGGCGGCAACGATCAGGCCAGCTTCGCCGTTCGCTCGTCCGCCACGGCAGAGGATCTGCCCGACGCTTCGTTTGCGGGGCAGCA
This sequence comes from Ottowia caeni, assembly GCF_050821495.1. Taxonomy (GTDB): domain Bacteria; phylum Pseudomonadota; class Gammaproteobacteria; order Burkholderiales; family Burkholderiaceae_C; genus Ottowia; species Ottowia caeni. The sequence continues at coordinate 3,360,973 of NZ_CP151080.1, read as the reverse complement.
GGAAACGTTCCTAAACGTGGTGGGCATTGAAGATATCCTTCACAAGATGAAGGAGGTTTTTGCAAGCCTCTACAACGACCGCGCCATCAGCTACCGCGTGCACAAGGGCTTCGAGCATGCAGGCGTGGCTCTGTCGGCTGGCGTGCAGCGCATGGTGCGCAGCGATTTGGGCGCAGCAGGCGTCATGTTCACCATTGACACCGAGAGTGGCTTTGAAGACGTGGTGTTCATCACCAGCAGCCACGGCCTGGGCGAAACCGTGGTGCAAGGGGCTGTAAACCCGGACGAGTTTTACGTTCACAAGCCCATGCTGAGGGCAGGCAAGCAAGCGGTGATCCGCCGCAACCTGGGCTCAAAGCTCATTCAGATGGTGTTTTCCACGCCAGAAGAGAAAGCAGCCAGCGGCAAACTTGTGAAAACGGTGGACGTGCCGGTCGAGCAGCGGAACCGCTATTCGTTGACTGATGATGACGTCATGCAGCTGGCGCGCTATGCCATGGTGATTGAAAAGCACTACGGCAGGCCGATGGATATCGAGTGGGGCAAGGACGGCACAGACGGTCAACTCTACATTCTGCAGGCGCGGCCCGAAACCGTGAAGAGCCAGCAGAAGGGGAAAACCGAGCACCGCTACAAGCTCAAGAGCACAGGCTCCGTTCTGGCAGAAGGCCGCGCCATCGGCCAGAAAATCGGAACCGGCCCTGTTCGGCTGGTGCACAACATCTCCGAGATGGATCAGGTGCAGCCTGGCGACGTCTTGGTGACCGACATGACCGACCCCAACTGGGAGCCGGTGATGAAGCGTGCCAGTGCCATTGTGACCAACCGCGGCGGGCGCACCTGCCACGCAGCGATCATCGCGCGCGAATTGGGCATTCCGGCCATCGTGGGTTGCGGCGACGCTACCGAAAAGCTCAAGACCGGCACCCTGGTGACGGTGTCTTGCGCAGAGGGCGATACCGGCCACATTTATGACGGCCTGCTGGAAACCGAAGTGACCGAGGTCAAGCGTGGGGCTATGCCGCAAATCGCCACCAAGATCATGATGAACGTGGGCAACCCGCAACTGGCCTTTGACTTCGCTCAACTGCCCAATGAAGGGGTGGGCCTGGCGCGCCTGGAATTCATCATCAACAACAACATAGGCGTGCACCCCAAGGCCATTCTGGACTATCCGCAGGTGGATGGGGACCTGAAAAAAGCCGTTGAATCAGTAGCACGCGGCCACGCATCGCCACGCGCGTTCTACGTGGACAAAGTGGCTGAAGGCGTCGCCACCATCGCGGCGGCCTTCTGGCCCAAGCCGGTGATTGTTCGCCTGTCGGACTTCAAGAGCAATGAGTATCGCAAGCTGATCGGCGGTAGCCGCTACGAGCCCGAGGAAGAGAACCCCATGCTGGGCTTCCGCGGCGCGGCTCGCTACATCAGCGATGATTTCCGTGAAGCCTTTGCCATGGAATGCGAGGCGCTGCGGCGTGTGCGCAACGATATGGGCCTGACCAACGTGCAGGTCATGGTGCCTTTCGTGCGCACGCTGGGGCAGGCCGAGCGTGTGACGCAGCTGCTCGCTGAACACGGCTTGGCGCGTGGTCAGAATGATCTGAAGGTCGTCATGATGTGCGAGGTGCCCAGCAACGCCATTCTGGCCGAGCGTTTCCTCGAATATTTTGATGGTTTCTCCATCGGCTCCAACGACTTGACCCAGCTCACGCTAGGCCTGGATCGTGATTCCGGCATGGAACTGTTGGCTGCGGATTTTGACGAGCGCGATCCTGCCGTCAGAGCGCTGCTTCAACGCGCTATCAGCTCTTGCCTGGCTGCAGGCAAGTATGTGGGCATTTGCGGCCAAGGCCCCAGCGACCACCCTGACTTTGCACTTTGGCTTGCCAAGGAAGGTATTTCCTCGATCTCGCTCAACCCGGACAGCGTGATCGACACCTGGACCTTGCTTGCTAACTGATCGAGCAACCCACTGACGACGCCATGGCCGAGCAGCAGCAGCCTCACCGCTTTGATCGGCTACGGCTGTGGCTGCTGGCAGTGTGGGCGTTTGCCTCTTTTGGCGTGAGTTGGTTCGCGCGCGATCTGCAGCAGGTGGTTGCCGGCTGGCCGGTCAATTTCTGGTTTGTGGCACAGGGGGCAGTTCTCGCGTTTCTGGCTGTGGTGGTTGTCTATGCCACGGTGAGGAATCGACAAGATCGCGCCAGCGCTGAAGCGTCGTCTGATGGGGATTAAGCCAGCACGCTGCTACGAAAGGCGCCTGCATAGGCTGCTGCTGCTGTTCGTTGTCGGGTTTCTGGCTTTTCTGGCCTTGATGGCCTGGGCTGAGCGCGCCGGTCTCTCAAGGGACTGGATGGGCCCGATCTTCCTGTTCACCACTGTCATGTTCTATGCAGGGATCGGCATCTGGGGGCGCACGACCGATCCGGAAGAGTTCTATGTCGCTGGCAGGCGCATTCCACCTATGTACAACGGGATGGCCACTGCGGCAGACTGGATGAGCGCGGCATCGTTCATCAGCCTTTCTGGCGCGCTTTATCTTCAGGGCTTCTCCGGTACCTCCACGCAGCCCGGTGGGCTGGCCTATGTGCTGGGCTGGACAGGGGGATTCTGTCTGGTCGGCTTGCTCATGGCGCCGCGCCTGCGTGCGATGCGCCTGTACACCGTCCCGGATTTTTTGCGGTGCGCTTTGGTGGTTGCTGGCCGCGATGGCTGGCGGCGGCTGGGGCAGTGGCGTGCTCGTTCATGTATGTGGTGGCACAGATCTACGGCATCGGGTTGATCGCCTCGCGGCTGACCGGTGTGCAGTTCGAGATCGGCATCCTTTTGGGGCTGGGTGGAGTGCTTCTGTGCTCCTTCCTGGGGGGCATGCGCGCGATTACCTGGACACAGGTATCGCAGTACGTGGTGCTGCTGCTCGCGTTTCTAATTCCGGTGTCGTGGCTGGCGTACAAGCAGCTCGGAACGCCGCTTGCTCCGGTGGTCTATGGGGCGCAACTGCCCAAAATTGAGCGGCTGGAGAGGGAGCTGATCGATTCGCCGGCGGAGCAAGCAGTCAGCGCCATTTATCAGGAGCGTGCCCGCGCCTATGCTGAGCGCCTGCGCGACCCGGCTGCCGCGCTTGAGCGTGATCGGGCTTTGCTTGAAGAGCGCATTCGCATGCTCAAGGCCCAGGGTGTGGATTCTTCTCTCGTCATGCAGGCGCGGCGTGAGCTGGCGGCGCTTCCGCGCACCGAGGCGAGTGCCATAGAGCGCTGGACACGCGCCATGAACGAAGCGGTGGAGCGCGGCAAGCCTTTGGGTGGCCTTCCGCGTCATGGGCAAGCGTTTGCTGGAGACCCTGAAGGCACTGCTGCCGAACGGGAGGAGTTCAATACTTCGCGCCTTAACTTCATGGCGTTGATGTTCTGCCTCATGCTGGGTACGGCCAGCTTACCGCACCTGCTGACCCGTTTTTACACCGTGCCAGGCGTGTCAGAGGCTCGCAGCTCCGTGGCCTGGTCCCTGGGGTTCATCGCCTTGCTATATCTCAGTACGCCAGCACTGGCTGTGCTGGTGAAATACGAAATCATGCAGGGCCTGGTGGGCAGTAGTTTCGATGAGCTGCCCAACTGGATTGCTCAATGGGCTTGGGTGGATCCGGCGCTCGTTTCCGTGTCAGATGTGAACGGAGACCGCATTTTGCAGTTTGGCGAGATCAAGCTGGGTGCCGACATGATTATGCTGGCAACCCCGGAGTTGGGTGGATTACCTTATGTGGTTTCAGGCTTGGTGGCAGCCGGTGGGCTGGCGGCTGCACTTTCCACGGCAGATAGCCTTTTGCTCACTATCAGTAACGCACTGGTTCATGACACAGCCGCGCCTGGACCTCGGGGAGTGGCGAACCCCACAGAGAATCACGTGATTCTTTCCAAGTTTGCGCTTCTGGCAGCGGCCATGCTGGCGGCCTTCGTGGCAGTGCTGAAGCCTGCGGAGATTATTTCGCTGGTGACAGCGTCGTTTTCGATTGCGGCCGCGACTTTCTTCCCCAGTCTGGTGCTTGGGATTTTCTGGCCCGGTGCTACGCGCCGCGGCGTGGTGGCCGGCATGCTCTCAGGCGTTGGGTTGACGGTGGGCTATATGCTCTGGGCCAACCCTTCCTTGCGAGCCTGGTGGGGCCTTGAACCTGGTGGACTATGGGCCGGCATTTTGCCGATGTCGGCGGGCTTTTTTGGAGTGCCCGCCGGCTTTGCCGTCATTGTGATGGTGTCTTTGGGGGAGCGTCTGTTCAAGCCGGCAGGTTCAAGCCAGCTCTCGTGACGCTCATCACGCCTGTTGTGTACCTGCCTTAAGGACGTGCCGCCTGAAAAACACGCAGAGCGCAACAAAGCTTCCCAGGCCCAGCCACATGGCGGGCGCAAAATCTTCGCTCACCAACGCCAGCGGTGCATCCTGTCCACTGAATCCGATCAAGGCAGCGATCACCAGGCCCGTGAGGCTTTCACCCACGATCAGTCCTGAGGCCAGAAGCAAGCTACGTTCTTCGGCCGCGCTGACCCAGGTTTTGCCTGCTTTTTCACCCATGGCTTTGATGGCCCGCTGAATAAAGTACCCCAGCATGGCGCCGACGAAGAGGGTGGTCCCGATGGTGGGCGGAAGGTATAGACCCAGACCCACGGCCAGCGGCGGCAAGGAGCCCCGGCCTGAACGGCGCAGAACCACATCAATCACGATAATGGCGACCCCGATGGCGACACCCAGCCCCAGCATGCTCCAATCAAGCGAGCCGTTGAAGATGCCAGAGGCGATCTGGTTCATCAGCGTGGCTTGGGGAGCTGCCAGCGCTTTGCTGGGGTCCATGCCTTCACGTGGCAAAGCGCCCTGGAAGCCGTAGGCGTTGTAGAGTAATTCGAGCACAGGCGGAATGACCGCAGCCCCGACCATGCAACCAATGATAAGCACCACCTGCTGGCGCCATGGAGTGGCACCAACCAGATAACCGGTCTTCAGATCCTGCAGGTTGTCGTTGGAGATGGCAGCAATGGCCAGGATTACCGAAACCATGAAGAGCACCAGGCCCACGCCAAGTTGGCCGGAGATGCTGTTGGCAAAAGCGGGCACCCAGGCATGCATTGCCAAAAGAGACAGCGCCATGAGTATGGTTGCAATAATGCCAATCCCGGAAATGGGACTCGCCGAGCTTCCTACCAGCCCTGCCATATAGCCACATGCGGCCGCCACCAAGAAGCCGAATACTGCGGCAAATATCACGCACAACGCGGTAAGTCCATAGCGTGCTGCGTCCGACAACTCAGGCATGTACTGCAGCACGAAGCTGTTGACCACCAGGAACAGCACGGTCAGAGCGGCCAACCCGATCAGCAGCATCCAGTTGCGAGGCATATCCTTATCGGTTTCGTCCTGGGCTGATGCCGTCACACTCGACGCTTGGGCAGGTTGACGGCGTATCGCCTGGATGATCGGCCGCAGGAGGGTGCCTACAGTCCATAGGGCAGAGATGCCGATAACGCCCGCACCTACAAAGCGCACTTTTGCCGCCCATAGCTGAGTGGACAGATCGCTCAATGCCTGGCCAGGGGCGGGTGTGGCATGGGCTGTCAGCCACGGGACGATCACGCCCCAGCAGAGTACGAGGCCCACCATGACCGAGATGCCCGCTGCCGCTCCCATGAGGTAGCCGGCTGCCAATAGAGCGGGTGAGAACCCTGCCGAGAAGCGCAGCGCCACGTTGCCGACAGGAACCCACAAGCTGATGGATTCAGCCAGAACCCGAAAGCCGCTGCTCATGAAGCCCAGCAGAGTGGCGAGGCCGCCGCCCCAGAGCAGGTCGCGCAGGCCGGAACTTTTGGATTGGCCCTTCGTGTCGGATTCTTTACGATGGCGCTGTGCCTCTCCCACGCGCAGCACTTCTGCTGCGGCCACGCCTTCGGGGTAGGGTAGAGAAGACTGCACCACCATGACGCGACGCAGAGGTACCGTATAGAGAACGCCCAGGGTGCCGCCAGCCGCACAGATCAGCGCTGTTTGCCAGAAGGGGAACCCAGTCCAAAGGCCCAGCATCAATAGCGCCGGCAGCGCATAGATCACCGATGAGAGTGTGCCCGCAGCTGACGCCTGGGTTTGCACCAGGTTGTTTTCAAGGATGTTCGAATCCTTGAAGCGATACAACAGTGCCATTGAAATCACTGCGGCTGGTATGGCTGACGCGAAGGTCAATCCGACCTTGAGGCCCAGATAGACATTGGCCGCCGTAAAGGCCAGGGTGATAAGCGCGCCCAGAATGACGCCGCGCACGGTGAACTCACGCGTTAATGTGTTTTTCTTCATGGCTGAAAAGACTGAAATTCTTGGTCGAGTTCGACAGGCACGTACGAACGTTGATCAGGGGCCTGGGGCTTCTATTGGCTGAAGGGGGAATAATCCCTTTGGGTTCCTGTCAAGGCCTGGATACTCAAGAAGGACTGAGAACGTGTTCACGATCCGAGCTGATGGCAATGCCGAATTGTGGACGCATCTAGGCGCATTGTTACGCCCGTCATGAATGCTGGAAAGGGGATTTCAATCATTCGAAGACTAAGCGCACACGCTTTCTTCTGGCACAGTGGCTGATTCACCTCTCAGTATAGATGCTTTTTTCGTACTTTTTATTCAGCAAAAACCCGATCGTTGCAGAAGCGCCAGGGAGCTAGTGTCCTGAATTGCAAATACGTTGAATAAATCCACCGACAATCGCCGCCATGCTGCGTCACCAAGCCTCCCGATCCCCACTACCACCGACTCGCGAGGGTTATGCAGGGCATCCCTAGAAGAGAAAAAGCGATGTTCCGTCGAAACAGAACATCGCTTGAAAAGTCGCAGCCTGAGGAGGAAGGGTGGAGGAGATGGCTGCGACTGTAAGGCTTTAAAACTACTCTAATTCAATGAGCGCTGGCAACATTGGTCAGCGGTGGCTTCACAGTACCCTTTCATTTTCAACCAATTCTCAGAGACAGAAAAGTCGTCCTTACGCCTGACTGGCTGTCAGACAGCGCTGACATTCATCGATGATCTGCTGGCCGAGATATTTTCTTAAACCGCCGACTCAGGTAGCGAGAGCCCGCCAAGCCGAAGCGCCAGGGAAGATCCACCGCTTTGCTGATACCGATGCGCGGACCTGAAAGTACTTGCACGGGCGAGCCGGATGCCGGCGCGGCATGTACCTCGAATGGCGGATGATCCAGCCGCAGCCCATAGTGAGCGGGCGCAATGCCAAGCGCCTGCCCCAGACGACCGGGGCCAGCGCATAGCAGGCGCTCGTCAAGCGTTCGCCTTCGCTCGCGCATGCGATCCAGACCGTGCGTAGGCTGCAGCGCCCGGATCAACACTCCAGCACCGTGACCGTCTTCGCAACAGACAAAATTCAGACACCAATGGATTCCGTAGCTCCGGTACACATAAGCGTGCCCTGGCGGGCCAAACATGACCTGATTGCGTGGTGTCGGCCCAGGGTAGCAATGCGAGGCCGGTTCGCTGTGATCATAGGCTTCCGTCTCGACAATGATGCCGCCTACGCCGTCAACGAACAGGGTGGCGCCTATCAATGCGTGAGCAACAACGGGAGCATCATGCGCAAAATCTTGGGGATGCAGGAGGCGCGGCATAGCGTGGAAAAGATGGAAGATACACCCGCTTGGGTCACAATGGCGAACCCATGTCAGAGTCCCCCGTTCCCTCGATCGAGCATTACGAAAACTTCCCCGTGGCCTCGTGGCTGTGCCCACCCAGGCTACGCCCGCCCATAGCGGCAATCTACCATTTTGCACGCACTGCGGACGATATTGCCGATGAAGGGCATGACAGCGCAATGCAGCGCCTGTCTGATCTTGCTGCCTATCGCGCTGATCTGCATGCAGTTTCTGCAGGCCAGGCAACTTCCACGCGCTGGTCGCAGGTGTTCAAGCCTTTGGCCGCGCAGATGAAAGCGTTCGATCTGCCGCTTCAGCCGATGGATGACTTGCTTTCTGCATTTGCTCAGGACGTGGTCAAGACCCGCGATGGCGCCGCCTATGCCGATATGGCCGAACTGCTTGACTATTGCAGCCGCTCTGCCAACCCCGTGGGCAGGTTGCTGCTGCACCTGTACGGAGTGAACAATAAAGAGGCTATTGCCGAGAGCGATGCAATTTGTACTGCACTGCAACTCATCAACTTCTGGCAGGATTTGAGTGTCGACATTCCGCGTGGGCGCTACTACCTGCCGCTGGCCGAATGCGCCGCGTACGGAATCAGCGTGACCGATCCGGCACGTCAGTTTCCTGCGTTACAGCAAAGCAAAGAGGTCACGCGTTTGATTGCCGCCTGCGTACAGGGCGCGCGGGCCCATATGCAGGCTGGTGCTCCGCTGGTGCATAGAATCCCCGGCAGGGCGGGTTGGGAATTGCGCGCTGTCATTCAAGGTGGCCTGCGCATTCTGGACAAAATTGCCGCCATCGATTACGCCACGCTGACCCGGCGGCCTACCCTTGGCAAGGCAGATGCACCCTATATTCTTTGGCGCATGCTTCGAATGTAGGAAAAACAGGGGCCGACCGATGGGACAATCGCACCTGTGAGCAACACCCCGCAAGATTACGTTCAGCAAAAAGCCGCTGCCTCTGGCAGCAGCTTTTACTATGCCTTTCTGTTTCTGCCGGCTCCTCGCCGCGCCGCCATTACCGCCTTCTACGCCTTTTGTCGTGAGGTGGATGATGTCGTCGATGAGGTGAGCGACCCCGGCGTGGCCGCCTCCAAGCTGGCCTGGTGGCAGTCCGAAGTAGGGCGTGCCTATGCCGGCCAGTCAACGCACCCGGCCATGAAGGCCCTGATGCCGCACGCATCTGTGTACGGCATAGAGGCGCGACACCTGCTGGCCGTCATCGAGGGCTGTCAGATGGATCTTAGCCAGTCACGATACCTGGATTTCACGGCCTTGCAGCGCTACTGCCACCTGGTGGCTGGCGTGGTGGGAGAGGTGTCTGCACGCATCTTTGGCCAGAGTGACCCACGAACCACCGAGTATGCGCACACCCTGGGTCTGGCGTTTCAGCTTACCAACATCATTCGCGATGTTGGAGAAGATGCGCGGCGTGACCGCATCTACCTGCCGGTCAACGAGTTGCAGCAGTTCGACGTCAAAGCGCACGAAGTCATCAAGGGCGTTTATTCTGACCGTTTTGAGCGGCTCATGAAGTTCCAGGCCGAGCGGGCGCATGCTCTGTACGACAAGGCGCTGGCATTGCTGCCAGACCAGGACCGCCGCAGCCAGAAGCCAGGGCTCATGATGGCCAGCATCTACCGCACGCTGCTGCGCGAAATAGAGGCCGACAATTTCAAAGTGCTGCACCAGCGCCTTGCACTGACACCGCTGCGCAAGCTATGGCTCGCGTGGAAAATGCAAGCGTTAGGCCGGTTCTGAAATGGCAGATGACAACAGTCATCGCCTGAGGTCGGACTATTCCCGTTTGTCAGAGACAGCGCCGAAGCATATAGCGATCATTGGCGCCGGTTGGGCGGGCATGGCGGCTGCGGTCAGAGCGGTGCAAGATGGCCACCGTGTGACGATACTCGAGGCCGCGCGAACCTTGGGCGGCCGGGCCAGAGGCGTGCCGCTGACTCTCCCCGATGGGCGTGAGATTTCTGTCGACAACGGCCAGCATATTCTCATAGGAGCCTACGCCGAGACGCTGCGGCTGATGCGCATCGTGGGTGTCGACCCGCAGCAAGCGTTGCTGCGCTTTCCCATGGCGCTAACTTACCCTGATGGCACAGGCCTTTCTCTCCCGGACTTGCCGACGCCGCTGGATGCATTGGTGGGCATTTTGCGTGCTCGGGGCTGGAACTGGCGAGAAAAGCTGGCGCTGTTGCGCGTGGCGAGTCGTTGGCAGCGTGCGGGTTTTCGGTGTGACGAAAGGGCCAGCGTAGCGGACTTGTGTGTTTCGCTTCCGCCCAGGCTGATGGAAGAATTCATCGACCCACTTTGTGTTTCTGCACTCAATACGCCCGTCAACCAGGCCAGCGGGGCAGTTTTTCTGCGCGTGTTGCGCGATGGCCTTTTCAGCCATCGCGGAGGGTCTAATTTTTTGCTGCCGCGCTGCGACTTGAGTGCACTTTTCCCCGACGCTGCAGCAAGCTTGCTGAAAGAACGCGGTGTTCGCCAGCTCACGGGGCGTCGGGTCGACGTGCTGGAGCGAGACGCGGGGCAGTGGCGAGTTGAAGGTGAACTCTTCGACAGCGTGGTGCTCGCGGTTCCCGCTTCAGAATCGGCGCGTATCCTGAACGCATCATTGGATAGAGTTGAAGAATCTGTTCAGAGCCAACTGAGTGTCTGGGCCGGCACCGCGTCTGCCTTGCGCTTCAAATCAATAGCCACCGTATATGCTCAGGCCAAACCAACCGGAGTCGCGCCGCTGCTGAGCCGGCCCATGTTGGCTTTGCGTGCAAGCGATCGGTATCCGGCGCAATTCGTTTTTGATCGTGACCAGATCACACCTTCTTCGCAGCCATCGCGATTGCTGGCCTTTGTGATCAGTGTTCACCATGGTGAGCGTTCGGTTCTGGAGGCGGCTATTGTGGAGCAGGCCAAAGCCCAGTTAGGGCTCTCCGTAAAGCCACTGCAAACGATTGTTGAAAAGCGCGCCACCTTTGCCTGCACCCCTGCGCTTGTGCGCCCACCTGCTCAAATTGCGTCGGGTCTGGTGGCTTGTGGCGACTATATTGAAGGCCCTTACCCAGCCACGTTGGAAGGCGCCGTGCGCAGCGGATGGAACGCGCTAGGTTGCTTCAGTTAGAAGGGCGACTGGTTGAGATGTGAGAAAGCCGTCTTAGTAGACGGCATATTCCACCCAAACACTGTGCCTGCTATGGCGGCAATCAGGATCACCCATTACGCGCGCTTTGACGCATCGAGCCTTGTCGCACCGGAACTTGATTTCAGTAGAAGCGGCTCATGTACGCACCGGATCCAGCGTCACCTTGAACCCCATCGCATAGATGACCTTGAACAGCGTGTCGGAGCTGGGCGCACGTTCGCCAGAGAGGCTTTTGTAAAGGCTCTCCCGAGATAGTCCGGTGTCGCGTGCAAGCTGGGTCATGCCTCGGGCCTTGGCAATATCGCCCAGCGCAGCGGCCAGCAATGCGGGGTCTCCATCGTCCAGCACTTGGCGTAGGTATTCAGCAACCTCTTCCTCGTTTTTGAGGTGGTTGGCCATGTCAAACGGACGGGTCTTGATCTTGCTCATTTTGCAACTCCAGAGCCATCGCTTGGGCTCGTTCAATGTCGCGGTCTTGGGTGGCTTTGTCGCCCCCTCCAAGCATCAGAATAATGGTGGTTCCTTGCTTCACGTAGTACATGCGCCACCCAGGGCCGAAGAACTCGCGCATCTCAAACACCGTGTTGCCCACTGGCTTAACGTCGCCCAAGTTGCCGAGGGTGGCTTTACGCAGGCGAACTCTGAGTCGCATGCGGGTGGCCATATCTTTCAGGCCATCAATCCATTCAGAAAACTCTTCGGTTTCGATGACGCTGTACATATTTCTATTGTAGCCTTGCGGCTACATTTTGCAAGCATCTCCAGATGTAGGTCTGGGCGCTGTGAGCGAAATGCATTCCCACCGCTACGCGTGGCATAAAAACGTCTTGGCTGGAGTGTGCTCGAAAACCTCGGCTAGAATTCAGCTCTCGCGGGTGTAGTTCAATGGTAGAACGGCAGCTTCCCAAGCTTCATACGAGGGTTCGATTCCCTTCACCCGCTCCAGTTTTGCGAATCGCGGGCGAGGTGTCACTATGACGGGCTTCCGAAGGAGTGAGGTCTCAAAGGGCTTCTTTCTTCGGCGTAACGGGCTTCCTCGAATTCTGCCTGCATCCCTCCCCATCAAGCATTTTTTTGCTCCCTCAATGCGGAGTTTGGCATCCTGCCCGGTGGGTCCCTGATCGAGGCGCTCACCTTGACCACCCAATCCGGCACATCGGGCGAGGTGTATTCCTTCTCCTGCTACCGCACCACCGAATACGTGATGCTGTTGGGGCTGGCGCAAAGCTGCAAAGACTTCAACCCTAAACTTCTGGAGCAACTACAAGTCCAGTGGCAAGTCAGCGCCATTGCATCTGGCCGGTTTCACGATACGTTCTTGACCGAGGTGGGTAGCGGGTCAGCTGCTTTTTCCATACCCCGTGGTCAGCCGTAGCCGCATCTCAGGCATGGTGATCAATCAGCTTCCCCGTTTCTCAGCGTTGTCCGTCGTGGACCGACACATTCTCTTTGGTGAGTCCTCCCAGCCTGGAGTGCACACGCCCACCTGTACCCATCACTAGACCGAACAGAATTTCATTGGGCCGAGGAGCATCCTGAATGCCGATCTCCATGCTGTTGAAGTGGCTTCGCACATAGGCGGCATGGATGTAGTGAAGTGGCACCATCAGGCGGTAACCGGCATTGGCGACCGCTTTGGCTGCCGGCACGATGGCCTTTGGCTCGCCCAGCACATTGCGCATGGCCCATCCACCGGCCTCGTGCCAGACCGCACCATGCTCCAGTTCGCCGTTGACGCCCACAATGGCCGCCTTGCTGTAAACCTCGACATTATTCTTCCCCAGCGTGTCCACCAGCTCTTGCGCGAGCAGCGTGCCCAGAGAGCGGAGCTCTGCCATGAAGGGTAAGAGATCAGGCTCGTAACGGCCTGCATAGGGGTTCTTGATCACAGCACAAGCTGCTGCCAGTTTGAGCGGTCGGTCTGCTACGGGGCCACCCTCGTGGTAGATGGTTTCGATGGTCAGACTGCGTTTGCGGATATCAATCAAAGACATTGGGGCTCTCTTTGTTCGTTTGCGTCATTGTTTGGGGATCTTGGCGTCGGCGACGACCTGTATCCATTTTTGTGTCTGGCTGGCCACCATGACTTTCATTTCTTCGGGGGTGCTACCCTTTGCCTCACCACCCATCTCTTCCAGTCGGGTTTTGACTGCGGGCACGAGCAGCGCTTTCTGGACCTCAGCGTTGAGTCTGTCCACGATGGGCCTTGGTGTGCCTGCGGGCGCCATGAGTCCCGCCCAGGACTGCACGTCATAGCCAGCGACGCCCTGCTCGGCGACGGTAGGCACGTCTGGCAGTAGAGGCCAGCGCTGGGGGCCGGTGGCGGCAACAGGGCGCAGTTTACCGGCCTTGATGTTGGCCATCACGGCTGTAGGCGGCGCAATGATCATGGGGATGTCGCCGGCCAGCAAGGCCGTGAGCGATCCGGAGTCGCCCTTGTAGGGCACATGCAGCATCCGGGTTCCCGACATGCTTGCCAGCAATTCTCCGGCCAGGTGATGAGTGGACCCGACCCCTGCCGTGCCATAACTTATTTGTTCGGGATTGGCTTTGGCCGCTGCCAGCAGGGCTGACAGGTTGGTGAATTTGCTGTTGGACGGAACGACGATGAGGAAAGGGAAGTACGTGATGGTGCTGATCATCTCGAAATCTTGCACCGTGCGGTAGGCCAGATTGTTGTAGAGCGCGCCGGCCACCGCATGACCGCCTGTGGCCAGCAACAAGGTGTAGCCATCTGGTTTGGCTTTGGAAACGGTTGTGGCTGCAATGGTTCCGCCTGCGCCAGTTTGCGCCTCCACCACCATGGACTGTCCAAGGCCCTTGCTCATTTCCTGTCCAATGGCCCGGGCAATGGCATCGGCGTTGCCTCCGGGCGCAAAACCCTGCAGGATCTTGATTGGGCGCTCCGGATAGGTTTGTGCGCTCACCTGTGAGGTCAGGGCCAGGCATCCGCAGCCCAAAGCGATCAGTAAGTTTCTACGTAGCATGATGTCTCCTGTTGAATGAATCATTCGGCCTGTCTGCGCAAGCCTTCATTGCGGGTACGCATGAAGGGAACCTATGGGTGCATCACCAGCTTTCCTCTGACCATGCCCTTATCGAGCAACTCGTGGGTTTGACGCACCTCGCTGAGTTTGAAAACTTGGTGCTCTGGCGCCTTGAGTTGCCCGTTGGCCATTAGTTCGATGGCTTCGTGCATCAGGCCTCGGCGCAACGAAGCATCTTCATCAAAGGTATGCATCGAAAAACAGCGAATTGCCAGACTCTTGCCGAGCAAGTCACGCATTACTTGAAACACATCTTGTGTCGGCATGCCCTGAACAATGTTGTAGGACACCACAGTGCCCAGCGGTGCCAGACTGCGAAGCCCATCGATCAGGCTTTGACCGCCCAGGTGGTCAAACACCACACTCAGTCCATGGCCTTGAGTGATTTGCTGCACACGCTCTTGCTGGTTTTCCTGAGATGTGCAGATCACATGGTCAAACCCCTGCTTGAGCGCGAAGCTGCTCTTGTCGGCGGTCCGGCTTGTGCCAATAGTGCGCAGGCCTTTGAGCTTTGCCACCTGACACAGCATGCCAGCCACGCCACCTGAGGCGCCGGTGATCAAGGCATATGGGTTGTGCCCATGCACGTCGCCTGCCGCACGCATGAGCGCCAAAGCCAGTTGCAGATTGGGCAAGCTGACCGCGTCTTCAAAAGACAGTGTCGCGGGCAGGCGGTAAGGCGCATCATGCGGCACCACAATGGCTTGTGCGTAGCAACCACCGCGTTGCGCCAGCTCACGGGCACTGACTAGCACTCGGTCGCCTGGCTGCCACTGCTGAACCCCTTCGCCAATCGCATCGATCTCGCCTGCCATTTCAGCGCCCGGGATCGCGGGCAATGGCGGCATCCATTTGTAGGTACCCTTGCGGATCAATACATCAGGCCTGCCAACACCGATTGCGTACGCTTTCACGCGCACCTGCCCAGGGCCTGGTAGTGGATCTGGCAGATCCACTTCGATCAGGTTTTCAGGGCCCCCAGGAACCTGGACTTGAACGGCTTTCATGCTCAGGCTTGAGCAATGATCGGGTTGACGAGGGTGCCAACACCTTCGATCTCCACTTCGCAGATATCGCCAGGTTTCATGAACCGGGCAGGCTTGCGGCTCCAGCCCACCCCTGCGGGTGTGCCCGTGACGATCACATCGCCTGGCACCAGCGTGAAGATGGTGGAGGCATAGCTGATGAGCTTGGCGATCGGGAAGATCATGTGGCCCGTGTGGCTGGATTGAACTACTTCACCATTGAGACGTGTGACCAGCTTCAGTTGCTGGTTTGGGGCGATTTCGTCTGCCGTGACCATCCATGGGCCGAAGCCGCCGGTGGACTCGAAGTTTTTGCCCGAAGCGATTTGCTTGGCGTGGAACTGCCATTCGCGGATGCTGCCGTCGTTGTAGCAGGAGTAGCCAGCCACATGGTCAAAAGCATCGGCCTCGGCAATGTTGCGACCTTCCTTGCCAATGATCACAGCCAACTCGCCTTCCCAGTCGAGGGAGGCGGACACTTTGGGGCACACGATCGGCTGTCCATGGGCCACTTGTGAACGCCACACCCGCAGGAAGATAGGTGGCTCTTCCGAGAGTTCGCGGCTCATGCCTGCGGCTAGAACCTCCTGGTGGTGGTCCATGTAGTTGCGCACAGCGCAGACGATTTTTTCAGGCTTGGGAATGACAGGCAGGAAGGTGATGTCCTTCAGCAGCGCATCGGCGGGCTTGTTGGCCACATCAGCGCTCGCCTTGAGGTATGCCCCTGAGGCGATGTAATCAGTTAGCGTATGGTATTGCGGCATGGCCTTGCCCAGATCGACGATCGCGTCTGGTCCGACCAGAGCTCCCCAGGTTTCGCGGCCTTGGTGGATGAAGGAAAGCAGTTTCATGAAGGTTCCTTGGTGAATTGAGGTATCAGTGGGGTTGAGCGAATTTCGCCTGCCATTGTTCGATGGGCATGAAGCTTGGATCGCTGCGGCAAATGGCTTCGGTTTCTCGAAGTATGGTTTCGTCGTCGCGGGTTAGATCCAGCGGATCCCCGTGTGGCTGCGAGATATAGAAAGGCATGTCGATATAGATTTCGATGGTGTTGCCCTCCGGGTCAGCAAAATAGACCGACAGTGCGTTGCCGTGGTTGAGCGGCGTTACTTTGGTGGCGCCCAGGGCCACAGCCTTGTCTTTGAGTTCCCGCAGGGACTGGATTGAGGGCACAGCAAAAGAAAGCTGCATGACTGTACTGAAGGTCGCTTCGGCCGGTCTACCGCCCGCGATAACCAGCTGATGGTGCTGGTGGGGACTGGAGCTCAGGAATACCAGCGGCGCCTTGAACGTCTTTCCCACGCCACGGTCTGTCTCTACCAAGCCGAAGACGTTCTTGTAAAAATGGACCATCTTCTCCACATCGGTGACGTAGATACCGAAATGCGAAGGCGTAGGTTGACTGACTTTCAGCATGGTGTCTCCTCTTGATCGTAGTAGTGCATTCAGATGCGTTGCGCCTCTACTTGCGTAAACGCGGCCATCACATTTGCCTGTGTGCTGGATATGTGCTCCGCAAGGAGTGTGGTGGCTGTCGCGGCATCCCGGTTCAAAACAGCCTTCATCAATGAGCGATGCTCTTCGTTCTTCTTTTTGGAGACGGTTCGGTTTCTCGCTGCAAAGTGACGGTAACGCTCGGCCTGATCGAACAGGCTCATGCTCCACGCCAGCTGACGTTCCGAGGGGCAGGCGGCTATAAGAGAGAGGTGGAAATCTCTATGGCGCTTGCTCCATTGCGCATCAAGTGCGACCGGACCATGCTGCAGACGTGATTCGATTTTCTCCAGCCTATGAAAGGCTGCCACGACACTGGCTTCCCATGCGTCATCGCCCGCTTGGATGGATTCAGTCAACGCCGGGATATCCAGCATCAAACGCATCTTTGTGATGTCAGCCAGGTCGGCAGGAGAAATGGCTGCAACCCTGAAGCCCTTCCGCTCATCGGCTTTGACCAACCCCTCTTGCACCAAGCGATTCAGCGCCTCTCGCAGTGGGCTGCTGGAAAACCCATAAACGCTCTGAAGCGACTCCAGTTTGAGCCTGGCTTCAGGAGGATGCTGACCCGACAAAACATCTTGTCTAAGTACCTGAAAAGCTTGCTCAGAGATGGTGGTGTTGGAGGTTGTCTCTTGCATGGTTTGAATTTTATGCATAAAAATCCGTTTATGCACACTCAAGAAAACCCTAATGAAGAGACTCCTCTGTCTATGACCTTTGGAACCATATCGGGTAAGAGAGGCAGGGGAGATTCAAAGGTCGCGGTGACACCGAGTTCCTGGGTGGCCCGCTCGGCGAACGGTCACTGACTATCTAGCCGAAGCCACTTAAACGGGGGCTTTCCTTGGTAGTCGACATGTCATTTGACCAAATCGGCGAAATCAGCCGTTGCCGCAAAGTGCTTGCGCAGAGAAGATTGCGCACTGTCGCGATCGATAGTTTTCCGTCCAAGGGCCGAAGTGCCTAATCATCATCCTTCAGCGCATTGATCCGCTGAACGAGCGTGGGATACGAAAACTCCCCAACTCTGGTGTCTACCAGGCGACCTTCGGCATTGAAAAGAAGCGTGGTGGGCAGGCTGCGATGGCCGAGCGAACGGCCTACCTCACCTTGAGTATCCAGCAGCACGTTTTTCAGTGTCAGATTGTTGTTTGCCAGAAACTGCTGGATCTTGGCGGGTGCTTCGCCTTGATTGAGAAATACGATGTGTACCTCAGGATGTTCTTTCTGCACGCGTTCAAAGGCGGGCATCTCGCGTCGGCAGGGCGGGCACCAGGTGGCCCAGAGGTTGATGATGGTGGGTTTGCCGACATACGCGGGCAAAGCGACCTGCGTGCCCTCCATGCTGAGCGTGCTGAAAGTTGGAAGAGATGGCGCGTCACGAGGCGGCAGGTTTAATAGCGCCAGGCCTGAAACCCACACCAAGCTGGATACGGCCAATGCCGGCAGAAGAGGCTTCTTGAGTGAAGGGTGTCTTCGAATCAGGAAAACAGCGCACAACCAAGCCCCCACGGTGCCGGCCCAGGCAGACCAGCCCCCATCACGGATGTCCAGCATGCTCCATGGTGAAGCCAGATAAGCTTGGTGTTGTTGAAGTATGAATCCTGCGCGTGCGGTAACTGCACCGGCGAGCAGGATGAGGTGGATCCGATTTTCAACCTCAAGGCCGGCTTTGCGGCCCAGTCGATTGCCTACGATCAAGGCAGCGGCCAGGACCAATCCAAGAAGAATCAGGCCCGGCGGCAGAGACAGTGGCCCTATTTGAATCGAGTGGATCACTATTTGGTGTTCATGTTTAGAGTTGGCTTTCTCAATGCCGTCCACCAGCCTGCCATTGTGTAGATCAGTATGGTGGATCCGACCAGGCCTGCTCCAAACACCAGGGCGATCAAAAGCCAGTCGGCAGGGCCACCTGCGTCAGTGAAGCCGGAGGATGACACTTTGGCCATCAGGACGAGTGAAAGGGCTCCACCTACTATGCCCAGTGCCTCGGAGCGCACCAGGCGGCGTGAGACAAGGTGCTTTTCACGCAGGAGAAGCGAGGCAAAGGCAATTATGCCCAGGATAACGACGGCCAGCAGCAGCCACAACAAAGGTCCCAGCATTTCCTCGAAGACCGAAAGCAGGACGAGGGGGTTTAGATCTTTCATGAAGATGTCTCCTTAGGCGCGGCCACGCAGCATGCTGATGTAGGTTGGCTTGAGTCCCATGGTTTTCATGACCCAAGTGACCCAGAGCTCCTCCAACGGTGCGATCACGCCGGGGAAGGATGGCACCAGATTGTTCTGGTAATCAAACTCCACCAGCATCGCCCTGCCGAGCCGTGTGATTAGTGGGCATGAGGTGTAGCCGGTGTACAGAGCGTCCGATGTCTTGCCGGCGATTTCGGCGACCAGGTGATCGACGGCAACGGGCACCTGCCATTTGACGCTGGCGGCAGTCTTGCCTTTGGGCACTCCTGCAATATCGCCTACTCCGAAGACGTTGCGGTAGCGCATGTGACGAAGCGTTCCCTTGTCGACCTCCATCCAGCCTTCGGCGACCCAGGGGCCCGTCTTCCATGGAAGGGGGCTGTTGCGGATCGATGCTGGCGCCCGCATAGGTGGGATCACGTGAATGAAGTCGTACCCTTGTTCCTCGGTGCCCTCCGGGGTAGTGAAAGTGGCAATGCGCTTTCCGGGGTCGATGGCCTTGAGCACGCGGTCGTAGTTGACCTTAATGCCCCTGGCCTGGAACAGCATGCGCACTTTCTCCGATACGATGGGCACGCCAAACAACACTTTGTTATTGGCGTTGTAGATGACCTCAGCTTTGCTGCGCTGGCCGCGCCGGGTCAGGTAGTCTTCCGTGACGAAGGTGTACTTCAATGGCGCGCCGGCGCATTTCATCTCGGTATTGGGGCGCAGGAAAACGCCCCTGCCGCCTTTGTCGGCGAAGGCTGACATGGTTTTCCATGTGGCCTCGGCTTTGGCAGGGCTGTGATAGATGCTGCCAATGCCGTTCTGGCCGATCAGGTTCTCGTTCATGCCCTCGATCAGCCCGTATTCGAGCGTCATGCCAACGGCAACGATGAGAAAGTCGTAAGGGAGGGTCTTGCCGCTTTCCGTGACCACCTTCTGGCCGTCCGGGTCGAACTCGGCCACACGCTCTTCTAGCAGTTCCACACCCTTG
This sequence comes from Ottowia caeni, assembly GCF_050821495.1. Taxonomy (GTDB): domain Bacteria; phylum Pseudomonadota; class Gammaproteobacteria; order Burkholderiales; family Burkholderiaceae_C; genus Ottowia; species Ottowia caeni. The sequence goes on along the minus strand of NZ_CP151080.1, from coordinate 3,341,407 downwards.
GGTACATATTCTGCGGTGCTTGAAACCACGTAGCTCGGCGATTTGATTCCTGAGCCGACCAAGGTGAAGCCGGGCTGGTAGAAGTGCTCCTTACGGGCGTCGATCAGGGTGATTTTTGCGCCATCAAGCGCTTCGGACAAGCGAGATGCCGCGGTGAGCCCAGCGGCACCGGCGCCTGCGATGACGATGCGTGCCGAGGTCTTGACCTTGGTTGCCGCGTTCGCAATGCCTGGTGTAAGCATCATGCCAGCGACGCCAACTGAACCTAGCAGGGCTTGGCGCCGATTGATCGGCTTGGAAAATACGTTGTCTCTTCTAAAATTGCTGTTGTCGTGTTCCATGGCCGTTGGGCCGCCGTTTACGGCGGGGCGCAGTAGATTTCCCAGAGGGTGCGCATGATGCGCACGACGTTGTCGTTGGCCAGACGGTAGTAGACGTACTTGCCCTCCTTCTCGGTTGCGACCAGTCCCTCTTGCCTCAGCACGGCCAGCTGTTGAGACAAAGTAGGTTGGCGGACGCCCGTGGCGGCTTCGAGCTCGCCTACGTTCTGACGAGCGGACGCCATCTGACACAGCAGCATCAGACGGTCTTCATTCGCCAAAGCCTTGAGCAACGCGCACGCTTCGTCAGCGTGCTGGCGCAGTTGCTTGTGCGTTTTCAGTTCGCTTTTCTCGAGCGACTTCATCATTTGAGCTCTGTGTTCATTGACATGGCGACCGCTTCATGAACGATTAAAAAAATAATAATATATAAAAATATAAAGTGATTGATCCAAATCAAAGCGCCGAGCTATTGCTCGGCGCTTCCAGGCTAATTGAGGCAGATAGTCGCTATTTGCCCAAGCGCTTCTGATAGATCAGCGGGTAGTGTCTCTGCACCATGGGCCCGTCTAGATTCCAGGCTACGCAGCGGTTAGCCTGGGTGAATTTTGAGGGGTCATCCAGCTCGTTTCGCTTTTGATTGCCGTTGAGTGCAGTGTCTCGCAACTGCTCGCCAGCAAAGGTTTGATACGCTGCCGTGCCCATGTTCACCAAGAGTTCGCGCACATGCGTGCATCCTGCAATACCGCCCAGACATTCGTCGACAGCTTTGCGCCAGCCCGAGGACATGCGACGCCCGACCAATTTCTGGAGGCCAGGAATGGCGGTTTGGCACTCAGAGTACGGCGTGGAGGGCATGCTGAGTTCGATTTCCCTGATCTCCATCGCGTCGTCAAGAGCGGCGCGAATCAGCATGTGATGCACGGGTGTCTCGGGGGGCATCATGCCCTTTTCGCCGCTGGGCCAAGATTTGGACTTGGCGTCCAACAGGGTGGCCTCGATCTCCCAGAGATCGTCAGCGCGTCGGAAACCTTTGAACTTGGTGGTGCGTTCGTGCAGCAGGGTCCGCTCGGTCATGCTTGAGTCAGATGCTTTTCGAAGAACGAGAGGGTGCGCTCGAGCGCTAGCTTGGCGGCCGCAGCATCATAGGAGCCGCGATGGTCGCAGTTGAAACCATGATCGGCTTCGTAGACTTGCACCTCTACCGCCGGTTGCGCCTTCGTGAAGGCCTCGACAGTGTCCATGGTGATGTGCGCGTCCCGGCGACCAAAATGGGCGAGCACGGGTACTTTGGGTTGGCGCTGCAGTTCAGCGCCCACAGTTGAGCCGCCTCCATAGTACGGTGCGGTGGCGCTGAGGCCAGAAAGCAAGGCCGCGGCACGCCATGACAACAAGCCGCCATAGCAATAGCCGACGATGCCGACCTTGCCCTGAGCGATCTTTGCTGCGTAGTCAACCGCAGCCTGAAGGTCCTGCATGACGCCGGGGGCGGGCAGCGCTTCAGCCCGTGCCTTCAGGGCCGCGCCGGCCTGAATGTCTTCAGGGGTGTAGCCCAGCTCCACGTTGTGCTGAAGACGGTGATAAATGGCAGGCGCCACGGCCAGGTAACCATTGGCAGCGTAGCCTTCAGCCACTTCGCGAATATGGGCGTTGACTCCGAAAATCTCCTGCACCACGACAATCGCGCCGCGAGGCTTGCCTGCGGGTTCCGCTACGTAGGCTGGGAAAACGAAGCCGTCGGCACTGGTGAGGTCGATAAAGCTGGCCATTTTCAATCTCCTGAAAGTTTGTATTTCTGCTTATTGATCATAATGAACAGATCAAGAACGCGCAGAGCGGTGGTTTTTCGGTGCTTCGCGTGCAGTGGTGTCTGGCACTACGCGTTGCTATCAGCTTGCCAATTCAGTTTCCAGCGTGATGATGTTTGCTTGCGGGAATGATTGCTGCAACTGGGGCAACAGGTGTTCCTGGTGGCTCAGGAACAGCACTTGCGTCTTGGTAGACAGCGTATGCAATGCCTGTAGGCCCGCTTGGGATCGCTTGTCGTCAAAATTGATAAAGAGATCGTCCGCAATGAATGGTACGGCCGCCCCTTGCTCGGCCTGAAGCTCCAGGGCGGCTATTCGCAGCGCGAGGAACAATTGGTCGCGCGTGCCGTCGCTCAGGCCGGAGATTTTGACGGCCTGGTTGTGGGGTCGGTAGGCCAGCAGTGCGGGTGGCGCCTGGTCATAGTCGATGCGCAGTTTTTCAAAAGAGCCGAGCGTGAGGTTCTTGAAAATTGCACTGGCGTGTTGCAGCAGCGGGCCTTGCTTTCTGTCCCTGTACCTGTCCACTGCCCATTTAAGAAGGCAACTGGCCGTGGCATGCTGCAGGTACTCTTCACCCACACTCGACATGTCGGAAAGAGCCTCCTGTTTCTGGGCTTCCGCTTCCGCTGCCTGCGAACCGCCGTCGATCGCATCGAAGGTTTGCTGTGCCGCTATTTGGGTTTGCAGCAGTTGCGTCTGCTTCTGCTCCGAGTCCGCGAGCGCGTCTCTGAGTGCGAGCAATTGTTCTGGTGCTTCCATGGCTGAGTGGCTCGCCACTTCGGCTTGCACGTGCTCCAGTGAACGCCCGTCAGATCCATTTTCGATCTCGAGCTTTGTGTCGAAGGCTGCCTGCACGAGCTGATCTTTCTGTTGTGCAATCTGCACCAGTGGCAGCGCCAGCATAGGATCTTGCACGCAGGCGGCCTGCAGCAGGGGCTCCAGAGTCAGCCTCGTTTGTTCCAGTGTGGAGCGTGCCTCTGAAAGCTGACGTTGGGCCGTGTCGAGGAATTCCTGCGCTTGCGCCTTCCTGCTCAGTTGCTGCTTGGCGTCCTCCAGCCTCGAGAGCAGGGCGCGTGAGAGTTCGTTGGGGCCGCTTAGGACTAGCTCTGGTGCAATCGCCTGGGCCAATGTCCTCGCCTCATCTTGCAGCTGCTGGAGATCGTTCTCCATGGCTTCGATGCGTTCGCTGCGGTGCGAAGCAATTTTTTCGAGATGCTGCCTGACGAATCGCGCGGCCTCCACCGCCGCTTCAATTTCAGTGGCGTCGTCTTTCATCTGCGATAGATGTGCTTTTGCAAGTGCATCGTTCCACTTCAGCTCCCATTGCTCGAGAGCCTCCTTTGCCACCTCTTTTGCCTTCAGCGCGGCATTCCAGGCGTTTCGAGCAGTATTGAGTTGAAGCGTGAGTGAATGGCGCTCCGCATGAGTTTGTTCAGTTTCCTTGATGTGGGCCTCGGCGACGGTGCAAAGGGCTGCCAGTCCGAATGACGGATTGACCTCCAGGCCCGCTTGCACGATGGCTTCACGCAGATCATGCTGCGCATGCGCAGCGTGGTGTCGCTCGAATTCGTATTCCTGTTTTCTGGCTTCCAGGAGGTCGGCGGCCTGAATGGCTGTGTCGCGCTCGGTCAGCCACTCAGGCATGTCATCGAGCTCGATGCCCGCAAGCCCCATTCTTGATGCTTGCTCCGCCCATTGCGCATCAAACGCTTCGAGTTCCTGAGTTTTTTCCTTGACAGACTGCTGATGGCGCTGGTGGTCCTGTTCTGATTTTTGACGCTGATCTCGAAGAGCCTGTAATGTGGCGCCATCAGTTTCGGCGCGCGTACGCGCATCAACCAGTTCGTCTGCGAGGCGAATAGCAGCGTCAAGCCGTGGCGCACTGTCTGAAAGCGATGTCAGGCCAAACTTGATGGCGTTCCACTGCTCGTCGCGGTCGCTGCGAGCGCCTGAGACTTCAGCAATGGTGACGACTTTGTGCGATTGCGTGAACTGGGCAATCTGCAACTCAAGAGCGGCCACTGCATCTGCATCTTGCTGCGCCAGCGATCGAGCAAGATCCCGCGCCTGGGCGATGCTATGCCGTTGCGTGCGGTAGGCAGCGACACGCTCGGCAGAAGGCAACTGCATGGTTCGAAGGGCATCCACCGTGAGCTGAAAATCTCCCAGGACTGCGATGGCATTCGCTGCAGATCTTTCTGCTGCTGCCATCAAGCCCTGCAAGTTCTTCTGCTTGGTTTCGGTGGTCTTGTACGGCAGGGCTTGCTCCAGAGCCTGGGGAAGCTGATGGTTGACCGCCCTGTGCGGAAGTGCCTCCAACTTGCTTTGCAGCTCGAGCATGGAAGATTCGCGCTCTTGTGCTGCAGCGGTCGCGGCACGCTCGTCTGCGCGGAGGGCGCCCAGCGCCTTAAGCAGAGAGTCGATCGACCGCAGTATTCTGTCGTCAGGGAGTTGAGCGCGCACTTCCTCTTCGGTACTGCCCCAACCGAAATCGGTGCTTCGGGCCAGCACTTCGTTCAGCCATTGCTGGACTTCCTGTCGACGTAGGGGCAGGTCACTTGCATGATTGGCATACAAGCCGCATAGCCGCGCCAACCGCTCGATGCTGGCGGACAACCCCAGCACCTTGTCGTCGACGTGAATGTCTTGCAGTTGCTGCTGGCGGTCGAGAACGTCTCGCTCACGTGTTTTGACGATGCTTGTCGCGGCGTTCAAGTCGGAGATACCGGAGTCCAGCGTTTCCTTGGCGTTTGAAGGAAAGGCGATGGTGTCTCCGAGCGCCTGCAGTTCCTGCTCCAGCCGGGCCAGACGTTCCACCAGGGGCGCCAAGCGGCGAACGCGCTCCCAGGTGGAGCGCTGGGTCTCCAGTTCGCGGCGATGCTTGCGCTCAGCTTGCAGTTGCTCTTCCGCGTGTTGAAGGCTGTCGCGAGCCTCTACCCATTCTTTGGTGCGAACTTGGGCCTCTCTCAGGGATTTTTGCGCCGCGGTGAATCGTTCGGCAGCTTTCGCGTATTCGTTGTTGCGTCCTCGGGTGGCAAACAGCTCCCCAGCCCGTGTGCTGAGCTCATCTCGGATGGCGGCAAACCCTTCGAGCCCAGAGGCTGCCTGGAACAGGATTTGACTGACTGAATTGCGCGGGTCGATGATGCCTTGCCCACCTTTGATCAACTGCTCGTGGTTCAGGCAATGCAGTTGCTCAAAAATGTCTTCCGTCAGTGACCCCAGGGCGATGTCGAGGTAGGTGTCCGGCAGAGGGTCGTCTGCCATGGATCGCAAAGATTTTTGCTGCTTGCTTCGTATGAAAGACAGCGGGCCTGACCCGGTTTCCAGCACCGCAGATAGTCGCAGGTCGCTTTGCGGATGCTTGAAGCCGAGTGGCGATTGGCGATGCATTCCGAACAATAGTTCGGTGATGGCCTTGCGCACGGTTGACTTGCCCGCCTCATTCGGGCCGATGATGACGTGAAAATCGTGCTCCGCTTTCGGAAATGAGAGCAGATGGTCAGTGAATTTGCCGTAGGCAATGAGCTTGAGTTCGTTGATGCGCATTACTCGGCCTTTGAACTCAGCCTGGCGAGCAGCGCCGGAGCAACTTCTTGAACGATGCCCTCAAAATGCTTCTGACGGGCAAGCTCCAGAAGGGGCACGTCATCACGAACTTCATCTGAGGCCTTGTTCAGAAATGGTCGAAGTTGGTCCTGCAACTCGGCCAGGAAATCCGGGTCCTGGCTGGCTTCAGTAAAAATGCCCTGGAGCTCGGCCAGGGCCTCGTGCGATTCGTCAGATGACGGGAGCGAATGCAAGGGAGTGGTGGCCACCTTGACTTTCTCCACCCAGAGTTGCTCGGCGTCGATGGCGGCGGCGTGTGCCAGTACTTGAGCCCGCAGATGAGCGGCGTTTCCAAACAGCGAGCCGTGCAAAGCGGTGTGGCCCTCCAGCACGACACGAACCGCGCGCGGCACGTTGTCAGTTTCCAGAAGACTCGTCAATCCGTGGCCTACCGAGCGTGCGGCGCTTTCCAGATCTGAACAGGAGCTGACGTCTACCCTCAGCAATTCCCAGCGAAGAATATCCAGGAAAAGGCGCTCGACGACAGCATGCCCGGTATCGTCTACGGTCACCAACACCGCTCCTTTGCGGCCCGTTTCGCGTATGTGTCTGCCCTGGAGGTTGCCGGGAAAGACGATGGTCGAGGGGCCGTCCCACCTCTGGTATTCATGCACGTGGCCGAGCGCCCAGTAGTCATATCCTTTGGCGTGAAGCTCGTCAATGCTGCACGGCGCGTAATTTGCATGCGCCGCATAGCCTTGCAAGGCAGTGTGCAAGACGCCAATGTTGAAGTATCCGTTGACTTTGGGCGGGTAGGCAGCGGCCAGGTTTTCGCCAACCGATCGGTTGGCAAAGCTTTGCCCATGGAGCGCCACCTTCAGCTCGTCGATCGTGTGTACCTGGGGCGAGCCTGAACCGAATGCGATCACATTGCCTGGCAGGGCCAGCTTCTTGGTCATCTCGCTCTCGGCGTCATGATTGCCGTAGAGGAGAAATGCGCCAATGCCAGCATGGGCGAGGCGGCCCATTTGCCCCGCGAAGAAAATGCCTGTGTTGTAGTCTCGCCAGTCGCCGTCGTACAGATCGCCGGCAAACACCACGAAGGAAACCTGCTCTTCGATGGCTTTGCTGACCAGTTCTTTCAGGGCTTCGCGCGAGGCGTTCCTAAGTTGTTCTGCGGGGGCGTTCTCGTAGGCACTCAGGCCCCTCAACGGGCTGTCGAGATGGATGTCCGCAGCGTGGATGAATTTGAATCCCAATGGTGTTCCTCTGTGCGTCGCCACTTATTGTGCACTGAGCCTAGATCCGGCAGTTGACCGCTTGCAATCTTCAGGAAAGCCGCATGAACACTCGATTTCTATGCTCCGATAACGCTCACCCATTTGGGCGGCCGGCTGCGGCTGAGAGCGCTACGCTCCCGATCAGGCCGCCCTCGGGCACGCTGGCGGCGTTGCTCGTTCTTGCAGGCTAGGGGACTGTGGCGTCCTCACCCTTGCAGGGCGCAACCCAGCCAGAGGCTGGGCATGTTTGTGCCGTCCAAGGGCGCGCAGGCGCCCTTGGAGCCGCGGCTCAAACCCTTGCCAGCGCACCCGATGACGACCTGCTCGGGCGCGTCCAACTGCCGGCTCTAGGCTGAGGAAACACCGGCCTCACGGGCTACGCTGAGCCTCGTGCACTAGCGACGCACCTCATCCACCAGTGCGCGAAACTCGTCAATGTCTTCGAAGCTTCGGTACACGCTGGCAAAGCGGACATAGGCAACCTTGTCCAGCTTCTTCAGCTCGCGCATGACCAGTTCACCAATGCGGGAGGAGGGCAGTTCGCGGACAGCGGCGGCCAACAGCTTTTCTTCGATGCGCTCAATGGCCGCATCCTGCTGTTCTGTGCTCACGGGGCGCTTGCGCAGCGCAAGGTCCAGCGAAGCCTGCAGTTTGGCGCGCGAATAAGGCACGCGCCGGCCGTCTTTCTTGACAATGGTGGGGAAGCTGACGTCTGGCCTTTCATAGGTCGTGAAACGCTTGGCGCAGTGAGTGCATTGGCGCCGGCGGCGAATGAAGTCACCCTCGTCGGAGATGCGGGTGTCGACCACTTGCGTTTCGGTGTGACCGCAGAAAGGGCATTTCATGGGGGGCTTCCGGGTGGCTATTCAGGTGTCGCTAAGTCAGGGGCGCCGTGAAAGCCCCCATCCCTGCCTTCCCCCAGTGGGGGAAGGAGTAAAGAGTCTAAGGGCTTTGGAGCAAGCCACACTCAGAATGCCGTGGCCGGACCCGCGCCGGCCACGGACATGAACCACCTCACGAAGAGGGAGGGGAGGCCGGCGTGGGCGAAGGCGCGTGAGCGCCTTAAGTGAAGGGTCACTTGTACACAGGGAAGCGGCGAGTCAGTTCCGCCACTTTGGCGCGCACTGCGTTCAGGTTGGCTTCGTCGCGCGGGTTGTCCAGCACGTCGGCCACCAGGTTGGCTGTGGCGCGAGCTTCTTCTTCCTTGAAACCACGCGTGGTCATGGCGGGGGTTCCAATGCGCACGCCGCTGGTAACCATGGGCTTTTCAGGGTCGTTCGGGATGGCGTTCTTGTTGATCGTCATGTGGGAGGCGCCCAGAACGGCTTCTGCCTCCTTGCCTGTGATGCCTTTAGGGCGCAGGTCGACCAGCATGACGTGACTCTCGGTACCACCGCTCACAATGCGCAGGCCGCGCTGGGTAAGCGTTTCGGCCACCACTTGTGCGTTCTTGCGCACCTGAAGGGCATATTGCTTGAACTCAGGCGAGAGGGCTTCCTTGAATGCAATGGCCTTGGCGGCAATGATGTGCATCAACGGGCCGCCTTGCAGGCCGGGGAACACTGCACTGTTGATGGCCTTTTCGTGCTGCGCTTTCATCAGGATGAAGCCAGAGCGTGGGCCGCGCAGGCTCTTGTGCGTGGTACTGGTGACGACATCGGCGTAGGGCACGGGGTTGGGGTATTGGCCGCCAGCGATCAGGCCGGCGTAATGTGCCATGTCGACCATGAAGATGGCGCCAACGTCCTTGGCTACTTTGGCGAAACGTTCGAAGTCAATGGTCAGGGAGTATGCGCTGGCACCGGCGATGATCAGCTTGGGCTTGTGCTCGTGCGCTTTTTTCTCCATCGCATCGTAGTCGATGGCTTCTTGAGCGTTCAGGCCATAGCTGACCACGTTGAACCACTTTCCGCTCATGTTCAGCGGCATGCCGTGCGTGAGGTGGCCGCCTTCGGCCAGGCTCATGCCCATGATGGTGTCGCCTGGCTTCAGGAATGCGAGGAACACGGCTTCGTTGGCCGAAGCGCCGCAGTGGGGTTGCACGTTGGCGGCGTCAGCGCCAAAGAGTTGCTTGACGCGATCGATCGCCAGTTGCTCCACCACGTCGACGTACTCGCAGCCCCCGTAATAGCGGCGGCCTGGATAGCCTTCTGCGTATTTGTTGGTGAGTTGGGTGCCGGCCGCGGCCAGAACGGCAGGGGAGGCGTAATTCTCGCTGGCGATCAGCTCGATATGGTCTTCCTGGCGTTGGTGTTCGGCCTGGATGGCGGCCCAGACGTCAGGATCGGTTTGTTCAATGAGGATTTTGCGGTCGTACATGTTTTGGCAGTCTTCGGTGGAAGAGAAAGTACCTTGCGGGCTGCCCAGGCGAACGGCTGAAACGCAGGCGTATTGCCGGCGGTGCGCTCCCCGTGGTGCCTGGAGACTGATTCGCTCCATATCCACGTCGGCACCTCAGGATTTCTGGGGCCTATCGCCAGTCGCGCACACCACTAAGTTTAGCCGACGCAGAGGTGGGCTGCAGCACTCATTTGTTCGCCGGGAAAAGACGCCTCGTTTCGCGCAAAGCCTTTCGGGGCTACTGCAGAGATAAGAACGCAAAATTTTCTTAGGACAGCGATGCAACCTTGATTGCCGGCGCGCTGGCGTTGGCGGGCGTTGCGGGCACCGCAGTCGGCTCGGCAGGCTTGGCAGCAGCCCGTAAACCCGGCATGTTGTCTGGCATCGGCTTGCCCTTGGCGACCTGATAGAGGCGGGCGTGCTCGGCCAACACCTTTTTGGCGTAGCCGCCGTCGCTGGGGAGGTTGGCTGCACCTACGTAGTAGCGCAGACCGCCCTCTATGGAGCCGGCTCGGGCAATGCATTCCTGCAACACCTTGACTCCCACGCGCAGGTTGGTCTTGGGGTCGAAGGCCGCATACTGACCGCCGAAATGCAGATACTTGTCGGAGTGTATTTCCGTCATCACCTGCATCAGCCCCTGGGCACCCACAGGACTTTGCGCGAAGGGGTTGAAGCTTGATTCAACTGCCATAACCGCAAGGATCAGCGTGGGATCAAGCCGAATGCCGCGGCCCACTGCGTAGGCTTCGGCGACCAATGCTGCCAGCGGCTCTGGTGCGACCTTGTATTTCTTGGCGATCCAGTAGGCCACATTGGCTTGCTCGCGCGGCAGGTCGCCGGGATTGGCGGCGGTGGCACGTTCAATGGCGTCTGGCTCAGGGCGGATGCCCAGGGCAGCCACCTGGCGCGCGGTCAGCCAACTCGTCAGGCGCTCCTCGCCTTGTTGGCGCAGTTCGGGCCGTGTACTGAGCATGATGATGCAGAACACCACTGCCAAGCCTACCAAGGCAAAGCCGTTGTGCATGATTTCGAAAAAGCCTTCGGCCACGTCACCCGCAAACGTGCGCATGCCGCGCCCCAGTTGGGCGATCTTTTCAGTCGCTGTCATAGCACTCCTTATCGTGCCGTCTTCGGTGCGCCGTGCCGCGATACTTGATGATCGCGGCCAACGGGGCAGGACTCGTTGACGGGTTCGGTTTCAGTTGCCCGTGTCGCGTGCGCCGCTAAGACTGGCGCAGATTGCGTAATTGGGGGAGCAAGGTCGTGGTCGGGCTGGGAAATACACCAATGCCAGGACCACGAACCAACTCCGCCCGGGCCTGCCAGGATCGGCAGCAGAGCAGGGGAATTCCCTGAGTTTTTTCGGATGGCGCGATTCTAGTGGCGGGTTAAATACCCAGTCAATAATAAGGATTTGCATTTACATATTGATTTGGTTATGAGTAAGACGTGCCGAAAGGCGGTTGCGATTGCCGCGTCGGAGGCAAGGACGGCCACCTCCGGCCGAATTCAAGCTACTGAGTGCAACGTCTTCGAAGGCCGGTTGTCATGAGATTGAAACGTTCAATCAGCGCTCATTCCAGATTGAAAATTTCATCTGGATGGGTTGGTCTTGTCGGTTTAAAGTGTGGCTGTCCGACGCTTTCGGACATTTCAGGCAAAAGGAGCCAATCTGCTGTAGCCAATACAACGGAACAGGCAATTTCCCAAGCCCAACCTTGAAGGCAATACCTTGCCTTCTACCGTCTCTCAGGAACAGCACGCTTCCTGAAGCGGTGCCGGTGGCATTTGACGCTTTTGTCACGCCGCCAACGGGCCCGGTGTATCTGGCTTCAGGCTGGAACGCCGGGCCTTCTATTTGGGCCGGCAATAATTTGCAATTTGTATGAATTTCTTCCTGCTTGGCAAGGCAGTCTGCATGGACAATCCACCTACCTCGGAGCCTGCAAGGAATGCCCTCGCTGGGTCTATTTCGCTATCGGCGGTTCAGGTTCGGTAGCCATCCAGGATGAGCGATGGAAGATAGCCAGCAAGAAGTACCCACACCTTCACCCGCAGAGGAAAAACCTCAGTTGAACACTGGAATTCGACGGCTCAATCGCTTTGCTCGTCGTTTTGTTTATGCCATAGCGGTTCTGTTAGGGATCTGGCTGCTCGCCTGGCTGGCATTGCCTCCTCTGGCCAAGTGGCAGGGAGAGAAAATTGCCAGCGAGCAACTGGGCCGCAAGGTCAGTATTGGCGCTGTGGAGTTCAAGCCATGGTCGTTGGAACTGTCGGTGCGTGACGTGGCGGTGGCCGGCCCCGGTGGTGGTCCAGCGCAACTGACTGTAAAGCGCGTGTATGCCGACGCGGAAGTGGAGTCAATCTGGCGGCTGGCGCCGGTGTTCGACGCTATTCATATAGAAGAGCCTGTTCTGAAATTGGTTCACCAGGGCGAAGGACGTTACGATTTTGACGACATCGTTGCCCGCCTGGCGAAGCCGCCTGCGGAACCAGACACTGGTCGGCCAGCTCGCTTCGCCCTTTACAACATTGAGTTGAGTGGTGGCTCCATCGACTTCGACGACCAGGCGGTCGAACAGAAGCACCAGGTTCGCGATCTGCGGCTGACGCTGCCCTTTATCAGTAACCTCCCGTCCCAGCGCGAGATCAAGGTGCAGCCACACCTGGCCTTTGTTGCCAACGGCAGCAGCTTTGATTCCAGCGCGCAAGCCCTTCCGTTTACCGATTCTCGGCAAACTGATGCCTCGCTGAGGCTTGCGCAGTTAGATTTGGAGCCGTACCTGGGCTACATACCGGCCGGCCTGCCGATCAAGCTGCAAGCGGCCACGGTAAATGCCGAAATCCGCCTGGGGTTTGAGCAGACACCTGAGCCTTCTTTGAGGCTGAGCGGACATTTTGAAGTGAGTGGACTGAAATCCGTCGACCAGAGCGGGGCAGAAGCGCTCGCATTCGATGCGCTGAAGGTCGACCTGGCCGACGTGCGACCACTTGAGCGGAAGGTGCATCTTGCTTCTGTGGAGCTCAGTGGCCCACGATTAGGTGTGCGACGCGACTCAAAGGGGCGCATCAATCTGCTTATGTCCGAACCCGCGGGGGTCGCAAGCAAACCTGCCGCCAAGAGCGAAGCAGATTCGAAGGCAGATGCGGCTCAGATTAAACAGAACACCTTCCAAGTGGCGGTTGACAAGCTGGCCGTGCATGGAGGCACCATTGAGGTGACCGACCAGGTGCCTGCGGCAGATGACGTGCCCGCTGCATCGCTGCGTTTGGGTCAGTTTGAACTGGCCGCTGCCACCATTGTTTACCCGTTCGCCCAACCTTTGAGCTTCAAGGGCTCTGCGGTGCTGGAGGGTGCAGCGGGGTTGACGCCTGCGGTGCCTGGCCTGGCTTCGGTGGGGCGTGCGCGCAGTGGTGCCAAACGCCCCGATGCGCCAGCGCCCGCAAAGGTGCCCTCTCTGGAGTTCGAGGGCACCGCCACCGATCAGGCCGCCGAGGTCAATGCCAGCGTAAGCAGGCTGCCGCTTGCTTTGGCCGCTCCCTACCTTGCGCAAACGCTGAAACCGAGCCTGACGGGCGCACTTGACGCACGGCTTGGCGTGCAATGGGTAGCCGCCAAGGCGCCTGATCTGCCACAAGACATCAAAATTACATCGGAGCGCATGGCGCTGAACGACCTGATACTGGCCGCAGGCTCGCAGTCGGCTCGACAGGCCGCTGGAGATGCAGGGTCCAGGCGAACCCGCGGTAACGAGGGACCGCTGGCTTCCATTCGGCAGATCGAATTGACAGACGCGCGCGTCGATTTGCGAACCCGTCGCGCCAGTGTGGGCCGGCTTTTGGTCGTGGAGCCGAAGCTGGATGTGGCGCGCGATGAGCGCAAACGCTGGATGTATGAATCCTGGCTGCGCCAGCCCCCAGAGTCGTCGGCGGCGTCAGCGGCGCCAGCGGCGCCAGCCCTGTCGCGTGAAAGCGCAGTCGCTGAATTGCCGTGGAAGGCGGTATTCAACGAGATCGCAGTCAACGGCGGCACGGTGGGTTGGCGCGACTTTGCCATGGCCCGGCCGGTGCGTGCCGACCTGACCCAGCTCAAGCTGGAGGCAAAGCAGGTCGATCTGGATGCCGGAAAGCCCATGCCGGTGGTTTTGTCGGCTCAGCTTGGTACGGGCCGCGCTGACCCCGGGAGGCTTTCATGGCGGGGTACCGTAGGCCTCGAACCGCTGGCCGTGCAGGGTTCGGTGGATGCACAGCGCATGCCCGTGCACGCCTTTGAGCCGTATTTTGGTGATGCGCTAAATATTGATATCTTGCGGGCGGATGCCAGCTTCAAAGGCCAGGTGGCTTATGGCGATACCCGGCAAGGGCCGCGTGCCAGACTGAACGGCGACGTGCTGGTCGAGGAGTTGCGAACCCATAGCCGCCCGGATACGGCCACCGATGCGAATGTGCCAGAGGCGGAAGCTGCCACGACCACCGTTCGCCGCAGTGGCACCACCACCACAACGGCCGTGGCACCAGCTTCTCAGGCGCTTGTGGCGCCGACGACCCGTACGGCCGGAGGCTTGGGGGAGGAGTTGCTGAGCTGGAAGCTGCTGAAACTGGGGGGCCTGGAGGTGGCTCTGGAGCCGGGCAAACCGACCCAGGTGGAGGTCAAGGACACTCTGCTGTCTGATTTTTATGCGCGGCTGATCATTCACCCGAGTGGTCGGATCAACCTGCAAGATATTCTGAAGTCTGCAGAGGGCGTGGCACCTGCGTCATCTACCCCTGCGGCATCGCCTGTCGTCGCAGCGGCCAACGCCATGCCAGCGGCGGGTGAGTCTTCCGCCAGTGCCGTGGGATCCGGCGCTTCCGCCGCGCCTGCACCGGCAGCCCCGGCGGCAGTGGTTGATCCCAATGCACCCGTGATTCGCTTTGGGCCTATCAAGCTCGCCAGCGGCAAAGTGCTGTTTTCCGATCGATTCATTCGCCCCAATTACTCGGCTGACTTGAGCGAGCTTAATGGTAGCCTGAGCGCGTTTTCTTCCGTTGCGCCGGCCAACGGCCCCGAAATGGCCAACCTCCAACTGACCGGGCGAGCAGAAGGCAGCGCGATTCTGGAAGTGTCCGGAAAGCTCAATCCATTGGCCAAGCCACTTGCACTGGACATCAAGGGCAAGGTGCGCGATCTGGAGTTGCCTCCGCTGACACCTTACTCGGTGAAGTACGCCGGGCATGGGATTGAGCGGGGCAAGCTCAGCGTGGACGTGACCTATCTGGTGCTGCCTGATGGGCGCTTGACTGCCACCAACAAGCTGGTCCTTAACCAACTCGAATTCAGTGAACCCGTGCCCGGAGCTCCGGCCAGCTTGCCGGTACGACTTGCCACCGCCCTGCTGGCGGATAGCCATGGCGTGATTGATCTTGATTTTCCGATCAGTGGCTCACTGAATGATCCGCAGTTCAGCCTCGGACCCATCATTTTCAAGGCGGTAGTGAATTTAATTGGCCGCGCCATTACCGCACCATTCACTTTGCTTGCGCGGGCGTTGGGTGGCGGATCAGGCGGCGATGATCTGGCACAAGTTCCTTTTGCTCCTGGCAGCGCCGCTCTGAGCGCCGACGCTCGTTCGCGGCTGGACAAGGTCGCCAAGGCGCTGAAGGATCGGCCTGCGTTGAAGGTGACCGTGATCGGTACGGCCGATTTGGCGGCGGAGCGCGAGGGCTGGCTCCGCGAGCGGTTGAATGCGCTCGTGGCGGCTGAGAGGCGTGGTTCGGGGCAGGCAATTCAGTTGGGGGCGGCTGGTGCCGCAGCAGCGACAGCGGCGTCGGCAGCTTCGGCGCCCTTGGCTGCAGCCAGCGCGACTAAGGCAAGCGACTCCGAGATGAGTGCCGAGGAGTATCCCGTGCTGCTCAGGCGTGTGTATCGGCGTGCCGATCTGCCTGGCAAGCCACGCAATGTCGTCGGCCTCACCAAAGACATACCCATTGCCGAGATGGAGGCGCTCCTTATGGCGCACATTGACGTCAATGAAGATGCAATGCGCCAGCTTGCCGTGCAGCGCGGCGTGGCGGTGAAGGACTATCTGGCCAGCCAGGAGCTAGCTGCTGAGCGCCTTTTTCTGGGTGCCGCGCGCACTGGCAAGGCGGCTACCGAAGCTCCTGCCACGCCGGCTGGTGGGGCCGGCGAGGCGGGTAAGCAGACCGCTTGGGCACCTCGGGCGGAGCTGAACCTGAGTGCGAAGTAGGATAGGCGTTTTCAAGTTTTGGCCAGTCTCGGACTAAACCAGCGAAAATAGCGTGTTCCAGGATTCCTGGAAACCTGTTCAACAGGTTTCTACCCGCTTAGGCGCTCCTCCTTTTTCAGACATATGTTTTCCTTCTCTCGCGACCAAAAAGACCAGCCAGAAGAGCCGCAGGCCGCCAAGCCGGCGCCAGAGGCGCATCCGCTTGACGCTCTCACGGGTGGCGTTTTCTCTGCCGCCACATCGGGCGAGCGTGCCCAGCGCGTGCGCGATTGGCTGGCCTCCGAACCCTCCGTCGAGCAGATGCAAGAAGTGTTCAAGGAACTTTCTGCCAAGGACAAAGGGGCGGCCAAGGCACTGCGCGAAAAGCTCGACGAACTCCGCCGGGCCAAAGGACAAGAGGCTGTGGCAGCTGAATGGGCCAGCAAGGCAGAGGCGCTGCTTGGCGCATCGCGCCTGAACATTGCTGACGCATTGGCTTGGCAACGCGATGCCGCCAAGGCGGGCGCACCGCTCTCGCGCGAGCCTTTGTCGGCACTGCGCAGCGAACTGGTCGAGCGGATCAAGAAAGTTGAAGATCTGCAGCAACGCGTGATGGTGCAGCGTGAAGCCGCCGTCATGCTTGCACAGCGCATTGAGTTGCTCTCCACCAAGCCATGGCAGGACGCCCAAGCCGCGCAACCTGGGCTGGTGGCTGATGTCGAGCGCTGGCGCACCGAGGCGCGTGCCTTGCTGGATGATCCACAATGGCTCAGCGTGGATATGCGCTACCCACCGCAACTCGAGGCTGCACAAAGTCAGCTGACTGCCGTGTGGGAAGCTTTCGAGGCTGTCCTGGCACAAGTGGTTGCTGCCGCAGCCGATGTCAACGCTCCGCTGCCGCCTGTGCCGGTATGGGCCGATGAGTTGCGTGCTGCCCGAGGCGAGCCCACGGCCGCTGCTGCCGCGGCCGCTGCGGAAAAGGCGGAGCGACCTGCCAAGCCGGCGGTTGACCCTGAGCAGCGCGCTGCTGCCACCAAGGCCGTCGAGGTGGGCGTCATGCTGCTGGAACAGGCGGTTGCCAGTGGCAATACCAAGAACACACATAGCTCTACGGCTGCCTTGCGCCAGTCGCTCAAGGTGCATGGCCGCCTGATCGACGACGCACTGGAGGCGCGTGTGCACGCTGCGCTGGTGTCGGCCGGCGAACTGGAAGGCTGGCAGCGCTGGAGCGCCGATAAGGTGCGCGAGCAATTGGTGGCCAAAGCCGAGGCGCTGTTGGTCAAGCGCAAGGTGAAAGGGCAGCGTCCGCCCGTTTCGGCAAAGCAGGATGCATCGGCTGGTGCTGAAACTCCTGCTGCAGAGGTGACGTCCCCTGACCACGCGCCGGAGGCCGTGGCTGCGCCCGATGCAGTGACCCAAGTGACTGACGCACCGGTTTCAGAATCCACTGAGGTGAGTGCCGCCCCTGAAGTGCCAGCGCTCGAAAAACCGAGCCAAGTGCAGACGCGACAAGTGAGACCGTCGCAGCAAGCGCTGGGGTCGAGCAGTCGTCTGAAACGCCGGCATCTGCTGCCGCCGCTCCGGCCGACGGCGAGTCCTTCGAGGTGGTTCCCGCCATGGGCGGTCGCAAGCTGCAGGAAACCATTCGCAAGTTACGCGAGGAGTGGAAAGCTGCCGATCAGGGGGGCGCTCCCAACCATGGGCTATGGAAGCGATTCGACCGCGCTTGTAACGAAGCCCATAAATTCGTTGAACAGTGGCTTACCACGGTACGGGCCGAGGCGGCTGCGCACAAGGCGGAGCGCCTGGCCCTGATCGAGCAGGTCAAGGCCTGGGGCGCCAAGCATGCAGGGGCCGGAGAAGGCGCAGACTGGAAAGCCATTAATCGCCAGTTGCATCAGTTTTCCGAGCGTTGGCGCAACGCCGGCCATTTGGCTGAGAAAGCTTTCGCAGAGCTGCAACCTCAGTGGAAAGAGGCTATTCACAAGGCAGCCGCGCCTCTTGAAGCGGCGCAAAAACTCAGTACCGAGCGTCGCCAAGCCATGATTGCTGAAGCGGAGGCTCTGGGCGCAGCACCCATGCTGCGGATCGATGCTGTCAAGGCGCTTCAGCAGCGCTGGCAGGCCGAAGCGCAAACGGTGCCGCTAGACCGCCGTTTTGAGCAAAAACTGTGGGACGCATTCCGCAAGCCGATCGACGAGGCATTCAATCGCAAGACGCAACAGCGCGAGCAGGCCACCGCCGCCATGAGCGCGCACGACAGAGCCGTTCTCGACGCCGCCAAGGCGCTTGAGGCAGCCAATGCCAGCGGCGATTCTCAGCGCATCCGCGCCGCGTTGGCGCAGCTGGAGGCCGCTACCCGTGGGGAGGCTGTGTCTGCTCCGCAAGCTACCCGCCAAGCGCAGAACCAGGCTACCGCCGAGTCGACTGAAACCCCGCCGAAAGCGTTGGAGGCCGCTCCTGAAGAGGGGCTGCAGCTGATGCAGGTGCTCCCGAGCAGGCCGATGCGCCTGCCGAAGAGGCAGCGCCAGCACCGGCAGCCCCTGCAAAGCCTGCCAAGCCTCTGGTGGCCATGCGCGGCGACGATCGCCCAGGGGCACGCAAAGTTGAGCCCGCAAGCGTGGGCCGAGGCGGCAAGTTCGGCGACCGCCGAGATGGTCGTCCCGGAGATCGGCGCGATGGCGGCAAGGGCAGTTTTGATCGCGATGGCCGCGGCGCCGGTGGATTTGGCGACAGGGGTGGCCGTTTTGGCGACCGTCCGGAGCGGGGCCCGCGCCTGGGAGATGCCGCGTTCCGTGCTCAGCGCGACGCGGTCGAACACGCCCAAGCCCAACTCAGAAAGCTTGCTGCGCAAGCGCATGGTGAAACCCTGACTCAGCTTTTGGGTGCCTGGGCTGCCCGTCAGCCGGAGCAATTGCCGAGTGCGCAGGAGTTGGGTAGAAGCGTCAGCGGTGGTGTTCGTAGCAATTGGGCCCAGGCTTTGCAGGCTCCGGCCAAAGGCGAGGCGACTGAGCCGCTGCTGCGTTTGGAAATGGCCGCCGAAGTTCCAACGCCAGCCGAACACCTGAACGCTCGCCGAGCCCTGCAACTGCAGTTGTTGACCCGGCGCAACGAGCCCGGTCCTTCCGAGACCTGGGCGGCCGATGCAGGTAAAGTGCTTGCTACTCCGCACGACGAAGCCACTGCACGGCGATTGCAAAATGCTCTGAAGGTGCTGATGCGCAAGTAAGGACACAGGGCGGGTTACAGCGCCCGCCCTTGCTTGTCTCTTTTTCGTCTCTCTTGCTGAGCGGCGATGATGGTGGTGACATCGTGCATGGTCACCGCCTCAACAACCCAGATTCGTTAGCTCTCCAGCATCAGTAGGCCAACTTCATCGCCGGCTGCAACGTTGCCCTGTTCGTGTTCCAGCACGATCAGGCCGTTGGCGTCCACCATGGAAGAGAGGATGCCGGAACCCTGGTTGCCAGTGATGCGGACCGTAAGGCGTCCGCCTGGGTGCTGGGTGACGATGCCGCGTTGATATTCCGTGCGGCCCGGTTTCTTGGAGATGGGGTGTTCGCAGGTGGCTCTGAGTAGCACTGTGGGCTGGGGGCGAGCGCCCATTAAGCGCAGCAGGGCAGGGCGCACGAATGCCAGAAACGTGACCATGGTGGCCACCGGGTTCCCGGGGAGACCGAATAACAGGGTGTCCTGCCGCTTGCATACAGCGCCTTCATGGGCGCTCTCTGGCTTCGCGATGCGTCCTACCGCCATGGGCCGCCCGGGTCGCATGGCAACGCGCCAAAAGACGACGTCGCCAAGCTTGTTCATGATTTTTCGCGTGTGATCGGCTTCTCCGACGCTGACTCCCCCGCTGGTAATAATCACGTCTGCCTGTGAGGCGGCTTGCGCGAGCGTGGCCTCAAGCAGGTTGGGCTTGTCGCCAACGACGCCCAGATCAATCACTTCGCAACCCAGGCGGGTGAGCATGCCCAGAACCGTGTATCGGTTGCTGTCGTACACCGAGCCCTCTTTCGGCGCTTCTCCTGGAGACAAGATCTCATCGCCTGTCGAAAAATAAGCCGCTCGTAAGCGCCGATAAACCGGCACTTGGGTGAGCCCCAGTCCGGCCAGAAGGCCCAGGGCAGCTGGGGCCAGGCGCTCGCCTTGAGCGAGTGCCTGCTGTCCGATCGTGAGATCTTCTCCGCGATGGCGTCGGTTGGCGCCACGCCTGAGCGTGTCGGCTGGTATGACCACGTGGTGGTCTTCCTGCTTGGTGTGCTCCTGAGGCACTACGGTGTCAAGCCCCGGGGGCATCACGGCGCCCGTCATGATTTTTACGCACTCGCCTTCACCCACCGCACCCTTCCATACCTTGCCGGCCAGTGCCGTCCCGACAATCCTTAGGCGCAGCGGCGTGCCGGGCTGAAGCTGGGCGCCGTCGAACGCAAAGCCGTCCATGGCAGAGTTGTCGTGCGGAGGTACGCTGATTGGCGAGATGATAGCCTCGGCCAGCACACGATCCAGGGCCGCAAGCAAAGGCACGCGCTCGACCTCCGAAACGGGTTCGACCATTTCCGCGAGAAATGCGCTCACCTGCTCAGCTTTCAAGCCTTCGGGGTCGAAGTCTTGCAGCTGGTCCACGATCTCAGCGAGGCTCTTCATAAGGTTTTGAACATGCTTTCAGTGCTGTGTAGCATTCACCCACCGATGTAGCTCATCTCCACCCGAGGACCGCGTGCTTGTTCCGACGAACTGGCGCGCAACTCGCTGTAGCGGTCTGCGCGGCCTTGCCAAATGGCAGCAATCGCTTCGTAGATCTCTTCATCGCTCGCGCCGTCACGAAGCAGTGTACGGAGATCGTACCCCCGGCTGGCAAACAGGCACAAATAGATACTTCCTTCGGTTGAGAGCCGGGCGCGGTTGCAGCTTCCGCAGAATGCATGCGTCACACTGCTGATCACGCCGATTTCGCCGAGGGAAGGGTCGTGTTGCCCGTCTGTGCCTACGTAGCCCCAGCGTTCGGCTGTCTCACCTAGTGTCGTCGGCTCAAGGGGCACTAGCTGAAAGGCCGATTGCAGCGTCTTGACCACCTCGGCAGAAGGCATGACCTCATCCATACGCCATCCGTTCGTGGCGCCAACGTCCATGTATTCGATGAATCGCAGCGTGATGCCCGTGCCACGAAAATGCCGTGCCATGGGCAGGATCTGCTGTTCGTTGGTGCCGCGCTTGACCACCATGTTGACCTTGATCGGCCCGAGCCCCGCTGCCTGCGCGGCGTCTATGCCTGCCAAGACGTCGGCCACCGGAAAATCGACATCGTTCATGCGGCGGAAGATGGCGTCGTCCAGTCCATCGAGGCTGACGGTAACGCGCCGCAAGCCTGCGTCCTTCAGCGCCTTTGCCTTGCGCGCCAGTAGAGAGCCGTTGGTAGTCAAGGTGATGTCGAGGGGCTGGCCCTCGGAGGTGCGCAAGGCAGAGAGTTGGGCAATCAGTGACTCGACGCCTTTGCGCAGGAGTGGTTCGCCTCCGGTCAGCCGCAGTTTCTGAACGCCGTGACCGACGAACAGCTTCGCCAGGCGCGTGATCTCTTCAAATGTGAGCAGGCTGGAGTGAGGCAGGTATTGGTGATTTTTATCGAACACCTCCTTGGGCATGCAGTAGCTGCAGCGAAAGTTGCAGCGGTCGGTCACACTGATGCGGAGGTCACGCAAGGGGCGCCCCCTCGTGTCTACCAGTGAACCGCCAGCCACTAGTGGCACAGGCCGTGCGGAGCGCGGCACGGTGTGCGACCGGCTGCGTTGGTCGACCAAAGGTATCACGCGTGTTGCCATATCAGTAAATTATCCCTGAGCCACCATGCACACATAGGATGCGAGGGCTTGATAGTAGTCCGCTGAAATAATGGAATCGCAACCCGCCTTGAATGTCCCTTGCAGTTCAGCAGACTATACGCAGCGCGCCCCGTCCACCTCGATGCATACACCGCTCACGAAGGCAGCTTCGTCGCTAGCCAGGTAGAGCGCGGCGTTCGCCACGTCAAGCGCCGTTGAGAAGCGTCCAAGCGGAATGGTGGCCAGGAACTTGGCGCGTCGCGCATCGTCCACTGGGCCTCCGGCAAACGCGGCCGACAGGCCCGTGTCGGGGTTGAACACCGGATTGATGCAGTTGACTCGAATATTGTCTGGTCCCAGCTCTGCGGCCATGGACTTTGAGGTCACGATGACGGCCGCCTTGCTGCCGTTGTACCAGGTGAGGCCGGGCCGGGGGCGAACGCCTGCCGTACTGGCGATGTTGATGAAGCTGCCGCCGCCGCTTTTTTCATGACCGGAACGGCATGAATCGCGCTCCAGTAGATGCTCTTCATGTTGACTGCGTAAACCTTGTCGAATTCAGCTTCGCTGACTTCGAGCATGGGGCGGTTGCGGTGCGTCCAGCCGGCGTTGTTGACCACGGCGTCGAGCTTGCCGTTGAGTTGTACGGCGTTCTCGATCAGCGCCGCCACCTGGGCACCCTGAGTCATATCGGCAGCAAAAAGTCAGCCCGCCCACCATGCGCGCGAATGTCCGCCGCCACCTTCTCGCCCAGGGCCTCATTGATGTCGTTGACAACGATGCTGGCACCCTCTTCAGCCAGCCGCCGTGCGATACCTTCGCCAATGCCGCCACCGGCGCCTGTCACGATGATGGATTTACCCGAAACGCGCATGGTGTGATCTCCTTTTGTATTGTCTTTTCAGCTGAATGCGAGACTTTTTCCAGGGACCCCCATGCTCCAGCTTGGTATCTGCAGCCTGTGCGGATTGGCCTTCAGGAAGAGCTCTCTCTGTATTTCGAGGGGTGCGCCATCGCCCTAAGCCTTTATGGCCACCGTCTTCAAGGTGGTAAAGCCATAGAGCGCCTCGAAACCTTTCTCGCGCCCGTAACCGGACGATTTGACGCCGCCAAACGGTAATTCCACCCCGCCGCCCGCCCCGTAGTTGTTGATGAACACCTGCCCGCTCCGAACGCGCCTGGCCATGCGTAGCTGCCGAGCCCCATTCTGTGTCCAGACGCCCGCCACAAGTCCGAAACGGGTGGCGTTGGCCAATTCCACGGCGTGATCTTCATCCTTGAAAGACATGGCCGAAAGCACCGGGCCAAACACTTCTTCCTGTGCCAGGCGGTGCATCACTGGTACATCTGCCAGCAAGACGGGTGCTTGGTAAAAGCCCGATTCCGGGGCTTCTTCCACGACCACACCCTGTGCCACCAAAGGAATGCCGGAGGCTTGCGCATCGCTCAGGAAGTCCCACACACGCTGCTGCTGCGTTTGGCGGATCAGGGGGCCCACATCCAAATCCATGGCCGCAGGGCCGACGCGAAGTGCCTCAAAGGCCTGACCCAGGCGGTCCAGAAGGCCTTCATAGATCGGCTGCTCAATCAACACGCGTGAGCCTGCCGAGCAGGTCTGACCGCCGTTTTGAACAATGGCATTGATGACTACTGGAATGGCTGCATCCAGGTCGGCGTCAGCAAAAATGATCTGCGGGCTCTTGCCGCCAAGCTCAAGCGTGACGGGGCAATGCCGCTCGGCGGCCACCTGCTGAATGATGGTCCCTACGCTTGGGCTGCCTGTAAAGCTGATGTGGTCGATGCCGGGGTGTCGGGCCAATGCGTCGCCCACCTCATGTCCGTACCCTGTAACGATGTTGATCGCGCCGCCGGGCAAGCCTGCTTCGGCTGCCAACTGCGCCACTCGGATCAGGCTAAGGCAGGCATCTTCAGATGGCTTGACTACGCAGCAGTTGCCCGCCGCCAGCGCGCCGCCCACGCTGCGGCCGAAAATCTGCATGGGGTAGTTCCATGGGATGATATGCCCCGTGACCCCATGCGGCTCGCGCCAGGTAAACACGCTGTAGCCCGGCTGGTAGGGCAGGGTCTCGCCATGGAGCTTGTCGCACGCGCCGGCATAGAACTCAAAATAGCGGGCCAGGGCTGCAGCATCTGCACGGGCCTGTTTGGTGGGCTTGCCGCAGTCGCGCTGTTCCAGCGCGGCCAGTTCTTCGGTGTGCTCAGAGATCTTGACCGAGAGCGCCATGAGAAGTCGGCCACGTTCAGCCGCTGACAAAGCGCTCCAGGGACCGTCGAAACATTCCCGCGCGGCGCGCACGGCTGCATCAATGTCTCTTTCGTTGCTGCGCTGGATTTCGTCGAAGGGTTGCCCGTCGGAAGGGTCGATCACCGGCAGGGTTCGGCCGGAAAGCGAGGCGATGGCGCTGTTGTCAATGAAGTTGAGCTGCATGAATCCATTGTGCAGGAGCATTGCAAGAAAGCCACTAGTGTCCTGAGTTGTAAGTTCGTTGAAGAAAAAAATCTGCCGAAATCGGTGTCAGGCAAGGAACAAAACGCAGTGATACCGAGTGGTATCGCGAGGCTTTGTGACGCAGCAAGGCGGCGATTGTCGGTGGATTTGTTCAACGAATTTGCAATTCAGGACACTAAAGTGCGGCGGTCGGTCGGCCCAGGCGGGTGGGGCCGGCGCGCTCTTCTATGGCCTCTTGCAGGTCATGGCGCAGGCCGAGCAGAAATGCCAGCTCAGCCGCTACGAACAGCGGGCCGATCACCAAACCAACGATGTCATCTACAAAGGCAGGCTTACGGCCCTCAAAAAGGTGGCCAATGAACTGAATGATCCAGCCGACTGTGAAAAGTCCACCCCCGATCCAGAGCCAGATGGCCGTTGCCTGATTGGCCGCAGAGACGGCCATCAACCACCCAAGGCCCAGGAAGGCGGCCATGAACATGCCTAGCGGTCTGTCCAGCCGGAGGTAATAAATTGCAGTGAGCACGCTGGCAATGAGTGCCACGGACAGCGGTACCGGACCGACCGTGAGCGTCGGCCGCGCCAGAAGCACCTGTACGGCAACGACAATCATCGGAATCCCCACGAAATGAGTGGCAATGTTCCGCCGCTCCCTGTGGTAGGCCGCGTAGTTGGCGAGTTGATCGACGATGGTTTTCATGTGGCGCCCGTGTTTAGAGCCTTTTGCAGCGCATCGTACGGCGTCAACGCATCACGTTCAAGAGGGGGATTCCCAGGGTCTGGCGCTTAAAAAGCGTTGCCACAAGCGCAGCCATGGCGCCCATTCGTGGCCGCCGGGAACCGCGAACACGCGCTCGGCTGGCAGTACTGCAGCCAGCAGGCGGTGGCTGAAAGAGAAACGGTCGCTTTCTCCATAGCCGATGTAGAGCGGAGGGCGCTCTGAAGGGCTGTCTGAATAGCCGCGCAGCCATTGCCACAAGGCTAAATCATGGCCATCTGCTTGCGGCATGTGACCATCCCAGGTGCTCAGTCCTCCGCGTTGCGCGATGGCGGCGGGCAGATCACGCCGGCCCAGGAATGGAGCCATGACAAAGAGACCATTGATCATGGAAGCGTGCTGATGCGCCAGCAGCAGAGATCCATAGCCACCCAGGGAAATCCCGGCCAGCCATACTCTCGCATATCCCTCGGCCCGCGCCGGAGCAATGACCTCTGCCATCAGGCGCTCCACGATCTGCTGTGCCGTGTAATAGCCTGTGTGGGCGTCCACAAGCTGCAAATCGATGGGTATACGCTGATCGCGAACGGCCTTCACGAAGCCCTGGTCGATGAAGTCCTGTGGCGTGTCGTAGGCGCCGGGTAGCAACACCAGCAGCGTGTCTGCGCGGCGGGCAGAGTCGGCGCGATCAAGGAAGCTATCCATTGGCGTTCTTAGGGGGCGGCGCTGCAGGGCGCAACCAGCCACCCAGAGCAGGGCCGGCAGCGATACCGCGAATCGGCGCCTTGATGGGCAATCAGACGGGCTTGCGGGCCCGGAATTCGGAGAATATGCCCAACTCGACATACCGATTTGCATCACTCAGTCCGGCAGCGTTCAGAGTGTCGAGAATGCTCTGTGGTGAGGCACAGGCTTCTATGCTGTCCCAGTAGTATCTCCAGATGCGTGGGGTATGCGTACCGGAGCCGCTCAATCTGGCTGCAAGGGGAACCCAGCCACGCATGTAAGCTTTCAGGATCGCGGAGCCAATCCTGCTTTCGGGTTTGGTGATTTCCAGCACGCACAAGCGCCCACCTGGCTTGAGCACGCGGTGGAATTCACGGAATGCTGCACTGAGGTCGCTGATGTGGCGCAGTGCATAGCCCATACTGATGAAATCGGCACTGGCATCTGGCAGCGGGATGCTCTCGGCCTTGCCCTCGACCAGCTTGACTTTCGCAGCCAGCGGGCTTGCACCCATCATGGCTGGGCTGGGGTCTACGCCAGTCAACAGGTCTGGACTACCAATGATGTGAATGGCCTGCGCGGCGACGAGCCCAGTGCCGAAGCCGACATCAACGACTTGCATTCCCTTCTGTAAACCTGCCCGTTCCAGCGCACGGCGTCTGTACCAGGGACCACTCCCCAGGGCCAGTGTGCGCTCCACCCGATCGTAGTCCGCTGCAGTGCTGTCAAAAATCTCGCGCAGGAAGCCTGCACGCTCATCCTCGGAGCTGTAATACGCTTTGAGCGGTTGGTGCGGGGCACGCACCGGATTCGGGCTGGCAGGATTCTTTGAAGCGCTCATGTAATGCTCACCGGCTGTGTAGATCTTCGGAGGCAGCGCCCGAGAACGTCTTCACGTTCTCGGGCGCTGGCTTTTGTTGCGATTGTCACAGACAAGGGGAAGACTATGCGTGCCTCATCCTGCCTTTTTCATTTTTGATTGGCCGGCGCGACCACCACGGCGGGTGTCGGGGTCTGCGGGGCGACGGCCGCTTCTCCGCCATGCACCTTCACGACCAGCGGCACGATCAGCAGCGCCACAATGTTGATGATCTTGATCAGCGGGTTGACGGCCGGCCCAGCCGTGTCCTTGTAGGGGTCGCCGACGGTATCGCCCGTGACCGCTGCTTTGTGCGCTTCAGAGCCCTTGCCGCCAAAGTTGCCGTCTTCGATGTATTTCTTGGCGTTATCCCAGGCACCGCCTCCGGTGCACATGGAAATGGCTACGAACAGGCCGGTCACGATGGTGCCCATCAGCAGGCCGCCCAAGGCCTTCGGTCCGAGGATCAGGCCGACCAAAATAGGCACGACCACCGGCAGCAGGCTCGGAATCACCATTTCCTTGATGGCTGCGGTGGTGAGCATGTCCACGGCCTTGCCATACTCGGGCTTGCCGGTGCCGTCCATGATGCCCTTGATGGTGCTGAACTGGCGGCGCACTTCCACCACCACGCTGCCGGCAGCGCGACCCACAGCCTCCATCGCCATGGCGCCGAACAGGTAGGGAATCATGCCGCCAATGAACAGGCCGACGATGACCATCGGGTCGCTCAGGTTGAAACTGATATCCTGGCCCAAACCTTCGAGCTTGTGCGTGTAATCGGCGAACAGCACCAGTGCTGCCAGGCCCGCAGAACCAATGGCATAGCCCTTTGTGACGGCCTTGGTTGTGTTGCCCACGGCGTCCAGGGGGTCGGTGATGTCCCGCACGCTGGCGGGCATTTCGCTCATTTCGGCAATGCCGCCTGCGTTGTCGGTGATGGGGCCGTAGGCGTCCAGAGCCACCACGATGCCGGCCATGCTCAGCATGGAAGTAGCCGCGATCGCAATGCCGTAAAGCCCTGCCAGTGAATAGGAGGCAATGATGGCCAGGCACACCAGCAGTACAGGCCATGCCGTGGAACGCATGGACACGCCCAGGCCGGCGATGATGTTGGTGCCGTGGCCGGTGGTGCTGGCCTGCGCGATGTGGCGCACGGGTGCGTACTGTGTGCCGGTATAGAACTCCGTAATCCAGACCAGCCCGCCGGTCAAGATCAGGCCCACAGCGCAGGCACCAAACAAGCGTATCTGCGTACCGCTGGCGGAAATGGCGTTGTCAGGCATCAGCCACAAGGTCACGCCGTAGAAGGCAATCAACGAGAGCACGCCGGCAATCGCCAGGCCCTTGTAGAGCGCTGGCATCACGTTCTTCATGCCAGGCGAAGCCTTGACGAAAAAGCATCCGATGATCGAGGCAATGATCGATACGCCCCCCAGACCCAATGGGTACAGCACGGCGTTAACCGGAGCGTTAGTCACCATCAGCCCACCCAGAACCATGGTGGCGATCAGTGTCACGGCGTAGGTCTCGAAAAGGTCGGCCGCCATGCCGGCGCAGTCGCCCACGTTGTCGCCCACGTTGTCGGCGATCACGGCAGGGTTGCGCGGGTCATCCTCAGGAATGCCGGCTTCCACTTTGCCTACCAGATCGGCGCCCACGTCCGCCCCTTTGGTGAAAATGCCGCCGCCAAGCCTGGCGAAGATGGAGATCAGGGACGAGCCGAAGGCAAAACCGATCAGCGGGTTGAGTTGATCAGGTTTGGCCGCAGTTCCCCCCAGGAACCAGTAAAAGCCGGTCACCCCCAGCAGGCCTAGGCCAACCACGAGCATGCCGGTGATGGCGCCGCCGCGAAAGGCGACATCCAAAGCAGGGCCGATGCCCTTGGTGGCCGCCTGCGCCGTGCGTACGTTGGCGCGCACCGAAACGTTCATGCCAATGAAGCCGCACGCACCCGAGAGCACGGCGCCCACCACGAAGCCGATGGCGGTGGTGAGGTCAAGGAAGATGCCGATGAGTATGGCAAGCGCCACGCCCACAATGGCAATGGTCTTGTACTGCCGGGCAAGATAGGCCGCCGCCCCTGCCTGGATCGCCGCGGCGATCTCTTGCATGCGGGCATTTCCTGCGTCTTGAGAAAGGATCCAGCCGCGGGCCCAGAAGCCATAGGCCACTGCTACGAGTCCGCAGACAAGCGCCAGGATCAGCGCTGCATTTCCGTTCATTGTTGATGTCTCCTCAAAAGCTGTTTCGCTCAGGAGACACCACCAACTTGCTTGCAACGCAAGTGGTATCTCCCACCGCGTTGCTTCCTCGCTCCGAACCTGCTGGTAACGATTGGCCAACCACCCTAATTTAGCGTGAAAACGTGACACTTCCTCCGGATGCAAGCCACACGAAAGTAAAATCAGGGTTAATCCTGACGCATTTTCACTACTAAACCGAAATCCATATGTCTCTCGACCACGTGACCCCCGGCGACAAGGCGCCCGACGAATTCAACGTCGTCATCGAAATCCCGATGAACGCAGACCCCATCAAGTATGAGGTCGACAAAGACACCGGCGCCATCTTCGTGGACCGCTTCATGAGCACGTCCATGCACTACCCCACCAACTACGGCTATGTGCCCAAGACCCTGGCCGGCGACGGCGATCCGGTCGACGTGCTGGTGATTACCCCAGTGCCTCTAATCCCCGGCGTGGTCGTTACCTGCCGCCCGATCGGCATCCTCATGATGGAAGACGAGGCAGGGCAAGACGGCAAGGTGCTGGCAGTTCCTACCGACAAGATTCTCTCCATCTACACCCAGTGGCAAAAGCCTGAAGACCTGAATCCGATGCGCTTGAAGACCATTGCCCACTTCTTTGAGCATTACAAGGATCTGGAGCAGGGTAAGTGGGTCAAGGTGCTGGGCTGGGAAGGCCCGGAAGCTGCACGCAAGGAAATTTCCGACGGCATGGCCAGCTATAACAAGGCGGCAGCCTGAGTTTCTTTGGTGTGTATTGAGCGGGCTGTGCTTTATGCTGGCGGTGAGTAACGGACAGTGGTTCCGCCGCTCGGCATAATCGCGCCGTGCCTCTCCAAGACCCCGTCATTCACCGCCATTCACCGCTGCCTGCTGCAGTGATCGCGGGTGCCGTGGCACTGATCGAAGCGGCCGGCCCGCTAGACGATCAGGCCGAGCTGCGGCAAGCACACCGGACCCAGCCCACCCGAGTCGCCCAATTCCTGGAGCGGGCGTGGTTGCTTGGCGACCGCTTGGGCATGCTGGCCGAGTGGGCGCGTTGGCGCCAGGTGGGATTTGTCGTGGTGATGGCGTTGGCTGCACTGGTGGCCATTTCTGCGCTGGGCACGGCCCGGGCCGTGGTGGGTCAGGCACCCACCATTAACGCGGTGGCTGCCTTTGTCACGCTACTCGGCCTGCATGCCCTGACGCTCGGGTTGTGGTTTTTGAGCATGCTCTGGCCCCGCGCGCTCGCCGGCCTATCGCTGGGCAGGCTCGCTTTGGGGCTCACCGCTCGCCTGGGCGCCAGCCGGCTCTGGGGTACCCATGCGCCGCAGTCCTTAACCACCTCGCACAAACTTCCGGCGCTTGGTTCGCATTCGTTCGTCATGCAGCAGGCTTTGAACCGCCTTTTGCAGAAGAATCGGCTGTTGCCCTGGGTGTTCGGCACGATCAGTCACACCATCTGGGCGCTGGCATTCGTCTTGATTCTGGCGGTGCTTGCCTTCGGTTTCGCGTTTCATACCTATCGGCTAAGCTGGGAAACGACCATCCTGAGCGTTGATTTTTTCCAGAGCTTCGTCCAGATCACGGGTTGGTTGCCTTCGCTGCTCGGCTTTCCCGTACCTGATGCAGCTTCCGTGCAAAGCGCCGGAATGGGGGCTTGCAAAGTTCGGAGGCTGCTGCTTCCCAGCGAGAGTGGGCTTGGTGGCTCATGGGCTGTGTGTTCACCTTTGGCTTGTTGCCGCGCGTGGTCTTCATGCTCCTGAGCTATGCGCGCTGGCGCAGCGGCGTTGCTCGCCTGCCGATGCTCGACACGGCCGACCCCTATGTCCGCGCTGTGTTCATGCGTCTGGATGCGCTGGATCCGCCCGTGGTCACTGATCCTGAGCGTAGACCGGCTAATGCAGCAGGCCCTCGGGTGTTGCCTGCTGGGCCCGCGATTCCTGGCACACGGGCGATCATCGGCTTCGAGCTGCCCCCTGAGGTGCCGTGGCCGCTACCGGGCCAACCTGAGGGTTTTGAGGGTAAGAACGTGCTGGAGCAGCGCATTGCAGGCGCTTCCACCGAGCGGCAGGCGGTGGAAGCGGCGCTTGCGCAAGTGAGGCCCTGGACGCTGGTCATCGTCGTTTATGCTGCTTCCAGCCCAGACCGCGGTACCGCACGGTTTTTTCGTGAAATCATGCCATTGGCGCCCCAATGTCACCTGCTGCTGGTGAATGCTGATGGCAGCGCCGTTGCTTTGGAAGACACTGAGGGCACGCGCCGCTGGGCTGACTGGCTGGCGGCAGAATCGCTGGCTGCATTAGAGTTGGTCGATTCCTTCGTGCCTCCCCAAGAAAATGTCTGAACCCATCCGCATCGCAGTCGTCGGACACACCAATGCCGGCAAGACCTCGCTTTTGCGAACGCTCACCCGTCAGGTTGATTTTGGCGAGGTGTCGGATCGGCCTGGCACTACACGGCATGCAGAGGCCATTGATCTAAAAGTAAATGGGGCTTCAGCGGTCAGATTTACCGACACGCCTGGTCTGGAAGACTCGGTGGCTTTGCTGGAGTACCTGGGCAGGTTGTCGGGTGAATCGCGGCCCGAGCGCGTGCGCGCCTTCTTGGCCGGGCCCGAGTCCCGGGAAGCGTTCGAGCAAGAGGCCAAAGTGTTGCGCACCTTGCTGGAGCAGGCAGATGCGGCCATGCTGGTGATCGACACACGCGAACCAGTGTTGCCAAAGTATCGGGCGGAGATCGAGATCTTGACCTGGTGTGCCAAGCCGGTGATGCCGGTGCTCAACTTTGTGCGCGCACCGAACAGCCGGCGAGAGCAATGGCGGCAAGTGTTGCTAGAGAGCAATTTGCACGCACAGGCCGAGTTCGATGCCGTGGCGCCCTTCATCGGCGCCGAGCAGCGCCTTTATGGCGATCTGGCCACGCTCCTGCATGGCAAGCGCCAGCAACTGGCCGAGGTGGTTGAGTATTTGGCCCTTGAGGTCGTCGATCGCCGCCGCGCGGCCTGTCGTGTGGTGGCCAGCGGACTCATTGACGTCGCGGCCATGCGGCGGCACATCAGCGCGGAGGACTTCGCCATGGAGCTGCGTCGTGCTGAGTTTGTGCGCGCGCTGCATGATGATGTAGGTGCCCACGCTCGCCGAACAGTCGATGACCTCCTGCAGGTCTTCGCCTTTCGCAGGGGTGACGCTGAGGTTGCGCGCCTGCCGCAGATGGCTGAGCGTTGGGAAGACGATCTGTTCAACCCGGAGATTTTGCGCGAGGCTAGCAAGCGGCTGGGCCTGGGCGCCATGATCGGTGCCGGCATTGGCGTGGTGGCCGATGTGGCGCTTGCGGGCTTGTCCCTGGGTGCGGCCACCACGTTGGGTGCCGCCATCGGCGGTGCGCTCAGCGGCGGCTGGAAGCCACTTTGGCGAAAGCTCGAAAACCGTTTCAGCGGGGTGCAGGAACTCACCGTGGAGGACGCCGTGCTGCTATTGTTGGCCGATCGCATGCTGCAGCTGGTAGTTGCGCTGGAGCAGCGTGGCCACGCCGCCATGGATAAGCTGCGCCTCGCGCCGGGCCAGTCGAGTGGCCTGGGCGCGGGACTACGAGAGCTTGTGCGTGCGATCAGACCCGCGCGCGGCCACCCCGAGTGGGAGCGCGCTACAGAAAATATGGCAGGGCAGCGTGCCAGTGACAATCGCCAGGAGACCGTGGAAGAAGCGGCACGCAGGTTGGAACAGCTGATGTCGACCTATCTCTCAGACGAAAAATTTTCGGATTCCAGGGCTTTGCCCGCTTGACAGCTGTTACCTGCACGTAAATCATGGGGATACGCGCGGGTATGGGGCGGCCACTATCCAGGTTGCGCCTCTCCGGTGTCTGGTTTGCAACACGCTGGGAGTTCCGCATGAGAAAAATCGTCACGCTTCTTGTAGTCAGCCTGTTCAACGTGGGCGCGTGGGCTTCGTGCTACACAGTCCTGGGTCCGAAGGGCGAGGTGCTGTCCGAGTCCACCAACCCGCCAGTCGACATGTCGCTTCCCCTGCATCAATCGGTGCCGGATCGTTTCGGGCCGGGCGCCGTCTTGGTGTTCGGGATCGCAGATGGTAACTGCGGATCGACGGTTGATCGGTATGACAAGCTGCTCGGGACCAAGGCAGGGCAGGCTGGCAATGCCCTGGTTCCAGTAAGTGCAAGCTCCCGGCCCGCGCGGCGTGACCGCGAATAGGGCAGTGCAGAGGGGCGGCTTAAGAGCCTGAGGTGATCTTAAGCGGGCGCTTGGCTCAACTTGGCAATCAGCGCGCTTTCCGCCGGGCCCGACATGGGAATCAAAACCCGTAGCGGATTGCCTGCGGCCACCTCGATAGACTCGCCGTCGAGATTCTTCATGGTCTCCAGCTTTACGGTGCGGTTGCCGCTGGGGTGGATGATCTCGATCCAGTCGCCCACGGCGAAGCGGTTTTTCGTTTCCACTTCCGCCCAGCCGTCTGCCACGCGCTTGACTTCGCCCACATACTGGCTGCGCTGGGTCACAGAATGGCCGGTTTCATAGTTCTGGTAGTCGTTTGCCGGGCGACGCTCCAGAAAGCCACTGGTGTAGCCACGGTTGGCCAAGCCTTCGAGTTCGGTGATCAGATTCGGGTTGAACGGGCGTCCTGCCACCGCGTCGTCAATGGCACGGCGGTACACCTGCGCGGTGCGGGCTACGTAGTAGAGGCTCTTGGTACGGCCTTCGATCTTGAGGGAGTCGACCCCGATCTTGGTTAGTTTTTCCACCAACTCGACAGCGCGGAGATCCTTGCTGTTCATGATGTAGGTGCCGTGCTCGTCTTCCATGATCGGCATATGCTGGCCGGGGCGGCCCTCTTCCTCGATCAGGAAAACCTTGTCTGCAGAGGGTGGCGCTGCCCGTTTCCGCAGCTGGAAAATGCATTTTCCTCGGCCTCTTGCTGGGCTGCAGCAAAGTTGAAGCCTTGCAGGCCTTCGGTCTGTGCCATGGCCTCGCCTGTATTGGGGTCGACGTCGGCATCATGGGTTTTGTAATTCCAGCGGCAAGCGTTGGTGCAGGTTCCCTGGTTCGGGTCGCGCCGGTTGAAGTAACCCGAGAGCAGGCAGCGGCCAGAGTAGGCGATGCACAGCGCGCCATGCACAAACACCTCCAGCTCCATATCGGGGCACTCCTGGCGTATGGCGGCCACTTCGTCCAGGCTG
The DNA here is from genome assembly GCF_050821495.1 of Ottowia caeni. Lineage (GTDB taxonomy): Bacteria > Pseudomonadota > Gammaproteobacteria > Burkholderiales > Burkholderiaceae_C > Ottowia > Ottowia caeni. The sequence continues at coordinate 3,307,883 of NZ_CP151080.1, read as the reverse complement.
AGTTCGCGTGAGAGGATGATCCGCGCCACGCCCATCTTCTGCCAGAACTTGACCGCAGCCCAGTTGGTGGTGTTGGCCTGAACGGACAGGTGAACCGGAATGTGCGGCCATTTTTCCCGCACCATCATGATCAGGCCGGCGTCGGCCATGATCAGTGCATCGGGATTCAATTGCACCACGGGCTCAAGGTCGCGCAGATACGTGCGTACTTTGTCATTGTGCGCCAGCAGGTTGCTGGTGACGAAAAACTTCTTGCCGCGTGCGTGCGCTTCGGTAATGCCGGTGGCAATTTGTTCCAGACGGAACTCGTTATTGCGGGCGCGCAGGCTGTAGCGGGGCTGGCCTGCGTAGACCGCGTCTGCGCCGAAATCGTAGGCGGCGCGCATTTTGTCAAGGCTGCCAGCAGGCAGTAGTAATTCGGGGGCTCGGAGCGTCATAGTGCGTATTGTCCGTGTTCTGGCCCATCTTCGCCAACTGCCCTAGTTCTCCCTCGGCGTCGATTGGCTTACGATGGGCTTTCTTTGTGAATGGTTTTTACCGAAAGGAATGTCATGAGAATCTCGCGAATTGCGACGAGAGGCCATCTGACTGTGGGGGCCTTCTCGATGCTTCTGGCTGCCAGTGGTGCTGCCCAGGCGCAGACCACCATGAAGCCTGGCCTCTGGGAGACACGAGTCATCCAGATGACCGTGGACGGCAAGGACATGGCGGCACAAATGAACGCGGCCCAGGAGCAAATGCGCCAAGCGCTGGCCAGCATGCCTCCCGAGCAGCGCAAGAAAATGGAGTCCATGTTTTCGTCGCAGGGTGCGGGCGGCATGACGCATCGGATCTGCATTAGCCCTGAAATGGCCTCCCGAGACAGTGCGGTAGTGCCTCGGCAGCAGCGCGCCGAATGCGGCGATCCCAAAATCACCAAGAGTGGCAACCGGAGCAGCTTTGAAGTCATGTGCAAGCACGCCGACGGCAGCCAGACGGTCTCCAAAGGGGAAACCCAGTTTGCTGGAGATCAAATGAATACGAAAGTCGAGACCGTAAGCACGGAAAAGGGTGGAGCCCGCCGCACCTCGAAGACCGAAACACAAATGAAATTTCTGAGCAGTGATTGTGGTTCGGTCAAGCCCGTAGAGCAGATGATGGAAGATCTTAAATCTCAGAAGGGCGCTGCGCCAGGCAGGAAATAGCTCAAAACGCTGCAACCGCGGTTTGCGGCAGCGCTGGTTTAAGCCCCGTGGGTTGGCGCTCAGCGCCAACTTACGGGGGCATAGGACACCGGTAGACTTCCGAACTTGCCGGTCAACTGAACCCTATGCCGCGAGTCGCGCAAGAGGGGCCTTTACTATTGTGGTTGTGACGCCTATGCGCAGGCATGGATAGGTGCATGGTCTGTGCAGATTCGGCACTCCCTGACACAATCAAGGTTTACCGTTTCGCCTGACATTCTTTGTTTGAGCAATCGAGGACAACGCCATGGTCTCCAAAAAGAATTCCCACGCTTTCGCCTCCACCCGCAAGTCGTTCAAGACCTCCTCAGGCAAGACGGGTGACCTTTTCTCGCTGCCTGCACTGGCGCGTCGTTTTCCCAACGTGAAAAGATTGCCAGTGTCGCTGCGGATCGTGCTCGAATCTGTGCTGCGCCATTGCGACGGAGTGAAGGTGCTGCCCGAGCATGTGGAGCAGCTGGCCAACTGGCAGCCTAACGCCACGCGCACTGACGAAATTCCATTCACCGTGGCTCGCGTCGTGCTGCAGGACTTCACTGGCGTGCCCCTGTTGGCCGACTTGGCGGCCATGCGTTCCACCGCCCAGAGTCTGGGCAAGGACCCCAAGAAGATCGAACCTCTCGTGCCAGTGGACTTGGTGGTCGACCACTCTGTGATGGTCGACTACTACGGCAAGAAAAATGCGCTCGACCTGAACATGAAACTCGAGTTCCTGCGCAACCGCGAGCGCTACGAGTTCATGAAGTGGGGTATGCAGGCTTTTGATACCTTCCGCGTCGTTCCACCCGGTTTCGGGATTGTTCACCAAGTGAACCTCGAATATCTGGCGCGTGGCGTCCATAAGACCAAGGACGGCGTGTATTACCCTGACACCCTGGTTGGTACTGACAGTCACACCACCATGATCAACGGCATTGGCGTGGTCGCATGGGGCGTGGGCGGTATCGAGGCTGAGGCCGCCATGCTGGGGCAACCGGTGTATTTCCTCACGCCTGACGTCGTCGGTTTCGAGTTGAAAGGTCGCCTGCGGGAGGGCTGTACTGCCACCGACCTGGTGCTTACGGTCACCGAGATTCTGCGCAAGGAAAAGGTGGTCGGCAAGTTCGTCGAGTTCTTTGGAGAGGGCACACGCACGCTATCGCTGCCAGACCGTGCCACCATCGGTAACATGGCACCGGAATACGGCGCGACCATGGGTTTTTTCCCAGTGGATGAGCGCACCATCGAATACTTTGAAGGTACCGGCCGCACCAAGGCGGAAATTGAAGCGTTTGAGGCTTGGTTCAAGGCGCAAGGCCTATTTGGTGTTCCCAAAAAGGGAGACATCGATTATTCCCATGTGGTCACGCTCGATCTGGGCGATGTGACTCCAAGCCTGGCCGGCCCCAAGCGACCACAGGATCGCATTGAGCTTGGTCATGTCGCGAGCCAGTTTGCCGATCTTTTCAGCCGTTCCATGAGCGAAAACGGCTTCAACCGACCGGTGGAGGAGCTGCACAGGCGAGTGGAGGTGCGGCGTGACAACGAGCCGGATCAGGACGAGCGACCCCCAGCATCGCCACCCACCCCGATGGGGGCTCCCCGTCAGGTTGTCGAGATGGTCGCCAACAAGCCTACGCTTGAATCCGCTATGGCAGAAGCCGATGTGGTTGAGCGTTCATCGCCCAATGGCTACACCCTGGGAAATGGCGACGTACTCATTGCGGCCATCACGAGTTGCACCAACACCAGTAACCCCAGTGTACTGCTGGCTGCCGGCCTGCTGGCCAAGAAGGCCGTGGAAGCTGGTCTGAAAGTCAAGCCGCACATCAAGACCTCGCTGGCACCCGGCTCACGCATTGTGACGGAATACCTGACGGAAACGGGGCTTCTGCCTTATCTAGAAAAACTCGGCTTTGCCGTGGCTGGCTACGGTTGCACGACCTGTATCGGCAACGCGGGAGACCTGGCGCCCGAACTTAATGAGGCCATCACGCGCAATGATCTCGTGTGCGCTGCCGTTCTGTCTGGAAACCGCAATTTTGAAGCGAGGATCCACCCCAACCTCAAGGCCAACTTTCTGGCCAGTCCGCCCCTGGTGGTGGCCTACGCTATCGCCGGCAACATGATGGTCGATCTGATGACCGAGCCTGTGGGACGGGGCAAGGGTGGTCGGGAAGTGTTTCTGGGAGACATCTGGCCCACCAGCGACGAGATACAGAAGCTTCTCAAGTACGCAATGAAAGGCAAAGCTTTCCGTGCCAACTACAGCAAGATCGCTACGGAGCCGGGGAAGTTGTGGGAAAAAATCGAGGGCGTAGAGGGGAACGTCTACGATTGGCCCGTCAGTACCTACATTGCTGAGCCGCCGTTTTTTGACGAGTTTTCCCTTGAAAAAACCTCCGCTGGTGGCGCTTCGGCATCAACTGCCGTGCGCGGTGCGCGCATCATGGCCTTGTTTGGCGACTCGATCACGACCGATCACATTTCCCCTGCAGGCTCCATTCGTGAAAGCTCGCCTGCCGGGCAATGGCTGCTCAACCATGGCGTGCAAAAGGCCGATTTCAACAGCTATGGCGCCCGTCGCGGAAATCATGAGGTGATGATGCGCGGCACCTTTGCCAACGTTCGCATCAAGAACCTCATGCTGCCCATACTGGAAGACGGCAGCCGCGAGGAGGGTGGCCTCACCTTGATGCAGTTGCCCGGTGAGTTGCAGGGCAGCAAGCAGTTCATCTATGACGCCGCCATGAAATACATGGCGGCTAACGTCCCCACCGTGATTTTCGCGGGTGAGGAGTACGGCACGGGTTCCAGCCGCGACTGGGCGGCCAAAGGCACCCAGTTGCTGGGCATCAAGGCGGTGGTAGCCAAGAGTTTTGAGCGAATCCACCGCAGCAACCTGGTGGGCATGGGTGTGTTGCCATTGCAATTCAAGCCCGGTGAGTCCTGGGAAAGCCTGGGGCTTCGAGGCGACGAACAGATTGACATCGTGCCCTCCGACGACTTGGCGCCACAAAGCAATGCCCGCATGGTCATTACACGGGCGGACGGATCCTTGCACGAAACCACCCTGATCTTGCGAATCGACACGCCGATTGAGGTGGACTACTTCCTGAACGGAGGGATCTTGCCCTACGTGTTGCGGCAACTGTTGGCGTAATCTTCTGCATGGCTGCTCCTCAACTGCTGATCGCCGGTGGCGGGATTGGTGGCTTGGCGGCTGCGCTTGCCGTAGTGCGAGCGGGCTGGGAAGTCCGATTGTTTGAACGCGCACCTACATTCACTGAAGTAGGTGCAGGTATTCAACTGGGTCCCAATGTGACGCGGATTCTTCAGGCCTGGGGCTTGGGAGATGCGCTGCGTGCGGTGGCCGCGTTTCCAGATTCCCTGCGCGTTCGAAATGCCTTGAGCGGGGATGAACTGGGGGTTCTGCCGCTGGGCGAGCGTGCCCTCGCACGCTACGACGCACCGTACGCCACCATTCATCGAGCAGACATTCTTGGCCTGCTTTCAGAAGCGGTCAGGCAGGTGGCGGACGTGCATGTTCATCTCGATCAGCGCATTTTGAGCTTCACCGACGACGGGCGGGCCGTCACACTCGCCGCTTCACGCGGCCCCCAGGTAGAGGGTGATGCCCTGATCGGGGCTGATGGCCTATGGAGCCAGGTTCGGCAGCAACTGCTGGCCGACGGCCCGCCGCGTATCACGGGTCACCTGGCTTATCGCGCCATGCTCCGCCAGTCTGCGTTGCCGGAGAAACTCCGAAGCAACCACGTCACGGCGTGGTTGGGGCCGCGCTTGCACGTGGTTCAATACCCGGTGCGTGGTGGTGAATGGATGAATGTGGTCGCCATTGTGCATGGTACCCCCCGGGCCGATGCGCAAGATTGGGACCAGGCAGCCCAAGCCACAGATCTTGAACGAGCCATGGGCGCCACCTGCGGACCTTTGCGGGGGCTAATCTCTGCGGTGCCAGAGGCCACCGTGAATGACTACGCTTGGCGCCTGTGGGCACTGGCCGATCGATCACCTGTATCTGGCGCGGAGCAAATGGCGAAAGGCCTGGTCGGTTTGCTGGGGGACGCTGCCCATCCCATGCGACCGTACCTGGCCCAGGGCGCCGGCATGGCCATTGAGGATGCGGCGGAACTCAGCCGTGCGCTCGCCATGGATGTGGTCGATGTGCCCACACGCCTGAAGCGCTACGCGCTCGCCCGCTGGCAGCGCTGTGCCCGCGTGCAGGCGCGCTCCATCAGGAATGGCGAGATTTTTCACTCCACGGGCTTTATGCGTTTGGGGCGTGATGTCACCATCAGGCTGCTAGGTGCTCGTTTGCTGGACGTCCCGTGGTTGTATGCAGGTCCCTGATTGAGGCACTCAATGAATTTCCTGTCGAGTTCTTGAGCCGCATCCTGATCCCTCTTGCCGTGTGCGGCCCTCCACTCTCTGCGCAAAGAGCGCCAGGAGTGATTCGTAGGATCGCGCTGATAGGCGCAGCCGGTCGGGGCCGCTACACTTGGATCATCTGAAGCTGTTGGCGCTTGAAGCTTGACGGCCTACAGAGTGCTTCATAGCGCATTGGATTGCTCCAGGGCGCTGACAGCGTCGCGTTTTATCGTTAACTCAATTAAAAAAGGAACCAGGCGAATGTCTTTGAGATCTTTGTTCCTGCTGATCGTCAGTGCACTCATCGTTATCTTTGTCGGGGTCAACTGGACGCAAATGACCACGCCAACGGATCTGTCGCTGATCTACACCGATATTCGCGCCCCGCTAGGATTGATTCTCCTGGGGCTCATGGCGTTGCTGTCGGCCGTGTTCGTGGGGCTCATTGCGTATATGCAGGCCACGGTTCTGGTGGAAACGCGTCGTCATGCCAAGGAATTGGCCGTGCAACGTGACTTGGCAGACAAGGCCGAGGCGTCTCGCTTCACTGATCTGCGTGCGCACCTCGATCGGGAAGTGGGGCGCTTGTCAGAGGCGATCAATACCCACACACGCGAAACGCTGTCGCGTGTCGATCGGGCGGAAATGGGTCTGCGTGAACGGCCCGTCGACGCCGAAATTTCACGCCTCGTACTGGCCGTTGAAAACCACAACCGAGATCTGCACGCACGGGTGGATCGTCTGGAAATGGGTTTGCGAGAAGGTCTTGCCGGCTTTACGCCTGCCCCGGCTTCGGTACTGCCTGCATCTTCCGCAGCAAGCTTGACTGCACCGCCACAGCAGGACGACCTCGGAAAGGTTGTGCCAAGCTAAAACGTGGGGCGTATGAGACGCCCCCTTTCAGGTCGCTGGTTCCTGGCTCCCGCGACTCCTGGCCCCTGGCCCCTAGGAGCAGGAGCTGCTTACCTCAACACCAGAACCGGGATCTCCGAGTGCGTCAGCACTTGCTGTGTTTCGCTGCCCAAAAGCAGGCGCTTAACCCCTCTGCGACCATGTGACGCCATAACGATCAGGTCGGCTTTGTGTTTCTTCGCTGCGGAAATCAATGCGTCAGAGACCACATCCGATTTGACCACCACCGACTTGACCTTCACGCCTTTGGCTTCGCCAGATTTCTTGACTCCGTCCACAATGGCCTGAGCTTCCTCGCTCCATTGCTTTTCGACACGCGCAACATCATCGACCGAGAGGCTGATCGAACCCTCGAAGTAACTCTGCGGGTAGCGTGGCACAACTTTCAGCGCTACCAGTTCAGCGCCGCAAGTACTGGCCAAGGCAATGGCATTGTTGACTGCTTTCTTGGACAAGGTAGAGCCGTCAGTTGCCACGAGAATGCGTTTGTACATATTCGATCTCCTCAAGTGATATCGTTTAAATCATAAGCTGCAACGAAACTGTAAGCTGAACGATAGTAGGCAATTCCGTGGGGTATCTTGATGCCGGTCAAGCTCTCCGGTCGTAATCCGCTTACAGTCGAGGCATTATGCAGCGCGCCGTGGTCACATTAACCCCTCCTGACAGGGCGGCCCGAGCCGAAGCACCGCGCGAAGCCGATCACAGCGCTGTTCATGCTCCGGAGCGTCCCATCGATCAATGGGCGTTGCTTGACGAGCCTGATGAGTGGATGGAGTTCAGCCGTCGGGTAGAGGCTGAAAGCACGGAGTCCGTTCAAAGCGAGGGCGGCTGCTGGGAATCCACCGTTGTTTTCGAGGGCATGCACTGCGCTGCCTGCGCGGTCACCATAGAAGAAGCGCTGCGCGCGATACCTGGCGTGCGCACTGCAGAGGTCAGCGCCGCGAGCCACCGTGGCCGTGTGGTGTGGGATGACGCGGCAACCCGCCCCTCCGCCTGGATGCAGGCCGCTCTGCGGTCGGGCTATCGCCCCTTGCCTGCGCATGATGCCTTTGCCGCTGAGCGCCGCCGTGCAGAAACCCGCAAAATGCTGTGGCGCATGGGGGTGGCTGGCCTGTGCATGATGCAGGTCATGATGTATGCCGCTCCGGAGTACTTCACCGGCCCGGGAGAAATCGAGCCTGATCTCGTTCATCTGCTGCGTTGGGCGTCGTGGGTGCTCTCGATTCCCGTGATGCTGTTTTCCTGCCAGCCGTTCTTCCGAAACGCACTGCTCGATCTGAAGCTGCGCCGAGTCAGCATGGATCTCCCTGTGTCGCTGGGGATGCTCATCACTTTTGTAGTTAGCACCCTAGGCACCTTCGAGCCCAATGGTGTGTTCGGGCATGAGGTGTATTTCGATTCGCTGACCATGTTCGTGTTCTTTCTGCTCACGGGACGCTGGCTTGAATTGCGCTTGCGGGATCGAACGGCCGGTGCGCTTGAGGCATTGATGCATCGCCTGCCCGAGAGCGTGGAGCGCAAGCAGGAGGACGGCACATGGGAGCGCGTGGCGGCACGCCGTGTACGTGTAGGGGACGTTATTCGGGTGCTGCCAGGCGAAGTGTTTCCCGCCGATGGTGTGGTGCTGCGGGGGCAGACCATGGTTGATGAAGCGCTGCTGACCGGCGAGTCGACGCCGCTGGAGCGTGGGCAGGGGGCGTTGGTCATTGCCGGCAGCCATAACCTGACGTCCGCAGTAGAAGTTCGGGCGGAGCAAGTGGGCGGCGACACGCGCTACGCGCACATCGTGGGTCTGATGGAAGCTGCGTCGACAAGCAAACCCCGCATCGCCCAGCTGGCAGATCGATTGGCCAAGCCATTCCTGATTTTTGTGCTGTTGGCCGCAGGTTTGGCGTGCGCCTGGTGGTGGCCTACCGACCCGGGCCGTGCGCTCATGATCGCAGTTGCCATTTTGGTGGTGACTTGCCCGTGCGCGCTTTCTCTGGCTACCCCGGCAGCCATGCTGGCCAGCGCCGGCAGCCTGGCGCGCTCCGGTGTGCTGGTGCGCCGGCTACAGGCCCTGGAAGTGCTGGCTGACGTGGATGCTGTGGTTTTCGACAAGACGGGCACTCTCTCGCGCGATGCCTTTGTCTTGGAGCGCGTTCACCTGCGCGCTGGGGTCGGGCAGGACGAGGCGCTGTCTCTCGGTGCGGCTTTGGCCCAGGGCAGCCTTCACCCGCTGTCGCGCGCCATGGTGTCGCAGGCTGCTCAGAGCGGCTTGGCAGATGCCTGTCAAAGCATTCAGCAAAAGGAGTTGTCGGGGCAGGGCGTGGAGGGGCTTGTGAGCGTGCGAGGCGGTCAGGCGCGATGGGTGCGACTGGGCTCAGCATCCTTTTGTGAAGCACCGCCGTTGTCAACCCAGGGTGCGACCACTCACTTGAGTGACGAGCTAGGCTGGCTGGCCAGCTTCGAGTGGCGGGAAGATCTGCGGCCAGATGCACAGCAGGCCGTGGCTGCCCTGAAGGCGCAGGGAGTAAGCGTGAGGCTGCTTTCCGGCGACCGGGCTGAAGCCGCGGCGCATGTCGGTAAAATGGCCGGCATCTCCGATACCCGGGGTGAATGCGCGCCGGCGGACAAGCTGGCCGCTATGCAGCAGGCGCAGCAAGCGGGAGCTACAGTGGCGATGGTCGGAGACGGCCTGAACGACGGTCCCGTGTTGGCGGGCGCCAACGTATCGTTTGCCTTCGGGCGCTCGGTGCCGTTGGCACGTGCCCAGTCCGACTTCGTGGTGCTGGCGGACAGGCTGTCATTGATTCCCGCTACCATGGCTCGTTCACGCGACACCATGCGCGTTGTGCGGCAAAATTTGGCTTGGGCAGCCGGTTACAACGCGGTGGGCGTGCCGCTGGCTATGATAGGTTGGATGCCTGCCTGGGCAGCGGGGCTCGGCATGGCGGCAAGTTCGCTGCTGGTAGTGCTTAATGCCCTGCGCCTATCGGGGGCCATGCGGGCGGAGGTTTGATGGACGTACTGTATTTACTGATTCCACTGTCTGTTGTGCTTGTCTTCTTCATTCTTGGCGCGTTCTGGTGGGCGATCTATCGTGGCCAGTTCGAAGACGTCGAGCGTGAAGGAGAGCGAATTTTTGAGCACGATTGATCGACATCAAGTGAAACCATGTTACGTTCGCGGATACTGCTAAAGGTTCTCAGGAAGGCACCGGGAGGATCCGGTAATTTTTGTTCCCTGCGGGGGTAGCCCGGGTGTGGCTCGGTCTGAGGATATTCAAAAGGAAGAGGTGGAAATGACATTCGCCAATATGAAAGCCACGGTCTATAACGACAGAGTGGTCAGACAGTTTGCCATCATGACGGTGGTGTGGGGTGTGATCGGCATGCTGGTGGGGGTGATCATCGCCGCACAGCTGACTTGGCCGGAACTGAATCTGGGCATTTCGTGGCTCAGTTATGGCCGTTTACGCCCGTTGCACACCAATGCCGTGATTTTTGCCTTTGGCGGCTGCGGTCTCATGGCCACTTCTTACTATGTGGTTCAGCGAACCTGCCAGGTGCGTCTGTTTTCGGACAAGTTGGCAGCCTTCACCTTCTGGGGTTGGCAGGCGGTCATCGTGGCTGCCGTCATCACCTTGCCGCTGGGCTACACCAGCAGCAAGGAATATGCTGAACTCGAGTGGCCCATCGACATTCTGATCACCCTCGTGTGGGTGGCCTATGCGGTGGTGTTCTTCGGTACCGTCGGTACACGCAAGGTCAAGCATATCTACGTGGCAAACTGGTTCTACGGCGCCTTCATTCTGGCAGTGGCCTTGTTGCACGTGGTCAACAGCGCTGCATTGCCAGTAGGCCTCATGAAGTCCTACTCTGCCTACGCAGGCGTGCAGGATGCCATGGTTCAATGGTGGTACGGTCACAATGCTGTGGGCTTTTTCCTCACCGCAGGCTTTCTGGGCATGATGTATTACTTCATTCCCAAACAGGCCGGTCGTCCGGTTTATAGCTACCGCTTGTCCATCGTCCACTTCTGGGCGCTGATCTTCACTTACATGTGGGCCGGCCCTCACCACTTGCACTACACCGCCTTGCCTGACTGGGCTCAGAGTGTCGGCATGGTCTTTTCACTGATCCTCCTGGCTCCTAGCTGGGGCGGCATGATCAACGGCATCATGACCCTCTCGGGTGCCTGGCACAAACTGCGCGACGATCCGATCCTGCGCTTCCTGATTGTGTCGCTGTCGTTCTACGGCATGTCCACCTTTGAAGGCCCGATGATGTCCATCAAGACCGTCAACGCCTTGAGCCACTACACGGACTGGACAGTCGGCCACGTGCATTCAGGCGCCCTCGGCTGGGTGGGTCTGATCACCATGGGTTCGCTCTACTATCTGATTCCGCGCCTGTTCGGCCGTACCCAGATGTACAGCACCAAAGCTATTGAAATTCACTTCTGGGTGGCCACCATCGGCATCGTGGTGTACATCGCCGCAATGTGGATTGCCGGCGTGATGCAGGGCCTGATGTGGCGTGCAATCAACTCCGATGGCACCCTGACATACACCTTTGTTGAATCTGTGAAGGCTACCTTCCCGTTCTACGTGTTGCGCCTGCTGGGTGGGTTGCTCTACCTTGGGGGCATGGTGATCATGCTGTGGAACACAGTCAAGACGGCCACCGCTGGCCGCGCAACGCCGGTGCAGATCCCTGCAGTCGCTGCACACGCCTGAAGTTCAAGGAATACACACCATGGCTCAAGAAAAAATCACCGGCCACGCGAAGGTTGAAACGAATAACTTCCTGATGATCGTGCTGATCCTGATCGTGGTCTCCATTGGAGGCCTGGTCGAGATCGTGCCGCTGTTCTTCCAGAAGTCCACCACGCAGCCCATTGAGGGGCTCAAACCCTACACGGCGTTGCAAGTGGTGGGTCGTGACGTCTATGTCCGTGAAGGTTGCTACAACTGCCACTCACAGATGGTTCGTCCGTTCCGCGCCGAAGCTCTGCGGTATGGGCCTTACTCGGTCGCCGGAGAGTTTGTGTACGACCGTCCGTTTCAGTGGGGCTCAAAGCGCACTGGTCCGGATCTGGCGCGGGTGGGTGGCCGCTACAGCGACGACTGGCATCGTGTTCACCTGAACAACCCGCGCGATGTGGTTCCCGAGTCGAACATGCCCGCATATCCGTGGCTCGAGAAGACCCCCGCGAACGCCAGCACCATTCAAGCTCATATGACCGGCTTGCGCACCCTGGGCGCTCCTTACTCGGATGAAGAGATCGCCAAGGCCCCAGAAGACGTCAAGGGCAAGACCGAACTCGATGCCGTGATCGCCTATCTCCAGGTGCTGGGCATTCATCGTAAATAAGAGAGATTGAAAGGCCCATCATGGACATCAACAGTCTGCGGATTTTCGCAACGTTGGCAGCGTTTGTCGTCTTCCTCGGCATTGTGGTCTGGGCTTGGTCCAGCCGAAACAAGCAGCGTTTCGACGAGGCGGCCCAGCTGCCCTTTGAGCAAGACTGACAGGCGCTGATGCGGTCGTCACAAGGAATTAAAAATGAGCGACTTTACGAGTAATTTCTGGTCGGTATATGTCACCGTCATCACGATCGGCGGCATTTTGGCGTGCGTTCTGCTGCTGTGGTTCAGTGGGAAAACCAAGGCTCTCACGGCCTCCGACAACACTACTGGCCACGTGTGGGACGAAGACCTGCGCGAAATGAACAACCCTCTGCCGCGTTGGTGGGTGGGGCTGTTCATCATCACCGTTCTGTTTTCCTTGGCCTACCTGTTCCTTTATCCGGGACTGGGCTCCTATAAGGGTTCGCTCAATTGGTCTCAGACTGGCCAGTTCGAGCGTGAAGTGGAAAAGGGCAACGAGCAGACTGCGCCCATATACGCTGCATTCTCGGGCATGAGCACGGAGCAACTGGCCAAAGACGCCAACGCCATGGCTATTGGCGACCGCCTGTTCATGAACAACTGCGCGCAATGCCATGGTTCTGACGCACGCGGCAGCAAGGGCTTCCCCAACCTCGTCGACGGTGACTGGTTGTGGGGAGGTTCACCTGCCATGATCCACGAGACCCTTGTCAAAGGGCGCGTTGGTGTCATGCCTCCCATGGCAGCGGCAGTCGGCACGCCTGACGATGTGCGAAACGTTGCGCATTATGTGCTCAGCCTTTCCGGCTCCCCCAACGATTCCGTTCGTGCGAATCTGGGCAAGCCTAAGTTTGCGGTGTGTGCTGCCTGCCACGGCGCCGACGGCAAGGGCAACCAGGCGCTGGGCGCTCCCAACCTGACCGACAACATCTGGGTGAGCGGTGCCGGCGTCGAATCTCATATCGTCAGCATGATTACCAATGGCAAGACCAACGTCATGCCTGCATGGGCTGACAAGTTCACGCCCGAGCAGATCAACGTGCTGACGGCCTACGTTTGGGGTCTGGGTGGCGGCCAGCCGGGCGAGCAGGCGCCTGCAGCGGCTGCAGCCACACGTTAAGTGCAAATAACGCCGGGGAGTGAATGATCGGGTTCGCTCCCCGGGTGTCAGAATAGGCTTTTTGATCCGACAGAACGTCAGGCTGCTTCAGAGTGGGGCAAGCAGTCTGAGGGTAGATTTCCAAGCCCCGCAGATATGCCCCACGAGTGCGCCTCGAACACCCTCTTTGCAGGAGTGACCACGATGCGCCCGTCCGGCCCTCGGAGAAATAGGCTGCTTTGAGCACGAAGAACACTTCCCAAAAGACCACCGCCGAAGCGGTGGCAGGCGGCGCTGTCCCAGCCGACGAAGTCATGGTTTCGCTCTACCAGGCGCAGAAGAAAATCTACCCGCGCAGCGTGACCGGCCTGTTCGCCAAGTGGCGCTGGTTCTTTGTATACGCCACCCAGATATTCTTCTACGGCATGCCCTGGTTGCAGTGGGGTGACCGGCAGGCAATGCTCTTTGATTTGGAGGCGCGGCGCTTCTACATCTTCGGACTGGTACTCTACCCGCAGGACGTTGTCTACCTGTCGGGCATTCTGATCATCTCGGCGTTGCTGCTGTTCCTGTTCACTGCGGTGGCGGGGCGCCAGTGGTGCGGCTATGCCTGCCCGCAAACTGTCTACACCGAGATATATCTCTGGATCGAGAAGAAAATTGAGGGCGACCGGTCTGCTCGCATGCGCCTGGATGCCGCCCCCATGTCGGCCTCGAAGTTCGGGCGCAAGCTGCTTAAGCAGATCGCCTGGATCACCGTGGGTCTCTGGACGGGTCTTACGTTTGTAGGCTATTTCACCCCGATCCGTGAATTGACGGTGCATGTGGCGCAATGGACACTTGGACCCTGGGAAACTTTCTGGATTTTCTTCTACGGCTTTGCCACCTACGGTAATGCAGGCTACATGCGCGAACAGGTGTGCAAATACATGTGCCCCTACGCGCGCTTCCAGAGCGCCATGTTTGATCGGGACACGCTCATCGTCACCTACGATGCTGCACGGGGTGAGCCTCGCGGGGCTCGCTCTCGTAAAACCGATCACCGCGCTGCTGGCTTGGGAGATTGCGTCGACTGCACCCTGTGCGTGCAGGTGTGCCCCACAGGCATCGACATTCGCAAGGGCCTTCAGTATGAGTGCATCAGTTGCGCAGCCTGCATTGACGTCTGCGATGGCGTCATGGACAAGGTAGGTTACCCCAGGGGGCTCATAAGGTACTCTACCGAGAATGCCCTTGAGAAGGGTTGGGGAAGCAAGCAGATCCTGCGCCACGTGCTGCGCCCTCGCGTACTGCTCTATAGCGCAATCCTTGCTGGTCTCACCATTGCCCTGTTTGCCAGTCTTCTCCTTCGCACCCCCTTCAAGGTGGACATCGTGCGTGACCGTGCCACGTTGGCGCGCATTGTTGACGGCAACAAGATCGAGAACGTTTACCGCGTGCAGATCATGAATGCCACCGAGAAGCCGCAGACCTACTCAATCGCGGTCAAGGGCTTGCCTGGGTTGGAGCTTGTGACGGAAAAAAGTGTGACTGTAGATGGTGCACAGGGCTTGTGGGTGCCTGTACGGCTTCAGTTGCCCTATGATGGGGCCAAGCCCGGTTCGCACGAGATTCACATCGATGTGCGGTCGTCAGAGACTGGCGAAGTGAGTGAAAAATCCGTTTTCATGGTGCCAAGGTAAAGAATGAGTGCGATGCAGAAAATGTCTTCAGGTCCGTGGTGGAAATACGGACACATGTGGATGGTGGTTGGTGGTCCGGCAATGGTGGTCTTGGCCTCGTTTGTCACCATTTACCTGGCGATCAGAAGGCCTGACCCGGTCTATGCGGATGCCCCGCGCGACGCGAATGCTCGTCTTGAGCAACCTGTGGAGGCTGCCGGTACCGCACCTGCATTAACGCCCGCCATGCAGGCGCGAAACCACGCTGCCTCGCCCGAGTCGGCCAAACTCTTGCAGGGCACGGCCCCGCAGCGCCAGCCTGGCCACCCCTGAAATACTGACCAAAGGGAGTTCCCTGTGCTTCGTGAACGTCTCATGTGGATTGCGTGGCCGGCTTTTTTGGTGGCTGCTGTTCTTGAAATGATGGTTTTTGCGGTGCTGGATCCCGATTCTTTGAGCCTTTTTGGCTCACGCGTCGAGTGGTCGCGCGAGGCGGTTTACACCGTTACATTTTTCATTTTCTGGGGAATGATGATGATCTGCAGCGCCCTGACCACTTTGCTGGCAATGTCCCCATTTGAAGTCAACCGCACGCCCGCAGAACGTTTCGACAGCGAGCGCGCGGAGCGCTGATCAGGCTCCACGCTTCTGGTGGGGCTACGCACTTTGTCCGCGCGCTACCCATGTGCGGCGAAGGCCGCCGGCCAAGCTGGCACGGAGTAGCTCGGTCATGGCCGCAACTGGCCGCCCCTGGTCATCGAGTCCCAAGGCAACTTGAAAGAAGGTGTTGCCTTCCCCTTGCGCAGGTTGAGAAAAACTGGGGTTTTCTCCGCCTTGCACACCGAGGCTGCCCGGCTGGCTCCATTGGCGAGTGCCTGCATCAAAGAAATTGATCCAGAGCGTTGGCAGATCCTGGCCGGCAGCCTTGCGGCGCACTCCCACGGCCCAGGCATTCCCACGGCTGTCGGTAGCCACTGCCAACGGCCATTCACCATTGCGCTGGAAGGCATCGACGGGCGCAAAATCAAACTCTCTTGGTCCTGTCCAAGCGGCTCGTTCGTTGTCGTAGCGGGCGTACGAACTAGGTCCTGTCAGCCAGATGTTGCCCAAAGGATCCACACTCATTGTGTGGCTGTGGATCGGAAGATTCGGTGGGGTCAGAGTGTTCCAGCGGGAGCTGGCGGGGTCGTAACGGGACAGGGAAACCAGGGGTGCCGAGCCGTTCGGTTCATAGGCGACGCTATGGGCCACCACGAGGCGTCCACTGGCATCCATGCCAATTTGGAAGTGGGCGGATCTTGCGCTGGTGGCGGGAAGCGAAGCCAGTGCTTGCCAACTGGAGCCCTGAGCAGGCAGGGCATAGAGTGCCAGGGTCCATTCACCCGCGACGGCGCCAGGTGTAGGTTGAATTAGCCACGCCCGTCCGGTGGTATCAAACACCGCACCTGTAGAGAGCAGCAGGATCGGGCTGGCCGCCGGGTTGGGCAAGGGCAGATGCTGCCAGAGTTGCGTGGAGGCAGAAAATTTCAGCAAGCCACCTTGGGTCGGTTGGCCAGTATTGTCCAGAGGACCGCCTGCCCACCGCACCAAGGCATTCCCGCCGGTATCTTGCGCCAGCAGCCACGCCTGCAGGGAAGGGGAAGGATCGAGAGGCAGGGTTCGAATGGGGCCGCTCTGACCGCCAGCTCCATCGCTCAGGGCGTAGAGGAGTTGCCGAAGCGTGGTGTCAGATTGCTGCCACACACGCAGCACACCACCGCGCATGTCTGGTGCGGCGACCATGATCCCAGGAAAGCCGGCAGGCCCTTGCAGCGCGAGCGCCACGCCTGTGCCCACGTTGACTCCGTAGGCAAGCAAGTCAGAGCCCGATCCCACCAGCGCGAGCATCCGCTCTGGGCCATCGGCTTGCATGGAGGTTGCCTGTGCGCCCGAACTGAACGAACTGGAATTCAGCAAGAGACCCGGCGTCCATCGGTCGGCCGGTGTGGGTGGAGGAGTGGGATTGGGGTCGTACTCGTCGGGCCCGCCGCAAGCAGAGAGTAGCCCGGGTAGTGCAAGCAGGCTGAGAGAGTGGAGTGCGTCGCGTCGCTTCATCGAAAAAGCCTGAAGTGGATGTGTTGTTAGTGTAGTGTCCGGCTTTGGAGACTGTCTGACCTGGAAGTTGACTAACGCAAACGCTAGCCTGCCAAGGGCTGGGCGCGTCTTCGCTACCCCATGAAGGAGGCTATTGTGAACCCCACCCTCACAGCGCTAACTGGCTTTGTGGCTTGGTCTCTGGCACTGCTGGTGCTCATGGAGACTATTCGGTCGAAACTTGTCATCACGAAGGAAGTTCCGGCCAATGGCTTTCGGCCGGACAACGCGAATCTTTCACCGTTCATGCAGCGGCTGGCACGGGCTCATGCCAATTGTCTGGAAGGATTGCCTTTGTTTGGCACGCTCATGCTCGTGGCCGTGGTGGCGGATAAGGCGTTCGTCACTGACCCGCTGGCCTACCCATTCTTGGTGGCTCGCATCGTGCAGTCTGTGATTCACCTGAGTTCGCTGTCCCCTTTGGCGGTTTCACTGCGGTTTTCAGCGTTCGCTGTGCAGTTGGGGATTGGTGTGTACTGGGTCGCTCGCCTACTGATGGTGTGAGGCCAAAGACGCCCGCAGAAAGGCCGAAAACTTGCTTGAAAGGTGACGAGCCTTGACCCCGGCACTGGATACACGGTTAGGGCTGCTTGGTTCCCCACCTGACCCGGTTGGCCGCTTCACCATGCGGGAAGGCCCGTCAGGGTCTATTGTAAGGGTATCAGGCGACGCTGCGCTTCCGAGGGGCCAAAACTAAGTGCGAGCAGGTTAAAAACCTCGCCTCTCAGCATGTCGAGCTGCTCGGGATCCTCGCAGTCACGCAGCCGCGCCCGAATGCGCCCTGCGCGGGGGTGGCAACAATCGTTCAGAGCCAGAACCAACGCGGCTGCTAGAGGGCAGGCTGTAGCCAGGGCGGTGTCTGAATCGGAAAAATCCGGACTTTCAATGCGGCAAAGCATGGCGGTGAAACGAATTTCACAATCTTTCTCGAGCCTCAAGGCTGATCCGGACGGCGAAACGGAAAGTACAACGATTTCTAGAGCCCTGAGACGATTTCAAGAAAGATGAATTCCTTGAAGTTCTATCAGTAAGTGAAAATACATTACAAACTCTATTGCGCCGCAGCATACCGTCGATTTCTCGGGCGTGCGCACTTGCGTTGTGTGAATACGTCATATTTTGAGAAAAAACTCCGGATTCGGCGTGTCGCGGCGCTCACTTCATAGGCGTGACACGAAGTGCGTTCGTTCGATCGCGACGGAAAGATGGTCTTTTGTTCCCTTGTCAGGCGTTCATTGCCGGTCACTCGCCAATAGCCTGTTCAAAGGCCCCGTAGAATCGGCATATGTCTTATTTGGTGCTGGCCCGAAAGTATCGGCCACGGAATTTTTCCGAAATGGTGGGCCAGGAACACGTTGTGCAGGCCCTGACCAACGCGTTGACGCAGCAGCGTTTGCACCACGCCTACTTGTTTACGGGCACGCGAGGCGTCGGCAAGACCACTGTGTCGCGCATTTTGGCCAAATCGCTCAACTGCGTGGGCACCGACGGGCAGGGCGGCATTACGGCCACGCCGTGTGGTGTCTGCGCTGCCTGCACAGAAATTGATGCGGGCCGCTTTGTCGACTACACCGAACTTGATGCGGCCAGTAACCGCGGCGTTGACGAGGTGCAGCAACTGCTTGAGCAAGCTGTCTATAAGCCGGTGCAGGGTCGCTTCAAGGTCTTCATGATCGACGAAGTGCACATGCTGACCAACACGGCGTTCAACGCCATGCTGAAGACGCTGGAGGAGCCGCCCGAGTACCTTAAATTCGTGCTGGCCACGACCGACCCGCAGAAAGTACCTGTCACGGTGTTGAGTCGGTGCCTGCAGTTCAACTTGCGTCCAATGGCGCCCGAAGTGGTGCTGGATCATCTGGGTCGAGTTCTGGGGCAGGAGAGTGTGCCAGCCGAGCCCGCTGCCCTGCGCTTGCTGGCTCGAGCTGCTCGGGGCTCCATGCGCGACGCACTGAGCCTCACCGATCAGGCCATTGCTTTCGGCAGCGGTCAGTTGCAAGAAGCTGGGGTGCGTCAGATGCTCGGCAGCGTGGACCGCAGTGTGGTTTTTCAGCTGATTGGCGCCTTGGCCGCAGGAGACGGTAGGTCCGTCGTCGATTTGTCTGAGCAGTTGCGTGCCAACGGCCTCTCGGCTGCCACCACCCTGGAGGATATGGCAACGGTATTGCAGCGCATGGCAGTCAAGCAGGCCGTGCCGGACATGGCCATAGACGAGACTGACCCCGATGCGCAAGAAACCGCGCGTCTGGCGGCACTGCTGCCTGCTGATGAAACACAGTTGCTCTATAGCCTGTGCATTCACGGCAGGGCCGAGCTGGGACTCGCACCAGACGAATATGCCGGTCTGACCATGGTCTTGCTGCGCCTACTGCCCTTCAAGTCGGGGAGGCAGCAGCCCGAAGCACCGGGTAGATCGCCGGTCGCAGCGTCGTCGGCTATGTCCGACGAGGCTGAAAAAACTCTGAAAGTAGCTGAGCCGGTTTCCGAAGCAACGCCCCCTGCGCCGATTGTTTCGCCGCCGCCTGCAACCGCAAGGGTGGAGGTGGCGGTTGAATTGGCGCCCGCGCCTGTATCTGAATCTTTACCTGCACCTGCACCTGCACCTGCACCTGCACCCCTGGCGCCGTCAGCGGCTCAGGGTGCTACCGAGTTTGCCCCGCCCGATGCAGTTGCAGCGGATCAGCCTGCCCCTGACGATTGGGGCAACGAGCCGCCTCCGTGGGAGGACGAGCCTGCCCCAGCTTACTCGTCGGCGCCGTTGTCTAGATCTCATCCGCCAGCCCAGGCGGTGCCGGTGCGCGAGTGGCCTGCAGATGTTGAAAAGCGCCAGCAGGCCACTGAAGGAGGCTCACTGCAGCCTGCGGGCTCCACTTCCGGCAGTTCTCCCGCAGCCCGGCCACCGACCGAAATTGTGGCCGTTCCAGTGCATGATCAGCGCATGCGCGATGATGGGCGAGCTGGTGCGCTGCCGGTCCTGCCAACTGTGCATGCCACGCCCGAAGGGGATTTTTGGCACAAAGTGGTGCAGGATCTGGTTGCGCGCGAGGTCATTGCAGCGCTGGTGCGGGAACTGGCGCTACAGTCGCAGCTGGTGGCGCGTACCGAAAGCTCGTGGACATTGCGGGTTGAAAAGGAGTCATTGGCCCATGCAGGTGCGCGCGAGCGGTTGCAGACTGCATTGGCTGACGCCGGGTACAACATCAAGTTGTCGGTCGACATCGGGCCTGTGAGCGACAGCCCTTCACGCCGCAACGCGATCGTCGCCGCCAGCAAGCAGAAAGCTGCACAAGAATTGCTGCTCGCAGATCCGTTTGTGCAAGAAATGATGCGCGACTTTGGGGCGAAAATTGTGCCCGGAAGCGTAAAACCACTTTAAATCTCCAAAGAAGGAAACCCATGTTCAATAAAGGACAACTGGCCGGTCTCATGAAGCAGGCGCAGGCTATGCAGGACAACCTGAAAAAAGCGCAGGACGAGTTGGCGCTGATGGAGGTTGAAGGCGAATCTGGCGCGGGCCTAGTCAAGGTGGTCATGACCGCCAAACACGATGTCAAACGCGTCACCATTGATCCCAGCCTGTTGGCTGACGACAAAGACATGCTCGAGGACCTGGTGGCCGCCGCATTCAATGCGGCCGTGCGCAAGGCCGAAGAGCTTTCTTCAGAGAAGCTGGGCAAACTGACTGCAGGCATGCCCGGCTTGCCCGGTGGAATGAAGTTTCCGTTCTAGCGTGAAACACCCCGGAGGCGCTGGCGTGCCTTTTCCTGTGCCATATGCCAGGGGCCTCCGCATCCTTGGCGTCGGCGCTCGACAAAAAAATGAGTACGCATAGTTTTGACACGCTCGTGCAGTCACTGCGGCGCCTGCCGGGCGTGGGGGTGCGCTCGGCGCAGCGCATGGCGTTCCATTTGTTACAGCACGATCGCGAAGGCGCGCGTGTGCTGGCTCGTGCTTTACAGGACGCCGTGACACAGGTCCGCCATTGTGCGCGATGCCACACCTTCACCGAAGACGAGGTTTGTGCCACCTGCTCTGATCCTCGGCGTGACGCGAGCAAACTTTGCGTGGTCGAGACTCCAGCTGATCAGGCAGCTTTGGAGCGCACGGCGGCATTCAAGGGCTTGTATTTCGTTCTGATGGGCCGCCTAAGCCCGCTTGATGGCATTGGCCCGCACGATATCGGCCTCGGAAAGCTCATAGACCGCGTCAACGGCGGCGAGGTCAAGGAGGTTATTCTGGCCACCAACTTCACTGCCGAGGGCGAGGCAACAGCGCACATCATTGCCCAGACGCTCAAGAGCAGGGGCGTTGCAGTCACTCGGCTGGCGCGCGGCGTGCCAGCGGGTAGTGAGCTCGAATATGTTGATTTGGGCACCATAGCCCATGCGCTGGTTGATCGCCGCTGACGCTGCAGATCCATAGTCTCCTGGTTGCAAATATTTACGCAAAAATTCTGATCAAGGTAAACCCGATGGGGGGCTTTACCGATGACGACCGGGCGCACCTTGGGCTACCTTTCACAGGTAGTTCAACCGTCTGCCCACTGTGTCCTCTTTCTCGCAAAGTCAGTTTCCTGCCAGCCAGCTTCGTCGCGCGTTCCTCGTGGCGGCGGCTTTGCCGCTGATCGGGCGATATGCCGCAGGACAACCAACACCCTTCCAGCAAGTGCCCGAGCGGCCTTTGGTTACGCTGGCCGTCGGGGGAAGGACCTCGCTCTATTTTCTGCCGTTGACGATTGCCGATCAGCTTGGCTACTTCAGAGAGGAGGGCTTGCAAGTCGAGTTGCAGGATCACGCCGCTGGCAGCTTGGCGCGGCAGTCGATGCTGAAGGGTGGGGCACATGTGGCCGCAGGCAGCTATGAGCATGTGCTGGATCTGCGCGGGCGGGGCGTGAACTGCCGCGCATTTGTCTTTCTGGGGCGTGCGCCGCAGATGGTGTTTGGTGTTTCCAACCGCAGTTTCGAGCAGTTTCGTGTGCTGGCCCAGTTACAGGGGCGCCGCATTGGCATTAGTGCACCGGACTCTGCGACCCACTGGTTTGCCAAGCGCGTGCTGGCGCGTGGCGCGTTGGGCCCCGCAGACGTGGAGTTCGTGAGTGTGGGCAATTCAACCGCCGCAGCGCTCGCTGTGCGTGAAGGACGTGTGGATGCGATCGCCCATATTGACCCGGTCATCAGCTTGCTGGAGTTTCGTGGTGACATTCGCGTGCTCTGGGACACCCGATCGCTGCGCGGAACCCATGAACTGTACGGAGGGCCCATGGGAGCGGGCTGCCTCTATGCTCCGCAGGATTTTGTGGTGCGCTACCCGCGAACCGTGCAGGCTCTCGCCAACGGCGTAGTGCGCGCATTGAAATGGCTGCAGACGGCGGGGCCAAGCGACATTGTGCGCGCCGTGCCCGAAGCCTACATGCACGGCGATCGGGCGGTTTATCTCTCAGCCTTGGACAAGGCTCGGGAAGCCATGTCGCCTGACGGCATGATCTCCAGCGAATGCGTAGAAACCACCCACCGCGTGATGGCACAGGACAGCCCCCGGAGGACGGTGGTGCGCCCCCTTCGCCGGCAGCCACCTTCACCAATGAGTTTGCCTCGCGAGCCAAGCGGCGGTTTCAGGTCGCTGGGAGTTAGCCTGCTAACGTTTCCTGGCGGAATTTTTTCGCGCGACTGAGGCTTTGGAGCTGGCGGACTTCTTGACGGTGGAGGCTCTGCTTGCGGTGGCTTTACCGGAGTTGCGCCCGGTGCGCGTCTTGCCTCGGGCGCTGCGCGTGGGACGTGCCGCATCAGCGGCTGCCGCCGCGCCGGCACGCACGGGCAGGAAAACGACAACCGACTGGCCTGGCTTGAGAGTGGCGTTGGCTCTTGTGCGGTTCCAGCCCGCCACGGTGGCTGCTGGCACGTCGTATCGCGCAGCCCACCTGCTCAATAGAGTCCCCCTTTCGCGCGCGCACGGTAAAGCGCTTGAGTACCACCTCCGGCAAATACGCCACCTGTGCATTGTTGACGACCTGACTGGGTGCTGCCCGGGGAGCGTCGTCGGCGCGCGGCACCAGCAGCGTGGAGCCAGCCTTGAGCATCATGCCGGACGGGATGCCATTGAGCGAACGGAACTCAGCTTCGTTCATGCTTACCCGGCTTGCAGCCTCGCGTGAGGAAATATTGGAGGGTGCAACCCATGCAGTCCAGGATGCCAATTTGGTTGGATCGTGCTTTTCAAGATTGCGCTTGAACGTGGTCGCGTTGTCCCAGGGCAGCAACACCTGCGGCGTGCCGGTGGCAAATATGACCGGTTTGCGTTGCGAGGGGTTGAGCGCCTTGAAGTCTTCCAGGCGCACTTCGGCCAACTGTGCCGCCAAGTCGATGTCGATATCGTGTTTGATCTCGACTGTGTCGAAAAATGGGTGGTTCTCTATCAGCGGCAAGGCAGCGCCGAAAGATTCTGGCCTGGCGACAATATTTTTGACTGCCTGCAGTTTGGGCACGTAATACCGTGTTTCGTTAGGCATCTTCAGATCAAGATACCCAGTGCCCAAGCCTGCCGACCGGTTACGCGCAATGGCGCGGCCTACGCTGCCTTCTCCCCAGTTGTAGGCAGCCAGCGCGAGATGCCAGTCGCCGAACATGTTGTGGAGTTTTTGCAGATAGTCGAGCGCGGCCCGGGTGGAGTCCAGCACGTCGCGTCGGTCGTCGCGAAAAATGTTCTGGGTGAGGTCGAAATCCCGGCCCGTCGCGGGCATGAATTGCCACATGCCCGCCGCTTTGGCGCTCGAGACGGCCTGCGGGTTGAAGGCTGATTCAATGTAGGGCAGGAGTGCCAGCTCGGTCGGCATGCCGCGCAACTCCAGTTCTTCGACGATATGGAACAGGTACAGGCGCGAGCGCTCGGTCATGCGCTGCAGGTAGTCGGGGCGGGTGACGTAGTATTGCTCGCGGTCGCGTACCAGGTCGGTGTCGAGGTCAGGCATGGCGAAGCCGCGCCGGATGCGGTCCCACAGATCTGCCGGTGTGCTCATGGCCGCCACCGTCGTCGAACTCAGCTCACGCACCTGAACCGGCGGCATGTCGCCAGTGATTGGCGCGCGTCTGCTCATAGTGGCGGGGGCGCCGTCATGGTCAGGTGCACTGGAGGAGGTGGTGGGCGCAACGGGTGCGGCGCACCCAGCCAGCCATACGCTGGCTGACAACGCCAGCATGTGAAACCATTTCATTTAAAGTCGTTCTTCCATTCGCGAAGCGCGGCAAAAACCGCCACTTCGTCGGTTGCGGTAGCAGAGCGGCCATGCACGGATTGCGTGATCTCGGCTTCGCGGCTGCGGAGAAATGGATTGATTGCCCGCTCTGTGCCGATGGAGGAGGGCAGCGTGGGGACACCTTCGGTACGCAGGGACTCGCATTTAACCTGGTATTCGGCTAGCGCAACGTTTCCTGGCTCGACCGCACGCGCAAAGCGCAGGTTGGAGAGGGTGTATTCGTGCGCACAGCATACACGCGTATTTGCGGGCAGTGCTGCTAGTTTGTCCAGGGAGGCGAGCATCTGTGTTGGTGTACCCTCGAAAATCCGCCCACACCCCCAGAAAACAAGGTGTCACCGCAAAACAGCAAAGGAGCCCCGCTGACTTCTTCAGCGAAGTAGGCGATGTGGCCGGCGGTGTGGCCGGGAACATCAATGACCCGAAAGGAGATGCCCAGCGCTTCCACCTGCTGGTGATCGGAAAGCGGCACAAACGGTTCCGGAATGCGCTCACGCGCAGGTCCGTACACGATGGCCCCCGTGGCCTCCCGCAGCGCCGCAACGCCTCCCACGTGGTCAGCGTGATGGTGAGTGACCAAAATGGCCGAGAGTTTCAGGTTGTGCTGCTTGAGGGCTGCGAACACCGGCTCGGCGTCACCTGGGTCCACTACGAGCGCCTGTGCTCCATCATGGAGGAGCCACAGGTAGTTGTCGCTGAAAGCGGGCAGGGAAAGCAATTCCATAATGTGAGGATTATAAAAACGTCACGCTACCACAAGAGGTTTCTTTACTCAGTGTTGCCGCTAGAATTCACGCGTCTTGCTTACAGGGCAGTCTTTATTTTCAGGTTAAACCCGCCAGTGCATGATCGCCCTCGCGCTCCACCTGCGAACGCTTGCTGCGCAGGCCTTACGATCAACTCCACCCATGAACGGTAAAACCTGAAAGAAGCCATGACTGGCATGCACGACTGGTTTCAGACACCCCCGGGCCAGTACCTGCTGGCCTGGGAAATGGAGCAGTACGATGCTGCGCTGGCGGACGTTTTCGGCTACCACGCGCTGCAACTGGGCGGACTGGATGTCAATGCCCTGCGTGTCAACCGCATGCCGCATCGGTGGCTGGCGTTGCAGACTTCGCAGGAGGTGGCCTCAAACCGTCCACCAGGCGAGACAGAATCACGGGCGCCTGCGGCACCTGCGCCCTGGGCGTTGGTGGCCGACGCCACGGCCTTGCCGTTTGAGGAAGGCAGCCTGGATCTGGTGGTGCTGCCGCATACATTGGAGCTCAGCAATGACCCGCATGCGGCATTGCGCGAGGTACAGCGTGTGCTTGTGCACGAAGGTCGCGTAGCTATTACGGGCCTGAATCCGGCCAGCCTATGGGGTTTGCGACAGTGGCGCGGGCAACTTCACCGACGCGTTGGTGGCGGGCCTCCGTTCCTGCCAGAGGCTGGCAACCTCATCGGTCACGGACGCTTGCGCGACTGGCTGCATCTGCTGGAGTTTGAACTGGAGTCGATCAGCTTCGGTTGCTATCGGCCAGCAGTTCGTGGCGCGGGCGCGCTGGCACGGTTTCGATGGATGGACGAACTCGGGCAACGCTGGTGGCCGATTTTTGGGGCCTCGTATTTCATGATCGCCGTCAAGCGCACGCATGGCGCCAAGCTGGTGGGCCAGCATTGGAAAAAGGCCCCGGCAGTGGTGGGGGCACCTGTCTCGGTAGCCAATCGGGCGAGGCCAACACCTCAAGTTACAGAAAATAGACCTTGAACAAGATAGAAATTTTTACTGATGGCGCCTGCAAGGGCAATCCGGGCCCTGGGGGGTGGGGTGCGCTGCTGCGCTCTGGCAACCACGAGAAGGAATTGTTTGGTGGTGAGCCGCTGACGACGAACAATCGCATGGAATTGACAGCCGTGATTGAGGGCCTGGCTGCCCTCAAACGCCCCTGTCATGTGGACTTATATCTGGACAGTCAGTATGTGCGCCAGGGAATCACTGAATGGATCCACGGCTGGAAGGCCAAAGGCTGGCGAACCGCGAGCAAACAGCCGGTGAAGAACGTCGATCTGTGGCAAAAGCTCGATGCTCTGGTGAGTGGCGGCCCGCATCAGATCCATTGGCACTGGGTGAAGGGGCACGCGGGCCATGAAGGCAACGAGCGCGCCGATGCCTTGGCGAACCGAGGCGTTCCCAGCTGATCGCACGGAGGCGCTCACTCAGGGTAGCGCTGCATCACATAACTGCCGGGCGCATCTTCGAGCGCTTTGCGGCTGTCGATGGGCTGCACCTTGACCTGCGCTGACGAATGTGCGGCCAGCCAAGCTTGCCAAGCGGGCCACCATGAGCCATCTTCCTGTTGGGCGTTGGCCAACCACTGCTCGGCAGCCTGCCATTCCGCCCGTTCGGGGCGGGTAGCGATCCGGTAGCGCCGGTTGGCGTGACCAGGCTCGGAGATAATTCCCGCGTTGTGGCCGCCACTGGTCAGCACAAAGGTCACTTCCGCATCGGTCAATCGATGCAGCTTGTAGACCGAATGCCACGGCGAGACATGGTCTCGCTCGGTGCCTACGGCAAAGATTGGCACGCGCAGATCATTCAGAGACACAGGCTTGCCGTCCACGCGGTAGCGTCCGTTTGCCAGCGCGTTCTTCAGGTATAGCGCCACCAGGTACTGGTGGTGCATGAGTGCGGGCAGCCGCGTAGTGTCCGCGTTCCAGGCCATCAGATCATTGCCTTGCTCGCGTTCGCCCATGAAATACTCGCGCATTCGCCGGGTCCAGACCAGATCGCGCGAGTGCAGAAACTGGAACGATCCGGCCATCTGCTTGCCCGTCAGAAACCCCTGTCCGCGGGTGATGTGATCTAGCAGGTTGATCTGGCCTTCGTCGATGAACAGACCCAGCTCCCCAGGTTCCGCAAAGTCGACCTGCGCTGCCAGCAGACTCAGTGTCTTCATGGTCGGCAGCGAATCGTGGCTTTTCACGCCGCCCCTTCGCGCCATGGCAGCTGCGGCGATCGCCAGCAAAGTGCCGCCCAGGCAGTAGCCCATGGCATGGAATGGGATCTCGCGATGATGAGAGCCGACGGCTTCCATGGCAGCAAAAACGCCGGAAGACAGATAGTCATCCATGCTCAGATTGCGGTCGGCGACATCGGGATTTCGCCAGGAGAGCATGTAAACAGTATGGCCCTGGCTGACCAGGTAGCGCACCATGGAGTTGTGGGGCGATAAATCGAGAATGTAGTACTTCATGATCCATGAAGGGATGATGAGCACTGGCTCCGGATGTACGCTGGCAGTTTGCGGAGCGTAGCGGATCAACTCGATCAGGTTGTTGCGAAACACCACCTTGCCAGGTGTGACCGCCATGTTCTTTCCTACCTGGAAGCGCTGGCTGTTGGCGACATCTTCAGGGGTGGGAACGCGCGTGGCGTCCGAGATCCAGTTCTGCAGGCCGCGCAGCAAAGGCGCCCCGTCGGACTCCATGGCGTTCTTGAGAACCACCGGGTTGGTGAATAGGCCATTCGCCGGAGTGATCATGTCAAGGTATTGGCGGGCAAAGAAATCCACCATCTGGGTGTGGTGGTCAGAATACACCTGGCACCTTCGCAGCCTCACGCCAGAACGCTTCAGCATTGCGAAAGCCTGCACGCCAATGGTTGAACGGCCATTGGGCCCACGCATCGGCTCGAAAACGCGGGTCGTCATCGTGCACGCCTATGCCGTTGGTGGGGCCATCTTGCAGTTGCAGTGTATCGGTCGTCAACTTTGTTGCAAGCTCGGCCAGTTCCAGCTGACGGCCCGGTGACGCTCCCAAATGCCAGCACCAATCGACGAAGGCCAGTCCAAGTGCGATCGGCGAAAGGTTTCCGGTGATCGGCGCGACCGAGGTCTGCACGAGTCGATCGAGCTTCTGTGTGGGGGTTTCAGCGCCGATCAACGGATCGGTGGCCGGGGTGTCCGGGTGTGCGAGCTTATTGTTGCGGCGTACCATGTATGTGCTTTGGCGTTGAGCGGAAGGTTTTTCAGAGGGTGATAGCCTCCAATGCCATGATGATGCTTGAAAAAGCATTTCATGAATATATTGGGGTGGACGATAACCCTTGATGGACTGAACCATTGTGCTAGATCAACGCGGCGCGATCCATAGAGGCCAATATGAATCGGGTTGAGCCATCTTCAGGGTTGCAGCTGAGGAAGGGTGTCAGGTTTAACCTGGAAACGGTTCTAGGTTTAACGTAGGAGACTCATGATGCGATACTCCCGCGCCTTGGTTGGCGCCATTTGGGCATGTTGAACACGGTTTTCGATCCGGTTCACTTGCTCGCAGCCACGCTGGATGTCGTGGCGGGCAGCCATGCTCCACCATCTTGGCTGGCATCGAGGCAGCAGCAGCGGCTCGCTCGCTTGCTTGAGTCGGCTTGCTCTGACTCCGCGGTTTATCGTGAGCGGGCAGGCAAGAGGCAGATTGGTCCGGCAGATTGGCAGAGACTGAAGCCTGTTACGCGAAGCGAATTGATGTCTCGCTTTGGAGACTGGGTGACCGATCCCGCGCTCAATCTCGATGAGCTGCGCGACTTCACCGCCGACCCCGCACGCATTGCCGAGCCTTGGCTCGGCAAGTACATGGTGTGGGATAGCTCCGGAACCAGTGGCTTGCCGGGTGTCTTTTTGCAGGATGCCCGGGCCATGGCGGTGTACGACGCGCTGGAGGCGGTGCGCCACAGGGTACCGGGTCGCTCAGCCAGCCTGATGGGCTCCTTCGCGTTATCCGACTTGCTGGCCATAGGGGATCGCTACGCACTCGTGACGGCTACCGGTGGGCATTTCGCCAGCGTGTGCAGTCTTGAGCGGTTGCGCAGGGTCAATCCGTGGATTGCTGCCAAGTCTCGAAGCTTCAGCCTTCAGCAGCCCACCGAGTCCTTGGTGCAGGCACTCAACGATTACGAACCCAGCATACTGGCGACATATCCGAGTGCCGCGGCCATGCTGGCGGAAGAGTTCGAGCAGGGGCGGTTGCGCGTCCGCCCGCGCTGCGTCATGACTGGCGGTGAGACCTTGAGTCTGGCCGCCCGAGCACGCATCGCCGAGGCTTTCGGTGCGCTTGTCCGAGATAGTTACGGAGCCTCCGAGTTTCTGCCCATGGCCTGGGAGTGCGCGCACGGGCATTTGCATCTCAATGAAGACTGGTTGTTGCTGGAGCCAGTTGACGAGCACTATCGCCCCGTGCCTCTGGGCGAGTTCTCACACACTGTGCTGCTCACCAATCTGGCGAATCATGTGCAGCCGCTGATTCGCTACGATCTCGGCGATCAGGTCAACCTGCATGCGGACCGCTGTGTGTGCGGCTCAGTGCTTCCTGTGATCGAGGTGCGGGGCCGCAGCGACGACACCATCCGTGTCCCCGGCCGCTCGCGAGGTCAGCAAGTGAGTCTGTTGCCACTCGCTCTGTGTACAGTCCTAGAGGAAGAGTGTGGTATTTTTGATTTTCAGCTGCTACAGCGGGAGCCGAGTACCTTAGTTGTGCGCTTGCCTTTCGATGGACCTGATGGTCAGGCGGCCCTTGAGCGTTGCCGTGCCGCCTTACAGGCCTTTGCTGCGTCTCAAGGCGCGCAGCCCATTCGTGTACTAGGCGAGCTGGGTTGCGTGTTGCCGCGCGGGCGCAGCGGAAAGGCCTGCAGGGTCATGCTGGAATCGGCCGCACGACCCGAGCCTCTCTAATGGGCAGATTCAAGGCTGCTGCCGCCAGCGCCAGTGCAATGTCGGCCCACCACATGAGGTCGTAGCTGCCCAGTTCTGTGATGGCCAGGCCGCCCAGCCATGCGCCCAGAAACCCGCCAATCTGGTGGCTCAGCAGCGTCAGTCCGAACAGTGTTCCCAGGTAGCGCACGCCAAAGAGTTTGCCCACTAGACCGGCTGTTGGCGGCACGGTCGCGAGCCAGGTCAAACCCAGGCCGACGGCGAAAACATAGAAAACCCAGGGATCGCGCGGCATCATCAAATACCAGAGCACCAGAACTGCGCGCGAGGCATACATGAGTGCCAAAATGCTCTTGCTGCGGTATTGCCCCACCAGATGGCCCACCACGAGGCTGCCAACAATGTTGGCCAAACCAATGAGCGCCAGCGACCAACTGGCCACCGAGGGCGGCAGCCCGCAAAGATCGACCTCCGTGGGCAGGTGGGTTATCAGGAACGCAATATGAAATCCGCAGGTAAAAAAGCCTGCGTGAAGCAACAGATAGCTGCGATCAGTGAGCGCGGTTTTCAGAGCTTGCCGAAGGCCGGGGTCTTCGCCCGCGTGCACCACGTGCGCGCCATGGGTGCCTTTGGTGACCTTGCCAATCAGGGGCAGGGCGGCCAGTGAGATGATCGCCAGCGACCACATGGCACCCATCCAGCCGGTGACCTGGATCAGTTTCTGCATGACCGGCGCGAAAACAAACTGACCAAATGAACCGCCCGCGTTGATCACGCCGGAAGCGGTTCCGCGCGCCTCTGCCGGCATGCGTTGGGCCGCAGCACCAATCAGCACGGAAAAGCTGCCGGCGCCCGAACCCATGGCGGCAAGAATCCCGAGAGCAACCGTCAATCCCCAGCCGGATTGCATGTAAGGCGTCAGGGCACTGCCCAGGGCCAGTATGAGGATGCCTCCAACGAGCACAGGGCGTGGGCCCCATCGATCAGCCGCTGCACCTGCCAGTGGCTGCACCGCACCCCAGACGAACTGGCCGATTGCCAAGGCGAAGCTGATGGTGGCCAGTCCCAAGCCTGTGGACGTATTGATGGGGCCGACAAACAGGCCGAGCGATTGTCGCGTGCCCATGGTTACCATGAGGATGCCGGCAGCTGCCAGCGTAATGCCGAGGACGTGCGGGCCCTTGAGAGATGAAAACATGGTAGGTGGATGAGGCGAGAAGGCGCCGCAAATGTGCTGTGTTAACGCTTCGTGAACGTTGCTGGAGCGAGTGGCCGAGAGTTTTTTAGGCCGAAATCTGATTAAGTGCGTCGCTCAAGGCTTGTGCTTCGGTGGGGGTGGGGCGCACCACTTGCGCGTGCACCTTGCCGTCATGCAGGAATACGAGCGTGGGCCACAACTTCACCTTGAAGCTGCGCCCCAGCGCCCGGCCGGGCCCGTCTTCAACCTTGACATGGGGTACTGCTGGGTGATTGCCCAGAACCTGCTCAATAAGGGGTTGAGCGCCTTGGCACACGCTGCACCAGTTGGCGCCAAATTCGAGCACGAGTGGGCCAATGCTTGCATCAACCTCGGCTCGGGTTACGGTTTCGGGGGAGTAGCTGGGGGTATAAGCCATGGAAGCTATTGTCCCCGCTAGACCGATTTCTTGCTGGCGGCCAAGGCCTTGGCAACCTCGGACACCAACGCAGGACCTTTGTAGATCAGTCCGGTGTATATCTGCACCACATTCGCGCCCGCCTCGATTTTGGTGACAGCATCGGCTCCGCTCATGACGCCGCCTACGCCGATGATCGGAAAATCCTTGCCCAGCGCCGCGCGCAAGTGACGAATGACCCGGTTGCTGGCTTCCAGCACGGGTGCTCCTGAAAGTCCGCCGGCTTCTTCGGCATGGGCCATACCTTTGACTGCCTCGCGCGACAGCGTGGTGTTGGTAGCTATCACGCCATCCATGGCATGGCGCAGCAGGGCGTCCGCAATAGACTGTATTTGAGCTTCTTCGAGGTCCGGTGCGATCTTCAGGAAAAGCGGAACCTGCTTTCCGTGCTGAGCGGCCAGTTCCCCCTGGCGCGACTTGAGCGCCGAGAGCAACGCGTCCAGCGCCGCATCGCTTTGCAGGTCACGCAGATTCTTGGTGTTGGGGCTGGAGATGTTCACTGTCACGTAGTCGGCGTAGGGGTAGACGCCAGCCAGGCAGAGCAGGTAATCATCTGTGGCACGCTCGATAGGCGTGGCTGCATTCTTGCCAATATTCAAGCCCAGGAGCATGCGTCTGCGTGCAGGATTGGCCTCCCTGGCGCTTTGAAAGCGGGAATTCCTGACGTTGTTCACAAACGCGTCCAGGCCAGCGTTGTTGAACCCCAGCCGGTTGATCAGCGCGTGGGCTTGGGGCAACCGGAACATGCGGGGCTTGGGATTTCCGGGTTGCGCCAAGGGCGTGACGGTGCCCACTTCCACAAAACCGAAGCCCATGGAAGCAAAGGCGTCTATGGCGCGTGCGTTCTTGTCCAGCCCCGCAGCCAAGCCGACGCGGTTGGGAAAATCCAGGCCGGCCAGAGTGACGGGGTCATTGATCTGGCCGTTACACCAAGCCCAGGAGAGCGGAGTGCCCTGGGTGCGGGCCAAGCCGTCGAGGGTCAGTTCATGGGCGGTTTCCGGATCCAGTTGGAAGAGAAATGACCGAGCCAAACCATAGGGTAGAAGAGGCATTGGATAATTCTTGCTTGCTAATAAAACTTCGGGAATTGTCGCAAATGCCTTCACCCACCGCTCCGACTCAAGATGAACTCAAGGCCATGGTGGGGCAAGCTGCGCTGCAGTTCGTCAAACCAGGCGAAATAGTGGGCGTAGGGACGGGCTCCACGGTCAATAAGTTTATTGATGCGCTCGCGACAATGAAAGATCAGATCCCAGGTGCTGTTTCCAGCTCCGAGGCCTCCACGATCTTGCTGAAGGCGCGGGGGATCACGGTGCTCGATTGCTCTCAGGTAGATGAAATGGC
This sequence comes from Ottowia caeni, assembly GCF_050821495.1. Taxonomy (GTDB): domain Bacteria; phylum Pseudomonadota; class Gammaproteobacteria; order Burkholderiales; family Burkholderiaceae_C; genus Ottowia; species Ottowia caeni. Next base: position 3,275,175 of record NZ_CP151080.1, on the reverse strand, counting down.
AGTCTATATCGACGGAGCCGATGAGATCGATCACCGAGGCTACATGATCAAGGGTGGTGGAGCCGCGCTTACACGCGAAAAGATCGTAGCCGCCCAATCACGCCGTTTTGTCTGCATTGCAGATGAATCGAAGCTGGTGGATATGTTGGGTGCATTCCCGCTGCCGGTGGAGATCATTCCCATGGCTGCGCACAGAATCTCGCGTCAGTTCGCGGCCCTGGGGGGCAAGCCCGGCTGCGCATGAAAGACGGTGCCCCCTTAGTCACAGACAATGGCCAGCACATCCTCGATGTGCACGGCCTGCGTATTGGCGATCCGCTTGCCTTCGAATCTGAAGTGAACCAATGGCCTGGTGTGGTGACGGTAGGGGTATTCGCCCACCAGGGGGCTAAAGTGTGCTTGCTGGGCACAGCCGCTGGGGTTCGAACTCTCAATTTTTAACCCAGATTTCCCATTAGGGCCTGGGATGGCAGCGAGGGCAGTTGCGAGGCAGTTTGGTCCCGACTGAGGAGCCCATAGCCGTAGCTATGGGCGACGAAGAGCGGCCGAAATGACCGCACATGCACCGCTGACGCCCAGGCAGCACCGAAGGTGCGCCTAATGGAAAATCTGGGTTTAATCCCACGCGAACGCGCCCTTGTAGCCCTTAAAACCGTATGCCCGCGGGGTTGCTGATGCTGCGTTCAGGCGCAATGCTGGGGCTCGCGGGTTCAGGCTCTGGGTTGGCGGGCGATGCCGGTACGGCGGCTGCTGCAGCTTGCTTGGTCACCAAAGGGGTGGCTGCAGGCGGGCGGTAGCTGCTGGGCAGTTGCGAGGTTTTCGGGTAGCCGGCAGCGTCCAGGTACTGGCTCCAGTCGGCGTCCGAAAAACCCTTGAGCTGTTGCCCCCCAATGGTCAGCATGGGCACGCTGCCCTCTCCGCCAGTGAGGCGCTGCAGTGCGTCAATGTCTTCGTTGGTGGAGACGGTCTTCTCTGAAAAAGGCACACCTCGGTTGATGAGCAGATTGCGCCCACTGTTGCATGGCACGCAGTCCTTGCTGACGTATAGGGTGACCGGGTAACGCTGGGCGATCTGCCTCAACTCGTAAGGCAGGCTGGCGTTGTCGGGAGCACCGCCACCCGCCCCGCCGCTCGCGCTGCTTGAGGCAGGTCGGTTGTTCGCTGCGGCCGGTGGCCGGTCGGAGTAGGTCACCCGACCATCCGGTCCGACTGAGCGGTAAAGCTGTGCCTGGGCAGTGCCAGCCAGCAGCAGCGCGGCGAAGCCATTGATCAGTTGGAGGGCAGTCAGGGGGCGCATGCAGTGGTTCCGTGTGCAGATTCAGGCCATGCCTTGGTGGCGTAGCAGGGCATCCATGCTCGGCTCGCGTCCGCGGAAGGCTTTAAAAGATTCCATGGCGGGGCGGCTACCGCCGGCTTCAAGAATCTCGTGGCGATATTTTCTTCCTGTTTCCACGCTGGGTGTGCCGTCAGGCGAGACGTTTTCCTCGAAAGCGGCATAAGCGTCGGCAGAAAGCACCTCGGCCCACTTGTAGCTGTAGTAGCCAGCCGCATACCCCCCAGCGAAAATATGGCTGAAGCTCTGCGCCGTGCGCGCGAAAGACGGAGGCTGGGTGACGGCCACTTCTTGTCGAACAGCATCCAGCAGGGGCTGGAAGTCCTTGGCAGGATCGTGCTCTGTGTGCAAAAGCATGTCGAACAGCGCGAATTCGATCTGGCGCACCGTCTGCGTGCCGGCCTGGTAGTTCTTGGCCGCGATCATCTTGTCGAAGAGCGCGCGCGGCAGCGGCTCGCTGGTTTCTACGTGGGAGGTCATGTGCTTGAGTACTTCCCATTCCCAGCAGAAGTTTTCCATGAACTGGCTGGGAAGCTCCACGGCGTCCCACTCTACCCCGCTGATTCCGGAAACATCGTGCTCGTTCACTTGCGTGAGCATGTGGTGCAGGCCGTGACCGAATTCATGGAACAGTGTGATCACGTCGTCATGCGTGAGCAGTGGTGGCTTGCCGCCGACACCTTCGGCGAAGTTGCAGACCAATTGTGCCACTGGCGTCTGCAGTTTTCCGTTGTCAGGCCTTAGCCAGCGGGCACGCACATCGTCCATCCAGGCGCCGCCACGCTTGCCTGCGCGGGAGCCGGGGTCCAGGTAAAACTGGCCGAGCAACTGGCCTTCGCGTTCAATTCGGTAGAACTCGACGGACGGATGCCACACTGGTGCCACATCTCGGCGAATGGCTACCTCGAACAGTGTCTCGACGATCTTGAAGAGCCCCTGCAGTACCTTGGGCGCCTGGAAGTATTGCTTGACCTCCTGCTCGCTGAAAGCGTAGCGCGCTTCCTTCAGTTTTTCGCCGATGTAGGGCCAATCCCAGCTTTGAGGCTCATCCAGCTGCAATTGCTCTTTGGCGAACGCGCGCAGGTCGGCCAGATCGCGCTCTGCATAGGGCTTGGCCTTGGCGGCCAACTGGTGCAGAAAGTCGATCACATGCTTTGGAGACTCTGCCATTTTTGGCAGAACCGAGACTTCGCCGAAGTTGGCGTAACCCAGCAATTGGGCCTCTTCGCGCCGCAGGGCGAGGATCTCGCGGATCAGGGGGGCGTTGTCGAGCTTGGCGCCTTCACCTTCGGCCTGATCGGAGGCGCGGGTGACGAAGGCGCGATAAACGCGCTCGCGCAGGGCACGGTCGTGCGCGAACTGCATGACCGGCAGGTAGCTGGGCTGCTTGAGCGTGACCTTGTACCCGCTCTGGCCCTCTGCCTCAGCGGCGGCGCGTGCGGCGGCCTTCACATCGGGGGAGGCCATCTACCTGGGCTTCCGTGGCGTAGTAGGCGTAGCTGTCAGTGGCGTCCAGTACGTTTTCGCTGAACTTCTGGCTAAGTGCTGCCTGACGCTCCTGAATGGCGGCATAGCGCTCCTTGGCAGCTCCCTTCAGTTCAGCGCCCCCCAGCAGGAAGCTGCGAAGAGCGTTCTTCAGCGCCTGGCGCTGCTCGGTGTTCAGTGAAGCAGCGTCAATGGCCTTGTATTTGGCGTAGAGGCGCTCGTCGCTGCCCAATCGCGTGAAGAACTCGGAAATCTTGGGCAATGCTTCGTTGTAGGCGGCCCGCAATTCGGTCGTGTCCATGACTGCGTTCAAATGGCTGACCGCGCCCCATGCCCGGCCCAAACGCTCGGTCACCACATCCAGGGTGCGTGCCAGCGCAGCCCAGTCGGCCGGCATCTCCAGGCGCCACGGCCACTTCCAGCGCGGCCTCGGAATCGGCCAGCAACTGATCGATCGCCGGAGCTACATGCTCAGGCCGAATCTGGTCAAACAGGGGGAGGTCGGTGAAGTCAAGAAGTGGATTAGCCATGAAGCCTAGCTGGGGGTGGTGCAAAGGATGTCAAGCCGGAGAAGGTGCCGCACGGAGCTTGCGGCCGCCTGACTCCGGCATGTGGTCAGGTTTTCGCTGCTTCCGCGGCTTCTAGCGTATTGACAAGAAGCATTGCACGCGTCATCGGGCCCACGCCCCCCGGCACGGGGGTGATCCAGCCTGCGACGTTCTGCACGCCTGCAAAATCGACGTCGCCGCACAGTTTTCCTGCATCGTCGCGGTTCATGCCCACGTCAATGACGACGGCGCCGGGCTTGACCATGTCGGCGGTCAGAACGTTGCGCTTGCCGACCGCAGCCACGACGATGTCAGCCTGGCGGGTGAGGGCGGCCAGGTCTGCAGTACCACTGTGGCAAATGGTGACGGTGGCATTGGCAGCCAGCAGCATCATGGCCATGGGTTTTCCCACGATGTTGCTGCGGCCAATCACGACGGCATGTTTGCCGCGCAAATCCTTCATGCCAATGGATTCCAGCATGCGCATGCATCCGTAGGGCGTACAGGGGCGAAAACCGGGCTGACCCACCATGAGTGCGCCAGCGCTTGCCACATGGAAGCCGTCGACGTCTTTTTCCGGGGCAATGGCCTCAATGACCAGATTTGCATCCATGTGCTTGGGGAGCGGCAACTGAACCAGAATGCCGTGCACCGAAGGGTCTGCATTGAGAATGGCAATGCGGGCCAGCAGTTCCTCTTGCGGCAGGCTGGCAGGGTAGCGTTCCAGGGTGGCGTTCAGGCCAGTCTGCTCGCTGTCGGCTACTTTGTTGCGAACGTAGACCTGGCTGCCCGGGTCTTCACCCACCAGTATCACGGCGAGGTGGGGCTGCACGCCGTGGCTCTTGAGGGCGCTCACGCGATGCGCTACTTCGGTGCGAACCTGCTGGGCTAATGCATTGCCATTGATCAACTGCGCGGTCATTTGTGCTTTCCTGAATAAAAAAGCCGCCTGCCAGCTTGCGCATGACATCAGCGGCCTTGAATGTGAATGTCTTTCAGCTCTTTGGCGGGTTCTGTCCGAGCGCGATCTTGAGCAGATCCGCCACGGTGTTGGCGCCAAGCTTTTCCATGATGTTGGCTCGGTGCGCCTCGACGGTCTTGATGCTGATGCCCAGGTCGTCCGCGATCTGCTTGTTCAGGCGACCCGCGACAATGCGTTCAAGCACCTGCGCTTCGCGGCCCGTCAGCTTGGAAAGCAGCGCATCGCGGCTGGCCGCTTTTTGATGTTCAGCGAAGGCGGCACGGGCCTGTTCGAGCATGCGCTCGACCAGGGGTACCAGCTTGTCTTCCTTGAAAGGCTTCTGGATGAAGTCCATGGCGCCTTTTTTCATCGTGTCGACGGCCATGGGAACGTCTCCGTGGCCGGTGATGATGGCCACTGGCAACGGCGACTGGCGTTCGACCAGGCGGTCTTGCAACTCCAGCCCACTCATGCCGTTCATGCGGATATCGACGATCAGGCAAGCGATTTCACGCGGATCGTAGCGTGAAAGGAAGGCTTCGGCAGATTCGAAACAGCGGACACGAAAGTCTTGGCCTTCGAGAAGCCACTGCACGGAGTCGCGTACGGCTTCGTCGTCATCGACTACGTAGACCGTTCCTCTCTTCGGGGTCAGATTCATGCGATGGTGTTGGCGTTGGCGCCCAGGTTGGTTGTGTCACGAATCGGGCCGACCGGGATCCAGAAGGTGAAGCGGCAGCCCACGGGTTCGCCGGCATTGTAGAGGTTCTCTGCGCTGATCCGGCCCTGATGGGATTCGACAATGGAGCGACAGAGGTTGAGGCCAATCCCCAAACCTTCGCTTTTCGTGGAGAAAAAGCTTCGTAAAGTCGCGCCAGCGCTTCTGCTGAAAGCCCGCGGCCCGAGTCTGTCACACTGAACTGCACGGCTTGCTGCCGTTCGACCGTGCAGCGCGACACGCGCAGCTCCACCAGTCGGTCTGCCGGGGTGCGCTGTGCCGCATCGACGGATTCGGCGCCGTTCTTGATCAGGTTGAGCAGAACCTGCTCTATCAGGATGGGATCCACATTCAGGGGCGGAAGATTCGGAGCGATCTGCCGCGTCAGCCGAACCTGGCGGCGGCGCATCTCGATCTCTGCCAACTCGACGACCTGTTCAATCATGGGCAGCACCTCGGAAATCTGCCGACGCGGTTCGCTGCGCTTGACGAAGCTGCGAATATGCTGCACCACTTGACCGGCGCGCTGAGCTTGTCGTGCCGTCTTCTCCAGGGCGTCCACCAGGTCCTGCTGTTCGATGTTGCCGCTGCGAATGCGTGAGACCATGCCGGTGCAGTAGTTGCTGATGGCCGTCAGAGGCTGATTCAGTTCATGCGCCACACTGGAGGCCATTTCACCCATGGTGATCAAGCGGCTGGCTGATTGTGCGCGCTCGGCCTGGGCGGCAGCCTGTTCCTCGGCCTGACGGCGTACCGTAATGTCGGTGGCGATCACCATCTGGGCCAGCCGTCCGTCGACCCAGTTAAGGTACCGCGATCGGACCTCCAGCCATTTGCCCAGGCGCTCGATATAAATTTCCGCATGTTCCGCTACCGTGGAGGTGGCCAGGCTGTGAAGGGGCAGGCCCGCGAAGGAGTCCACGGCGTCCAGGCTTTCGTCAGAAACCTGCGTCTCCGGCGTCCCGCCGCGTACCAGCAGCTTGAGATGGCCTTCGGTGCTGGCGCCGAACCACTGCCGGTATAGCTTGTTGGCAAAGAGCAATTCTTCGCTGCCGAGAGGCGCTACCGATACGGATGCGTCGAGCGCTTCCAGCACGGTGGTGAAACGCTCATAGGAGGCAGAAAGTTGGCGCCGGACACGGTTGGGCTCGGTGATGTCGGTCATCGAAGCCATCCAGCCGCTGTGCTTGCCGGTGGCGTCTACCAGCGGCGAGACGTAAAGGCGCGCATCAAAGACCGAGCCGTCCTTGCGTTGCACCCGCATCTGGAAGCCGGCGGGATCAGCAGATCCACCCAGTTCTTCCTTCAGGTGGGCAAGCAGCGCATCACGGTCTTCCGCAGGCCAGTAGGAGAACGGCTGGGATTGACCTATGAGTTCCTCCTCGCTCCAGCCGGTCATCTGGCAGAAGGCGGGGTTCACGTAAATGATTCGACCCTGGAGATCCAGCGCACGCATGCCCGTCATGATGGAGTTTTCCATGGCGCGGCGAAAGCCCGTCTCAGCCTGCAGTGCTGCTTGTGCCTGCTGGCGTCTCTGCGATTGACGCCAATTGGCGATCAGCATCCAGGTGGTCATGGCGGCCAGTACCGCCACGAGCCAGAACAGCGTGCCGCCCACAACGCCTTGCGAGGTGCGCCACGCCTGCGCGCGCAGTACCAGCCCATTACCCACAGGGGACACCGGGATTTCATACTCGTTGACCTTGCCGATCCAGGGCAGCTTCTCGGAAAAAACAGGTCGATCGGGAATGCTCTGGCCGGCTAACAGCTGGCCGGTCGAATCGCGCAGGGCCACTGCATATTTGGCGAGCACCTCGGAGGGGACGCCATAGCGGAGCAACCCGTCTATGTCGTATTCGGCCAGTAATTCGCCAGTGAATTTGCCGCGCAGAGTCAGCGGCACGTGCAGTTGCAGGATGGGCTCGCTGCCCTTGGCTGAGATCGGCTGCGAATACACCGGTTGAAGCAGGTCGCGGGCCAGACCATATCCGGCCTCGGCATCACCCGCCTTGAGGACGTCTCCGTCCATCCAGTCTCGCTGATCCGAGACGCTCACGGAGGCTTGACTGGCGATCACCCGGCGTCGGTCATCAATCCAGCTGACAGACACCAATTCCGGGTTTTGCGCTACCAGTGACTCTGCGCGAATCAGGAAGTGCGATGGGCTCAATTCGCGGTTCGATACGTCGCGTGCCAGTCGCATCAACTGCTCTTGCCGCTCGATCAGTCGCAGGCGCAGGCGCTGCTGGCCGTATTCGACATCCCGCTTGACGGCCTCCTGCTCGCGGTGCACTTCTTCTACACGCAGATACCAGAACGCCGAGACAATGGCCGCAAGAAACAGCAGGACTGCAGCCAGTGGGGCGAAATGGATCAGCCGCTCCCTGCTTTGTGGAGACATGAGCAGAGACCAGGCTGAGGAGGCCGAAACATTGCTTTCGCTGGTAGCTTGGGAGGAGGACTGCATGAGTCTTGCAGTGTAGGCGACAAGTCGCGGACAGGAGCATGAAGCATGTACTTCGAATGGGTGTCCAAGAAGGAAAATCCTGAGATATCACTATATGAAAACATCAGTCACCACTTGAAAAAAAAGTTGTTTGTGGGAGGATCGACTCTTCGTTCACAATGGGCGAAAGCCATCATCAGGAGACGACGAAATGTCCGCAGAACCCAACCCGTCCGGCAATGTTTCGCCAGCAGACGCAGATCACCAGGAAACCCGGGAATGGACGGACGCGCTGTCCGCCGTCATCGAAACCCAAGGCCCGGAGCGCGCCCACTTCCTGATCGAGCAATTGCTCGAAACCGCTCGCCAGAACAGTATTGATCTGCCGTTCTCGGCCACGACCGGTTATGTCAATACCATTGAGTCCGCCCAGGAAGCGCGTTGCCCGGGCAACATCGCCATTGAAAAGCGCTTGCGCGCCTTCATGCGCTGGAACGCCATGGCCATGGTGGTTCGTGCCAATCGTCTGCACCCTGAAGACGGGGGCGATCTGGGCGGCCATATTGGTTCGTTCGCATCGCTGGCCAGCATGTGGGGCGCTGGATTCAACCATTTCTGGCACGCCGAAAGCGAGGGCCATGGGGGCGATTGCATCTACATCCAGGGACATAGCGCGCCAGGCATCTACGCCCGAGCGTTCCTGGAAGGGCGCATCACCGAAGATCAACTGGAAAATTTCCGTCAGGAAGTGGGCGGCAAGGGCTTGTCGAGCTACCCGCATCCCAAGCTCATGCCAGGCTTCTGGCAGTTTCCCACGGTGAGCATGGGCCTGGGGCCATTGATGGCCATCTATCAGGCGCGTTTCTTGAAATACCTGCATGCTCGCGGCATTGCCGACACGGCCAATCGCAAGGTCTGGGTGTTCCTGGGCGACGGCGAGATGGATGAGCCCGAGAGCATGGGCGCCATTAGCCTGGCGTCGCGCGAGAACCTGGACAACCTGATTTTCGTCATCAACTGCAACCTGCAGCGTCTGGACGGTCCGGTGCGCGGCAACGGCAAGATCATCCAGGAGCTGGAGGGCGATTTCCGCGGCAGTGGCTGGAACGTCATCAAACTCATCTGGGGCAAGGGCTGGGATGAGTTGCTCGCCCGTGACAAGTCCGGCAAGCTGCGTCAGCTGATGATGGAAACCCTGGACGGCGACTACCAGGCCATGAAGGCGAACGACGGCGCCTATGTTCGCAAGCATTTCTTCGGCAAGTACCCGGAAACGGCGAAGCTGGTCGAACACATGACCGACGACGAGATCTTCGAGCTGCGTCGCGGCGGCCACGACCCTGAGAAGGTCTATGCGGCATTCCATTCGGCTTACCATCACAAAGGTCAGCCTACGGTGCTGTTGGTAAAAACCGTGAAGGGTTACGGCATGGGCAAGGCCGGTGAGGGCCTCAACACTGTGCACCAGACCAAGAAGCTGTCTGACGAAGACATCCGCTACATCCGCGACCGCTTCAACATTCCGGTACCGGACAGCGAGCTTGACAAGCTGCCCTATTACAAGCCGGCCGACGACACGCCGGAAATGAAGTACCTGCACGAGCGCCGCAAAGCCCTGGGGGTATTTGCCCAAGCGCCGTGAGCGCTCTGACGAGAGCTTCACAATTCCCTCACTCGATACTTTCAAGGCCGTGCTCGAGCCGACAGCCGAGGGCCGCGAGATCAGCACGACGCAGGCGTTCGTGCGCTTTCTCACGCAACTGCTGCGTGACAAAGCCATTGGCCCTCGCGTGGTGCCCATTCTGGTCGACGAAGCGCGTACCTTTGGAATGGAGGGCTTGTTCCGCCAGATTGGTATCTACAACCCCAAGGGCCAGCTCTACACCCCGGTCGACAAGAGCCAAGTGATGTACTACAAGGAGGCCAAAGACGGCCAGATCCTGCAAGAGGGCATCAACGAGGCAGGTGGCCTGGCCAGCTGGATCGCAGCGGCCACGAGCTATTCCACATCGAACCGCATCATGTTGCCGTTCTTTGTTTACTACTCGATGTTCGGCTTCCAGCGTGTGGGTGATCTGGCCTGGGCGGCTGGAGATATGCAGGCTCGCGGTTTCCTGCTTGGCGGCACCAGCGGGCGCACCACGCTCAACGGCGAGGGGCTGCAGCACGAAGACGGCCACAGCCATATCCTGGCGGGCACCATTCCCAACTGCGTCACCTATGACCCGACCTTCGCGCACGAGGTGGGCGTGATCCTGCATCATGGTCTCAAGCGCATGGTCGAAAGGCAGGAAAACGTCTTCTATTACCTGACTCTGCTGAACGAAAACTATGCCATGCCTGGCCTGGTCGAGGGCACCGAAGAGCAGATCATCAAGGGCATGTACCTGTGCAAGCCCGCGACTGACGCGGCAGGCGGCACACTCCGTGTGCAGCTTCTGGGTTCTGGTTCCATTTTGCGCGAGAGCATCGCCGCGCAGGAGCTTCTGCAAAAAGACTGGGGTGTTGCCGCCGACGTATGGAGCTGCCCCAGCTTCAACGAACTGGCGCGGGAAGGCCAGGATGTGGAGCGCTGGAACCTGCTGCACCCCACAGAGCCACAGCGCGAATCCTTCGTGACCCGGCAGCTTGCCCCGCATGCGGGCCCAGTCATCGCCTCGACCGACTACATCAAGAACTACGTCGAGCAGATTCGTCCGTTCATTCCCAAGGGCCGCGAGTACAAGGTTCTGGGTACCGACGGTTTCGGCCGCAGCGACTTCCGCTACCGCCTGCGCGAGCACTTCGAAATCAACCGCCACTACATCACGGTAGCGGCACTGCGTGCGCTGGCAGACGAAGGCAAAGTGCCCATGGAAAAAGTCGCGGCTGCTATCAAGCAGTACGGCATCCAGGCGGACAAGATCAACCCGCTGTACGCGTAAAAGGGGGCGAACATGGCATTGGTGGAAATTAAAGTCCCCGATATCGGCGACATCGACGAAGTGGCCGTCATCGAGCTGCTCGTCAAGCCGGGCGATACGGTCAAGGCCGAGCAATCGCTCATCACGGTTGAAAGCGACAAGGCATCCATGGAGATCCCCTCCAGTGCCGCAGGCGTCGTAAAAGAACTGAAGGTTCAGCTCGGCGACAAAGTCGGCGAAGGCTCGGTCGTGCTTCTGCTTGAGGCGGAGGGCGACACCGCTAGCCCCGCGAAGGCAGCTGCAGCGCCAGCGCCGGTCGCACAGGCACCCAGCCCAACGCCCAGCTCGCAAGCCCCAGCGGCTACTCCAGCCTCCACGCCGGCCGTCAACAGCGGTACGGTTGAGGTGCGTGTGCCTGATATTGGCGACTTCAAGGATGTCGCCGTGATCGAAGTGTTTGTCCAGCCGGGCGATACCGTCAAGCTCGAGCAGAGCCTGATCACCGTGGAGTCAGACAAGGCTTCCATGGAGATTCCCTCCAGCGCGGCCGGCGTCATCAAGGAATTGAAGGTCAAGGTCGGCGACACGATCAACAAAGGTGATCTGCTGGCGCTGTTGGAAGGCGTGGCGGTTTCTGCTGCAGCGTCTGCCCCTGCCTCTGCTCCCACCACTGCTCCTGCGGGTGCGGTCAAGAGCGAACCCGCGAGTCCGGCCCCGGCACCCGCATCGGCCGGCGAGCGCGAAGCCGCCCATGATCCCTCCAAATCTCCGGTGGGCCTGCCTTATGCCAGCCCCAGCGTGCGCAAGTTTGCGCGCGAGTTGGGCGTGCCGCTGAACGAGGTCAAGGGGAGCGGCATCAAGGGCCGTATCACCCAGGACGACGTGCAAGCCTTCACCAAGGCCGTCATGGCTGGCACCGCGCGCACCAAGGCGCAAGGGCCAGCCGCAGTGGGGGAGGTGCCACAGGTGGTGGCGAACTTGGCCTGATCCCCTGGCCGAAGGTTGATTTCGCCAAGTTTGGGCCCATCGAACGCAAGGAGCTCTCGCGCATCAAGAAAATCAGTGGAGCCAACCTGCTGCGCAATGCGGTCATGATCCCGGCGGTCACCAACCATGACGATGCCGACATCACAGATCTTGAAGCCTTCCGTGTTTCCACCAACAAGGAAAACGAGAAGAGCGGCGTCAAGGTGACCATGCTGGCGTTCCTCATCAAAGCCTGCGTCGCCGCGCTGAAGAAGTTTCCCGAGTTCAACTCCAGCCTCGACCTCGACGCGCTGGTTTACAAGAATTACTGGAACATCGGCTTCGCTGCTGACACACCCAATGGCCTGGTGGTGCCCGTGATCAAGAACGCCGATCAGAAAGGCGTGCTGGCCATCAGCAAGGAAATGGGAGAGCTGGCAGCCAAGGCGCGTGACGGCAAGCTGGGCCCGGCAGACATGAGCGGTGCCACGTTCACCATCAGCAGCCTGGGCGGCATAGGGGGCCGTTATTTCACCCCCATCATCAACGCGCCCGAGGTGGCCATTCTGGGCGTCTGCCGCTCCAGCATTGAACCCGTATGGGACGGCAAGCAGTTCCAGCCGCGTCTCATGCTGCCTCTCTCGCTCACCTGGGATCACCGTGTCATAGACGGCGCTTCGGCCGCGCGCTTCAATGCCTACCTCGGCCAGATTCTCGGCGACTTCCGTCGCGTGCTGCTGTGAAGGGCCCGACTATGAGCGAAATCCAAATCAAGGTGCCCGACATTGGTGACTTCGAGGAAGTCACCGTTATTGAGCTGCTGGTCCAGCCCGGAGACACGGTCAAGCAGGAGCAAAGCCTGATCACCGTCGAGAGCGACAAAGCATCGATGGAAATCCCGTCGAGCCACGCGGGTGTGGTGAAGTCGCTGACCGTCAAGCTCGGCGACAAGGTGGGCGAGGGCTCGGTGGTTCTCACCATGGAAGTGTCTGAAGTAGCGTCCGCCTCTGCGGGGGCGGGAAGCGGGGTAAGTGCTGAGCCGCCATCCGAGGGCGTGCCAGCGAAAGCTGCATCGCCTGCTTCAACTTCCCCTTCTGCCGCGGCTGGGAGCCAGCAACCCGCAGCGCCGGCTGTCAGTTTTGGCGGCGGCGCGGATCTTGATTGTGATGTTCTTGTGCTCGGTGGTGGCCCGGGTGGTTACAGTGCAGCATTCCGCGCGGCCGATCTGGGCTTGAAGGTGGTGGTTGTAGAGCGTTACGCAGCGCTCGGCGGCGTCTGCCTGAACGTCGGCTGTATTCCCTCCAAGGCGCTGCTGCATGTCGCGGCGGTCATGGATGAAGTGAGTCACCTGGCGGCGCTAGGGGTCGACTACGGCGGCGCACCCAAACTCGACATCGACAAACTTCGTGCCCATAAAGAAAAAGTCATCGGCAAGCTGACGGGCGGCCTCGGCGCCATGGCCAAGATGCGCAAGGTGACGGTGGTGCGCGGTTACGGCAGTTTCGTCGGTTCCAACCATGTTGAGGTCGAAGAGACGACCGGGTCCGGTCAGGAAAAGACCGGCACCAAGAAGGTCGTGGCCTTCAAGAAATGCATCATCGCTGCTGGTTCACAGGCTGTCCGTCTGCCTTTTATGCCAGATGATCCACGTGTGGTCGATTCCACCGGCGCGCTCGCATTGAAGTCCGTGCCCAAGAGAATGCTGATACTCGGTGGCGGAATCATCGGCCTGGAAATGGGAACTGTCTACAGCACACTCGGCGCCCGTCTCGACGTGGTCGAAATGCTCGACGGCCTCATGCAAGGGGCTGACCGCGATCTCGTCAAAGTCTGGCAGAAAATGAATGCCCCGCGCTTTGACAACATCATGCTCAAAACCAAGACGGTGGCAGCCAAGGCTACCGATGCGGGCATAGAAGTCAGCTTCGAAGGCGAGGGTGCACCCGCTCCCCAGACTTACGACCTGGTGCTGCAAGCTGTGGGCCGCAGTCCCAACGGCAGAAAAATCGGAGCCGACAAGGCGGGCGTGGCCGTCACTGACCGAGGTTTTATCAACGTCGACATCCAGATGCGTACCAATGTGCCGCACATCTTTGCCATCGGTGACATCGTGGGTCAGCCTATGCTGGCGCACAAGGCGGTGCACGAAGCGCATGTGGCGGCCGAGGTGATTGCCGGCGAGCTCAAGGGCGACGAGGCCTTGGCGCGCAGCGCGTTCAACGCACGTGTGATCCCGAGTGTGGCCTACACCGACCCAGAGGTTGCCTGGGTGGGCTTGACTGAAGACCAGGCCAAGGCGCAGGGCATCAAGGTGAAGAAGGGCCTGTTCCCCTGGAACGCCTCTGGCCGTGCCATCGCCAATGGGCGGGACGAAGGTTTCACCAAGCTCCTTTTCGACGACAGTCCTGAGGCTCACGGCCACGGCAAGATCCTTGGCGGAGGGATCGTCGGTACGCATGCTGGCGACATGATCGGCGAGATCGCTCTGGCGATTGAAATGGGTGCCGACGCGGTAGACATTGGCAAGACCATTCACCCGCATCCCACCCTGGGCGAGAGCATTGGCATGGCTGCGGAAGTGGCCCACGGCAGTTGCACCGACGTGCCGCCGCCGCGCAAATAGAAGGCCCTCCCCCTTGGACCGCCGAGCTCCAGTCCGGCATCTCCGCGACTCTCCCTCTGGGACCGCCAAGCTCCAACTTGGCACAGCACCTCTCGTGCCCCCCGCGGTTGCCGAGCCGGAGCTTGGCAGTCCCAGGCGCGTTTCCTGTTCTGCGACACTCAGGCGAAATGCAGAATCTGATTCGTACCCTCAAGACCTCCAGGTCGGCGTTGTTACCCTTAGCGTTGCTTCTACATGCAACGTTCATTCATTCGATCGCCCACGCTGAACTAGCCCCGCGCAACCCCTTCTACATCGTCCCCACGGTAGAAGGCATTTTGCTTTGCGACGAAGCGCGCAACGACTCAAGACAGTCCAACTTCGCTAAGGCCATGGAGGCTTGCGAGCGAGACAACCGTACCGGATCCGCTGCGCTCAATCGGCTGCTGGAAGAGCTGGAACCCGGTGGGGGCAAAGGGCAGGTTCAGATCGGTTATCTGCTCACAGTGCAGTTGCTTAGCCTCTACAAGGCCCAGGGGAGCGACTGGGTAATTGACGATCGGCGGCTGGATGCCCTGTTGCGAGTGCTGACCGAAGTCAAGCGCCCAGTGGTCGTTTACCTGCAGTCCACGCACTTCGACACCCAGGGTCCACTGCCCACTGCTCTGGCCCAAGACCCCCGCAATCTGGCGCTTTTCGCCGACGGCACGCCGCCACAACTAGGGTACTTCGGCTTTGCCATCGCCCCGTTCACGCTCTCCACAGACCCCACCCTACCGGTCAATGCCTATCGCTTCGCGGCATTGAGGTACGTCATCAAGCGGCTGCAGGCACTGCCGGCAGAAGTGCATGAGCGCATTGTCGGAATATCACTCGCAGGCGAAATTCATCAGCTTTTTCCGGATTTCGAGAACGGCATGGGTGCGTATGACGACATCCGTGTCACCGATTACAGCGCGGCTTCTGTAGATGGTTTCCGGCGCATGCTGGAGAAACGCTACGGCAGCGTTGACAAGCTTAATGCCGCCCTGAGCTTGAATGAGACATCGTTTGACACCATTGCGGCTCCCAGCAAGAATATTCGCAAGGATAGGCTCAACCGTTTCAGTGAGCACTACGACGCCTGGGCCGACGGCCGTCTGCCCGTGTCAGGCTGGGTGTTCGACCCGGAAAACCGGATCAGCGAATTGCAGTTGTACGTGGATGGCCAATTTATTGCGCCCATGTCTCGCGGCATGAACCGGCTGGACGTCTACCGGGCCGTGGAAGAGATCACCACCCCCAATCTTGGCTTCAGGCACGATCTCGACTTCAGCGCCATGAAACCGGGGAGGCACCGGGCGCAGGTCGTGGCGGTGACTGGTAAGGACCGTTACCTGCTGGCTGAAGCACCCTTCGTGGTAGTTGGGCGGGACCAAGGCAAGGTGCCGGACCATCTGCCCGCAGGTGTGCAGGGCCTGAAGACCGAAGGAACCGTGTCTCGAATTCGCATGTTCATCGACAAGGTTCTGCGCAAACTTGGCTTCAACAGGCCTTTGCCACGTCCTGCCACATTGCCTGGTGTCCGCTCCTGGCTAGACATGCCCAAATCGCTTCAAGACGTTTACTACAACCCCTTGGCACGCGAATGGAATCGATACCGCGACGAGCAGGCCCTGGCCTTCATGACGCTGTTCTTCAATACGGCACGGGAGGCAGGCCTCCCAGCGGAAAAACTGTTCTCGCACCAGATCATTCCGCAGATCAATTCATCCTGGAACCCTCAGCTGTTTGCTGTCGACAGCACGCTCCAGCCGAACCTGCCCTGGAGGCCCGGCATCAACATGTACGGTGGTGCGACCAACAGCGCTT
Organism: Ottowia caeni; assembly: GCF_050821495.1. Taxonomy (GTDB): domain Bacteria; phylum Pseudomonadota; class Gammaproteobacteria; order Burkholderiales; family Burkholderiaceae_C; genus Ottowia; species Ottowia caeni. The sequence goes on along the minus strand of NZ_CP151080.1, from coordinate 3,259,362 downwards.
GGCTGAGGGACTTCATGAAACAGCGAAACCTCACTGACTACGGCGCGCCAGAATTTCACCCGCAGCAGTGGAAGAATCCCGCTGCCGCCTTGGAGGCCTTGCGCTGGCAATATGACTCCGGTGCGCGGTTCGTCAGTCCAATGTATTTTTCATTGGTCCCTGACCGGTTTAAAGCCAGCGCGGAGACCGGCGTCAACCGCATGGAGATTCGACTTGACAACCCAAAAGACGGCTCCGCCGCGTTCTACCAGGCCATTCGGGAGTTTGCGGCGCACTGATCAGCAGCTGGAGTCGCTTTAGAGCTTCCCAGGACCCTTTCGGCGCCCGGCGTTCCGGAAAGAAACAAAGGGGGTTTGCTTGTAGGAGCGGCTTCAGCCGCGATTGGCTTCCTTCGGAGCGCAAGACGCCAGTGATGACGGTGACCCTTCGCGGCTGAAGCCGCTCCTACAAAGGCAGGGATGATGGAGGCCGTTTCGGGCTTTCAAAGTTTTGTTTCTCATGAGGGTGTCGCAAATGGCCTCATTCTTCTCCCCTCTCCCTCCGGGGGAGGGGGTCAATCGCCAATGCTGCACAAATCACTTTTGCGAACCTCATAAAGCCCCTCTGAACAGGAAACAGCCTTCTAAAAGTCAGGTCGCGGCCGCAAGAAAGTGCCATTTACTCTAAGACCGGCTTCGGTAATAGAGATTCTGTGGGTGCTGCCCCTCCGCAAAGAAACTCCAGCGCTCCGCGAGCATGCCGATCCATTGAATGACGAAGAGCATGGCCAATAGAGCGGCAGACGTTGCGGCAGGTGCAAGGGCCAGTGCAAGGACGGGAAAAGCGAAACCTAACAGCGCGGAAGTCCAGCGGATCGCCGCCACAGTTTGTGGCGTGCGTCCATGAAAGAACTCACGGGTGTTGAACGATCCTGCCATCGCCCCTTGCGCCTTTTGCTCTACCTTGGGGTGCCTCACTCCAATGGCAGTCTGAGTCGTGGTCGTAGGCACCAAACGCAGATTGCGCCAAAGGGTTGCGCCTCGTGTCAATGCGCCGGCAATGATCAAGCAGATCGTCAACTTTGCGAGCGTGGGCGCAAACTGCGGCGCCAGCCAGGCCGTCAGCGCCGTAGCCAGCAGCATGCCGGAGGAAATCCCCAGCAGCGCGTAATTTAGCGGCGTGAGCGGTGTGGCCCATTGACGAATCGCCTTGACGGCAGCGTAGATCATGCCAGTGCACAAGTACAACAGCAGCGCGAGCGCGGCGGCGAGAATGGCGGCAACCATACTCGGCGTGCCCATCCAGTGAAGCCCACCCCAAGCAGCCACCGCCGCCATGAATGCGGGCAGCACGATCACTTCACGCGAGAGCCATGACGTGCGCCACATCGCAGCCGAGCGCCAGGCGCGCATCGGGCGGCCCAGGTGGAACGTGGCTGCCACCAGACCTATCGCTGAAAAAACCAGAATCACGGCAGCGCCTGTAGTGAACAGGGCTTGCGGTGCCTCAGCCAGGCGCCATTGCACAGCCAGCTGAATGCCGACCAGAACCAGAAGCAGCCCCTGTGCAGCGCCTGCCAAGGTCGTGAAGAAAATCATTGAGAACGGGGGGTGCATTTTGAGTGCCTAAGATTCGATGAACAGGTGGGTTTTTAGGGGGTGCTACCCTCATTTGCACTGACTTAAGCCTTAAGGATGCCCTGCATAACTCCCTGCGGTCGGTGGCAGCACGGCCTCGGGCGATCCGCTGCGTTGCTTTTCTTGCCAATAGCTGGGCTATTGGCTGCAAAAAGTCGCCTTGCGCCTCATCCCGATCCGCATTACCACCGCCTCGCGAGGGTTATGCAGGGCATCCTTAAGAAGGGCATTATTTGTAGGAGCGGCTTTAGCCGCGAGAGGCCTTGCGCGGTTAATGGCGATGTTTGTGGCGCAGGGGTTTCGCGGCTAAAGCCGCTCCTACGACTGCAGGGTTGGTTGAATCGCATATCCCTTGAATAAGTGCCGTTCGTACCAGGATTAGTGCTCCCAGTCGGCTTCAAGTGGGCCACCTGCGCCGTATTTCGGCTCCCGACCTTCCAGCCTCAGTGGGTTTTCTTCGCGAACGATTTGTTGAGGGTCTATGCGAAGTTCGTTTTTACGCCGTGGGAGGTAATGGTTCGCTGGCAGCGTGCCTTGCTCTGGCATGAGCGGGTAGCCGCCTCGCTCACGGATGGCGGTGGACACTTCAGACTCGGGATCATGCACATCTCCAAACAGACGGGCGCTTGTGGGGCAGGCAATCACGCAGGCGGGGCGGCGTTCAGCCTGTGGCAGCTTTTCATCGTAGATGCGATCCACACACAGCGTGCATTTGGTCATCACCTGGCGCTTTTCGTCCAGTTCGCGCACTCCGTAGGGACAGGCCCAAGCGCAGTACTTGCAACCTATGCATTTATCGTAGTCCACCAAAACAATGCCGTCTTCCTTGCGCTTGTAGCTGGCGCCAGTCGGGCACACCGGCACGCACGGAGGTTCCTCGCAATGCAGGCAGCTTTTGGGGAAATGAACGGTTTGCGTATTGGGGAACTCGCCCACTTCGAAGGTCTGCACCCGGTTGAAGAAAGTGCCGGTGGGGTCCGCATCGTATGGGTTCTGATCGACCAGCGCCCCTGCGCTGCCCGAGGTGTTCCACTGCTTGCAACTGGTGACGCAGGCATGGCAGCCGACGCATACATTCAGATCGATCACAAGCGCCAACTGGGTCATGGCGTGTCTCCCTTTGACAATTCTTCTTTTTGAGCGCCGCCAGCAAACCATGCCAGCCATTTCGGTGCGCGAGGGCGACCGGGGGCGCGGGCACTGCATCAAACTGCGGCCAGCTTTGCTCGGGCTCATCGGCATCGGCCTTGCGGATCCGCACGCGCACGTCGTACCAGCCAGCCTGTCCGGTCACGGGATCGGAGTTTGAGGCTCGCATTCCGTTGCCATCCGCAGGCAGTTCTTCGCTTATGAGATGATTCAACAGGAAACCGAGCTGCGATTCATTGGCTTCACTCGATAGGGCCCAGGCGCTCTTGGCCTTGCCAATCGCGTTCCAGGTCCACACGGTTCCCGGCTCCACCGCCTCGCTATGGCGGCACATGCAACGCACCTTGCCCCACATAGATTCGGCCCACATCCAGTCGCCGTCTTCTATGCCTTCTGCGCGCGCAGTCACGGAGTTGACGAACAGGAAGTTGTGCGCGTGGATCTGCCGCAACCAGGCGTTCTGCGAATCCCAGGAGTGGTACATCGCCATGGGCCGCTGTGTGACCGCGGCAAGTGGGTAGCGCTTCAGGTCCGTGGTTTGCAATTCAAGCGGCGTGTACCAGAACGGCAGCGGATCAAAATAAGTGGCTACGCGTTCGCGCAAGCGCTCGGGTGGTTGCCGACCTGAGCCCTTGCCCTGTGCGGCCAGACGAAAGCGCTGCATGAACTCTGAATAGATGTGGATCACGATCGGATCCAGATCGCGCCGCAAGCCCACCTGTTGCGCCCACTCAAGATAGCCTCTGTTCCAGTTGCGCATGTACTGCAACTCAGCTGGCATGGTCACATGGTGTACGCAATTATTGGCGGCATACTTCTCCCACTGGTTGGGGTTGGGTTTGCCGCGCATGGATTGCTTGCCATCTTCCCCGCGCCAGCCGATCAGGAATCCGATGCCCGAGCCAGGCGCCGTCTCGTAGTTGACAATGAAGTCTGGGTAGTCCCGGTACTTTCGACTGCCGTCCGGTTGCGTGAAGGCCGGCAGTTTCAGCCTTGAGCCAAGTTCTATCAGCACTTCCTGAAAAGGCTTGCATTCCCCACGCGGCGGCAGTACCGGGACCCTGACTGAATCGCAAGGTCCGTCGAACTCACTGATCGGGCGGTCGAGCATGGACATCACGTCGTGCCTCTCCAGGTACGTGGTGTCGGGCAAGATCAGATCAGCGAAGGCCGTCATTTCAGACTGAAACGCATCGCACACCACAATGAACGGAATGCGGTATTCGCCCGTGCTCTCGTTCTTGTCCTTGAGCATCTCGCGCACCTGCGAGGTGTTCATGCTGGAGTTCCAGGCCATGTTGGCCATGAACAGCATCAGGGTGTCGATCGGGTAAGGCTCGCCACGCCATGCATTGGTGATTACGTTATGCATCAGCCCGTGCGCCGAGAACGGATACTCCCAGGAGAACCCCTTGTCGATGCGGATCGCCTCACCCGCCTCGTCCACGAACAGATCCTCTGGGGATTCGATCCAGCCCAGCGGAGGCGCATCAAGCGGCTTGCCCGGCTGCACCGATTGCGGCCCCTTAGGCGGGCGCGCATTCGGCGGCACAGCGCGAGGGTAGGGTGCTTTGTGGCGAAAGCCCCCGGGCCGGTCAATCGTGCCAAGCAACGACATCAGAATGGACAGGGAGCGTATCGCGTGGAAACCGTTGCTATGGGCGGCCAAGCCTCGCATGGCGTGGAACGCCACGGGGTTGCCCTTCACGCTAGCATGTTTTCGTCCCCACCAGTCTGTCCATGGAATAGGCAGTTCCACGGTCTGGTCTCTAGCCGTCACGCCCATTTCGTGAGCCAGGCGCCGGATGGTGTCCGCAGGAATGCCGGTGATCTCGGCGGCCCATTCCGGAGTGCAATCACGAACACGCTCTTCAAGCAGTTGGAAAGCCGGCACCGCTGGCGTGCCGTCGGGCATGCTGTATTCGCCAAAAAGGGCCGGGTCTGCCCCCTCGGCATGATCGGGCACCGCTTGATTCTGATGGCGATCCCACCACCAGAAATTGTGGGGCCGCAACGGGTTGATCACATCGCCCTCTTCATTGCGAAGCATCATCCCGAAGTCGTCACTCTCCTCATCACGATTGACCAATTGCCCAGCATTCGTATAGCGCGCCACAAAGTCCCGGTCATACAAGCCCAGGGCGATCAACTCCCGAATCAGGGCCATGAAAAGGGCGCCATCCGTGCCCGGACGAATCGGGATCCATTCGTCGGCAATGGCCGCATAACCGGTGCGCACCGGGTTGATGGCGATGAAGCGCCCACCTGCGCGCTTGAATTTTGAAAGCGAAGCCTTCATGGGGTTGCTGTGATGGTCTTCGGCCGTACCAATCATCACGAACAGCTTGGCGCGCTCCAGGTCAGGGCCCCCAAACTCCCAGAAAGAGCCGCCGATGGTGTAGATCATTCCCGCAGCCATGTTCACCGAGCAGAAGCCTCCGTGGGCGGCGTAGTTGGGCGTGCCGAACTGGCGTGCGAACAGGCCAGTGAGCGCCTGCATCTGATCGCGCCCAGTGAACAGCGCGAAGCGCTTCGGGTCAGTGGCGCGCAAATGAGCCAGGCGATCTTGCAGGATGGTGAACGTTTCTTCCCAGGAGATTGGTTCGAACTCTCCTGCGCCGCGTTCGCTGCCCGCCTTGCGGCGAAGTGGTTGCGTCAGCCGTGCGGGCGAGTACTGCTTCATGATGCCCGAAGAACCCTTGGCGCACAGAATCCCCTTGTTCAAGGGGTGCTCAGGGTTGCCTTCGATATAGCGCACCTCGGGCCCTTCACCCCCATCGCGCAGGTGCACGCGAATGCCGCATCGGCACGCACACATGTAGCAGGTGGTGGTTTTGACTTCCGTGGTTGCGCCGGGTAGTGGCGGTGCCAGGGGGTTATGCAGCGGCGAGGTCTCCGAACGGCTCATGCGTGGGGTGCTCCACTTTTACTTATTACTTGAAGTGCTATAGATCGTATACGGGAGTCATAAAGAGTAAAAGCGGATAATGGTGTTCAGAATGATCGAAAAATCAGATCAATTGCCCAGGGATGCCCTGCATAACTCGCTGCGGTCTGTGGCAGCGCGGCCTTGGGCGATCCGCTGCGTTGCGTTTCTTGCCAATAGCTGGGCTATCGGCTGCAAAAAGATGCCTTGCACCTCATTCCGATCCGCACCACCACCGACTCGCGAGGGTTATGCAGGGCATCCCTAGACTTACGCTACGGCAGCTGAGTGTCTTTGTCGCCTTGGCACGCACGGGCACCACTCATGCGGCGGCTGCGGAGACCTCGCGTTCTCAGTCGGCGGCGAGCTCCGCATTGACTGAACTTGAAGCCGCCCTTGGTGTGGCCGTGTTCGACCGGGTGGGCCGGCGGCTCGTGTTGAACGCCAACGGTCGAGCACTGTTGGCGCCGGCGCAGGCGGTGCTCGAGCAGGCGGGGGATATTCAATCGCTCTTTCAGTCTGAAAGAGGTGCACACATCCGCATCGCGGCGAGCTTCACCATTGGTGAGTATCTGCTGCCTGACCGTATCGCCGCATGGGTTCAGGCATGGCCGAAAAGCCTTATTCAGGCTCGAGTCGGCAACACCAAGGACGTGATCGACGCCGTGGCCGATCTGGAAGTCGATGTTGGTTTCGTGGAAGGCCCGCAGACCCACACTGAAGTCACCATTCATCCCTGGCTTGATGATGAGCTGATCATCATTGCAGCGCCAAGTCACCCGCTGGCAGGGCGCGTGGCCACCCAGCGAGAGCTGGCTGAATCGCAGTGGGTTCTGCGCGAACTGGGCTCAGGCACCCGACAGGTGGCAGACGAGTGGCTGCTCAGCCATCTTCCGCAGGTCAAGGTGGCTATGGAGCTAGGCAGTACGGAGGCTATCAAACGGGTGGTGGCGTGCGGCAGCGGCATCTCCTGCCTATCCAGGTATGCCGTGCAGGAATCACTCCAAGACGGCCGCCTGGCACTCGTGCGTGCCGACTTGCCCAAAGCCAAACGGCGCCTTGGAATTGTGTTGCATCGCCGCAAGCAGCACGGTCAGGCCTTGCTCGATTTCATCCTCCATTGCGGTGCACAGATTGGTGAGCCTGGATCCAGTTGACCGCTTGCAATCATCAGGGAAAGCCGCGTGAAACACGTTCTGAGCAAAGCGAAGCCCAGCACCCGCTGCTCCTCGTCAGGCCTTCTTTTCCCTGGGAAGCCGCCCCATCAGATAGAACTCGGCATTAGGTTGCATGCCCGTAACGCTTGCCATTCGGTTAGATAGCCCGAAGAAGGCAGTAATTGCTGTGATGTCCCAGATATCTTCATCGTCGAAGCCGTGAGCATGCAGGGCCTCGAAGTCAGCATCGTCCACTTCGTTCGAGTGTTGACACACCTTCATCGCGAAATCCAGCATCGCTTTCTGCCTGAGGCTGATGTCCGTCGCCTTCCGGTAGTTCACCGCCACCTGATCCGCCACGGTTGGCTTTTTCTCGTAGATCCGTAGCAAAGCGCCGTGTGCCACCACGCAATAGAGGCACTGATTGGCTGCGCTCGTGGTGGTGACGATCATCTCCCGATCGCCCTTCGTAAGGCGGCTGCTCCGGCCAGTACTTTCCGGATCCATCAGCGCATCGTGATAGGCAAAAAAGCCCGCCACTCTGCGGGTCTGCGCGCCAGCGCCAGAAACACATTAGGCACAAACCCAGCCTTAGCCTGCACTTCAAGCACTTTCGCCTTGATATCTTCCGGCAAGGAATTGATGTCGGCGAGAGGATAGCGGCTCATGACTTGATCTCCTGCGAATGTGGTCGCATCTTACTGGATGCCCCGCGCCATCTGACCTGCACACCAATCCCCCAGCAGGCAAAGCAGTGAATCTAGGCCGAGCGAAGCAAAGGCCCGCATCGCACCCAAGGCCGAGCGAAGCAATAGCCCGAGTCAGGTCTCCCGCCCCTCTTGACGTGCCGAGAAGCGCAGGGCGAGGGGAGGGCAAGGGCACTGCAAGATGCCCTTGCTTCGTGAACTGACTCGCTCCGGATGTTTGAGCGTAGAGAACGCAGTGAACAAAGCGAGTTCCGGAGCGCCTCCCCTCGATCAAGCATCGCAGGCTGCCCGAAGCGAAGCGCAGGGACATGGCAAGTGGGGTCGCCTTTTCTTTGGTGTCTTTCTTTTTGCGGAAAAAGAAAGATACTGCGCCGCCGGGCGCACATCCCGGCATACGACCTCAACCAAAGAGCAGAAGATTTTTAGCTCCCCAAAGACCCAAAGACCCAAAGACCCAAAGACCCAAAGACCCGTACCGCTCCCTGGCCCAGCCCAGCCCAATTCCTCCGCCTCTCGGGAAAGAAAAAGACGCTTAACCCCACCCCTTACCCCATCAACCTCTGCACCAACTCCGCAGCATTCCCAGCCCCATACTTGCGCATCAACCGAGCCCGGTAAATTTCCACAGTCCGGTGACTGACCCCCAACTCCCGCCCAATTTCCTTACTGGTCAGCCCCCGCAGTAGTTGGGCTGCCACCTCCCGCTCACGGGCCGTGAGCGTTGCCGTCACCGGACGCTGCGCACTCAAATCCTCGAACGTCCAGATTCCCGCCGCATGAGGTTCGGAACGATCCAGTGCTCGCCCCGTCACGTGGCACCAGAAGGTTTCCCCCGAGCGCTGACCGCCCACGCGTCGCATCACGCGGTTGTCTGCATATACGCCGTGAATATTCAGAATCGGCGCAATACGTTCCCCTGTGCGCTCGTACTCGTCCGCGCTCGGGTAGAGCACGCGAAAACTCTGGTCAAGCAGCTGATCCGGCGAGGCCCCAAAAATCTCGCAGACACGCTCGTTGCAGTCGACAATGATCCGCTGGCGAGAAAGAATAAGCCCCACCGGCGCCAGCTGGAATGCCGTTCGATAATCAGGTGCCGGATCAGAGATGCTAGGGATACCCATTACGAAATACTACGTAACCAGATACGTAGTATCGTTCATGGCGCGTTGTACCCCCCCGACGATTTTTTCCTGACTGGAGAGATATTCCGTGAACAAGATATTCCCCTCGGCTGACGAGGCGCTCAAAGGCGTCGTCAAAGACGGCCAAATGTTGGCTGTCGGCGGCTTCGGACTGTGCGGCATTCCGGAGGCCCTGATCCAGGCGCTGCACGACTCAGGCGTGAAAGACCTCACCTGTGTGTCAAACAATGCTGGCGTAGACGGCTTTGGTTTGGGCAAACTTCTCGAAACACGGCAGATCAGGAAAATGATCGCCAGCTATGTGGGCGAAAACAAGGAATTTGAGCGCCAATACCTGGCCGGTGAGCTGGAGCTCGAATTCACGCCCCAGGGAACCCTGGCTGAAAAGCTGCGCGCCGGCGGGGCGGGCATTCCGGCCTTCTTCACCAAGACGGGCGTAGGCACCTTGGTGGCCGAGGGTAAGGAACTGCGTGAATTCGACGGTCAGACTTACGTCATGGAACGCTCGCTCGTGCCAGATGTGGCCCTGGTCAAGGCCGATGTGGCAGACCGCTCCGGCAACCTGCGCTTCAACCTGACAGCGCGTAACTTCAACCCCGCAGCGGCCATGGCCGGCAAGATCTGCATTGTGGAAGTAGAGCGCATCGTCGCCACCGGCGAGCTGGGACCCGACGACATTCATCTTCCAGGCATCTACGTGCATCGCATCGTGCACAACCCCAGTCCCGAGAAACGCATTGAAAAGCGCACGCTGCGCGAAGGCAAGTAGGAGACACAGACATGGCTTGGACTCAAGATCAAATGGCGGCGCGCGCCGCGCAGGAACTGGAAGACGGTTTTTACGTCAACCTCGGCATCGGCATTCCCACGCTGGTGGCCAACCACGTTCCGGCAGACAAGGAAGTTTGGCTACAAAGCGAGAACGGCATGCTCGGCATTGGCCCGTTCCCGACCGAGGCAGAGGTCGATGCCGACCTGATCAATGCCGGCAAGCAAACTGTGACCACCATCAAGGGCAGCAGTATTTTTGGCAGTCACGACAGTTTCGCCATGATCCGTGGCGGCAAGATCAACCTGAGCATCCTGGGCGCGATGCAGGTCAGCGAGAAAGGTGATCTGGCCAACTGGATGATCCCCGGCAAGATGGTCAAAGGCATGGGTGGCGCCATGGACCTGGTCGCCGGTGTGCCGCGCGTGATCGTGCTCATGGAGCACGTGGCGCGCAAGAAAGACGGCACCACCGACATGAAGATCCTGCCTGAGTGCACATTGCCGCTGACGGGCGTGGGTGTGGTTGACCGCATCATCACGGACCTGGGTGTGTTCGACGTCACTGACAAAGGTCTTAAAGTTACAGAACTGGCCGACGGCGTCACATTCGAGGAAGCCCAGTCGAAGACCGGGGTAACCTTGCTCAAGTAAGCGCGGGTCTTCAAGAGCCTGTTCATAGTCTCGGCGCAAGAAGGGCAACGGACCCCGCGAGGAGACTTTGAACACGGTCTGACTGCCCACCACTGCTTATTGTTTTTTGGTTTAGCTCGCAGGAAAACAGATCATGAATTTGAAGAACAAGACCGCATTGGTCACCGGTTCAACCAGCGGTATCGGGCTGGGAGTCGCTATTGAGCTGGCCAAGCAGGGAGCCAATATCGTCATGAACGGCTTTGGTGAGGTAGAGGGCCCCAAGGCCCAGATCGCCGCCACGGGTGTCAAGGTGGAATACCACGGGGCGGACATGAGCAAGCCCGCAGAGATCGAGGCCATGATGGCCTTCGCCGCCGAAAAATTCGGTGGTGTGGACATTTTGGTCAACAACGCTGGCATCCAGCATGTGGCCAACGTCGAGAATTTTCCACCCGAGCGTTGGGATGCCATCATTGCGATTAATTTAAGTTCGGCTTTCCATACCACGCGATTGGCCGTGCCTTACATGCGCGAGAAAAATTGGGGCCGCATCATCAATATTGCCTCGGCGCACGGTTTGGTAGCCTCTGCCGGCAAGACGGCCTACGTTGCGGCCAAGCACGGCATCGTTGGCCTGACCAAGGCAGTAGCCCTTGAAACCGCCACCACCGGCATCACCTGCAACGCCATCTGTCCTGGCTGGGTACTGACGCCCCTCGTGCAAAAGCAGATCGATGACCGCGCTGCCCGCGAAAAAATCAGCGTCGAACAGGCCACCAAAGAACTCCTGCAAGAAAAAGAGCCTTCCCTTCAGTTCACCACACCCGAACAACTCGGCGGCATGGCGGTCTTCTTCTGCACCCCCGCCGCCGACAACGTCCGCGGCCAAGCCTGGGCATCAGACGGCGGCTGGACGGCGCAGTAATCGCCTTGAGAGCTACCCAGGGGCCTTTCGGCGCTCGGCGTTCCGGGGAGAAACAAGAGGGTTTGCTTGTAGGAGCGGCTTCAGCCGCGATGGGTTTCCTTCGGAACACTAGACGCCATTGATGACGGTGACCCTTCGCGGCTGAAGCCGCTCCACAAAGACAGGGACGATGGACGCCTTTTTGGGCTTTCAAAGTTTTGTTTCTCATGAATACGCATCACTGCGTGAGCATGCGCTGATCAGAGAACTTATAGGGCCGAGCGAAGCAAAGGCCCGAGTCATGTCTCCCTGCCCCTCTTGACGTGCCGAGGAACGGAGCGCGAGGGGAGGGCAAGGGCACTGCAAGATGCCCTTGCTTCGTGAACTGACTCGCTCCGGATGTTTGAGCGGCGAGAGCGAAGCGAACAAAGCGAGTTCCGGAGCGCCTCCCCTCGTGCGAGTACCACAGGTTGCCCGAAGCGAAGCGCAGGGACGCGGCAAGTGGGGCCGCCTTTCTTTTGCCTACGTTTCTTTGGCGGAGCAAAGAAAAGTAGGTGCGCTGCCGGGCGCACATCCCGGCATACGACCTGTATCAGAGAGCTGAAGCCAATTAGTATTGACAGGCACAGGCACAGGCACAGGCACAGGCACAGGCACAGGCACAGGCACAGGCACAGGCACAGGCACAGGCACAGGCACAGGCACAGGCACAGGCACAGGCACAGGCACAGGCACAGGCACAGGCACAGGCACAGGCACAGGCACAGGCACAGGCACAGGCACAGGCACAGGCACAGGCACAAGTCAACCAGCGCCGAAGAAGTTCAAGGCAAGACAGCCCCTTCCCCGTCATGGTACAAAATCGGCCATATGCTGTTTCTTCTTTCCCCCGCCAAGGCGCTGGACTATGACACCCCCGTGCCGGCCGACATCCCCCACACCCAGCCGCTCTTCACCCGCCAGTCTGCCGAACTCATCAAGGTTCTGCGCGAAAAAACGCCTGCACAGATTGCCGAGCTGATGCACCTGAGCGACGCATTGTCGTCACTCAATGTGGCGCGCTATGAGGCCTGGTCGCCACGCTTCACCTCCAAAAACTCCAAACAAGCCGTGCTGGCCTTTGACGGCGATGTCTACGGCGGCCTGGACGCCAAAAGCCTGACCCCGGCCCAACTCGAATGGGCGCAAGATCACCTATGCATACTGAGCGGCCTCTACGGCGTGTTGCGCCCATTGGATCGCATGCAGCCCTATCGCCTCGAAATGGGCACCCGGCTACAAACGGACCAGGGTCCCAATCTCTACAAGTTCTGGGGAAGCCAGATCGCCGACTACCTCAATGAACGCCAAGATGGCGACAAGGCACCCACCATCGTCAACCTGGCGTCTCAGGAATATTTCAAATCGGTAGACCGAAAAGCCCTGAATGCGCGGGTCATTGAATGCGTATTCGAGGACTACAAGTCCGGCCAGTACAAAATCATCAGCTTTCTCGCCAAACGGGCGCGAGGGTTGATGGCCCGCTACGCCATACAGCATCGCATCTCCAGCCCGAAAAGGCTGGAAGCTTTTGACCTTGAAGGTTACGCTTTCGAACCCGCTGCTTCCGAGCCGGACAGGCTCGTGTTCCGCAGGAAACGTTGAAAGTTAACTTCCATGACCCAGCAAATCACCCCAGAGCTTCGCCAATGGATCATCGATCAGGCCCAGGCCGGTCACAGCGCGGAGTCCGTGCTCCAGTCGATGAAGGCCTCAGGTTGGGATGAACAAGTGGCTATCGAGGCCATGGAGTCCACGCTGCGCGTCCATTTGGAGCATCAGGCGCAAGCCCAGGGCCTGCCACCAGCAGTACCCGTGCCGGAGCCTGACATCTCAGACTCTCCGCTCTATCTGGATGCCGGAGACCGCCGCGTGGCGGTGCTGAGCAGCATGGCGTTGCCGCGCCTGGTGGTGTTCGGCGGCCTGCTGTCCGACGAGGAGTGCGACGCGCTGATCGAAGCTGCCAAGCCTCGCATGAGCCGATCGCTCACGGTCGCCACCAAGACAGGCGGCGAAGAAATGCACGCAGACCGCACCAGCCAGGGTATGTTCTTCCAACGCGGGGAGAACGAGCTGGTTTCGCGGATCGAAGCGCGCATAGCCAAGCTCGTCAATTGGCCGGTACAAAACGGGGAAGGCATTCAAGTGCTGCAGTATGTGCCCGGCACGGAATACAGGCCCCACTACGATTATTTCGACCCTGCTGAGCTAGGTACTGCCACCATTTTGAAGCGAGGTGGCCAACGTGTCGGCACGGTGGTCATGTACCTCAACGAACCCGAAAAGGGCGGGGGCACTACTTTCCCTGGTGTGCACCTGGAGGTGGCGCCCAAGCGTGGCAATGCCGTCTTCTTCAGCTACGAACGTCCGCACCCGTCTACCAAGTCGCTTCACGCTGGAGCACCAGTGATTGCTGGCGAAAAGTGGATTGCCACCAAATGGCTGCGTGAAGCTGAATTTCGCTAGGAACTCGCAAGCATGTGTGCAAATGAGCGTCATACGACGCTGAAGGCGTTGCCTCCATGAAGATCCAAGCCAACGGCATCACCCTGGAGGTAGAAGACTCTGGCGGTTCTGGTGAGACGGTGCTGCTTATCATGGGCTTGGGTGGGCAACTGATTCACTGGCCCGCAGGTTTGGTACAAGCGTTGGTGGATGCCGGTTATCGGGTGCTGCGCTTCGACAACCGCGACTCCGGCTTGTCCACTCACCAGGTGGCGGAGCCTGCACCCAGCATTCCCTGGGTCGCTGCCCAGGCTTGGCTGGGCCTCGGCGCCCGCGTCCCCTACACCCTGGCAGACATGGCTGCCGATGCATTAGGCCTGCTGGATGCGCTGGGCGTGCGCAGCGTCCACGTCGTGGGCATGAGCATGGGCGCCATGATCGGTCAACGCCTCACCCTGGCCGCCCCCGAGCGCGTTTGCAGTCTGACTTCCATCATGGGTAGCAGCGGTGCTCGTGGCCTGATGAAGCCCAGCACAGAGGTGCTCCGGGCTGCTGCCAGCAAGCCACGTGGCCATTCGGACCTCCAGGCCCTCGCGAGCTACTATCTTCGATTTTTAACGGCCATTTCCAGCCCCACGCTTGCGCCACCGGAAGCAGCGCTCCGCGAAGCGTTCGAGCGAACCCTCCGCAGGCACCCGCCAGACACAGCTGCCACCTACAGGCAGTTGGCCGCGATCCTCACTGATGGGGATCGAGCCGAAATGCTCGCGCGCATCGATTGCCCCACACAGGTCATTCATGGTGCCGAAGACCCTCTGGTACCTGTGGCTTGCGGCGTGGATACAGCGCGGCGCATTCCTGGCGCGCGTTTGCAAATTATTCCTGACATGGCGCACGATCTGGCACCATCACCCCACCCCGAGATCCTGCGTCGCGTCCTGGATGTACTGTTACCTTTCCTGGCCGAGCACAGCTCTCACCGGAAGCCATGAGTTCTCACATGAATCATTCCCCAGGCGCAGCGGACTCCCCGCTAGGAAGATCCACTTCCTATACCGATCATTACGATCCCCTTCTGCTTTTTCCTATAGCCCGCGCGCCGCAACGAGCGGCCATGGGCATTGAGGGCAGGCCCATGTTCTTTGGCGCCGATCTCTGGACGGCGTACGAGCTCTCATGGCTGAATGCGCGCGGTAAGCCGCAAGTGGCCATTGCACAGTTCATGATCCCTGCCGAGAGTACCCACATCATTGAGAGCAAGTCATTCAAGCTTTATCTGAATAGCTTCAACGGCACGCGCATGGCCGATTCCGAGGAAGTGCGCCAGCGTATTCGGAGCGATGTGAGTGCCGCTATTTGGCATGACGGCCCGGTCGGTTCGTCGGCAGGCGTCAAACTCGTACTGCCGGACGACTTCGATCGCGAGCCGATTCACGAGATGGACGGTCTGAACCTGGATCGCCTGGACATCGACTGCGACCGCTTTCACCCCGCGCCTGAGCTGCTTTCATCCGCCGTAGACGAGCAGCCCGTGACGGAGACACTCACCAGCCGTCTGCTCAAGAGCAACTGCCCGGTCACCGGTCAACCCGACTGGGCCAGCGTTCAGATCAGCTACACCGGTCCTCAAATCGATCAGGCTGGGCTGCTCCAGTACATCATCAGCTTTCGCGGCCATGACGACTTCCATGAGCATTGCGTCGAGCGCATGTTCATGGACATCTGGACGCGCTGCAAGCCCGCCAAGCTCGCGGTCTACGCTCGCTACACCCGCAGAGGAGGCTTGGACATCAACCCCTGGCGCACCAGCCACCCCTGTCCG
Source organism: Ottowia caeni (assembly GCF_050821495.1). GTDB lineage: Bacteria > Pseudomonadota > Gammaproteobacteria > Burkholderiales > Burkholderiaceae_C > Ottowia > Ottowia caeni. The sequence continues at coordinate 3,244,051 of NZ_CP151080.1, read as the reverse complement.
CTGCCGGCTAACGTGCGAATGGCTCGGCAATAGGGCTCAGTGCCGGCTCTGTACGGGGGCCGCACAGCCTGGACGCGGGCTTTTTACTGCCCGAACTCGTCAAAAGGGTGAAGTTCCGAAAGGGGGGAACTGCGCCGCGCGCTTGTCCTTCATTGCGGTCACTGCTTCCCGGACATGCGCATTGCTCCAGATGGCGCCTTGCAGCCAGCCCATCTGCCTCAGGCTGTCTTCCACGGAGTGGTCGCGCGCATAGTTCACGGCTTGCTTGGTTCCCCAGATCGCGACGGGTGGCTTGGCGGCAATTTCTGCCGCGCATTGCAGCCCTGCGGCGAGGGTGGCTTCTTGCGTTTCATACACCTCGTTGACCAAGCCGTATTCCTGCGCTTTCTGTGCGCTCAGCCGGCGTCCGGTGTATGCCAGTTCCTTGACCACAGCCAGTGGCATCAGCTTGGGCAAACGCTGCAAAGTGCCCACGTCGGCCACCATGCCAATGTTGATTTCCTGGATGCAGAAAAATGCGTCGGCACTGGCATAACGAATACAGGCTGCAGTCACCATATCCACGGCACCACCGATGCAGCCGCCATGAAGAGCCGCGATGACGGGTATGCGAAGGTTTTCTATTTTGCTGAAAGTAGCCTGCATGCCCGTCAGTAAATCGAAAATCGCCGCCCGTCCTTCCGGACTTTTATCGTCCATCTGAATGGCGCCTCCGAAGACCTCAAGCGCCATACCCGCAGAAAAATGCTTGCCAGTGCTGGAGATGACCAGCGCTCGCGCATGGCTGCCCTGGTGGAGATGCGTCAATACCTGGTCCAGCTCCCTCCAGAACGCCGGGTTCATGGTGTTCATGGCCTCAGGGCGGCTCAGCACCAGGTGTGCAACCTGGTTGGAGATGGTCAGTGAAAAGCAGCTGAGTTCGGGTAGCAAGGTCAAGGCGTCATCTCCTCAATATCTTGTTAAAACAACTCTCCCGTCAGCGCCCTCGGCTCTCTGGCACGGACGGCAGAGGAGTGGGAAGGGGCGTTGGCGTCAGGGCTTGCGGTATAGGGGCGCGAACCATTCTCCGCAGCATCCGCTTTTACCAGGGAGCCTACACGCACTCCCAACAGACGCAAGCGGCGGGATAGGTCGGCGCGCTTCAGGCACTGCCCCGCCACGCGGCGGATCAGTCTGGCGTCCGAGGTGTAGATGTCCATGCTCTGGTCTCGCGTGACAATCTTGAAATCGTCGAACCGCAACTTGATACCGATGGTTTTCCCCTTGTACCCTTTGGCAGTCAGGTCACTTGCAACTTGCTCGCACAAGCGGGTGAAAATTGCACCCAGGGTGTCGCGGTCATGCACCGCGTGCAGGTCCCGGTCGAAAGTGGTTTCCCGACTCATGCTGACGGGTTCGCTTTCAGTCACCACGGGACGCTCGTCACGCCCATGCGCCGCGTCGTTCAACCACGCCCCGTAAGATTTTCCGAAGTGGGCGATTAGCCAGGCACGGTCACGAGCAGCCAACTCGCCTATGGTGTGAATGCCGTGACTCTTCAGGCGTTCGTCGGCCTTCGGGCCAATCCCATTGATCTTGCGGCAGGGCAGGGGCCAGATCAAGCTTTGCAAATCGCTCTCGCGAACCACGCTGATGCCGTTGGGCTTGTTGAACTCGCTCGCCATTTTGGCAATCAGCTTGTTGGGCGCCACACCGACGGAGCATGTCAGTCCGGTGGCGTCTGCAATGCTTTTCTGGATCAACCGCGCCAGCACACGCCCCCCTTCGCGCTGGCCGCCTGGCACGTCGGTGAAGTCAATGTACACCTCATCCACCCCGCGGTCTTCCATGATCGGGGCAATTTCCCGGATCAGCTGTTTGAAGATCCGTGAATACTTGCGGTATTGCTCGAAATCTACCGGCAGCAAAATGGCCTGCGGGCACAGTTTGGCCGCTTTCATCAAACCCATGGCCGAGCCGATGCCGAACTGCCGCGCCGGGTAAGTGGCCGTGGTGATCACACCTCGCCCCACGTAATCACGCAGCAGCGGAAAGAAATCGACCGGAATTTCAGCCAGGTGCTCGGTCGTCCATTCGCGCTCCGGATGCGTCTCGTTCAGCCGCGCAAGAAGATCGTCCTCGCGCCGCCGCGCGCCGCCAATCACCATCGGCAACCCTTTCAGTTGAGGGTAGCGCAGCCATTCAACGGAGGCGTAAAACGCATCCATATCGAGGTGGGCAATTCGGCGGGGCTTCATTTCATGGACTAACCTGGACGCTGCTGGCTAATCAATTTGCAGGCAGCACCGTCCCCACGCATTCGCCGAAGCCAATGCGTGCTGTACCGGGCTTTTCGCACCAGCCGCGCAAGATCACCGTGTCACCGTCTTCCAGCCAAGCCCGGCTTTCGCCATTGGGCAACTGAATCGGATTCTTGCCGCCGCTGGTCAGTTCAATCAGTGCGCAGGCCTGATCCAGTGTCGGGCCGGAGAGGGTGCCCGTGCCGAGAAGGTCTCCCGGTTGCAGATTGCAGCCGTTGACCGTGTGGTGAGCCACCATCTGTGCGGCCGTCCAGTAGGCGTGGCGGTAGTTGGTAAGAGAGATACGGGCGGCCTCGGCCTTGGCTTCGCGCATTCTGGGCGTTTCAATGAGCGCCTCGAGCTGAATGTCCAGGCTGCCTGCCGCACTATTTTCAGGACTGCTGAGGTAGGGCAGTGGCTGCGGATCGCCCTCCGGGTGTCCGAATGCGGCACGGAAGGGGGCCAAGGCCTCCATGGTGACGATCCATGGCGAGATGGTGGAGGCAAAGTTCTTTGAAAGAAAAGGGCCGAGCGGCTGATACTCCCAGGGTTGAATGTCGCGTGAAGACCAATCATTGAAGAGCACCAGGCCAAAAATGTGCGATTCCGCCTGCTCGATGGGAATGGCGTCGCCCAGATCATTGCCCTGACCGACAAAAATCCCCATTTCCAGTTCAATATCCATGCGCGCGCTGGGCTTGACTTGCGGCGTGTCCGCGTCTGGCGCTTTCACTTGTCCCTTCGGACGCTTGAATGCCTGACCGGAGATGACGATGCTCGAGGAGCGGCCGTGGTAGCCGATGGGCACCCATTTGTAGTTAGGCAGCAGCGGGTTGTCCGGACGGAATTGCTTGCCGATGTTGGTGGCGTGGTGCACCGAGGTGTAGAAATCGGTGTAGTCGCCAATGCGTGCTGGCAGGGCGTATTCGGCTTGCGATTGCGGCACCAGGCATGCTTTCAGGGTGGCCTCTTGCGCTGAGCCTGCTCGCAAGGCCTTCGAGAGTGCGGCACGCAGCCGCGACAGGGGCAGAGGGCCCATCCCCATCAGGTGATTAAGCGTTGATTCAGCGGCGGCCTGCGCCGCTGGCAGCGCATCACCCGCGAAAAGGCCAGCTTTCACGGCCGCGGCCATGTCCACAATTTGATCTCCAATGGCTACACCGCCACGCCAAGGCTCTTGTGTGCCTCGGCGGCGGAATACAGCGAACGGCAGGTTCTGAATCGGAAAATCAGACTGCCCGCCATTGGCGGATTCAACCCAGCTGGTGAGGGTTGGTTCGTGCGTTTCATTGAGCTGGATCATGCTGCCTCCCATGCATTGCGGAAAAAAATGTCGATGACGTTGATGGTACCTGCACGCGAGCCCGCATGGCCGAATTCAACTCGGCGTGCCGCCGGATATCATGAGGCGGCTAAAGCCCCGACCGGGGTGCATAAGTTTATTTGACGAGAGCCACCGGAATGCATCAGCCCACCACAGAACCGCGCCCGTCCATCTACTATGACTACCAGGTACATGAGCCCTGGCTGCCCTCGGCCCATCCGCCGCCCGCGCGCTGCCCGGTGGTCATTGCAGGCGCTGGCCCGGCCGGCATGGTCGCCGCGCTCGAACTGGCTCGCCACGGCGTGCCAAGTGTTCTGCTCACTGCCGAACTGCAGGTTTCCCAGGGTAGCCGGGCCATTGTGTTCACACGCCGATCCATGGAAATCCTGCAGCAGGTCGGTGTGTCTGCTCGTTTGACAGAAAACGGCCTGCCCTGGCGTTTCGGTAACTCCTATTACCAGGGACAACGCGTGTTCCGCATGGAAGCGCCGCATGAGGAGGACGACCGCTTCTTTCCCATGCTCAACATACAGCAGCAGTACCTTGAAGAATACCTGCTCGATGCCTGTAAGGCTAACCCCCTGATTGATCTGCGTTGGGGCAACAAGGTCGTCGGCGTGCAGCAACAGAGCGATCATGCGCTCGTCGACATTGACACACCTGAAGGCCCTTACGCACTGGAAGCTGACTGGCTGGTCGCAGCCGACGGTGGGCGCTCCGACATTCGGTCCATGCTGGGGCTGAAGATGGAGGGGGCCTCCTACGAAGGCAACTTCGTTATCGCCGACATCCGCATCGATCTGCCTCTCCCAACCGAACGCCTAGCCTATTTTGACCCGGACTGGAATCCGGGCAACACCATTTTGATGCACCGCGAGCCTCACGGCATCTGGCGAGTCGACTATCAGCTTCCCCCTGGAGAAACGCCCGCCGAAGCGCTGAAGCCCGAATCTCTGAAGCGACGCATCGACGCCCAACTGGCGATGATCGGCCACGCCGGAAAGCCGTGGGAAATGGATTGGTCCTCTGTTTACTCCGCCCGAACCCTCACGCTGCCTGACTACGTCCATGGCAGCGTACTCTTTGCGGGTGATGCGGCGCACCTGCTGCCGATTTTTGGAGTTCGAGGCGCCAACACCGCGTTTCAGGACGCCCAGTCCCTGGCCTGGCATCTGGCGTTCGTCGTCAAGGGCCTGGCAGGCAGGCAGCTGCTCACCAATTTCAGTGAAGAGCGGGTGGGTGCGGCTCGAGAAATCATTGAAGAGGCCGGCAAGAGCACTCGCTTCATGGCGCCCCCGAGCGAGGGGTTTCGTCTCCTGCGAGACGCGGTATTGTCGCTTTCCCTCACCCAGGAATTCGTGCGCCCTCTCTATCACTGGCGCACTTCGCGTCCTCACGAATACACGCACTCGCAACTCAACAGTGTCGGGGACGACAACGCGCTTTTTCGCGCCGGCCCGGCGCACGGCGCGCCACCTCAGAACGTCCGCCTGGGCGCCGACGAATTCCTGATCGACCATCTGGGAGGTGGGTTCGATCTGCTTTACTTCACCGAAGGTTCGGCGATGCCCCCTTCCTTGATGAAGGTGATCGACGCCGTTCGTGGCAAGGGTGTGCCGATTCGAGTGATCGCCGTAGGGGCGTCGCATACTGTTGCGGGTGCTGATCTCACGCTAGCTGATCACGGCGGCCACTTCCGCAGCCGCTATGGCGTGCAATCCAGTGGCGCCGGTTACCTGCTTCGTCCTGACCAGCACGTCTGCGCTCGCTGGCTCACTCTCGACGCCACCCGCCTGCAGGCGGCGTTCGATGCCGCACTGCCAAGCTAACACCTGTAGGAGCCACGCAAATGACCGACCGCATTCCCCTGTCCATCGGCGGCCTGGAAGCTGTATACGACACCCTGGCGACCGCCATAGACCAGGCCGGCACCGAGAAGGCGCAGCTGTTTCTAGTCAAGCTGGCCCTGTTGAACGCCAACGCACTTGGAGACGAGACCTTGTTCGAGCAGCAAGTGCAAGCCGCACTGCAGAATTTGTGAGCCGTTATTTAATTCGGTATGGTGCATTGCATCATTTCGCATTTGCTGACATAATCAGTGGCTTCGCATCCGGCTATTAAGCGGCTGCGTTGTTGATTACATCTCCCTTCTCGCACGCCGTCTCCCGCCAAACTTGGCTGGGTTGACTCAAAGGCGAAAAGCATAAGGTCTGTCCGAACAGGGCACTCTATCTGTTTTTCGCTGGCGCAATGCCCTTTTGGGCACTCGCCGTTTCTTTTGCTTGCCGCGTTGTTGGATGGTTGGTGTTTTTTTAAACCCCGGGTACCTCAGGTTCCCGACCATTTGACATGCGCGTCGCCACTGGCCCGCCTTGGGTAGCTATTTTTGTAGCTTTACCCCGGGCCGGTTCGGCTGTTGCATGCCGGAAAGAAACGACACATGGATTCCTTTGATCACCTGACGGCACTCCCGTCCCAAGAAACCGCTGCTTTTGAGGCGCCTGCCTTTGAAGCTGCCTTGCCTGAAGCCGTGGCTCCGGCCAATGCAACCCCTAATGCCTTCGCTGCGCTGGGTCTTGCCCCCGAGTTGGTGCAGGCTGTCGCGGATCTTGGCTTCACTGAACCCACCACCGTTCAAGCACGCGCCATTCCGCTGGCTCTGCAGGGCGACGCCAAGCACTTCGCCGACCTCATGGTGTCCAGCCAGACCGGTAGCGGCAAGACTGCAGCCTTTCTGCTGCCCGTGCTTCATACCCTCATTGCACATCAGGAAGAGGCCTTCGAACGCGAAAAGGCTGCATGGGATGCCAAGGTTGCCGAGGCTCTGTCCCGTGGTGAGCCCGCTCCAAAGCGCCCACGCCGCAAAGACCCCACCAATTCGCGTCATTTCAAGCCTGCGGTGCCCGGCGCGCTGGTGCTGTGCCCCACACGCGAGCTCGCTCAGCAGGTGGCGGCCGACGCCATTGATCTCGTCAAGCACTGCCGCGGCCTGCGCATTGCCAACATCGTGGGCGGAATGCCCTACCAGTTGCAAATCGCCAAGCTGCAAAATGCCAACCTCGTAGTGGCCACGCCTGGTCGTTTGCTTGATCTTCAGCGCTCTGGCCAGATCAAGCTCGATGAAGTGCGCTTCCTCGTCGTGGATGAGGCTGACCGCATGCTGGATCTGGGCTTTGCTGATGACCTGGCAGAGGTCAACCAGCTCACCGTCCAGCGTGAGCAGACCATGATGTTCTCGGCCACCTTCGCCCCGCGCATTCAGCAACTGGCCATGCGTGTCATGCATGATGGCGGTTCACGCGTGCAGCGCATCCAGATTGATTCCCCGCGTGAAGCTCACGCCAACATCCGCCAGGAACTGTACTGGGCCGACAGTCCGGATCACAAGCGTCGCCTGCTGGACTACTGGCTGCGTGACCCGGCCATCAATCAGGCTATCGTTTTCGCCTGCACGCAGATCGAATGCGAAGAACTCGCCGAAGACTTGCAACAGGCCGGCTTTGCTGCCGTGTCGCTGCATGGCGCCTTGAGCCAGGCCGTGCGCAACCGCAGGCTGACTGCGCTGCGCGAAGGCCGTGTGCAGATTTTGGTAGCCACTGACGTGGCAGCTCGCGGCATTGATGTGCCCACCATTACCCACGTGTTCAATTTCGGCCTGCCCATGAAAGCCGACGATTACACCCACCGCATTGGCCGCACCGGCCGTGCTGGCCGCGACGGCCTGGCAGTCACGCTCGCCGAAATCCGCGATCGTCGCCGGTTGGCTGACATTGAGGCCTGCACTCAGCAGCCCTTCAAGCCACTGACCATCGACGGCCTGGAGCCGACCAAGTCTTTCCCGCCGGTGACCGGTCCGAAGGAATTTGGTCGCGGTGGCAAGCCGGGCGGCCGCCCCCGTCGCAGCAGCGGCGGCCGTGAGGGCTTCGGTCGCCCACACGGAGGCGATTCCCGTGGGCCTCGCCAGTTCAACTCTGAGTCCAGCTTCGACCGATCAGATCGCGGCGCTGGTGCCGGCGGTCGTCGCAATGAAGGTTTTGGCGATTTCGCCAGGCCAAGTCACGGCCAACCTATGGCGCGTGTCAAGGCCACCACGTTTGGCCAGAACCGCAAGCCTGCCGCACCGCGTGGCCATGCCGGCGCGCCGGCTCGCGTAGCCAAGCCTTACAAGAAGTAAAACAATCGGGGCTTCTGCCCCGATTTCTTTAACCTGGATCCAGGCTGAGCTGCCCTCAGCCTGGACCCGTTTCCAGGCTCAGAATTTCTTCGTCAAGAACAGATTGAAGGAGCGCTCTGCGCCAGGCATCTGGTCGTAGGGCGTGTAGCTCCGGTTGGTCAGGTTGTTAAGTTCTGCCACCAAGCTAAGGCCGTGGCCGAACTCGGCGTAGGCCCGCAGGTTGAGCGTGGCGTAGCCTGCGGCCGAATCGGTCAGGGTGCCGGTGTTTCCGCGCATGCGCACCTTGCTTTCGCCGCGCAGGAAGAGATCTACGCTGCCGGCTGTGCTGCCCCAGGCCCAGTCTTTGCGCAAGCCGATTTTCCCGGCCAGACTGGGTGATCCACCATCGTAGGTATTGAAGCCGGTGCCGTAGCGAAGTTGCCGACGCATGGCAGCCAAAGAGGCATAGGGGGTCAACCCCCACGAACGGATGGACTGCTCGGCATACACTTCAACTCCAGTGCTGCGGGCGGCATCCACGTTCTCATAACGTCCCATGTTGCCGGTGATCAAGGACGCGATGTAATCCTTTGAGCGAGCGTGGAACAAGGTGGCGTCGATCACCGTTCCTCCGTGCGCATAGCGGGCGCCCAGCTCATAGGTGGTGGAAACTTCAGGGCGCAGATCCGGGTTGCCGACGAAAGTGTTGCTTCCACCGGTGGTCGTCAGGAATAGCTGACCCAGGCTCGGGTAAATATAGCCCTGTGAGATGTTGGCGCGCAGAGCCAGTTGATTGCTGGGCCTCCAGACCAGTCCGGTAGAACCCAGGACGAGGCTGTCGGAGCCACCCCTGCTGGTGAGGTTGGCGCGGCCATTGGTGGTGGAGGCGTCGTGGCTGGAGCGAACCCGGTACCAGCGAGCACCCACGTTAGCGGTGAGCTGGTCAGTCAGCTCGATTTCATGCTGTCCGAAAAAGGAAAGAGTGCGTGTAACAGCATCATCGTAACGCAGCGTCGTGGCGGTGGTGCCCGGCGGGGTGCGCGTGGTGTTGGTAACTTTGTCAGTCGCAAGCGCGTCGTCTTCCCATTCGAGCCCGGCTACGGAGCGACTGCCCGTAGAGAATTTCATCTCGGCGCGTAGATTGGCTCCGCTGGTGGCTTGTTTGTCCAGCGAGTTCGCGAGCACTCGCAGGCGCAAGGGGCCGGCAGCTGTGGTGAAATCGTTGCGAAAATCGCGTTCAATCGTCTGCCGGTAAAAATTGGCGCTCAGCTTGGTCAGCCAAGGCGTCAGCTCCTTGCCTTCATAGAACGCGGACAATTTGCGCAGATCGCGGCGGGGCAGTGAGATGAAAAAATTGGGCTGGTTGACCACGTAAACGTTGGCGCCCAGATCGTAAGCTTGGGCTCGCACCCCTAAGCTGTGCTTGCCGACCCGGTAGCCAAGGTGACCGGAGACATTCTGGTCGTGTACATCGGAGGGTGTCAGCTTGCCGTCTGGTGTGTGGCGGTCGCCTTGCTTCATGCGGCCGAGGCTGAGGTTGTAATCCAGTGCGCCCGGGCCTGCATCCACGGTGCCGGCCGCCGTGGCAGACAGCCGGTGTCCGCGCGTGGCGGACATATAACCTGCCGTGGCAGTGAGGCTGAATGGCTTGCTCGCCCCTTTTTTGGTGATGATGTTGATCACCCCGCCAATGGCGCTGCTTCCGGAAACTACCGATGAAGAGCCCCTCACCACCTCGATCCGTTCAATGGTCGTCGGATCCACCAGCACGGGCTGGCCGTAGCCGCTATGGTCGGTTAGTTTCTGTCCGTCGATCAGAATGGCTACACGGCGCGAGGTTTCGCCGCGAATCGAGATGCGCTCAATGCCTTCTTCCGAGATCTGTATACCCGGCACCTCGCGCAGCAGGGTGGCCACGGAAACGGGTGCCGACTGCTCGATGGATTCGGCCGAAATCACGGTGATTGAAGCCGGGTTGCGCATGACTTCCGTGGGAAGCCCCGTGCCAATCACGGTCACCGTCTCCAGGCTCCGAACCTCATCTTGCCCTAAGGCCGGTGCTGCCAGGGCGCACACACCCGCACCCACCGTGATTGCGCGACCCATCCAGATCATGAAGATATTCCTTGTTGACGGGCGCCAGATGCCCTGCAAGAGTATTTTTAGCTTACTTGCAGAGATCGAAAATGATCTAAATCAAGTCGCTGAGATAGGTAAGTGCATTGGGCCGCCCCAGTTGGCCTATTTTGGCGCCAGGCGAACGGCACCGTCCAGCCGGATCACCTCGCCGTTGAGCATGTCGTTCTCCACGATGTGCTTGACCAGCTTGGCGTAGTCTTGAGGTGTTCCCAGGCGGCTGGGGAAAGGCACGCTGGCGGCGAGGGAGTCTTGGACTTCCTGCGGCATGCCAAACAGCATGGGTGTGCCGAACAGGCCGGGGGCGATGGTCATGTTGCGGATGCCGTTGCGTGCCAGATCACGAGCGATAGGCAGGGTCATGCCGACCACTCCACCCTTGCTCGCTGAATAGGCTGCCTGGCCAATCTGTCCGTCATAGGCCGCGACGCTGGCTGTGCTGATCAGCACGCCTCGCTCGCCGGTGCTTTCCGGATCATTCTTTGCCATGGCGTCTGACGCCAGGCGGATCATGTTGAAAGTGCCCACCAGGTTGACCATGATTGTCTTGGTGAACACATCCAGCTTGTGCGGGCCGGACTTGCCCACGGTTTTTTCCGCGGGCGCAATTCCAGCGCAGTTGACCAGGCCCATCAGCTTGCCCATGGAGGTCGCCTTCGCCACGACGGCCTGACCGTCAGCCTCGTTGCTGACGTCGCATTTCAAGAAGGCTCCGCCGATCTCTTTGGCAACCGCTTCGCCTTTTTCCGCCTGCATGTCGGCAATCACTACCTGGGCACCCTCCGCGGCGAGCATGCGCGCCGTGCCTTCACCCAAGCCCGATGAGCCACCGGTGACGATGAAAACCTTGTCCTTGATCTGCATGCTCTTGCTCCTTTTTGTAGGTGGGTTTATTGTGGGTCAACACCCAGCAGCCGATGCACCCGCGAACTGCTGGTGGTGTATTGGAGAGGAATTTCCCGTTCCGGCGCAATCAGAGTCTGCGCTGCGTAAGCTGCCAGCGTGGCTTCATGGAAGCCGCTGAGCAGGAGCTTTTTCTTCCCGGGGTAGGTATTGACGTCGCCAACGGCGAAAATGCCGGGCGTACTGGTCTGGAATTTTTCGGTGTCCACCACTAACTGCTTGCGCTCCATGGCCAAATGCCAGGACGCGACAGGCCCCAGCTTCGGACTGAAGCCTTGCATGACCAGCAGCTTATCAGCGGCCAGGTAGTAGGTGTTGCCGTCCGGCCCAAGGATGTGCAGGGCAGTCAGTCGGCCGTCCGGGGCATCGAACCCCTGGGCCTGGCCGATGGCAAAGTGGATTCTTCCTTCTGCACAAAGGGCGCGAAAGCGTTCCGTGGTAGCGGGAGCAGCCTGCACACTGTCTCGGCGGTGCAGCAGCGTCACGCTCCTCGGGCGCGGCTGCGGCATGGTGGCCAGTTCAATGGCACGCTCCAGTGCGCTGTCTTCGCTCCCCACAATCACCACCTGCTGGTCAGACAGTGCCTCGTCACCGGGGTAGTGATGGAACAGATCTTGGTCTTCGAGCGCGTCCAGACCCTCAAGCTTGAGTCGTCTGGGCTCAAAGGCGCCGACGCCAGCCGCTATGAACACCGCTTTGGCCAGCAGCTGGAGTCCTTTGTGCGTCGCAAGCAGGAAACGGCCGTCTGGCTGACGCTGCAGAGTATCCACGCGGTGTCCCAGGTGCAGTGGCACCTTGAAGGGCGCAATCTGCTGCAACAGACCGTCGGTTAATTGCTGGCCCGTGCAGACGGGCGTGCCCGGTATGTCGTAGATCGGCTTGTCCGCATAGAGCTCCGCCGGTTGGCCGCCTGCACGAGGCAGCGCGTCGACCACGTGCGCAGAAAGCTCCAGCAGCCCCAGTTCAAAGACTGCGAAGAGCCCGACAGGACCGGCGCCAATGATGGCAACATCGGTTTCAACGGGCGAAACAGCGTGTTCGGGGCCGATCTGTGAAGGCACAGCGTGGTTCAGCGCTTGAGTTCGGGGAGCTTGTCCGTGCGGTCCTTCCACTCTTCGGCCGTCGGCAGCGGCTCTTTACGCTTGGTGATCGTCTTGTAGTTGGGCGAGACGGCCAGGTCGGCATTGATCTTGATCATATGCTGCTGATCCTTGGGCACGTCTTCTTCGGCGTAGATGGCGTTAACCGGACACTCCGGGATGCAGACGGCGCAATCGATGCATTCATCAGGGTCGATGGTGAGGAAGTTGGGGCCTTCCTTGAAGCAATCGACCGGGCACACGTCCACGCAATCGGTGTATTTGCATTGGATGCAGGCTTCGGTGACGACGTGGGTCATTTTCTTATGGTGAAGTTCAAAGTTGGTGGGGTCCTGGGCGGTGCCATGCAGAATGCGGTGCGCGCTCAAGAAAACTGTCTGATTTTAGCTGCCGGGGGCTTGTGCCGACGGATGCGATCGGGTGGCCGTGCTACCGGAAAGGATAAGAGCTGCATTCTGGTTGTTGCCTGCTTGAGTGTCTGCTTGTGTGTCCGCTATCAACCTGGAGCTCGCAGCTCGTCGAACCAATCCAGCCGGCGCAACACGGTCTTCTCGATTTCCAGCACCGCCATCAGCAATACGCCCATGCCGATCGCGATCAGCAGGTCCGGCAGGGACACTGATCGTGAATCAAAGAGTACCTGCATCCAGGGTGTGTAGGTAAAAGCCAACTGCAGCACCACGACCCCTAGCACGGCGTAGAGCACCGCAGGCGTTCCGCGCAGGCCGCGCAGCGTGAAAGAGCTGCCGTGCAAATAGCGCACGGAAAACAGATAGCCAACTTCCAGTGCGCAGAATGTGTTGACCACCAGCGTTCGTGTGGCCTCGATTTCCAGGCCACGCCAACGGCCCCAGGCCATGACCGCAAATGTGGCCGCGGTGAACAGAAGCGACACCAGGACCAGCCGCCACAGCATGAACGGAGACATCAGAGGGGCATGGGGCTGGCGCGGTGGTCGGCGCATCACCCCTTCTTCGGGCGGCTCGAAGGCCAGCACCAGGCCAAGAGTAATGGTGAGGGCCATGTTGATCCAGAGGATCTGCGCAGGCGACATGGGCAGGGTGATTCCGAGCATCAATGCGGCAGCGACGGCCAGCACTTCGCCGCCGTTGGTGGGGAGTGTCCAGGCAACAACCTTGCGGACGTTGTCATACACCGTACGCCCCTCGTTCACGGCAGCCACGATGGACGCAAAATTGTCGTCCGCCAGAACCACCTGAGAGGCCTCCTTGGCTGCTTCTGTGCCTTTGTGCCCCATGGCAATGCCCACGTCGGCCTGTTTGAGCGACGGAGCGTCATTCACGCCATCACCGGTCATGGCGACCACGGCACCTTGGCTCTGCAAGGCTTGCACCACGCGCAGCTTATGCTCGGGGCTGGTGCGTGCGAATACGTCTGCGCGCATGGCAAGATCAGGCAGGGCTTTTTCGGTCGTGGCACTGACGTCGGCGCCGGTGACGACGATGGGTGTCTCGGCAAGACCCAGTTGCTTCGCTATCGCGGCGGCCGTGGCGGCGTGGTCGCCTGTGATCATCTTGACGCGAATGCCAGCGCTGCGACAATCCGCTACTGCTTCAATGGCCTCTGGTCTTGGGGGGTCGATGAAACCAATGATCCCGGCAAATACCAAGCCATACAGGTCAGCCGTTTCAATGTGCGTTCGCGGTTCCGGCAGGCGTACAAATGCAAACCCCAGTACGCGCTCGCCCTCGGCGGCCACAGCTTCAATTCGTTCATGCCATGCCGCGCGATCCAGTGGCACGCGCTGATGGCCGTCTGCCCCCAACGCGTGGGTACACATGGCCAACACAGCCTCTGGCGCGCCTTTTACCGCGATCAGTGACACCCCCTCGGGCGTCGAGTGCAGGGTGGCCATATAGCGATGGGCGGCATCGAAGGGCACCAGGTCCTTGCGCGGGTGCGAATCGCATTCTGCCTGGGCGTTCAGCCCTGCCTTGTAGGCCAGCGCCAGCAGCGCGCCCTCCATGGGATCGCCTGTGACGAGCCAGTTCTGTTCGTCCTCGGTCAGCTCGGCGTCGTTGCACAACAGCCCGATGCGCGCCAGTTGATGCATGTCGTCACCGGGTGGGCGGCCATCAGCCAGGCGCACATGTCCGGTGGGTGCGTAGCCTGCGCCGCTGGCCGTGGCTTCACCGGTGGCAGTGATCAGATGACGGCAGGTCATCTCATTGCGCGTCAGCGTGCCGGTTTTGTCGGAGCAGATCACGCTGGTAGCGCCCAGAGTCTCCACTGCAGGGAGTTGGCGCACAATGGCTTGGCGTGCTGCCATGCGCTGTACGCCAATGGCCAGTGTGATGGTAATCACGGCCGGCAGTCCCTCTGGCACGAAACCCACGGCCAGTGCCACCACGATCATCATGGCGTCGATCCACTCGAGGCCTCGCACAGAAACGGCAAAGATGAACAGCAACGCCGCCACTGCGAGTGCAGCCACCGTCAGTTGCCTGCCAAATCGGTTGATCTGCTTGAGCAACGGTGTGGTGAGTGGGGCAATGGCGCCCAGCATCTCGCTGATTTTTCCGATTTCGGTACGCGTGCCGGTGGCCGTCACAATGCCGCGCGCCTGCCCAGCCGCCACCAGAGTGCCCGAGAACGCCATGCTCGCACGGTCGCCTAGAGGCACCTCCTTAGCCACTGGTTCGCTGGATTTTTCCGAGGCGACGGATTCACCTGTCAGCACCGCTTCTTCGATGCGCAAGCTCCGCGCGGAGACCAGCCGCAGGTCCGCGGGCACCCGATCACCGGCTTCCAACAGCACCAGATCTCCTGGTACCAACTGGGCCACGTCGATCACTTGCTGCGTCCCATCGCGCACGACGCGTGCATGGGGCGAGAGCATGTCGCGCAGCGCTTCCATGGCAGACTCGGCCTTGCCTTCCTGCAGGACGCCGACGATGGCGTTTACCAGCACCACGAGGGCGATGACTCCGGCATCCACCCAGTGCCCGAGCACTGCGGCCATGCTGGCGCCTGCCAGCAAGAAGACGATCAGTGCATTGGCAAATTGCGGCCAGAGGCGCTGGGCCAGCGTTCGCCGGGGTTGCGAGGGCAGTGCGTTGGGGCCGTGCTCCACCAGCCGCTGGGTAGCTACCTCGGTCGATAAGCCGATGTCAGGTGATGTCCCCAGAGTGGCTGCAACGTCGGCGAATGATTGGGCATGGGGCGCGCTGTGCGGCAAGGAAAGTTCCACTTGTCGAGGGTCGGGCATCGTACGAAAAACTCCTTGTGAATTGGAGCAACCGTACCACGTATGTCCCGGGGAGAGTATGAAACGCCGTTGAGCTTTGGGCTGGTTCCAGGCTGTACAGGCTCAGTGGCCCCCCAGAGCAGAGCTTGGCCTTTGTCCAGGCGATCAGTTCACCAATACAGCACCGGCTGTCTTGTGGGTGGCAGTGTCCACCAGAATCAGCGAGCCGAGAGTGCGGCTTCGGGCGAACGGCGTGGCAGGTATGGGCTCTTGCAGCGCCAGTTCCACGTGCCCTATGGCATTGGGATCCAGTTGCGTGGCGTCTTCACGTTTCAGGGTATGGATGTCCAAACGCTCCACTACGCGCTTGACCTTGGCCTTGACCCAGCGGTGTCCGTGCAGGGCCCAGTACACGCGTCCGGCCACGAGCGGCTCGTCGTCGAGCCAGGCGATCGTGGCCTTCAGTTCACGCGTGGTGGGCCAGACCGGGCGGGAGGGCTCGTCGAAATCCGTAGCACTGGCCACGGGCTGGGGAGCCGCCACGATCCAGTCCCCACGAGAAACGTCGACCTCGCGATCAAGGATGATGCCGGCGCTTTGACCCGCAGAGATGGCGTGGGGCTCGCGTGTATGGTCCAGTACCTGCGCGACCACCGCTTGCTGGCCTCCCGGCAAAAGCGTGACCTGCGTGCCAGGGGCGACGCTGCCCGTCGAAACTCGACCCCAGAAAACGCGGCGTCCTTGAGTGGTGTCACTGGAAGAGGAAAATTTCTCCACCCACTGCACAGGAAAGGCCAGCGGCAGATCGGTCTCGCGCGGGGTGACGGGCAGGTTCTCCAGAATTTCCAGCAATGTGGCGCCCACATAGCCGCACCAGCCAGCGGGGTGGTGGCCGGCCTCCACGACGTTCCAACCCTTGAGAGCGGAAATAGGCAGAATTCCTGCGGACTGTATGCCGCCTTCTTGTACAAAGGCTTCCAATGCGCCACGTATGTGCGCGAAGGCCTGGGCCGGGTCGCTGACGGCATCCAGCTTGTTGATCGCAAAAACGACGGAAGGCACGCGCAACAACTGTAGCAACAACGCATGGCGGCGCGTTTGCGGCAGCAGCGTGAGGTCGGCACTCTGCCAGTCCAGCTTGGTAGCATCCACCAGCACCACGGCGGCATCCGCCTGCGACGCTGCAGTCACCATGTTCCGTGTGTACTGTTCGTGCCCCGGCGCGTCGCCGATGATGAACTTGCGAGCCTCGGTACTGAAGTAGCGGTAGGCCACGTCAATGGTGATGCCTTGCTCCCGCTCGGCGGACAGCCCGTCGGTCAGCAGTGCCAGGTCGGTCTCGCCTTGCCGGGTCACGCCAGCCAGGTGGTCTTGCAGAACCGCTTTGCTGTCTACCAGCAGCCGGCCGATCAGCGTGCTCTTGCCGTCGTCCACGCTCCCGCAAGTGATAAAGCGCAGGGCCGCCTGGGTGCCTTCAGCCGCAACGGGATGATCAAGGGAAAGTGTCAGCTCGGTAGTCATGTTTTTTGCGAAATTGAATCTGTAGGTTGGCGCTGAGCAAAGCGAAGCCCAACAAGCTTCTGAAAGTCCCCCGGATCTCCTGGGATCTCCTGAGAAGCCCTAAGAACACCGGAAAACCCCTGGGAGCTCCTAGAAATACCCGTCCTTCTTGCGCTTCTCCATCGAGGCTTCGGAGGTCTTGTCGTCCATTCGCGTGGCGCCACGTTCGCTCACGTCCGCTGCCAGTGTCTCTATGACAATCTCGCCCGGCGTGGCCGCTTCGCTGGGCACGGGGCAGGTGCAGGTAATGTCACCCACGGTGCGAAAACGCACGGTGCGGGTTTGCGTAGTTTCGCCATCCCTTGGAGGTGTGAGGGGCGTCACCGGCACCAGCAAGCCTCGCCGCTCTACCACCTCTCGCTGGTGCGCGTAGTACAGGCTGGGCAGGCCGATCTGCTCCCGCTCAATGTACTGCCACACATCCAGCTCGGTCCAGTTGCTGATGGGAAACACCCGAAAGTGTTCACCACTGTGCAGGCGGGTATTGAACAATGACCACAGTTCAGGTCGCTGTGCTTTGGGCTGCCATTGGCCAAAGCTGTCGCGGTGACTGAAAATGCGTTCCTTGGCGCGGGCCTTTTCCTCATCGCGCCGGGCGCCACCGATCAGCGCGTCAAAGCGGAACTCTTCGATCGCTTCCAGCAGCGTCACCGACTGGTGCGCGTTTCGGCTTTCTTCCGGATGGGCCAGACGCACCGTACCGCGCGCCATGCTGTCTTCCACGCTGCGCACAATCAGTTCGGCCTTCAATTCTGCCGCCCGTTGATCGCGGAAATCCGTCACTTCCTGGAAGTTGTGGCCGGTGTCGATCATCAGCAGAGGGTAGGGAATTCTGCCCACGCCAAAGGCTTTTTCAGCGCACTTGAGCAGCACAAGTGAATCCTTGCCGCCGGAGAACAGCAGGGCAGGGCGCTCGAATGCAGCCGCGACTTCGCGCAGCAGGAAGATGGTTTCTTCTTCCAGCGCATCGAGGTGAGTGTTCCCCAACTGGTGAGGCGGTAGCAGGAGCTTGGGTTCTGTACGGGCGTTCATGCGTGGCTCTGGATTTGAGTTTGGCGATGGCTCGCGTCTGTCGGGCGAGAGCCGGGGGACGAAGGTGCGGAATCTTTCACATGCAAGCCACACTCCTTGGCGGCTTCGTCTTCCCACCACCAACGCCCGGCGCGAAAATCCTCGCCCACGGTGATCGCACGGGTGCAAGGTGCGCACCCAATGCTCGGAAAGAACTGGTCGTGTAGCGGGTTGTAGGGCACTTCATGCTGAGCGATGTAGTGCCACACGTCGCCCCAGGTCCAGTTGGCCAGCGGGTTGTACTTGAGCAGCCCTTTGCTGTCCTCTTCTGCCCGGTCTACCAGATCCACTGCAGCCCTTGCGCCGGATTGCTCGCGCCGCAGACCGGCGATCCAGGCTTTCTTGCCTGCCAAGGCGCGGCTTAGCGGTTCCATCTTGCGAATGCTGCAGCAGGCCTTACGCAGGTCGATGCTCTTGTACATCGCATCACGGCCCTCGCGGGCAACAAACTGCACGACCGATTCCTGCGCTGGTCGGTAGACAGTGAGGGGCGCGTGCGGGTGCGTATCCTGCTGCGCTTGTAACCGATCGATCAGGGCTACCGTCTCCGCATGCAGGGCGCCAGTGTCGAGCACAAAAATGCCTATGGGCAGTTCATGCGCGTTGATCAGGTGGGTAATCACCATGTCTTCCGCGCCCAGGCTGCTGGCCTGCGTCACCGGACCGGTGGCTGCTGCCTTGAGCAGCGTGACCACGGTTTCGCGCAGCTTGGCATCGAACTCTGCTGAAGGGCGCGCATAAAGCTCAATGGCTGACGCCACATCGGGCGCGGCCTCGGCGGATAGTGAGGTCGCTCCCGGCAGCATGCTGACGGCTCCGTTCATGCAGCCTCCTGACGCGCAAAATGTGGCAGAGGTTGCTGCATGTCACCTTGGTAGAAGGCGGAGTAGCGCTTGAATTGCCGTTCGGCCGCGCTGGCATCCACACCTTCTGCCAACACGGCGCTGGTGAAGCCGCTGCGTGCCATTTGCACCAGTTGGTCAATCAGCACGTCGCCATGGGCGCGGATGTCGCCGGTGAAGCCGAAGCGGCGGCGCAGCAACACGGCCTGGCTGAAGGCGCGGCCATCCGTGAACTTTGGAAAGTCCAGGTCTATGCGTTCGATGCCTTGGAACGCGCCCTCGGCCGACAGCGCGGCAATGTCGGCATCGTTGGCCACTTGCAGTGTATTCGGCGCTTCGTTGTGAGCGGGTTCGGCGCCTGCGGCGATGAGTTTCATGTTCTTTTCTCTGAATCGGGTGTTTCCGGCCTGGCTCAGGCCATAGCTTCTTCGCTTTGGCGGCTGGCTCGCGGGTCGGTGCGGCGGGCAGCGTTGGCGGACTGTTTGAATGGCTCGTGCCCAACGCGCCGCAGCGTGTCGATGAAATGCTCAGCCGCGCTCAGGCGCAGGTCGCGGTAGGTGTCGAGAATGGCTTCCACGACCCCTGGAACCTCTGCGGCAGAAAACGAGGGGCCCACGACCTTGCCTGGGTGCGCCGGGCCAGACAGTGCCGAGCCATCGGAGCCGCCCAACGTCACCTGATACCACTCCTTGCCGTCCTTATCGACGCCCAGAATGCCGATATGGCCGCTGTGGTGGTGACCGCAGCTGTTGATGCAGCCGCTGATGTGCAAGTCAATGGGGCCCAGATCAGTCGCTTCGTCGATGTCCTGGTACAACTCCATCAATGCGGCGGCAATCGGCAGCGAGCGAGCGTTGGCCAGCGAGCAATAATCACCTCCGGGGCATGCAATCATGTCGCTGATGAGACCAATATTGGGCTGTGCCAACCCGAGCGACTTGGCTTGCTCGTAGAGGGCCGGCAGGTCGCTGGCGTGCACCCACGGCAACGCCAGGTTTTGTTCGTGCGTCAAGCGCGCTTCACCGGCACTGAAGCGGTCAGCCAGTTCGGCCACTGCAGCAAGAACTGCCGCGTCGGCATCGCCCGGGGCGGCGCCAGGACGCTTGAACGAGAGATTCACCACTCGGAGCTCCGGCAGGCGGTGGGCCCGAACGTTCTGCGTGAGCCAGCGCTGGAAAGCACGGCTGTTGACATCAACCTGGCTGGGCTGGTTGGCTGGCCGAAGCTCAGGCACCACGAAGTTCGCTGACACCCGGTCCAGTTCGGCCTGCGTAATGGTGTGGGGGGCGCCATCCTGTTCCACAATGGCGCGGTACTCGGCTTCCACTTCATCGATGAAGCGTTGGCCCTCGGCCTTCACCAGAATCTTGATGCGCGCCTTCCATTTGTTGTCGCGGCGTCCATAGCGGTTATAGACCCGCACCACCGCCTCCAGGAAGTTCAGCAGCTGATTCCAGGGCAGGAACTCGCGCACCGCAGTGCCAATCACCGGCGTGCGGCCCATGCCACCGCCCACTTTCACCGTAAAACCGACTTCGCCTGCGTCGTTGCGCAGAGCTTGCAGACCCACGTCGTACCAGCCCGTGGCGGCGCGATCTTCCTCAGCGCCATTGAACGCGATCTTGAACTTGCGCGGCAGGAATGCAAACTCAGGGTGCAGCGTGCTCCACTGGCGCAAAATTTCGGCGAAGGGCCGTGTGTCGACGATTTCATCTGGGGCGATCCCCGCCAGCGCTTCGCAGGTGATGTTGCGAATCGTGTTGCCGCTGGTCTGGATGCCGTGCATCTGCACGCTCGCCAGCAACTCCATGACATCAGCGGCCTTGGACAGTGGGATCCAGTTGAACTGAACGTTGGTGCGCGTCGTGAAGTGGCCGTAGCCGTACTGAAGCAGTGGCGCCGCCAGGGTCAGGCCCGGTTGGGCGGCTTGCAGCTCATCCTGCGTGGCCTGGGCATGGGCCAGCAGGTCGGTGTCAGGGCGGTCGTAGTCACGCGCTATGCGGGCGAGCACGTGAAGCTGCTCGCTGCTGATTTCGCCGTAGGGCACGGCAATCCGGGCCATGGGGGCATAGCGCTGCACGTACCAGCCATTCTGCAAGCGCAAGGGCAGGAATTGCTCGTCAGTCAATTCGCCGCGCTGCCAGCGCTCCAGTTGGTCACGAAACTGCTGGGCGCGCAGGGCAACGAACTGTTTATCAAAGTGGGTGTATTGGTACATCAGCTTATTCAGTGGGACACCTGGATGCCCAGGCGGGATTTCTCTGCCACCGAATGTACCTATCCCTTATGCAATAACAAACCAATACTTTGTTGTTGATATATGCGTATTTGGAATAAGCGCCCCGTGGGGGAATTTCCTAACCACAATTCGTTCTTTCCCCGCACGGGGTGGTAAATCGGCATGAGGCTTACAATCAGCCCCGCAATCTTGCCGACATGGGTTCCCTCGCCCCCATTCACCAAAAAGGACTTGTCATGACGTCAGTTCAGGCACCGCCGTCTCGCGTGCCGTTTTATCTCTCTGCCCTGGTGGCTTTTCATATCGCCATCATCATCGCCAGCAATTACCTGGTGCAGTTGCCCATCAGTTTGCTGGGCTATCACAGTACGTGGGGCGCGTTCAGTTTCCCATTCATTTTTCTGGCAACCGATCTCACGGTCCGGCTCATCGGTAAATCACCCGCACGCCGGGTCATCACGCGCGCCATGCTGCCTGCGTTGCTGGCCTCCTATGTGGTGGGGGTGCTCTTCCACGAGGGGCACTTCAACGGCATGGCAGCGCTGGGCGACTTCAACAGTTTCGTGTTTCGCATCGCCCTGGCCAGTTTCGCAGCCTACGTACTGGGCCAACTGCTCGACATTCAGGTGTTTGATCGCATCAGGCAGAAGAACCGAGCCTGGTGGTTGGCGCCCGCCGCAGCCTCTGTGTTCGGCCAGGCGCTGGACACAGCAGCCTTTTTCAGCATCGCTTTCTGGCGCAGTATCGACCCCTTCATGGCCGCGAACTGGCAGGAAATTGCCGTCGTCGACTACGTGATCAAGCTTGCCGTGAGCCTGTTGCTGTTCGTGCCCGCGTACGGTGTGGCGCTGGCTGCAGTGGTGCGCGCCATGCGCCGAAGCTCGGTGCCTGCAGTGGCCGTGCCCTGACACCGGGTGCGGTCAGAGACTCCCGGTTTCAGTTTTCTCTTCCCATTCGTTGAAATTGCACATCTGCCAGGGTGATCTTGCCGGATTGTCCGGGCAGGCTCAGGCGCAATTCACTCAAACGACCCATGTCCAGGCCCTGGAAGGCGCTAAGCGGAATGGCCACCATGTTCATCAGCTGCGCAGGTTCGCCGTTCACAAACGGAAGGTCTTCTGCATTCGGCATCAGTGGTGAGCCTGAACGGGGTGCGGTGGTGCCCAGATAAAGCGCGTCGCTGAAGCGGCTGGCTTTGACGGAGGCGGATTTCCCCGAAACATCTTTCAGCGAGACTTGGATCTCCTGGCCGAAGGGGCGGACAATGGCGACTCGGAATGAGAGAGTGTCGTAGGCCTGTGCGGATGCACCCTCCAGCATGGTGGACATGCTGGCTTGTGGGCTGCTCCAGGATAGCTGAATATGCTCGGCAATGGAGCGCAAGCCACCAGTGGACGATTGTCTGGTTTCAAAACCGGGAAGCCGTCCAGGCATGCAGGCTCCTTCCGCATAGCTGTTGCCGTAAGGCATTTCGCATAGCGAAGCGGCATCAAAGCCGCGTAACGTCACCAAGCCACCCAGGTCGTTTCGGCCCAGACTGTCTGCGTACTCAAAGCGGTGGATGCTGAGTCGTTTGGTGGCGTCTTGCTGAATGGTCAGGGCGACCCGCGCATCGCACGGCCATTCGCCTTCTGGGCATGCGGCCTGCGGCAACTGCGCCAGGCCATTCCAGTACGGCCCGAAGGCCGCTTCATTGCCCACAAAATGACGCATGAAACTGTTGATGAGGAAAAGTCCGCCGCGACGCTGGTCTTCGGGCGTCAGGTGGGGCGTTTTGTCGCGCTGCGCATCGCAATAGCTGTCATGAGGGAGATAGGGAGGGTTGGTGTCGTCATTCACCCATTCAGTGTTGTAGTAGTTGTGATTCGCGCCTCGGACCAGCACTTGCATGGCGCCGGCCGTGTCGTAATCGAACCCGTAGCGGTTGTTGTCGTACGTGCGCGCCCCCTGAAGATTGAATACGTCTCCGTCGCACGAAGGCAATACGACGGCCAGCGGAATGTTGGCCAAGCCTACTGTGCCGTAAAAATCCGTGGGGGCCAGCAAAAGCCCTCCTCGAAAGTTGTAGGGCCTCGTTGTATTGGCAGTCGGGCTGAAGATGATTTCCTCGGTTTCAATGGCTTTGGCGAACAACTGGTCGTCCACGAAGCCAGGAGCCGTCACGGCGCTCAGCAAATCAGGGTAGTGGGCGAAGGCGTCCGGCGTTCTAGCTAGTTGGTACTTCAAGGCGTAAGGGGTGACGGATTCGCGCTGCAGGTTGAACTTGATGGCATTGGTCAGCCCCTGGCCTCCTCGTGAGTGGCCCATCAGGCCAATACGTTCGAAATCCAGCTTGCCTTGCAAGTCGGACATCCATCCGGGGCCGCCCGACTTGTCGATTGAGCGCAGTTGGTCCAGCGTTCCCAAGATCAGCTGTCCCCGCGACACGCTGGAACTATCGCCGGCGTTGGTGGGAGCCAAGGGATCATCGGAGCTTGCGTTGATAGCGTTGGCGTCGATGGACACCGCAACGTAGCCGTGCTCGGCCAGATCTCGCGCCAGATAGTCGTAGCCGAGGTAGCTGGGATCTCTGGGGTCATGGTTACCGTGCAAGAGCAAGATGACAGGGAAGCGGTCATTCACCCTGCCGCTTTTGGGTAGGGTCGCCTGTGGGTAACGGATGGCGCCTCGAATGGGGGTGAGGAATACGTTCGGAGTTGGTACGGCGCCCAGCACCGGCAAATGGCCAAGTTCATACTTGATGGCTGGCGATGCCACGTGAGTAGGCTGGTCCTGAGTGGCGGGGGCTATCTGCGTGAAGCGCACCGGATCTGTGGGCTGTGGGGATGGCGTTGGCTGAGGCTGCCCGTCTCCTCCTCCGCAAGCCATCAAGGACAGCACCACCGCTAAAGCCAAGGCGAACCTACCCATTCTTCTCTCCTCGTTGTTTGTTGGTTGTAACCTGATTGCTGCAGCAGGGGCGATTGACTCCCTCTCCTTTCGGGAGAGGGAAAAAGAACGAGGCCTCTTGTTTCTCCCCGGAGCGCCGGGCGCCCATAGGCCCCTGAGAAGCTCTAAAGCACGTCGCTGGCAAAATCCGCCAGTCGCGAACGCTCGCCGCGCGCCAGCGTAATGTGCCCGCCATGCGGCCAGCCCTTGAAGCGGTCGACCGCATAGGTCAGCCCCGAGGAGCCCTCGGTCAGGTAGGGAGTGTCGATCTGCGCCAGGTTGCCCATGCAGATGATCTTGGTGCCAGGGCCGGCGCGGGTGATCAAGGTCTTCATCTGCTTGGGCGTCAAGTTCTGCGCCTCGTCAATGATGATCCATTTGTTCATGAAGGTGCGCCCGCGCATGAAGTTCATGCTCTTGATCTTGATGCGGCTACGAATCAGTTCGTTGGTGGCGGCACGCCCCCATTCGCCGGCGCCACCGCCATCGCCTTTGGCCAGAAACTCAAGGTTGTCGTCCAGTGCGCCCATCCAGGGGCCCATTTTTTCCTCTTCAGTGCCGGGCAGAAAGCCAATGTCTTCGCCCACACTGACCGTGGCGCGTGTCATGATGATCTCGGTATAGCGCCGCTCATCCAGTACCTGCGTCAAGCCTGAGGCTAAGGCCAGCAGCGTCTTGCCTGCGCCGGCGGTGCCAGCGAGGGTGACAAAATCGATCTCTGGGTCCATCAGCAGGTTGAGCGCAAAATTTTGCTCCCTGTTGCGGCTGGTGACACCCCAGACGGAGTTTTTCAGGTGGCTGAAATCCCTCAGAGTCTTGAGTACCGCCGTCTTGTCGCGTATTTCGGTCACGCGGGCGTACAGGCTTGGTTCGCCAGGAGCTTCAAAATACACGAATTGATTGATCATCAGGCTGGGCACGATCGGTCCGCTGATGCGGTAGAACGTGTGGCTGCCTGATTGCCAGCTTTCCACAGCCTTGCTCTGGCGTGTCCAGAAGTCTGGCGGCAACTGCAGGGAGCCGGCATAGAGCAGGTCGCCGTCTTCCAGGGTCTTGTCGTTCTCGTAGTCCTCAGCGGCCAAGCCCAGCGCACGCGCTTTCACGCGCATGTTGATGTCCTTGGACACCAGGATCACTTCGCGTGGAGCGTGTTTTTTCTTCAGCGCAGCCACCACGCCCAGAATCTTGTTGTCTGCCTTGCCTTGTGGCAGGGCGGCCGGCATGATGGCCTCGAGAGGGTGGTTTCGAAATACAGCTTGCCTCCGGCGTCACGGTAGCCGGTAGAGTCGAGCTGGAGCCCTTCGGCCATGTCGGCGCCCTTGACTCCGGCCAACGCATCGAGCAGCCGGCTGGTTTGCCGACCGTTGCGGGCGACTTCGGTCATGCCCTTCTTATGGTTGTCCAGTTCTTCCAGCACGATCATTGGCAGGAAGATGTCATGCTCTTCGAAGCGGAACAGCGCCATCGGGTCGTGCAGCAGCACGTTGGTGTCAAGTACAAAAAGGCGCGAAGGAGCGCCCGCTTTGGCCTTGCGCTTCGGACTGGCCCTTGAACTTGATTTTTCGGGGGCTGAAGGGGGTGTGCTGGGCTTCGCCTGCTTGGTGCGCGCTGGCAAGCGTGCCGCAGGAGGCTCCGTTGCAACTGGCTCGGGGGTCTTGATGGCCTGGGTGGCAGGCGCTGCCTTTTCAGTAAGCAGGCGAGCCATGGGGCGGGTTGCTTCGGTCGTCTCGGTGGGCTCTGTGGTTGCCGTACGAGCTTTGACTCGGCGGGCAGACAGATCGATCACTTCGAGCGGCAACTGGGCGCCGCGCTTGGCGGGCGGGGGAGGCAGAGGCATGGAAGTTACTTCAGACGTGTGGCAAGAAACGAAAAAGCCGCCTTGAAGCCAAGACGGCTTTGAAGTGGGTGGGCGTTTCGCTGTGCAATAGCATTCAGGACATTATGCACAAGCCCAGGTGACACCAGCAAATTGCCAGCAGTCACCAACCGAGATCAACATGGCAGGGCGCGGTTCAAGCGGCCTTTTTCATGACCTTGACGGCTTTGAGGACATCTTCCACGTGCCCCGGCACTTTCAGGCCACGCCACTCCTGAACCAGAATGCCTTCTGCGTTCATCAGAAAGGTGCTGCGCTCAATGCCCTTTACCTTCTTGCCGTACATGATCTTGTTCTTGACCACGCCGAACATGTGGCACATTTTTTCTTCGGTGTCGGCAATCAGCTCAAATGGCAGCTCAAGCTTGGTCTTGAAGTCTTCGTGCGACTTCATGTTGTCGCGCGAAACGCCAAAGACCACGGCGCCAGCCTTGACAAAATCCTTGTACTTGTCGCGAAACTGCATCGCTTCCGTGGTGCAGCCCGGAGTGTTGTCTTTGGGATAAAAATAAAGAATCAGTGCCTGCCCAAGGTGTGAGGTATTGGTAACCTTGATGTCGCCGGTGGCGATCGCTTCAAATTCGGGCAGGGGTTTGTTGACAACGATCGCCATATGAACTTCAATCTCTCTCGTGACGGGTTTTTTGTGGACGCGGCACGCCATACCCCGGCGTTACGCCGGCGCTGCAACCCGTACGTGTTCAATTGAGAACCACAAGCCTAATAGCCTCAGCCTGGGCTGTGGGCTCAACCAGATCGTCGGGCGCCGCAACAGTCGGCAAACATGGATTTTACCCCATTTACAAGTTTGGCGCCTATGGCGACCACGAGGCCGCTCTATAAAGCAAGGTTTTCAGGACGCGGCGGGGTTCGATTCCACCAGCAGAGCGACCACCACACGCCGCCCCTCGCCAGCGAGGATGTTGTAGGTTCGGCAGGCTGCGGCGGTATCCATGGTTTCCAGGCCGATTCGAGCCTCCACCAGCGGACGTAGCCACTCTGGGCGAGGAAAGCGAAGCCTCTCGCCGCTTCCGAATATCACCAGCTCAGGCGCAGCATTCGCGAGACTGGCAAAGTGATCTGCGGTGAGGTGGTCGAACTGGTCGCAATTCCAGGGCGCGCGTTCGCCGCTGGCGTGCAGCACAAGGCTGTGTTTGATCCGTTCGCCTCCTACCGCAATCCACCCGGGACCGTAGCCGCTGATGGTTGCGGCTCCTATGAGGTCTGGCTGAAATTTCATGGCTTGGGCGCTTTCTTGGTGAACTGTGGTCAAATTGTAGGTTTCCCCAGGCAGGGATGCCCTGCATAACCCTCGCGGGTTGGTGGTAATGCGGATCGCCCGAGGCCGTGCTGCCACCGACCGCAGGGAGTTATGCAGAGCATCCCTAAAAGCATGTCGGATGAGGTAAACCGGAGAGCGAAAAAGGGCTGCTGCAGTCCATTCGCAGCTTGCGGCGTTACCAAGCTCGACCGAGATCGAGGGCTCCTGGAGCACGATCGCCTGTCGGATAGTTCGTGGATCAGATTACGACTAAAGGCTCCATCATGAAGACTATCAAGAAGTCGGCCAAGCTTGCCAACGTACTCTACGACGTACGCGGTCCTATCGTGGACGCCGCCAAGCAGATGGAGGATGAAGGCCAGAAGATCATCAAGCTGAATATCGGCAATCTGGCGCCGTTCGGCTTTGAGCCGCCCGAAGAAATCGTGCAGGACATGGCCAAGAATTTGCCCAATTCTGCCGGCTACTCCGACAGCAAGGGGATTTTTTCGGCACGCAAGGCCGTCATGCACTACACCCAGGAGCAGGGCATTGCGGGCGTCACGCTGGAAGACATTTATCTTGGCAACGGCGCAAGCGATCTGATTGGCATGGCCGTCAACGCCTTGCTTTCCGATGGCGACGAAATGCTGGTGCCCGCGCCAGACTACCCTCTGTGGACCGCGGTGGCTAGCCTTTCAGGCGGCAAACCCGTGCATTATCTTTGCGACGAGGCCAACAACTGGATGCCGAGTCTCGACGACATCCGCGCCAAGATCACGCCGCGTACCAAGGCCATCGTGGTCATCAACCCAAATAACCCTACTGGCGCACTCTATTCCGACGAGCTGCTGCTGGGCATCGTGGCCATTGCTCGCGAGCATGGGCTGGTTCTGATGGCCGACGAGGTTTACGACAAGGTGCTGTACGACGGTGTAAAGCATACGGCCATGGCGTCGTTGTCCACCGACGTGCTCACGTTGACGTTCAACTCGCTCTCCAAGGCATATCGGTCTTGCGGGTTCCGCGCTGGCTGGATGGTCATCTCTGGCGACAAGAGCAAAGCCACGGATTACATCGAAGGCCTGAACATGCTGGCCAATATCAAGCTTGGCTCCAATGTGCCTGGGCAGTACGGCATTCAGACCGCCCTGGGTGGCTACCAGAGCATCAGGGATCTGGTGGGTGAGGGCGGGCGTTTACGCCGCCAGCGCGATCTCGCGTACGAGCTGATTACCGCCATACCCGGTGTCACCTGCGTCAAACCTCAGGCGGCGCTCTATATGTTCCCACGGCTCGATCCCAAGATGTATCCCATTGAGGACGACCGTCAGTTTTTCATGGAAGTCCTGCGCGCTACCCGTGTGATGCTGGTGCAGGGTTCGGGCTTCAATTTCCCGGATCATCAGCACTTCCGCATTGTTTTTCTTCCCCACGAAGATGACCTTCGCGTGGCGATCGGGCGTTTGGCCAAGTTCCTGGAGCAATATCGCGCCAATTCCGCGCGCCAGTCTTCAGTGGTCGACATTGCTTCCAAGAAAGCAGTTGCCTGAATCCAGTTTCGATTATTTGACTTTTTTCATCCCATGAATCCCATCCAAGTAGGCCTGCTGGGCATTGGTACCGTTGGCAGCGGCACATTCAACGTTCTGAAGCGCAACCAGGAAGAAATCCGGCGGCGCGCAGGTCGCGGTATCACCATTACCATGGTGGCTGATCTCGACACCGCACGCGCTCAGGAAGTTGTTGGCCCAGAAGTGCAAGTGGTGTCCGACGCCCGGGCCATCATTGCCAACCCCGAAATTGAGATCGTGATCGAGCTGATCGGCGGCTATGGCATTGCCAAGACGCTGGTCATGGAGGCCATCGCCGCCGGTAAGCATGTCATTACCGCCAACAAGGCGCTGCTGGCCGTGCATGGCACCGAAATTTTCGAGGCCGCGCAGAAAAAGGGCGTGATGGTGGCCTTCGAGGCTGCGGTGGCGGGTGGCATTCCAATCATCAAGGCGCTTCGCGAAGGTCTGACGGCCAACCGCATCCAGTGGATCGCCGGCATTATCAACGGCACCACCAACTTCATTCTCAGCGAGATGCGCGACAAGGGGCTGGATTTCGGTACCGTCCTCCAGGAGGCTCAACGCCTGGGCTACGCGGAAGCTGACCCCACTTTCGACATTGAAGGGGTAGATGCGGCGCACAAGGCGACCATCATGAGCGCCATCGCCTTCGGCATTCCCGTGCAGTTCGACAAGGCCTATGTCGAGGGTATTACCAAGCTCGCGGCGACCGACATCAAGTATGCGGAGCAACTTGGTTACCGGATCAAGCTACTGGGTATCACCAAGCGCCGCGAAGGCGAGGGCGTGGAGTTGCGCGTGCATCCCACGCTGGTGCCCACGCGTCGGCTTATCGCCAACGTGGAAGGTGCCATGAACGCCGTGGTCGTCAACGGAGATGCCGTGGGCACCACGCTTTACTATGGCAA
The DNA here is from genome assembly GCF_050821495.1 of Ottowia caeni. Taxonomy (GTDB): domain Bacteria; phylum Pseudomonadota; class Gammaproteobacteria; order Burkholderiales; family Burkholderiaceae_C; genus Ottowia; species Ottowia caeni. Next base: position 3,214,686 of record NZ_CP151080.1, on the reverse strand, counting down.
GGGCGCGGGCAGCGAACCTACCGCCAGCGCGGTGATCGCCGATCTCGTGGATGTGACACGCCTGGCTACCAGCGACCCACAGCACCGAGTGCCGCACCTGGCTTTCCAGCCCGGCGCCATGCGCGACGTGAGCGTGCTCCCCATGGAACGCATCATTACCAGCTACTACCTGCGTTTACGCGTCAAGGACGAAGCTGGTGTGCTGTCTCAGGTGACCAGCATCCTGGCGGACGCAGACATCAGCATCAATGCCGTGTTGCAGCGTGAGGCCGACGACGTCGCAGGTACCGACGCTGGTGCGGGCGAGGCCACGCCCGACCAGACCGACCTGATCATCCTTACCCACGATACGGATGAAGGCACGATGAATTCGGCGCTTGCCCAGATGCAAGCCTTGCCGGCTGTGCTGGCGCCCATTGTTCGCATCCGTAAGGAAGAGTTGGCCTGATCTCGCGCTTATGAACTACCTCTCTACCCGCGGCGACACCACGCCACGCAAGTTTTGCGACATCCTGCTGGAGGGCCTGGCGCCAGATGGCGGGCTGTATCTTCCGGATCACTACCCTCAGGTCGATACGGCCAAGCTAGCAGCCTGGAGAGAGTTGCATGCCAAGCACGGCTATGCGGCCTTGGCCTTTGAAATTCTCTCGCTTTACATCGATGACATCCCAGCCGCCGATCTCAAGGCGATCTGCGCCAAGACTTACACGGCTGAGGTGTTCGGAACGCCAGCCGTTGTACCGCTGAAGGAACTGCGCGAGGGCTTTTTCCTGGAGGCACTGTCCAATGGCCCCACGCTGGCCTTCAAGGACATGGCCATGCAGTTGCTCGGCAACCTGTTCGAGTACGAGCTGGGCCGGCGGGGACAGGAGTTGAACATTCTGGGTGCCACCAGTGGCGACACAGGCAGTGCTGCCGAATACGCCATGCGAGGCAAGAAAGGCATCCGTGTGTTCATGCTCAGCCCGCACGGGCGCATGAGCGCATTCCAGCAAGCACAGATGTTCTCGCTACAAGATGAGAACATCCATAACATTGCCATAGAAGGCGTGTTCGACGACTGCCAGGACATCGTCAAGGCAGTCAGCAACGATCTGGCGTTCAAACGCCAGTACAGCATCGGTACCGTGAATTCAATCAACTGGGCGCGGCTTCTGGCCCAGGTGGTCTACTATTTTGCGGGCTATTTTCAGGCTACCAAGTCTGATGCGGAGAAAGTCAGCTTCACGGTGCCGAGTGGCAACTTCGGCAACGTGTGTGCCGGCCATGTCGCGCGCATGATGGGCTTGCCGATTCAACACTTGGTGGTGGCCACCAACGAGAACGATGTTCTCGACGAGTTTTTCCGCACCGGTGTCTACCGCGTGCGGGGTGCGGCAGATACACACGAAACCTCCAGTCCGTCGATGGACATCAGCAAGGCCAGCAACTTCGAGCGCTTCGTGTTCGACCTGCTCGGGCGAGACGGTCTGCGAGTGAAAGCCCTGTTCGGCGAGTCACTCGCCAAGGTCGGGGCCTTTGATCTGAGTGGAGATGCTGCTTTTCGTGATGCGCGCGACCGCTACGGATTCCTCAGCGGCAAGAGCACCCATGCCGACCGCCTGGCGACGATCCGGCAGGTTTTTGAGGAGCACGGCACGATGATCGACACGCACACCGCCGACGGTGTTAAGGTGGCTCGTGAAAACGAGGAGGCCGGTGTGCCGATGATCGTGCTGGAAACAGCGCTGCCCATCAAGTTTGCCGAAACCATCGTCGAAGCCTTGGGCCGCGAACCTGAGCGGCCTGGCAAATTCGATGGCATTGAAGCGCTGCCGCGCCGGGTGCAGGTCATGGCTGCCGATGCCGGGGCGGTGCAACGCCTCATTGCAGCAACTTGCAACTGATCGCCAATCGGGCGCGCCCATGAAGGTGGTGTGCTTTGCTGGCTATTCCGGCTCCGGTAAAACCCGGCTCCTCGAGCGTCTAATTCCCGCGTTCAAGCAGCGCGGGCAGCGTGTTTCAGTGATCAAGCATGCGCACCATCAGTTCGACATAGACTACCCAGGCAAGGATTCCTTCCGCCATCGCGAGGCGGGGGCGTTTGAAGTGGTGGTGGCCTCCAGCCGGAGGCTGGCGCTCATACGCGAATTCGAGCAGGAGGCGCCGCTATCGGTGCACCAGCTGGTCGCCGAACTCGATGCAAGCGTTGATTGGGTACTTATAGAGGGTCTCAAGCAAAGCGACTTGAACAAAATAGAGGTCTGGCGTGCCTCGGCGAACAAACCCGCGCAGTACCCCCATGATCAGCTCATCATGGCTGTTGCCACGGATGCACCTTCCGGATTGCCGCAGACTACCCCGCGCCCGGTGCTGGATTTGAACGATGCTGATATGGTGGTCAACTGGCTGCTGGAGAATCAGCACTGTTTCGAATATGACCCAGATCGCTACAGAGTCGACCGCGCTTTAACCGCCGGTTAATGAACACCTGACGGTCAACCTACATTCACCGCACATGACTGATCCTATCGAACGTCGCAAGCCACTCATGCCGCTTGATGAGGCGCTGGAACGGCTGCTGGCGAATGCTGCCCCGCTGTCACGTCATGAACTTGTCAGCACTTTCGATGCCGATGGCCGGGTGCTGGCCGAGGACGTTGTCTCTGAATTGCAGGTGCCGCCCTGCAATAACTCCGCCATGGACGGCTACGCCGTGAGGTTGTCGGACGTGGCATTGCCAGGTACGGAGTTGCCGGTGTCGCAACGCATCGCTGCGGGCCAGGCCGCCGCGCCTTTGGCTCAGGGGAGCGTTGCACGTATTTTCACTGGTGCACCCATGCCCGAGGGCGCAGAAGCCGTGGTCATGCAGGAGGACACCGAGCCGCTCGATGATGGCAAACGAGTGCGCATCCAGGTCCTGCCGGTCGCGGGGCAGTGGGTGCGAACGGCAGGCGAAGACGTCTCTCGCGGAGCCGTGATTCTTCGGCGGGGGGAGCGTTTGAAAGCTGCCAGTATCGGCTTGGCTGCTGGCATTGGCCGGGATCAGCTCAAAGTTAGCGCGCGGCCACGGGTGGCGCTGTTTTCCACGGGTGACGAGCTAGTCATGCCAGGCGATGTACCGCCTGAAAAAATGAAGCCTGGCGCCATATACAACAGCAATCGCTACTTTTTGAGGGCGTTGCTTTGCAGAATGGGGTGTGAGGTGACGGATCTGGGTATCGTGCCGGATCAGCGGGCGGCCACCATTGCGGCGCTGCAAGGTGCAGCCGAGCAGCACGACGTCATCCTGACCAGCGGGGGCGTCTCGGTAGGTGAGGAGGATCACGTCAAGCCGGCGGTGGAGACGCTAGGCTCACTCGATCTGTGGCAAATAGCCATGAAACCGGGCAAACCCTTCGCCTACGGTCAGGTCCGCCGCACCAATGAGGAAGAAGGGTTTGCATATTTTTTTGGTTTGCCCGGCAATCCGGTTTCAAGTTTTGTCACCTTTTTGCTTCTGGTGCGACCCTTTTTGCTGAAGTTGCAGGGAGTGATCGACGTGACGCTGCAGCCGGTGCCCATGCGGGCCGATTTTGCATCGACCAGGCCCGACAAGCGGCGTGAATTCTTGCGGGCCAGGCGCAACGAGAAGGGCGGCCTTGATCTTTTCCGCAACCAGAGTTCAGGCGTACTCACGTCTATGCACTGGGCCGATGGGTTGATTGATCACCCGGCGGGGGCCACCATATCGGAAGGCGACACCGTACGCTTCATTCCCCTGGTAGAACTACTGTCCTAAGACCATGAAGACCATCAGGATCCGTTACTTCGCCAGCATCCGCGAGACGCTGGGCACGGGCAGTGAAACAGTGCAGACATCGGCCGAAACGGTCGGCGCACTGCGCGATGACTTGATTGCCCGGGGCGGTGCATATGCAGATGCTTTGGCACGCGGTAAAGCCGTACGCACTGCGGTCAACCAGGTCATGAGCAGCGAGCAATCCGCCCTCCAGGATGGGGTTGAGTTAGCTTTTTTCCGCCCGTCACCGGCGGCTGAAACTCCTCTTGCATCAGTAGTACTTTAAAACTCAATATAATTCGCTGTCCTGGCAGAGTTTTATTGTACGAAAAGACTCTTTTCATAGAGTGGAGTGCGCAGCCCTGCCAAGGACCATGCGCCTTCAGGGTAGCAAAAAAGTATTTCTGGAGCCTGTCGGACTTGGAGCGCCGAAAGCGAAAATGGGACCCAGCGAGGACAGTTTTTGCAGGATTCGCAGGCCCATAGCTCAGCTATGGGTCAAGAAGACTATGAAAAATGGACCGCTGCGTCCCATTTGCAGCCGGCGATTTCCAAGTCCGACAGGCTCCTAGGTCATGCCTATTGCTGGCGCTAGTGTCATTAGCCCCTACGCGCTGAGTTACGGGTGCTCTGCATAACCCTCGCAACCGCAAGGAGTTATGCAGGGCATCCTTACGGCGTTTTGTAGCGGGCGAATCCAGCCATCAGCCGGGAAGCAGTCATGCTCGAACTGAGAGAGGACGCGAAGAAGCGTCCGTTTTACTATTCACTTTATTTCCAGGTCATCCTGGCCATCGTCCTGGGTGTGGCCATGGGCCACTTCATGCCGGACGCGGCAGTCAATATGAAGCCGCTTGGCGATGGCTTCATCAAATTGATCAAGATGATCATCGCGCCCATCATCTTCTGTACCGTGGTGGTGGGCATCGCCGGCATGGAAGACATGAAGCGCGTGGGAAGAACTGGTGGCATCGCGCTGCTGTATTTTGAGATTCTCAGTACCTTGGCCCTCATGGTGGGTCTGGTGATCATCAACATCGTCAAACCGGGGGCGGGCATGAACGTGGACGCCTCCACTCTGGATGCAGAGGCCATTGCCAGCTATACCCAGCCAGGGCAGATGCAGGGAACGGTGGATTTCCTGCTGAACGTGATTCCAAGCACCATCGTCGATGCGTTCGCCAAGGGTGAGATCTTGCAGGTCTTGCTTTTTGCCGTCCTGTTCGGCTTTGCGCTGCACAAGTTCGGGGGTCGCGGAACACTGGTGTTCGACTTCATAGAGAAGTTCTCTCACGTGCTGTTTGTCATTGTGGGCTACATCATGAAGCTCGCGCCTCTCGGGGCATTTGGTGCCATGGCGTTCACCATTGGCAAGTACGGCCTGGGTTCGCTGGTGCAACTGGGCTCACTCATGCTCACCTTCTACGCCACCTGCCTGTTGTTCGTCTTCGTGGTGCTGGGGCTGGTGGCCCGCTGGGCTGGTTTCTCGATCGTGAAGTTCCTCAGGTACATCAAGGAGGAGTTGCTCATCGTTCTGGGTACGTCTTCGTCGGAAACCGTGCTACCGCGCATGATGGCCAAGCTCGAGAACCTGGGCGTGCGTAAATCGGTGGTGGGCCTGGTGATTCCCACCGGGTACTCCTTCAACCTCGACGGCACGTCCATTTACCTCACCATGGCGGCAGTCTTCATTGCGCAGGCCACCAACACGCCCATGGATCTCACCCAGCAGATCACCCTGCTGCTGGTGTTGCTGCTCACCTCCAAAGGTGCGGCGGGCGTCACGGGTAGCGGCTTCATTGTGCTGGCTGCGACGCTCGGTGCCGTGGGTGAGGTGCCGGTGGCGGGCATCGCGCTCATTCTGGGTATTGACCGATTCATGAGCGAAGCGCGGGCACTCACCAACCTGGTGGGCAACGGTGTCGCCACCGTGGTCGTCGGAAAGCTCACGGGTGACCTCGACACCGAGCGCATGAACAAGGTGCTGAACAACGACGCTTCTGTGCTGGCTGACGATCCGGAAGAAGTACTGGACGAGCAAAACACCAGAATGAACGTGCCAGCGAAATAGGGAAGGCACGGGTGGCCTTACTCGGCCACAATAAAGCCATGGTGAACGTGAGCATTTCTATTCAGACAGAGGACTTCAATCTCACCGATGAGGTCGCCATCCTGCGCGCAGGAAACCCCCGCATTGGGGCTGTTTGCGCGTTTGTAGGTACTGTTCGGGACCTCAGTGAGGGGCAAAGTGTGGGCTCCATGGAGCTTGAGCATTACCCCGGCATGACCGAGAAGGCGATCGAGGGCATGGTCGGCCAAGCGCTGGCCCGGTTCCAGTTATTTGGCGTTCGGATCATTCACCGCATAGGCGTGCTGGCTCCACAAGACCAGATTGTGCTGGTGGCTGTCACCTCGGCGCATCGGGGTGAGAGCTTTCAGGCTTGCGAATTCCTCATGGACTACCTTAAAACACAGGCCCCCTTCTGGAAGAAGGAGCAGACCCCCGAGGGTGCTCGCTGGGTGGACGCACGGGCAGCCGATGATGCGGCGCTGGCACGCTGGGGCATAAACTCCAGCAACTCCTGAGTGCTCCGATTGATTGATCGCTTTGAACGGTGGGGCCGCTGTGTTCTCGGGCCCCTGACCGCGCTGCTGTTTTCGGTCGTTGCGTTCCCTGCGGTGGCCGGCGATGGCGCTCGACCGAAGGCCAGCAAGCCTTGGGCAGCACAGGTCACCTACGTGGTGGATGGCGATTCCATCTGGGTGCGCTCGGAGGTGGATGGGCTGCGCCGCAAGCTGCGCCTGAGCGGAGTCGACGCGCCGGAAATCTGCCAGAGCCACGGCGCGTCGTCGCGCGCGGCCCTGCAGGCACTTGTGCAAGGCCAGCGCATTCTCGTGCATGTGAGAGCGTACGATAGGTACGCTCGCGGCATTGCCTCCATCGAACGGGTGAGCGACGGGCTTGATATCGTAGGGGCCCTGGTGGCTGAAGGCTGGGCCTGGAGCGAGGATTACCGTGGTAGAAAAGGGAAATACTGGCGCGAGCAGGCCGAGGCCCGCGCCGGGCGAAAGGGCATGTTCGCCAAGGGGCAGCCAGAGACGCCTGCAGCTTTTCGAAAGCGGCACGGCTCGTGCAGTCTTAAGCGAAAATGACTTTGCAACGGCTTTCCAACTCTTGAAAGCTTGGCCGTGGGCCCTCACCTGCACCATCAATTGGAGGTTATTCATGCGATTGGACAAACTCACTACTAAATTTCAGGAGGCCCTGGGCGATGCCCAGTCGTTGGCCCTGGGAAACGACAACGCTTATATCGAACCCGTGCATGTGCTTGCGGCCATGCTCCGTCAGCAGGAGGGGCCCAAAGCGCTTCTGCAGCGCGCCGGCGTGAACGTTGGCCGCCTGTCTCAAGAGGCCGAGGCGGCCATCAAACGCTTGCCTAGCGTTCAAGGGCAAGAACAGGTTTCCGTGGGGCCGGAGCTCAACAAGCTGCTTCAAGCCACTGAAAAGGAAGCCATCAAGCGCGGCGACCAGTTCATTGCGGCCGAGTTGTTTTTGCTCGCACTCGCGGATGCCAAGGGTGAAGTAGGCCGAATTGCACAGGAAAGCGGTCTTACCCGCAAGAACCTGGAGGCCGCTATTGACGCAGTGCGCGGTGGGCAGACCATGGATTCGCCAGAAGGCGAGTCTCAGCGTGAGGCGCTGAAAAAATACACCATTGATCTGACCGAGCGCGCCCGCCTGGGCAAGCTGGATCCCGTGATCGGCCGCGACGACGAAATTCGCCGAACCATTCAGGTTTTGCAGCGCCGCAGCAAAAATAACCCCGTGCTGATCGGTGAGCCGGGCGTGGGCAAGACCGCCATCGTTGAAGGGCTTGCTCAGCGCATCGTGGCCGGTGAAGTGCCCGACACTCTGAAAGACAAGCTGGTTCTGTCGCTAGACATGGCTGGCCTGCTGGCTGGCGCGAAGTACCGCGGAGAGTTCGAGGAGCGCCTGAAATCCGTGCTCAAGGAAGTGGCCGCCGAAGAAGGGCGGATCATTCTTTTCATCGATGAGTTGCACACCATGGTGGGCGCTGGCAAGGCAGAGGGCGCTATCGACGCCGGCAACATGCTCAAGCCTGCACTCGCGCGCGGAGAGTTGCATTGCGTCGGTGCCACCACGCTCGACGAATACCGCAAGTACATCGAGAAAGACGCGGCCCTGGAAAGGCGCTTCCAGAAGGTTCTGGTGGGCGAGCCCAGTGTGGAAGACACCATTGCCATCTTGCGCGGCCTGCAGGAAAAATACGAAATTCACCACGGCGTCGACATTACCGACCCGGCCATTGTGGCCGCGGCCGAACTGAGCGCGCGCTACATCACAGACCGCTTCCTGCCCGACAAGGCGATCGACCTGATCGACGAGGCCGCGGCCAAGATCAAGATCGAGATTGACTCCAAGCCTGAGGTGATGGACAAGCTCGACCGTCGCATGATCCAGCTCAAGATCGAGCGCGAGGCCGTCAAGAGGGAAAAAGACGAGGCTTCCCAGAAACGCCTGGCCCTGATTGAGGAAGACCTCGGCAAACTCGAAAAAGAATACGCCGACCTGGAAGAAATCTGGAAAGCTGAAAAGGCCAACGCCCAAGGCAGCGAACAGTTGCGCAAGGAAATTGACCAGATCAAGTTCCAGATTCAGGAGGCTACCCGAAAGGGAGACTTCAACCAGGTGGCCGAACTCCAGTACGGCAAACTGCCTGCAATGGAGAAGCAGCTCAAGGAAGCCCAGGCCAGCGAAGGCAAGCGCGAGAAAACCACGCCTCAACTCTTGCGCACTCAGGTGGGTGCGGAGGAAATTGCAGAGGTGGTGAGCCGCGCCACCGGTATCCCCGTCAGCAAGATGATGGAAGGCGAGCGGGAGAAGCTGCTGCACATGGAAGGCGCTTTGCACCAACGTGTGGTGGGGCAAGATGAGGCCATCAACGCCGTTGCCAACGCCATTCGTCGTTCCCGCTCGGGCCTGAGTGACCCCAACCGTCCGCTGGGCAGCTTTCTGTTCCTGGGCCCTACAGGCGTTGGCAAGACAGAGCTGACCAAAGCCTTGGCAGGCTTCCTCTTCGACAGCCAGGACCACATGATCCGCATCGACATGAGCGAGTTCATGGAAAAGCACAGCGTGGCAAGGCTGATTGGCGCGCCTCCAGGCTACGTGGGTTACGACGAAGGCGGCTACCTGACTGAAGCAGTGCGGCGCAAACCCTACAGCGTAGTGCTGTTCGATGAAATCGAGAAAGCGCACCCGGACGTGTTCAACGTGCTGCTACAGGTGCTGGACGATGGTCGCCTGACCGACGGCCAGGGTCGGACGGTGGACTTCAAGAACACCGTGCTCATCATGACCAGCAACATCGGCTCACCCATGATCCAGAGCATGGCAGGCCAGCCGTACGATGACGTCAAAGATGCAGTGTTCGGAGAGCTGAAGAACCACTTCCGTCCTGAGTTCCTGAACCGCATTGACGAGATCGTGGTATTCCACGGCCTGGATGCCTCGCAGATCGGATCTATCGCGCGTATTCAGTTGAAAACGCTCGCGGAACGGTTGGAGAAAATGGACTTGCATCTGCAGGTCTCTGACCAGGCGGTCTCTGAGCTGGCCAAGGTGGGCTTCGACCCTGTGTTTGGTGCCCGTCCGCTCAAGCGCGCGATCCAGCAACGCATCGAGAACCCGCTTTCCAAGCTGCTGTTGGAAGGCAAGTTCCCGCCGAAGTCTGAGATCTCCGTAACCGTGGACCCGATCACCCAACCCGGTGTGTTCAAGTTCACGGCATAAGGTTTAGGGCCTGATCACGTGAGCCTTCCTCTGCGCAATGCAAGGGGAAGGCTCGCTGTAGCGATTTTCAGAATCTTGGGAAAAGTACTCCGGCAAGGCGTTATTGCGTGCCTCAGCCAGCGGTTCAATGAACTATTCCCAAAAAGGGTTAGGTGCCGAAGCCCTGAGTGCAAAATCTGGCCAAAAATGACATTCTGTCTGCTGGAGCTTTCATCCACTTCTGGCCGATAGCTCCATTCCACCGGCGTCCCCGAAAGCAGTTATAGGCTGATTTGCCGCCTTGGTTGAACGTCCGCTATAGGCACTTCTATCGAAGTTGCGCTCCCCGGCCTATTCTGTTGAAAACTCGGAAATTACCCAGCACTCTGCGGTCATAGAAAAATCGACCTCTCAGATCGCCCCAGAATCGACGATCTCACATGCGTGAAGGGGTAAGGCACCCCCGATAACATTGCTAAATCGGAGGCAGGGAGTTTTTCAACAGAATTAGCCTGAACCTGCCACGCCAGAAGTCGGTCCTGTCGCGGCTGCGGCCGGTGAGCGATCAAGTACTGATAGCGCCTCTGAAGGCGGGAACCGACATCCAGAGCGTGCCGCCGAGTGCCAGTAATGCGTAACAGTTCAGCCGACCACCCGATACAATTCAAGATTCAAGCAGTCGCTCAAGCCCATCCAGTCCGACCGGTGGTTTGGCTGTCCAGGGGACGGTATATGTGTTCTTGGCAAGGCCGGCAGCGATGCGCGCAAGCTGTAGGCGCTCCCCCTGGAGCCTCGCCCTCAGAACCGGGTCCCGCGTGTGAGTGGCCAGAATGGATTTGTTCACTACCCATGCGTAGGGCTCAATCCGGGCCCGGCGGAGGTCTTCCTGCAATGCCGCGGCCTGTGAAACTGGGGTAGTTTCAGGCAATGTCACGAGAATGATGCGGGTGTAGTTGGGGTCCTGCAGGCGCATCAAAGGGGTGACCACATGGGCTGCAGACTTGCCTTCAAACTCACGGGTCATCTGACGGTGGTAGGCCCCTGTGGCGTCCATCAGCAACAGTGAATGCCCGGTTGGTGCAGTGTCGAGCACCACAAATGCGCTACGTGCTGAAGACACGGTTCGTGAAAACGCATGAAACACAGCGACTTCTTCCGTGCAAGGCGACTGCAAGTCTTCAAGCAATAGCGCCTTCTCCTGTTCGTTAAGTCCGGTCCCACGCGAGGCCATGATCTTGTCTATGTAGCGTTGTGTCTCCAGCTTCGGGTCAATGCGGCTCACTTCCAATCCGGGGAGTTGCCCTTCCAGTGTCGAAGCCAGATGGGCGGCCGGATCGGTGGTGCTCAGATGCACGGCGTGACCACGCCGCACCAGGCCCACCGCCAAGGCTGCCGCGATGGTTGTCTTGCCGACGCCACCTTTGCCCATCACCATGATGAGCCCCTTGCCAGCCGCCGCCAGTTCATCGACCAACTTTTGTAGACCATCGGCAGCCCAGTTTTCTGGGTTCGCATCTGGGGCGGGGATCAATGCTCGCGCAGCTTCATCGTCGAGCAGTGCACGCAGTGCTGCCAAACCGACGGTGTCAAAGGCGCGCAAGGGCACGGTGATTTGTGGCAGTGCCTTGAGCGCCTCCGGCATGCTGTCGAGAGCTTGCTGGTTCAATGCTGCCAGGGCATCGGCAACCGCGTCTCCCGGGGCGGTCGCGCGAAATACTCCGTTCACCACCAGGTGCTGCTGTCGCAGCCCCAGTTCTCGCAACTCGCCCGATGTGCGAGCAGCCTCGGTCAAGGCGCCCTTGTCGGCCCGTGCCACCAGCACGACGGTCGTTTGCGTGGCATCGCTCAGTGCGGCCAGAGCCGCATTGAAACGCGCCTCTTGCATCTTCAGCCCGGAGTGCGGCCCCAGGCAAGAAGCGCCCCGGTCGTTGTCCTTGAGGAAGCCGCTCCACGCCTTAGGCAAGCTGAGCAAGCGCAAGGTATGGCCAGTCGGGGCGGTATCGAACACCACATGGTCATAGCTTGCCGCGCCGTCACTCAACAGGCTGGAGAACTCGTCGAACGACGCGATCTCAGTGGTACAAGCACCTGAGAGCTGTTCACGAACCGTCTCACGCTCTTGCTCAGTGCTGCTGCCTTCCATCTGCGATAGCACTCGCTGACGGTAGCTCTCTGCCGCCACATCCGGGTCGATGTTCAGAACCGACAGGCCAGGCACGCCGGGTACGGGCGTCGGCGAGTTTCGTAGGGGAACGCCGAGCATCTCGTCCAGGTTCGAGGCCGCGTCTGTGCTGACCAACAGAACGCGCAGACCCGCGTCTGCGAGTTGGATGGCCGTGGCTGTGGACAAGGATGTCTTGCCGACGCCTCCCTTGCCTGTGAAAAATACGTAGCGGGTGGGGTTGGAAAGCAGCTTCATCGGATGTGATGGACGTGTTGGCTATACGCAAGCCTGTGACTTCAGGCGAGCAAGACTTGAATCTCGAGGTGACCTGGAACGCCGCCTGCATGGATTAGTTTGCCATCAACCACAATACTTTTTCAGTCGAACGGATGGGCGAGCAGACTAGCTATTTACGATTACCGGCGATCAATGACTGTCGCTGTTGAGCGCGGCGCTGAGGGGGCCAGATCTTGTTCGTGGGTGATCGCGAAGTGTCACGACAAGCCGACTCCAAGGGTATCCACTGCATCGTGCGTTGAAGGCAAAAGCACCCGCCGTGCTAACGCAGTCTTAAGTGACCCTGCCAAAGTCCGATTATTCGTAAACTGTTACCTTTAACACAGTTTTCCGTTCAAGCAAACAGGGTTTTCATCAGCATGCTTTTCAATCCGCTTCAAGTCGGCTCCCTCACACTTCCCAACCGCATCATTCTGGCACCGCTGACCCGCACCCGTGCCGACGCTGGCCATATGCCCAACGCGCTGATGGCCGAGTACTACAGCCAGCGTGCCACTGGCGGTCTGCTGATTTCCGAATGCACCATGGTGGCGCCCGGCACATCGGCCTTCATCAATGATCCTGGCATCTACAACGACGCGCAGATTGCAGCCTGGAAGCAGGTGACCGACGCCGTGCACGCCAAGGGCGGACGCATCTTCGTGCAGATCTGGCACGCTGGCCGCGCAGCCTACCCCGGCGCCGTCGATGGCGCCCCCATTGTTTCCAGCAGCGCCACTGCCATCGAGGGCGAGATCCACACGCCCCAAGGTAAGGTGCCGCACGCGGTGCCCCGCCCGCTGACCGTCGAAGAGATTCCCGGCATCGTGGAGGCGTTTGCCCAAGGCGCACGCAACGCCATTGCGGCCGGCTTTGATGGTGTGGAAGTGCACGGCGCCAACGGCTACCTGATCGACCAGTTCCTGCGCGACACGCCCAACCAGCGTGCCGATGCCTATGGTGGCTCGCTGGAAAACCGTGCACGCTTGCTGTTCGAGGTACTCACCGCCGTTACCCAGGCCATCGGTTCCGAGCGTGTGGGTCTGCGCCTGTCGCCGCTCAACAGCTACAACAGCATGAAGGACAGTGATCCACTGGCCCTCATCGGCTTCCTGGCCGACAAGCTCAATGCCTTCAAGCTAGCCTACCTGCATGTGATGCGAGCCGACTTCGCAGACGTGCAGAAGGCCGATGTCATACCCGTAGCGCGTGAGAATTACAAGGGCGTGCTGGTGGGCAACATGGGCTACAGCGCTGAAGAAGCCGAGGCCGCCATTGCTGAAGGCAAGCTCGATGCTGTGGCTTTTGGCACCGCTTTCCTGGCCAACCCGGACCTACCCGCACGCATCAAGGCCAAGGCACCGCTGAACGCGCCTGACTCCAACACGTTCTACGCAGGTGGTGCCAACGGCTACACGGACTACCCGACACTACAGGTCGCGTAAATCAGAGCCCCTAAGATCGAAGAGGCGAGCCACGGTATGCCTAAAGCTGTGAACTTCGGTCTTGCGAAGCTGTGAATCGTTGGCGCCTACCGATTGGTCTGCGCCATCACGAGCTTGTGAGGAGTCATTAGCAAGTGACTGCATCTGGCCGCGAGCGTGAATTCGCGGTCTGATCCAGATGCCAACATTCGACATGCGCAGTCGGGTTGGCAGGTTCAGAAGCCTCCAGCCCGGTATCTACACAGTGAGCTCCGCAGCTAGGCGACAAGTTCCTGAGGTTAAGCTGCGGCTCGAGACCAGGGCCCATCAGTGCGCTTGCATCCACGGATTTTGGCGAGTCGTGCAACAGACACAACAGCCCTCGCGCTGAGGCTCTGAACATGCTCCAAGACTTCTCTATCATGTCTGGTATGACAGATTCAGCACCCTTGCGCGACATTTTCGATCGCCAGTTCCACGCAAGCCGCTCGGCCCCTGCGGTGCCTATAGAGGAGCGCCGTCGTCGGCTCAGCTTGCTTGAGAAACTGGTCAATGAGCACGGGGTGAATCTTGCGGATGCGGTCAACGCTGATTTTGGTGGGCGGGGCACCGCACTGACTGAGGTGGCAGACTTCGTCGTGCTACGCGCCACCATGGGTGACTTGAAGCGCCATCTTGTGCGCTGGAGCAAGCCTAGAAGCGTGCCTACCCCGATCTATCTGCAGCCCGCCCGAGCACGGATTGAGCGGCAGCCACTGGGTGTGGTGGGCATCATCGGGCCATGGAACTATCCAATCCAGCTGACGTTGGGCCCTGCGGCCACCGCGCTTGCGGCGGGCAACCGTGTGATGCTCAAGCCTAGTGAAATCACTCCCCGGACTTCTTCGTTGCTCGCCGAGCTCGTGGCCAAGTACTTCACTGCCGAAGAATTTGCCGTGGTGCAGGGTGGCGCAGACGTAGCCGCCGAGTTCGCCGCACTGCCGTTTGATCATCTGTTCTTCACGGGGTCTACGGGGGTGGGTCGCAAGGTGGCTCAAGCTGCGGCAGCCAACCTGACTCCGATTACGCTGGAACTGGGCGGCAAGTCGCCTTGCATCGTTGACGCTTCTTGTGCTGATCTGGAGACCGCAGCTCTGAAAATTGCGCACGGCAAGCTGCTCAATGCAGGCCAGACATGTATTGCACCAGACTACCTTCTATTGCCGCGCGCCAGTGAGGCGGCGTTTACAGCCGCATATCGGAAGGCTGTCGATCGGCTGTTTCCTACGATCAATGGCAACCCTGACTACGCAGCCATAGTGACGGAGCGCCATCATGCGCGACTGCTCGCGCTGATAGATGATGCCAGGGCGCAGGGCGGAAGAATCGAGGAAGCGGGCACTTCCCAAGGCGGCGCGCCAAATTCGGGTCGGCAGATGCGTCCTGCACTTGTTTTTGAAGCGCATTCCGGCATGCGACTCATGCAGGAAGAGATTTTTGGCCCGATCTTGCCGGTGCTGCTTTATGACCGCCTGGAACACGTCCTGGCTTCGATCAATGCCGGGCCGCGGCCATTGGCGCTATATTGGTTCGGATCAGACCAGCGTGCCCTCAATCAAGTGCTGCAGGGTACAGTGAGCGGGGGCGTGACGGTGAACGATACCCTGCTGCATGTGGCCCATGAGCGCCTGCCATTTGGCGGAATAGGAGAGAGCGGCATGGGTGCCTACCACGGTGAGACGGGCTTTCTCCGGTTCACCCATCAGAAAAGCGTGCTGCTTCAATCGCGTTGGGCGCAAGGCCAACTGCTCTATCCGCCGTACGGCCAGCGTTTCCATCGAGTGATGGGCTGGATCAGAAAGCTGCTTTGATCGCCAGCCTCCGCGGCGGTCGAACAGCCAAATCTCCTGCATTCGCGTAGCATTGCATCATGACTCAGACATCAGAATCCGCAGCCTTTTCCGCGCCCGTGCCTTGGAAGAACGATGCTGCCGTCATCGGTCTGGTTGGTGTGGCGCATGCGGTCAGTCATTACAGCCAGTTGCTGCTTGCGCCGCTTTTCCCCTGGCTGAAGACGGCGTTCGGTGTCAGCTACGCTGAGCTGGGTTTCCTGATGACCGTGTTCTTCGTGGTGTCGTGCGGAGTTCAAACCACCTCAGGCTTTCTGGTAGACCGGTTTGGTCCTCGCCCGATTCTCTTTGGGGGCTTGGCGCTACTGGGCTGCGCGGCGTTCGGATTCGCGGCCAGCACCAGCTACTTGATGCTCATGCTTTTCGCCGTGGTGGCCGGAATTGGTAACGGCGTCTTCCACCCGGTGGACTACACCCTGATCAACCGCAAGGTTAGTTCGGCAAGGCTGGGTCATGCCTACAGCATTCACGGAGTCACGGGCAGTCTGGGTTGGGCCTTGGCGCCAGCCATGCTGGTGCCCTTGGCTATTACTTACTCTTGGCGAGTGGCGCTGGTGGCGGCCGGTTGCCTGATTCTGTTCGTGCTGGGCCTGGTCGTGGTGTACCGGGAACGCCTGTATCTTTCCATGGCGCCCACTCCGGTGCAGCAAGGTGACGTAGCGAAGGAAGGGCGCTTTGACTTCCTGGCGATTCCGGCAGTCTGGATGTGCTTTGGTTTCTTCTTTTTCTACGCTGCGGCGCTCAGCGCTGTGCAAACTTTTGCACCCGCTGCCGCAGGGCAATTGCATGCCGTTCCTCCCGCATGGGTGGCCATGTGTCTGACGATCTACATGCTGACCGCAGCCAGCGGAATGGTGCTGGGTGGCTTTCTGGTGACCAATCCTGAGCGCTGCGAGCGCATTGTGGGCATCGGATTTGGTATCGTGGTCTGTATTTCCCTGTTGATCGCATTCGGGGACTTCCCCGCCTGGATGGTGCCAGTGCTTTTTGGCATCATGGGCTTGGCGGCCGGGAGTGCCGGCCCATCGCGTGACATGCTGGTCAAGCGCTCAACGCCGCCCAATGCCTCTGGCCGCGTCTACGGTGTGGTGTACTCGGGCCTGGATATCGGGCAAGCCTTGATGCCCCTGGTTTTCGGCGCACTGATGGATCGTGGCGAGTTCCAGACCCTTTGGGTGGTTCTGGCCATCACGCAGGCTGTGTTGATAGCGAGTGCATTCAATGTGGGGCGGGCGCGGCGCACACCGTTGCCTGTGGTGGCCTGAAGAACACTAGCCCTCCGGGCAACAAAAAGCCGGCTACGCGAGCCGGCTTTTTGTTGCCCGGAGGGCGAAGGCATCAGGACAGATGGGCGTTGATGAGCTTGGTCATCTCGAACATCGTCACTTGCGGTTTGCCGAAAATCGGCTTCAGCTTGGCGTCGGCGTTGATGTTGCGCTTGTTCTCATTGTCTTGCAGCTTGTTGGCCTTGATGTATTCCCAGACCTTCTTCGTCACTTCAGTGCGTGGCACGGGCTTGCTGCCGATCACGGCGGCGAGTTCAGCGCTAGGCGTCATGGCTTTCATGAACGCTGCGTTAGGAGTGCGCTTCGCGGCGGGAGCGGCGGCTTTCTTGGCCGGTGCGGCTGCCTTCTTGGCTGGCGCGGCTGCCTTCACAGGCGCAGCGGCTTTCTTGGCTGGAGCCTTTGCAGGCGCTTTCTTTGCAGTTGCCATGATTGGATCCTCTTTGTTTGGAATTGGGAGACATTTTGCCGGCGTAGTGCACGCACCTTGCAGGCTGAACGTCATGCTACTGGATAAGTAGCACCCTTCCAAGAGGAAACTGTCCTTTTCCCCTGTGGAATGTTGCTTTTTTCTGTCGCTGGGGCGCCCCGAGACAAAAAGGGCCCCTCGGGGGGAACGGACCTCGCGTATTCGAGGAGTTTGCGACGAATTTTTCGATGGCGCGCACCTCGGTGAAAAAGGCACGCATTGAGGAGATGGGAGTGGGCTGGCAGTGGTGGTTCAATGCCGTTAGATGGGATTCAGCGAGTAGCTGATCTACCCGAAGGCCACGTCGCCAGCACAACCCCAGCCAGCGCAGCGCTGAATGCCAGCAACTGGATTCCGCCAAGCCGCTCCCCCAGCACCGTCACTCCGACAAGCGCCGCGCTGACAGGAAGCATGACGGTGAAAACCCCCGCCTGGGAGGCGGGCACGCTCTTCAGGCCCTTCATCCATAGCCAGACGGACCACATGCATGCCGCCAGGGCATAGAACACCAGCAGCAGCCAGATTTCAGTGGACACCGAAGCAAAGTCAAACCCCCATGCCAGCCATAGCCCGAAGGGTAAGGTGAGCGTGAACCCCCACAGGTTGATGATGGCTGTGATTCGGCGTGGCCCCAGGCTGCCCGTCAACTTCTTGCCGATCACCGCGTAACTGGCTTCGCAGAAAACCGCAGCCAGCAGTAACAGGTTGCCCAGGAGCCTGTCGAACTTGGAAATCGCCGGCGGCAAATGGGCCGGAGCGGTCCATTTTTCACAGTCTTCTTGATCCATGGCTTGGCCGTGGGCCTGCGAATCCTGCAAAAACTGTCCTCGCTGGGTCCCATTTTCGCTTTCGGCGCTCCAAGTCCGACAGGCTCCTGGCCGGGCGCTTCCTTGTGCCCCTCGATCACCGAGGTTGGAATCCGTATTGGCGACCGAAAGAAGGCCAATGCCCAGTACCGCACAAGCCACGCCCGCCCACACCCGCGGCAGCACACGTTCGCGCAGAAAGGCCCAGGATAAAACCGCTACCGCCGCTGGAATGGCCGCCATGATGACGCCCGCGGAAACGGCCGTGGTCAGTTTCACGCCGGAAATCATGCAAAGAGTGAACAGGAAGTTGCCCAGAAAAGATTCCAGGAACAACAGCCACTTGGTGTGCACTGACAACGGGGGTTCGTCGGCGGGCTTATTCAACCAGTGGGGCATGGCGAGCACCCCTATTCCAAAGCGCAGCCAAGCCAGCAGCAGAACCGGAAAAACCGCCGCGAGTGGTTTGGAAAGGGCGACATAGCTCCCAACAAGCGCCATCGACAATGCGAGGTAGCCGTAGGCTAGGGCGAGCTTGGGCGTGGCAGTGTGCAGAGGGGCATCCATGGCAGGCGAATCATGCCAGGGCTCTCGGCAGTGTCATGGAGCCACGACATCATGAGTTGCAAGGAATTTCGTCATACTGATTTTCAACACCACAATATGAAAAATGTCATTGTTGCGGCGCCGCAATTTTTCTCAATATGGGATAATTAATTTCACATTGAGGTATTTGAATTTTAAGTTGTTGTTTTTAAATAAATAAATTTTTATCTTGTATAAGACATAAGAATGATTTTTGGTCTTGTATAAGAGTTATGATTTGTTCAACGGCTAGATAAGCGGGTCAGTTCCCGAAGTCTGCCAGCCCCCGGAATTTTTGACTTAACTCACTGGAGCTTCTCATGCCTCAAAACGTTACCGAGCAACTCAGCCGCGAACAACAAATCGCTGCCCTGGAGAAAGACTGGGCTTCCAATCCTCGCTGGAAAGGCATCAAGCGTGGTTACTCCGCGGCCGACGTGGTGCGTCTGCGCGGCAGCGTGCCAATTGAGCACACGCTGGCTCGCCGCGGTGCCGAGAAGCTGTGGCGCCTGATCAATGGCGATGCCAAGAAGGGCTACGTCAACGCGTTCGGCGCCATTACCGCCGGTCAGGCAATGCAGCAGGCTAAGGCCGGCCTGGAGGCTGTTTATCTTTCCGGCTGGCAGGTGGCTGCTGACGGCAACACCAGCGAAACCATGTACCCCGACCAGTCGCTCTACGCTTACGACTCGGTCCCCACCATGGTGCGCCGCATCAACAACACCTTCAAACGTGCAGACGAAATCCAATGGGGCCGTGGCATCGAACCCGGCAGCAAAGAGTTCGTAGACTACTTCCTGCCCATTGTGGCTGATGCTGAAGCAGGCTTTGGCGGCGTGCTCAACGCGTTCGAACTGATGAAGAACATGATTGCCTCCGGCGCCTCCGGTGTGCACTTCGAAGACCAGTTGGCCGCTGTCAAGAAATGCGGTCACATGGGTGGCAAGGTGCTGGTGCCAACGCAAGAAGCTTGCGAGAAGCTGATCGCCGCACGCTTTGCTGCAGACGTCATGGGCGTGCCCACCATTGTTCTGGCACGCACTGATGCCGAGGCTGCCAACCTCATCACCAGCGACCACGACGCCAACGACAAGCCTTTCCTCACCGGCGAGCGCACGCAAGAAGGTTTCTACCGCGTCAAGAACGGTCTGGAGCAGGCTATCAGCCGTGGCGTGGCCTACGCGCCCTATGCTGATCTCGTGTGGTGCGAAACCGGCACGCCTGATCTGGGCTTTGCCCGTGAATTCGCTCAGGCTGTGCATGCCGCTTGCCCAGGCAAGTTGCTGTCGTACAACTGCTCGCCCAGCTTCAACTGGAAGAAAAACCTCGACGACGCCACCATTGCCAGGTTCCAGGACGAACTCTCGGCACTGGGCTACAAGTACCAGTTCATTACGCTGGCCGGCATCCACGTCAACTGGTACCGTACCTTCGAATTCGCCAAGGCCTATGCTGGCGGCGAAGGCATGAAGCACTACGTGAACATGGTGCAAGAGCCCGAGTTCAAGGCGCGCGAACAAGGCTACACCTTTGTGAGCCACCAGCAGGAAGTCGGCGCAGGCTACTTCGACGACGTCACCACCGTGATCCAAGGCGGTTCTTCCAGCGTCAAAGCCCTCACAGGCTCGACCGAAGAAGAGCAGTTCCACTGATCTCGAACGTGGCGCCTGTCAGGCGCCTTTGAATAAAACAAGGCCCGACGGTGACGACCTCGGGCCTTGTTTTTTTGGGGCTCCTAAAGCTTCTTCACCAGCACCTGGCTCTTGCGATCCCAGTTGTACTTGCGCTTGCGTGCATCGGGCAGCCAATCTGGATCCACCTGCTGGAAGCCGCGTTTGATGAACCAGTGCATGGTTCGCGTGGTCAGCACAAAGATGCTGGATAAGCCCATGGCTCGGGCCCGATGCTCGACCCGGCGCAGAATTTTTTCCCCATCCCCCTGGCCTTGCGATTGTGGTGATACCGTCAGGGCTGCCATTTCGCCGGTCTTGGCTTCCGGGTAAGGGTAGAGCGCAGCGCAGGCGAAGATCACGCCGTCGTGCTCGACGATGCTGTAGTTGCCAATGTCACGCTCGATCTCGGTGCGGCTGCGCTTGACCAGTGTGCCATCCTTCTCGAAAGGCTCGATCAACTGCAGTATGCCTGCCACGTCGTCCGACGTGGCTTCGCGCAGGCTTTCCAGTTTCTCATCGACCACCATGGTGCCAATACCATCGTGCACGTAAATTTCCAGCAGCAATGAGCCGTCGACTGCATAGGGCAGTATGTGGCTGCGTTCTACTCCGTGCACGCACGCGCTCACACAATGGCGCAAGTAGTAGCTAGGGTCGGTCGGTACCTCGGGAGACGGCAGTCGCGCGATCAGGGCTTGGGCGTCCGCCAGCGGCAGTTCCGTGTCGATGGGGTTGTCTTCCGCCTCGGGTTCAGTGGGGCGAATGCGGACGCCCGGCGTTTCAGTGACGAACAGGAGTTTGTCGGCTTGCAGCGCGATGGCGACCGAGGTGGCAACCTCTTCCATGGCCAAATTGAAAGCCTCGCCCGTGGGCGAGAAGCCGAAGGGTGAGATCAGCACCAGGGCGCCGGCATCCAGCGAGCGTGTAATGCCCGCGACGTCTATTTTGCGAACCACCCCGGTGTGCTTGAAATCGACCCCGTCAATGATCCCCATGGGCCGGGCAGTAATGAAGTTGCCGGAGATGACCCGCACCGTGGCGCCCGCCATGGGCGTGTTGGGCAATCCCTGGCTGAAGGCCGCCTCGATTTCATAGCGCAATTGGCCAGCAGCCTCCTGAGCCGAATCAAGCGCCACCTCATCAGTGATGCGCATGCCATTCGAATAGCGTGGCTCTTGACCTTTGGCACGAAGCTGATCGTTCACTTGCGGGCGAAAACCGTGCACGAGCACGATTTTCACGCCCATGCTCTGGATCAACGCCAGATCGGTCGCGATGGAGCCCAACTTTCCGGCGGCAATGGCCTCACCGACCACTCCCACCACGAAGGTCTTCCCCCTGTGCATGTGGATGTACGGGGCCACGGCGCGAAACCAGGGCACAAAGGTGAAATTGAAAACGTTGGACATGCAATTTGGCAGTGTGTGGAAAGGTGCTTGCGTGAAGCCCTTCCGCGGAAATGGCGACGTACAGCGATCCTTGCGCCTTTCGGCGCTCTAGGAGTATCCCGTTATTTTCGCGCATCAAGTCGGAGCGAATGTTGAAGAGCGTTCTCCACGTCTCGGTACGAGCGCCTTTGATCAGGCTTCAGTAGTGCGCGCACTGTTGAACGCAGTTGTATTTCATCGTGGTTGTGTCATTATCAGAATCTCATGGCTCCCGGAGGGAAGCAGGGCACTGGAGCATGTCGGACTTGGAGCCGGCGACTTCCAAGTTCGACAGGCTCCTAGGGTTTATTCCTAGTTTCCTTCCGCGGCAGGTTCTGAAGAATGAGAGGCTCGCCCAGCCAAGAGGCGAGACGCCCCACGAAGGAGACAATTCATGCAGGTTCAGCTGAAGGTCAACGGCCAAGCCGTTTCGGCCGATGTTCCCCCCAACACGCTTTTGGTGCAATTGCTGCGAGAGCATTTGCAAATGACGGGTACCCACGTGGGCTGCGATACCGCCCAGTGTGGTGCTTGCACCGTGATCGCCAACGGACGCTCCATCAAGTCCTGCAACGTGCTGGCCGCGCAGATGCAGGGCGCGGAGGTCACCACCATAGAAGGCGTGGCTTCGCCCGACGGCACCATGCACCCGGTGCAGGCGGCATTCAAGGACTGTCATGGCCTGCAGTGCGGGTTCTGCACCCCCGGCATGGTGATGAGCAGCATTGACCTTCTCAAGCATCACCCCCAGGCCAGCGAAGCGGAGATTCGTGAGTTGCTCGAAGGCAACCTGTGCCGGTGCACCGGCTATCAGAACATCGTCAAAGCCGTGCAGCAGGCGCAAGCCACGCTGCAAGCATGAAGGAGCGCGACATGGGTGCCAACGACTTTGCCAAACTGCCGCACATCGGCGAATCCCTCAAGCGCAAGGAAGACGAGCGCTTTCTCACTGGTGCCGGCCAGTACACAGACGACATCAACCATCTCCGGCAGCGTTATGCGGTGTTCGTTCGTTCCCCGCACGCGCATGCAATCGTCAAAAGTGTGGACATCAGCGCTGCGCAAGCGATGCCGGGCGTGGTGAAGATTTTCACTGGGAAGGATATTGAAGGGAAGATGAACGGCTTGCCTTGTGGCTGGCTGATCAACAACCCTGACGGATCTCCCATGAAGGAGCCTCCTCACCCGATCCTGGCGCAAGGCAAGGTTCGCTACGTAGGAGATCAGGTGGCCATGGTGGTGGCAGACTCGCTGGAGCAGGCCAAAAATGCGGCCGAAGCGGTTCAGGTGGATTACGACGTGCTCGGTGCCGTGATCGATATGCGAACCGCCGCGCAAGCACCCGCGCTGCATGACGTGGCGCCCGACAATCACTGCTACAAATGGACCCTGGGCGACAAGGCAGGGGTCGATGCCGCTTTCGCGGGAGCGGCGCACGTGACCAAGCTGGATCTGGTGAATAACCGCCTGATTCCCAACGCCATGGAGCCGCGCGCGGCCAATGCCACCTATAACCGCGCGGCAGACGAGTATCAGCTTCATGTGGCCAACCAGAACCCGCATGTGGAGCGCTTGCTGATGACAGCCTTTGTGCTCGGTCTGCCCGAGCACAAGGTGCGCGTGATTGCGCCTGACGTTGGCGGGGGCTTTGGCTCCAAGATCTTTCTGTATGCGGAAGATGTAGCTTTGACCTGGGCCGCCAAGCAGCTGAACTGCGCGATCAAGTGGACAGCCGAGCGCAGTGAGTCCTTCGTCACGGATGCCCATGGCCGGGATCACATCAGCCACGCCGAAATGGCCATGGACAAGGACGGCAAGTTCCTGGCCATGCGTGTGCATACGCATGCGAACCTGGGTGCGTATCTTTCTACCTTCGCCAGCGCGGTACCCACCATCCTTTACGGAACTCTGCTGGCAGGGCAGTACAACACGCCGCAGGTCTATGTCGAGGTCGACGGCTGGTTCACCAGCACCGCCCCGGTGGATGCCTACCGCGGAGCAGGCCGGCCTGAGGCGACTTACCTTGTCGAGCGGCTGGTCACGCGCTGCGCGTGGGAGCTGGGATTGAGTCAGGACGAAATCCGCAAACGCAACTTCATTACCGAGTTCCCGCACCAGACCCCGGTGGCGCTTCAGTACGACATTGGCGACTATCACGCCTGCATGGATCAGGCGCAGCAGTTGGCCGACGTGGCTGGCTACGCAGCCCGCAAGCAAGCCAGCGAGGCCCAGGGCTTGAAGCGTGGCATTGGCTACAGCAGCTACATCGAAGCCTGCGGCTTGGCACCCTCAAACATTGCGGGCGCGTTGGGTGCGCGAGCCGGTCTGTTTGAGTGTGGAGAAGTCCGGGTGCACCCCACTGGCAGCGTGACCGTGTTCACCGGCTCGCACAGCCACGGCCAGGGTCATGAGACGACGTTTGCTCAAGTCGTTGCGGCGCGTTTGGGAATCGACCCGAGCCAAGTCGATGTCGTGCACGGCGACACAGGCCGCGTGCCTTTCGGCATGGGCACATATGGCAGTCGCTCGCTCAGCGTGGGTGGAACGGCCATCATGAAAGCGCTGGACAAGATCGAACTCAAGGCCAAGAAAATCGCCGCGCACCTCATGGAAGCGAGCGACGCAGACATCGAGTTCTCCGGAGGTGAGTTCAAAGTCAAGGGCACTGACAAGAAGATCCCTTTTGCCCAGGTAGCTCTTACGGCCTATGTGCCACACAACTACCCTCTGGACAAGCTTGAGCCGGGGTTGAACGAAACCGCCTTCTACGACCCGACCAACTTCACCTTTCCAGCTGGCACCTACATCTGCGAGGTCGAGGTGGACCCAGCCACAGGTGTGGTGAGGGTGGATCGCTTCAGTGCGGTCGATGACTTTGGCGTCATCATCAACCCGATGATTGTCGAAGGTCAGGTGCACGGCGGCCTGGTGCAGGGTATGGGGCAGGCGCTCATGGAGCATGGCGTTTATGACCCCGAAAGTGGCCAGCTGCTCACTGGCAGCTACATGGACTACACCATGCCGCGCGCAGCGGATTTCCCGCAGTTCAAGCTGGGCCACGTCTGCACGCCTTGCACGCACAACCCCTTGGGGAGCAAGGGTTGTGGCGAGGCGGGGGCCATTGGTTCGCCGCCCGCAGTGATCAACGCCGTACTCGACGCGCTCAAGGACTTGGGTGTGAAAGACCTCGACATGCCCGCCACACCGCACCGTGTGTGGCAGGCCATTCAGAACGCCAAGGCCTGAAGGAGACAAACCACATGTACGCATTCACCTTTGAACGCCCCAGTGCAGTAGCAGACGCGCTGAAACTCATTCAGTCAGGAGGCAAGGCGCTGGCGGGTGGCCAGACGCTGCTGGCCTCCATGAAACTGCGGCTGGCGGCTCCAGAGCAATTGGTAGATCTTGGTGCCGTCAGGGAACTGGCAGGTATCCGCAAGGAAGGCAACGCCATAGTCATTGGTGCCATGACCCGCCATGCCGATGTGGCGACCCACGCCGACGTCCGGGCCACCATTCCTGTGCTGGCGAACCTCGCTGCCGGCATTGGCGACAAGCAGGTACGTGCCATGGGCACCCTGGGGGGCTCCGTCGCCAACAACGATCCGGCTGCGGACTATCCTGCGGCAGTGTTGGGCTTAGGCGCCACAGTGCACACCACACAGCGCCAGATCCCGGCCGACGACTTCTTCCAGGGCATGTTCGCCACTGCGCTCCAGGACGACGAGTTGATCACCGCCATCAGCTTCCCCGCACCCAGGCGCGCGGCGTACATGAAGTTCAGGCAGCCTGCCTCCCTGTTCGCACTCATAGGAGTATTCGTTGCGCAGACCGATGCGGGAGTTCGCGTGACCGTCACAGGCGGCGGCAACGGAGTCTTCCGCCACGCCGGTCTCGAACAAGCCCTTACCAGCAGCTTCACACCGGAAGCCGCGGCCGCTGTCAAGATCGATGCAGACGATCTCTCCAGCGACCTTCACGGCAGCGCAGCCTACCGCGCCCATCTCATCAGCGTCATGGCCCAGCGCGCAGTGAGGGCATGCACATCCTGATTGGAGCTTTCCAGGGGCCGGTCGGCCCCCGGTGCGCCGGGGAGAAGCAAGTGGTATCGCTTGAAGTGGTTTTAGCGCGCCTTCTCCTGGCGGCCAAGTTGTCATGGGACCGCCAAGCTCCAGCTTGGCAACGGCAGCGCTCACCGGGAGCAAGAAGGCCAAGCTGGAGCTTGGCGGTCCCAGGTTTCCAGGGCCGAGCGAAGCAATGGCCCGAGTCGGGTCTCCCTGCCCCTCTGGCCGTGCCGAGGAACGGAGCGCGAGGGGAGGGCAAGGGCACTGCAAGATGCCCTTGCTTCGTGAACTGACTCGCTCCGGATGTTTGAGCGGCGAGAGCGAAGCGAGCAAAGCGAGTTCCGGAGCGCCTCCCCTCGCGTGAGTACCGCAGGTTGCCCGTAGCGAAGCGCAGGGACGCGACCGGCTAGGGCGGCAAGTGGGGTCCGCCTTTTTTGGTTCCTTATTTTGGCGGAGCAAAAAAAGGAACTGCGCTGCCGGGCGCACATCCCGGCCTACGACCTCAATTCAAGAGCAGGCAACCGAGATGCGCAAGATCCATGTAACCTGGCGGAGGAGACCGATCTCCCCCGGAACGTAAGGTCACCGAACGGCGATTCCCCTAAGCCATCTGCAAGACCCGCACCCCATATCATCCCCCCATGACCTCACCCCCCAACCCCCTCTCCAGCATCGACTCCCTGTCCGAAGCCCTGGAAAGCGCAGGCTACTTCGCAGACCGCCGCCTGGCAACCGCCGCCTTCCTGGCGTTAAAGCTGCAACGCCCCCTGCTTCTGGAGGGCGAACCCGGCGTTGGGAAAACAGAACTCGCCAAGGCACTCTCGACCGTCCTGCAGCGCGAACTGTTGCGTTTGCAGTGCTACGACGGCCTCGAGCAGCGCGAAGCCTTGTACGAATGGAACTACGCCGCGCAACTACTGCACCTGCGGGCGGCCGAGTCCCGAGGCGTAGCCGAAGATGTAGAGCGCGAGGTCTACCAGCCCCGTTACCTGATCCAGCGTCCGCTGCTGCAAGCACTGCAGACACCTATCCCCGGCGCAGTATTGTTGATCGACGAAATCGACCGGGCCGACGAACCCTTCGAGGCCTTTCTGCTCGAATACCTGGGGGAATACCAGGTCAGCATTCCCGAGCTGGGCACGGTGCAGGCGGTTTGCACGCCAGTAACCATTCTCACCAGCAACCGAACCCGGGAGCTTCATGATGCCGTGAAGCGCCGGTGCCTCTACCACTGGCTGGACTACCCCGATCGCGAGCGCGAACTGTCCATCGTGATGGCGCGTGTGCCCGAAGCCGGACCTGTGCTGTCGGCTCAGGTGGCCGATTTTGTGCACCGATTGCGCACCATGCCGCAAGCCTTCCAGCGGGCGCCCGGCATTGCTGAAAGCGTGGAGTGGGCGAGGGCGCTGGTCGCACTTGACACACTCACCCTCGACCCTGAAGTGGTGCAAGATACGGCCGGCATACTCTTCAAGCAACGCGAAGATGTGGCGGCGCTTTCGGGCGATGTCATCGCAGAGGCACTCGCACCAGCCCAGACTTGATATGGTCAACCTGGTTGCCACCCCTGCGAGGGGCAGAGGCCCCCGCCAGCCCATACTTGGCGATGCTCGGGCAGGAAAGCTGGCCAGCAACCTGAGCGCCTTTGGCCGTGCGCTTCGTCGTGCCGGCGTGCCGGTAGATGCTTCGCGCATTTCGATGGCGCAACAGGCGCTGCAAATGGTGGGTGTCGAACGTAAACTCGATGTAGGCGGGGCGCTGGAGGCCGTTCTGGTCAGTCGTGAGCAGGATCGTGCCGTCTTTCGGGAGATGTTCGACGTCTTCTTCCGCGATCCGGAGATCGCCAACAAGCTGTTGGCCCAAATGCTGCCCCGCGCCGAGGGCATGGCGGAGCCACCGCGCCAGAGGCCTCGTGTGCGCGAGGCACTGGCGCCGCACCGGGCAGGCAGCCAGGCACCTCTTGCCCCTCCAGATAAAGAGCTGGATTTTGACGCCGCCATGACGGCCAGCGATCTGCAGCGCCTCAAGCATGCGGACTTCAACGCGGTGACCGCCAGCGAGTACCGACTGATCGAACGCCTGGTTAGGGAGGTACGTCTTCCCATGCCGGAAGTACCATCCAGGCGCGTTCGAGCCGGCTCACGCGGGGCGCGCTTGCACTGGGCACGGACCATGGGAGAAGCTGCGCGCACCAGCGGTGAGGTGATGGCGTTGCGCCATTTGCAGCGCCGCCGGCAGCCCTTGCCGCTGTTGCTGCTCGTGGACGTTTCAGGCTCCATGGAGCGCTATGCCCGCCTCATGCTGGCGTTCTTGCACGCGGCCACGCGGCAGGCCCATGGCGTGAAGGTGCGTCGAGATGTCTTTGCTTTCGGCACGCGCCTGACCGATCTGACCGCGGCCTTCCGCCTGACCGACACCGACGCCATGCTGGAAGCCGCCAGCACTGCCATACACGACTATGCAGGGGGCACCCGACTGGGTCAGAGCCTTTCGGCATTGCGGCACCACCATGCGCGCAGGTTGGTCGGGCGTCGAACGCTGGTGCTGATGGTGACCGATGGCCTGGATACCGGCGAGCCCGAGGAGTTGGCGACAGAGCTTCAGTGGCTCAAGCGTCACAGCCGGCGCATTCTGTGGCTCAACCCGTTGTTGCGCTTTGACGGATATGCGCCGCTGGCGCGCGGAGCCGCGCAGCTTCACCGTGCAAGCGACGGCATGCTCGCTGTGCACAATCTTGCCAGCCTGCAGGAGCTTGCCGCAGCTGTCTCGAAGCTCCTTGGCAATCGATAGCGACACGCACCGCGAATCATCGGAGCACCGGAAGCTAGAATGCATGAGCTTTTCCTGAAGATGCAAGCGGTCAACTGCCGTTTCTAGGATGATGTCCCATACCCCACTGTCGCCTCCACTGACCGCCCCGGAACAACTCAACCAAGAACTGCGTCAAAATGGATTTGCCGTCTTGGGGGCGGATTCTGTGCGAAAGCTGGCAGGGGTATCGGCTTCCGCGCTGGAGAAAATCAGCCAGGACTGGGAGCATCTGGCCCCGGATCACTACCTCAAGGACGGCGGCCGCTATCGGTTACGGCGCCATGCCTCTTTTGTTGCTCAAGGCGATGAGGTGACCGCAGTGCCTCACAGGGCGCATTGGCAGCCGCTGGATTACAACGCCTTGCACGGAGGCATGGAGCGCTGGTTTGAGGCCATGTCCGCCGAGACGGTGGCAAGGCCAGAATGGTCCGCGTTGCTCAGGTGGCTGGCGCATACTGCTTCCGAACTCCGAGGCGAACAACCCTGGTTCATGGAGGCACATCAGTTCCGAATTGACACCACAGACGGCATCGGGCGGCCAACCCCCGAGGGTGCGCATCGTGATGGCGTTGACCTGGTGGCTGTATTTTTGCTCTCGCGCGAAGGCATCAAGGGCGGCGAAACTCGCGTCTTTGAACTTGAAGGGCCTCATGGAAAGCGCTTTACTCTGAGTGAGCCATGGTCCCTGCTGCTTCTCGATGATCGGCGCGTGATCCATGAGTCCACCCCCATTCAACCGAGTGTAGAAGGGGGCATGGACACAGGGATACATTGGTCATCACCTTGCGAGCCCGAGGCTTTCTGGATCCCGAAACTTGATCGGAATCAAGTCGATGGCGAGCACGGGCGGCACAATGACTATTTGTGCCACCCCTTTCATTAGTCATCAAAGGAGCGATTCATGTTCAAACACATTCTGATTCCAGTAGACGGATCACCTACCGCCATGGCCGCCGTCGACAAGGCGGCTGGCTTGGCAAAGGCCTTCGGTAGTGCCGTCACGGCGGTCTATGTGATTGATCCCTATCCCTTCACCGGGGTAGGCGCTGATTTTGCCTATGGCCAAGATCAGTATCTCAGCGCCGCTACCGCAGAAGCCAATTCCGCCATCGACGCTGCCCGCGAACGCCTGGCAGGTGCAGGCATCCAAGCCGAAGTGCGGGTGGTCGAATCGCATGCCGTCTGGCGCGGCATTTTGGAGGCGGCCGAGAATGCTGGGGCTGACCTGGTGGTCATGGGATCACACGGCCGCCGTGGCCTGGAGAAACTGGTGCTCGGCAGCGTCACGCAGAGCGTGCTGTCCCATGCCAAGGTCAACACTCTGGTGGTTCGCGGCGAAACAACAGAGTAAGCCTGCCGGGGGGGCTGTTGCCTCCCTGGTTCAACCTAGATCCGGCAGTTGGACGCGCCCGAGCAGGTCGTTATCGGGTGCGCTGGCAAGGCGTGAGGACGCCGCAGGCTCGTGCCTGCAAGGAGGAGCAACGCCGCCAGCGTGCCCGAGGGCGGCCTGATCGGGAGCGTAGCGCTCTCACCAAATGGGTGAGCGTTATCGGAGCATAGAATTCGAGTGTTCATGCGGCTTTCCTGAAGATTGCAAGCGGTCAACTGCCGGATCTAGGTTCAATAGCCTCCTAAAGCTTCGCGCTGGGCGGGGCTGACTTGACAAAAGCCGCCCCGGTGCTGGCGGCTTGATCAAAGCGGCGCGCAATGCTGCCGCACACCAGATCACACAATTCCTGGACCGCCGGATCCACGATGCGGTAGTACGCGCTGTTGCCACGGCTTTCGCGTGCCACCAATCCATGCTGCGCCATTTGCGCCAAGTGGCGAGACACATTGGCTGTGCTCGATTCCACTTTCTCCGCGATTTCTCCCACGCTCATCTCTCCCGTGCCCAAATTGGACAGGATGCGCAGGCGTGTAGCTTCGGAAAGTGCGCGAAAGTAATTCGCCACATGTTCCAGAGCTTCGGGCGGTAGTTTTTCCAGAGAAGCCACTAACTTTCTTCCAATCTGCCGAAAAGTCGATACAGTTTACATCGGTTTTTGCTTAATTGCTCTATTGACTATTTGCTTGATTGCGCAAATAATAAAAATATGTTGGAACAAACTCAACTCTTCAAGACACTTGGCAAGTCCCGCGCAAAGCGGTTTGGGCAAGTTGCGGCATGGGCGGCAGGCTTGGTGACGGCGCTCGCCTGCATGGGCCCGGCACATGCGGCGGATATTCCCCATATCACCATTCAGGTCATGAGCGGCTCAGCTGCACAGGCTCATGAAGGATCGGTCGAGGCGGTGCGCCAAGCTGTGATCGCCGCTCAGGTGGCGGGTGTCGTGGAGCAGTTGAATGTGACAGTGGGTGATCGTGTTCGCTCGGGTCAGGTGCTGTTGCGCATAGATGCCCGGGCTGCAGAGCAAACTGCCGCTGCCAGCACGGCGCAAGTCGCTGCAAACCGTGCTTCGCTAGAGGTGGCCGAGCAGGAGCTGAATCGTAAGCGCCAGCTCTACGCCAAGAATTACATTGCCAAGGCTGCGCTGGAGCAAGCTGAGGCCAACTACCGCGCGGCTCAGGCGCAGCTGAATGCCCAGTCCGCTCAGGCAGGGGCGGCGCGCACCCAGACCGGCTTTCACGTGGTGAAGGCACCTTTTGATGGCGTCGTCGCGGCCGTCAGCATCGAGCGGGGCGACATGGCCATGCCGGGCCGGCCCCTGATCACGGTGTACGACCCGCAGGCCTTGCGCGTGACGGCGGCGGTGCCCGTGACGGTGCTGGCTGGCCATGAACAGGATGTGCAGGGCGCCCGTATCGAGTTGGGTTCGGCTGCAGGGCTGGTCACGCCCGCGCGCGTGCAGGTGCTGCCGACGGTGGACGCAGCCTCTCACACTCGGCAGGTACGCGCTGATCTGCCAGCCGGCCTTGCGGGCGTGGTGCCTGGGCAGTACGCGCGCCTTTGGCTGAAGGGCGCGGGTAAGTCTGAACGACTGCTGGTTCCCCAGACTGCCATTGTGCGGCGTGCCGAGTTGCGCGGTCTGTACGTACTGAATGAGCAAGGGGAGCCGCTGCTGCGCCAGGTTCGGCTAGGTCCTGTGCAAGGTGATCAGGTGGAAGTGCTCAGCGGATTGTCGGCAGGCGAGCGCGTCGTGACCGATCCCGCCGTGATGAGTCAGGCTGCCGGAGGCGCACGATGAGCGTGCCAGCGCAGACTCCCCGTCTGGGTGTTTCCGGCCGCATTGCGGCCTACTTCCAGTCGGCCCAGATTACGCCACTGCTGGCACTTGTGGCTTTTTTGCTCGGTGTTTTCGCCGTTCTGGTGACCCCGCGCGAGGAAGAGCCGCAGATCGACGTGACCATGGCCAACGTCATCATTCCATGGCCAGGCGCCAGCGCGAAGGATGTGGAGTCCATGATCGCTTCGCCCGCTGAGCAGGTGCTCTCGCAAATGAGCGGCGTGGAGCATGTGATGAGTGTCTCCAGGCCGGGCGTGGCCGTCTTGACGGTGCAGTTCAAGGTGGGCGTGCCGCGCCAGGAAGCAGTGGTCCGGTTGTATGACGCCGTGGGCGCCAATGCAGACTGGCTCCCTTCGGGCCTAGGGGTGTTGTCACCCATCATCAAGCCAAAGGGCGTGGACGATGTGCCCATAGTGGCCCTTACCCTTCATAGCACTCGCTCGGATGCGGGGGCGTTCGATCTCGAGCGGGTGGCGCACAGCATAGAGTCGGAAATCAAGCGCGTGCCGGGTACACGTGAGGTGAAAACGATTGGCGGCCCCGGGCGTGCGGTCATGGTGGAAGTCGATCCGGCTCGTTTGGCGGCTTCCGGCCTGACTTTGCAGGAAGTGCGTGGCGCGCTTCAGTCGGCCAACATGGGATTACCGGTGGGTGAGGTGCTGTCTAACAATCAGGCGGTCGCGGTGGAGACAGGCCCATTCCTTGAAAACGCTACCGACGTGGCGGAACTGGTGCTCGCCAGCCGCAATGGGCGTCCTGTTTACTTGCGGGACGTGGCTTCGGTTCGCGACGGCGCGCCGCCGCCTACGCGTTATGTGCGGTTTGGTGAAATTGACCGTCAAGACGGCCAGAGCCGCCTGAGTGAGCACCCCGCTGTCACACTGGCCGTGACCAAGAAACCTGGCGCCAACGCCATTGATGTGACCAACGCAGTGGCGGCACGCGTGGCGGAGTTGCGCAACACCGTGATTCCTGCAGACGTACAGGTGACGGAAACACGCAACTATGGCGAGACCGCCAACGACAAGGCGGTCACACTCATTCAGAAGCTTCTTTTTGCCACCTTTGCCGTGGTAGCGCTGGTGTTCTTTGCTCTCGGCCGTCGCGAGGCAGCCATCGTCGGAGTGGCTGTGGTGCTCACGCTTACGGTGACCCTGTTCGCGTCTTGGGCCTGGGGCTTCACGCTGAACCGGGTGTCGCTTTTTGCCTTGATCTTCTCGATCGGCATCTTGGTGGACGACGCCATCGTGGTTGTCGAAAACATTCATCGGCACCAAGCGCTGTACCCAGACAAGACACTGGCCCAGTTGATTCCCGGCGCGGTGGATGAAGTGGGTGGTCCCACCATTTTGGCCACTTTGACGGTGATCGCTGCGTTGCTGCCCATGGCGTTCGTCAGCGGTTTGATGGGCCCGTACATGAGCCCGATTCCGATCAACGCCAGCATGGGCATGCTGCTGTCGCTCGCCATTGCCTTCATCGTCACGCCTTGGCTGGCGCGGCTGTGGATGAAGGCGATTGGCCAGCACGATTCCGGCAAGGCGGCAGGGCATGGTATGGCGGCTCGTCTTGGCCCCATGTTTGAGCGCATCTTCCGCCCGTTCCTGGACGAGCAGCGCGGAAGGCGTAACCGTTGGTTGATGGGCGGCGTGATCGGCTTGCTCATCGCCGGGTCTGTGCTCCTGCCAGTGGCCGGCCTAGTGGTGCTGAAGATGCTGCCATTTGACAACAAGTCGGAGTTTCAGGTCGTGGTAGATATGCCTGCCGGCACGCCGGTAGAAAAAACTGCGGCCGTCATGGGTGAGTTGGGTGCTTACCTGGCCACGGTGCCAGAAGTCGTCAACTACCAGGCTTATGCGGGCACCGCCTCGCCGATCAACTTCAACGGTCTGGTGCGGCAGTACGACATGCGTGCTGGCGGCGATATGGGTGACATTCAGGTCAACCTGGTCGACAAGGCACACCGCGATGATCAAAGCCACGTGATCGCCATGCGTGTCCGCCCGGAGCTGGTTGCGATTGGCAAGCGGCACGGGGCCAATGTGAAAGTGGTTGAAGTTCCCCTGGTCCTCCAGTACTTTCGCCCATCGTGGCTGAAATCTATGGCCCTGAAGAGCAAGGCCGTCACGAAGCCGCCAAGGCAGTACGAGCGGTATTTGAGCGCACGCCAGGCGTGGTAGATGTGGACGACACAACTATTGTCTCGGCACCAAAAATTCTGCTGCTGGTTGATCGCCCCAAGGCTGCCCAGTTGGGCGTGACCCAGGCGGCCATTGCTGGCACGCTACGTATGGGTCTTTCCGGGGAGGCGGCAGCATGGCTGCACGACCAGAGTCGTTACGCCGTGCCCGCGATGATCCAGTTACCTGCCGAGGCGCATGGCAGTCTGGATGCTCTCTTGCAATTGAACGTGCGCTCATCCAGCGGAGCGCTGGTGCCGATAGGTGAGTTGGTGAAAGTAAGTGACACCGTCCGTGAACAGCCGATCTATCACAAAGATCTGTTGCCCGTGACTTTCGTCATGGGCGATATGGCCGGCACCAAAGCCGGAGATCTGGACAGCCCTCTTTACGGCATGTTCAAGATGCGCGGCGAATTGGCCGAGCTGAAAATGCCCGATGGTGGGAAGTTGAGCGAGTACTTCATCAGCCAACCCTCCGACCCGTATCGCAGCTACGCCCTCAAATGGGACGGAGAGTGGCAAATCACGTACGAAACTTTCCGCGACATGGGGGCCGCCTATGCCGTCGGGCTGATCCTCATCTACCTGCTGGTGGTCGCCCAATTCGGTTCTTACCTGACGCCGCTCATCATCATGGCGCCCATTCCGCTTACTGTGATCGGTGTCATTCCGGGGCATGCGTTACTCGGAGCGCAGTTCACGGCCACCAGCATGATCGGCATGATCGCGCTGGCCGGAATCATCGTGCGCAACTCGATTTTGCTGGTCGACTTCATCCATCTTCAGGTGAATGCCGGTGAGCCGCTGCATAGAGCCATTGTGCAATCGGCCACTACTCGCGCGCAGCCCATTGGCCTCACTGCTTTGGCCGCCATGATTGGTGCCCTTTTCATTCTCGATGATCCGATCTTCAACGGCTTGGCAATCGCCCTGATCTTCGGCATTCTTGTTTCCACCGTGCTGACTCTGGTGGTCATTCCGGTTCTGTACTACGCGGCATACCGCTCGCGTCCACTCGCTGGAACCGCGCAAACCGCGCAGACCCAGCAGGGGTGAGCTTTCACCTCATCAACCTTAACGTGTATCACTTTCTTTAGGAGCAAACCATGACATCCTGGCAACTCGTTCGCATTGTCGGCGGCACTTTCATTCTGCTCTCGCTGGCTCTGGGCGTGCCTGGCAGCCCCATTTTTCACTCAGCCAACTGGCTGTGGTTCACAGCATTCGTCGGCGCCAATCTGCTGCAAAGCGGCTTCACCAAATGGTGCCTGATGGAGACCATCATGCGCAAGCTCGGCGCACGTGCTGGAAACTGAGCGAGGAGTTTGAAACGTGAGCAAGAGCTACAAAGACATCATTGCAGACACCTCCGGCAACATCTCCAAGCTGCGCAAGGGTATCCCTGACGTGCTGCAAGGATTCAACGCCATGGCGGCTGCCGCAGTTAAGGCCGGTGCGCTAGACGAAAAGACCAAGGAACTCATCGCCATGGCGCTCTCGGTGGCCGCGCGCTGCGATCCCTGCCTGGGCTACCACGCCAAGGCACTGGTCAAGCACGGCGCTACGCGTGCAGAAGTCGAGGAAATGCTGGGCATGTGCGTGTACATGGGAGGAGGTCCCAGCCTCATGTACGCTGCGGCGGCACTGGCAGCCTACGAAGAATTTGGCGGAGAGAAGGCAGCCTGATGTCTCGCAGCAGCCTCACATTGCTGGCCCTGGCGGCTCTGGTGTGCGCCCCCGCTAGCGCCACGAGCCTTCTTGACGCCTGGCAGGCCGCACAAGCGCATGACCGTGTTCTGGCGGTGGCGCGTGCCGAGCATGCCGCCGCACAAACCAAGCGTGAGCAGGCATCGGCGCTGTGGCGCCCTTTAGTGTCGCTCAGCGGCGGTGCAGGTGTGGCCAGCAGCCAGACTCAAATGAATGGCGCGCAGTTCACCGCGCCAGGAATGGGCACATCCAGCGGTGTTGACTTTGCCACATCGATCAATGGCGGCGCATCAGCACGCCTGGCGATCACGGCGCAGCAGCCTCTGTTTGATCGTTCGCTTGAAACCAACCGGGAAAAGCTCAACCTTGCCGCCGACATGGGCGTGGTGGCCTGGCACGCTGCCCAGCAGGAAGCGATGCTGCGCACGGCAGAGCGCTACATCGCCTTGGCGGTCGCGGGAGAACGGGTGCGCGTGACCCGAAGCCAGCAAGATGCTGTGGCGCGCGCAGCGCAGGAGGCGCATGATCGCTTCAAACTGGGTGACTTGCCGGTAACTGACACGCACGAGGCCGATGCCGCCCTCGCCGGACTTCAGGCGCAACTGGCCGCTGCCGAGCTGGAGGCAGCGGTCAAGCGTCAGGCGTTGGCCGACAGTACGGCGCTGCCGCAGCCGACAGCGCGGCTACCCGTGCTCCGCGCCGATGCCGCGCTGCAGCCGATCGAGTTCTGGCTGCAGGCCGCCGAGACCAGAAACCCGCAGTTGCGCTTGGCATCACATGCTGTTGAATTGGCTCGCCAAGCACTGCGCCAGCACCAGGGACTGGCCGGCACGAGCGTGAATCTGGTGGCTCAGGCTGGGCATGATGTGCTTGTCGGCAGCGGCGACTTTGGCCGCGCCAGCAACCGCGCCACCAATGCCATGGTCGGCGTGCAAGTGGTCATACCGCTTTATACCGGGGGCATGCGTGGCGCCCAGGAAAAGGAAGCGCTACATTTGCTGGAGAAAGCCCAGGCTCAGCAAGATGCCGCGCGCGAGCAGGTGGCTGCTCAGGTGCGTGCTGCCTGGTTGGGATTGCAGGCTGGAAAATCTCGGGTAGCCGCGCTGGAGCAGGCATTGAAGGCCAGTCATGCGCGCCTGGATGCCACCCGTGTTGGCCAGTCGGTTGGAGATCGAACCACGCTGGATGTGCTGAATGCCGAAAACGAGTATGCATCGGCCTCGCTGAGGTTGGCCGAGGCGCGTAGTGCTCAGGTCATGAATCGCTTGCGCCTGGCGGCGCTGGCTGACGAGCTTGATGAAGCGTTGCTGGCGCAGACCAGCGGAAGTGCACCATGACGTGCCGGATTGAGTTTTTCAACCAGGAAAGGGATGTTCCCATGAAAATCAACGTTGGCGGTATCGACCGGATTCTTCGTATTGTTGTCGGTCTTGTGTTGATTGCCTTGGCCGCAACCGGCACGGTCGGCTGGTGGGGGTGGATTGGCGTGGTTCCACTGGCGACTGGTCTGTTTCGCGTCTGCCCAGCCTATAGTTTGTTGGGCATGAACACCTGCCCGCTCAACAAGCCCAAGGCATGAAAAATGGGGGCCATGGTGCCCCCATTTTTTGCTGCCGGCGATTTCCAAGTCCGGCAGGCTCCTAGGGTTACATGCGCTCGAAGACCGCGGCGATGCCTTGGCCACCGCCAATGCACATGGTGACCAAGGCGTACTTGCCCTGAATGCGCTGTAGTTCGTGAATGGCCTTTACGGTGATCAGCGCACCGGTGGCCCCAATCGGGTGACCCAGCGAGATGCCCGAGCCGTTGGGGTTGACTTTGGCCGGGTCGGCCCCCAGACCCTTGGTCACAGCGCAAGCTTGGGCTGCGAAGGCCTCGTTGGCCTCGATCACATCCATCTGGTCAATCTTCATGCCCAGTTTCTTCAGCAGCATCTGGGTGGCCGGCACAGGTCCGATGCCCATGGTCTTGGGGTCGACACCCGCATGTGCGTAGCCGACCAATCGGGCCAGGGGCTTGGCGCCACGGGCCTTGGCCGCGCCGGCTTCCATCAGCACCACGGCCGCTGCAGCATCATTGATGCCGCTGGCGTTGGCGGCGGTCACGGTGCCGTTTTCCTTCAGGAACACGGGCTTCATTTTCTGGAAATCTTCCAGCTTGGCACCGGGGCGGAAATGTTCATCCTTGTCGAAGGCCACATCGCCTTTTCGGGATTTGAGCATGATGGGCACGATTTGGCCGGCAAATCGGCCCTCTGCCCAAGCTTGCTCAGCGCGCCGATGGCTCTCCAGTGCCAAAGCATCCTGCTCTTCACGGCTGATGCTGTGCTCGACCGCCACGTTCTCCGCCGTCACGCCCATGTGAATGGTGTGGAAGGGGTCGTGTAGCGCGCCCACCATCATGTCGATCAGCTTGGAATCACCCATGCGGGCGCCAAAGCGGTTCGTCAGGCTGATGTACGGTGCGCGGCTCATGTTCTCGGCTCCACCACCGATAGCCACGTCGTAGTCGCCCAGGAGAATGCCCTGGCTGGCCGAGATAATGGCCTGCAATCCAGAGCCGCAGAGGCGGTTGACGTTCATGGCTGGCGTTTCTTTGGGGCAGCCGCCATTGATGGCCGCCATACGCGAAAGGTACATGTCCCGGGGCTCGGTATTCACGACATGGCCGAAAACGACGTGCCCGACGTCCTTGCCTTCGACCTGCGCGCGCTCCAGTGCGTTCTTGACAACGGTGGCGCCCAAATCTACCGTGGGAATGTCTTTCAGGCCGCCGCCGAAAGTGCCAATGGCGGTGCGCACACCGCTGACGATAACGACTTCACGTGTCATGGAGATCTCCTTGATTTATGGAAACAGGCAGGTTGAAAACGGGATTTATAGCCCCTGCGAGGCATGGGAGCCCTTGCAGGTCAAATCGAGAACAAAAAAGCTAGCGATGATGCCCAGTCGGAGCAACATATCAGTATAGACACCCCTGCGCGACCGTGTGGCCCATTCATCGCGTGTTCCAGAGTTAGCTTGTATGTGACAGTCATCAAGGTGACATAAATAAAGGGTAATCTATTGGCGCGTGCGCGATCTCCACGCGGGCCTGTTTTTTCGGAGGTGTGCCTTGAGCGAAGAAGAATTGATGCTGCGTTTGCGGCGAGACCTGATAGACGGCTACGACGAAGAGCTGGAAATGGAGCTGGAAGACCGCAATGTCGACGTGCTGGCCGGCATGCTGGTCGAGTCAGACGAGTACAAGGACAGCCGGCGGCATTATTTTCGCGCGCTGTTCAACTTGCAGGCTGAGCTGGTCAAGCTCCAGGACTGGGTGGTGAGTTCGGGTCACAAGATGGTCATCATCTTTGAAGGGCGCGACTCCGCTGGCAAGGGTGGAGTAATCAAGCGCATAACGCAGCGCCTGAACCCGCGTGTCGTGCGGGTGGCCGCGCTGCCCGCTCCCAACAACCGCGAGCGGACGCAGTGGTACTTTCAGCGTTATGCATCGCACTTGCCGGCTGCCGGCGAAATCGTGCTGTTCGATCGCAGTTGGTACAACCGCGCTGGGGTCGAGCGCGTCATGGGTTTTTGCACGGAAGACGAGTATGAAGAGTTTTTCCGGTCAGTCCCTGAATTTGAGCGCATGCTCGCGCGCTCCGGTATACAGCTCATCAAGTATTGGTTCTCCATTTCTGACGAGCAGCAGGAGTTGCGTTTTTTGAGCCGCATTCATGACCCGCTCAAGCAGTGGAAACTCAGTCCTATGGACCTCGAAAGCAGGCGCGAATGGGAAGCTTACACACAGGCCAAGGAAGTGATGCTCGAGCGCACCCACATTCCCGAGGCCCCGTGGTGGGTGGTGCCTGCCGATGACAAGAAAAAAGCGCGGCTCAATTGCATAGCGCACCTGCTCAGCAAGGTGAGCTACAAGGAAATCGAGCGCCCCACGATCACTTTGCCCCCGCGTGAGCGCCATGAGGACTATGTTCGGCACCCGGTGCCCGAACATATGATTGTTCCGCAGATTTATTAGTAAGTGAGCAAGCTCGTGAGAAAAGACTTTGAAAACCCAAAACGGCCTCCATCGCCCCTGTCTTTGTAGGAGCGGCTTCAGCCGCGAAGGGTCACCGTCATCAATGGCGTCTTGTGCTCCGAAGGAAACCAATCGCGGCTGAAGAGGGTGTCGCAAAAGTGCTTCTCTGAACGATTCCCTGAATGGCCCCTCCCCGCTGGGGGCGCCCGGCTGAGGGGAGGTCAGGGTGGGGGCTCTCGGAGCATTTCGTAGTCACTGCCTTGTTTTGGTGCCGTGCGTGCCCCCATCCCAACCTTCCCCTACGCCGGGCGCCCCCAGTGGGGGAAGGAGACGTTTTGCGACGCCCTCTGAAGCCGCTCCTACAGACAATACCTCTTAAGTTGAACGTTCCAGCAAGCGAGCCAGTTCGTGGTCACGCTGCTTGATGGCCATCTGCAGCAGGTGCAACAGCAGCATTTGGCGCTGCGCGGGGTCAATGATCCGGGCTTGCCAGGTCTGAAGCTCGGCTAGCCGGACTTCGGGCGCCCAGTCCTTGCGCGGCGGACTGGGAAAAGTGATGGCCGTGGGCAGCGTGCCACTGGCGCAGCGGCATTCAGGATGGCTCAAGAACTTGCGGAACATGTGCCAATCAGTCGGCACTCCGCGCGGAGTGTCGCTCCAGCCCTCGGCCAGGCGCCGGTAGAAGCTCAAGCTATGTCCTGCGCAGGAAAGCGGTATGCGGTTGCCGCGCCAGCGCACCTGAGCTCGAAACGCCCGGTACGCCAGATCCACTGAAAAGAAAGACACCTGCTTCGGATTCACGTGCAAGGGCAGGGAGTGTGCGAAGTCGGCCATCTGTAGCAGAGCGAGCATCTGGGCGACATGTTCAGGGAGCCAGAGGTCGCGGTCGCACAGGTAGCACACGATCTCGCCGCGCGCGTGTTCCAGGGCCTCATGTCTGTAGCGTTCACCGCGGCCAGAACTCTTAGGGTGATCGAAGAAGCGCACCCG
This sequence comes from Ottowia caeni, assembly GCF_050821495.1. Classification (GTDB taxonomy): domain Bacteria; phylum Pseudomonadota; class Gammaproteobacteria; order Burkholderiales; family Burkholderiaceae_C; genus Ottowia; species Ottowia caeni. The sequence goes on along the minus strand of NZ_CP151080.1, from coordinate 3,174,135 downwards.
CGGATCTCGTTCTGCCATTTCGTGAAGCAGCGGCTTGTGAGAATCCGGTACACCATCTCCTATGATGAACACCTCGACCGGCACACTCTGAGCCAGCGCGCTGTCCACTGCCAAGCTGATCAGCGGACCGTGGTCGAAGGTAGGAAGCACGACGGTGGCCCGGATTGGTGTCATAAAATGTATCTTAATGCTTGGGTCATCCACTCGTTTCAATGCCCGTTCAAACCTCTGATATCGAAGGCCTGCTGGTCGTGAGCTGGGACAGGTTGTACGATGATCGTGGCTTCTTTAAGCACACCTATCAGCACAGCGAGCTGACCCAGGCGCTCGGCCGAGAACCCCGCTTGCGTCAAGGCAACCACTCGCGTTCGCAGGCAGGTGTGCTGCGCGGCTTTCATATTGAACCCTGGGACAAGCTCATTTACGTGCCGCGCGGATTGGCGACTTGTGTGGTGGCCGATGTGCGTCCCCAGAGTCTCACCTTCGGCCGTACCGAGAGCTTCCTGCTGGGCGACAGTCCTGGAAGGATGGAGAGATTGTTCATTCACCGTGGCTTGGCCAACGCGTTCTACTGTCACGTGGAGACCGACTACCTGAACGACGTATCCGAGGAATTCGAGCCTTCCGGACGTGGCGGCGTCGCTTGGAATGATCCGCACCTTAACGTGTCATGGCCCGACCTGAACCCGGTTCTGTCAGAGACTGACCGCAGTCAGCCCACACTGGAGGAGCTGTTTCCTGGGCACCCCCGGCTGATCGCGCTTCGCCCATGAGAAACAAAACTTTGAAAGCCCAAAACGGCCTCCATCGTTCCTGACTTTGGAGCGGCTTCAGCCGGTGTCGCAAAACGACCTTGTTCTTCTCCCCTCTCCCCTTCGGGGAGAGGGTTAGGGTGAGGGCAGCGGCGCATGATTTGAGACTGGCATTGTTTTGTGGCCTACACGGTGAACAGAAACACTCCGCGCTTTGAAAAGGTGGACAGCGCGCAAGCGCGCTCCCTCACCCCAACCCTCTCCCGAAAGGAGAGGGAGTCAATTGCCACTCCTGCACAAACCACTTTTGCGACAACCTCTTAAGCATCCCGGACGTCGGCCATTGGTTCCGCACCAAAATCCGGGCGATGCAGCCACGCTAGCACGCGGCGTGCGGCATCCTGGGGCGAACTGAGCTGGCCGTTGGTCATCAGGTTTTCAAAGTTACCACGATCAGGAAATGCCGCCTCATCCGCGCCGCGAAGGTGACGCTGCATGTCGGTGTCGATCACCCCCGGCGCGAGCGCGCAAACTTTGGCGCCGTTGGTTTCCTGTGCTTCCTCCAGGGCCACGCAGCGGGTGAAAAGATCCATGCCGGCCTTGGCGGCGCAGTAGGCGGCCTGCGATGCCATCGGGCGACGGCCCAGACCGGAGGAAATATTCAGCACCTTACGAGAACCCTGCCATTTGCGCGTGGCGCCTAGAAAGGCAGCCGTGAGCTGCATGGGGGCTTCAAGTCCCACGCGCAGTGCGCTACCCAATTCGGCCGCATTGGCATCGCGAAGCGGAACAATGGCAGGTATGACACCCGCGTTGTTGATCAGGCTGGCGCTGGCGAATGAATCGGAGCCCTGCGTTGCCAGCCACTCAGCCAACCGGGCGCTGGCTGCAGCACCGTCTGTCAAGTCGGCCGACCACTGGATCAATCGAACACCTGCCGCGTCCGCAGTGGCTTGCAAGGAGGGCGAAACTCCGCGCGAAATACACAGCAGCACGTTGTCAGGCTTCAGCAACTGCTCGGCCATGGCGAGCCCCATTCCGCGCGAGGCGCCCGTCAGAATATATAGGTGGGTAGACGATGGAGTCGGGGATGAGATCATCCACACCATCTTAGAGAGTTCTCAGGAAGCTGTCACCGCGCCCAATTACCTGCTCGAGAAAAAGGCGCCACGAACGGGCGCCTTGAGCCTCAAAACCCTGAGTCCTGGGAGCCTTAGAGCCCGTTCATGTTGATCCGGCCCCATGATGTTTGAAGTCTCCGGTCACCCGGCGAATTGCTGCCGGTTCTTATGGCGCCCCCGGATCAGAGAGAAATCTTGGTGATCTTCGCGCCCTGCACAGACACACCAGCTTCCAGGCCCACGTTGGTCATCACGAAGCTGGCAACTGGCTGCTGCAGTGTTTGCGTGTCCACGGCGCCGTTGGCCCCGATCGTGCCCACCGCTACCGTGGCGTCGGCACCAGCACTCCAGCCGTTGCTGTTGCGGAACTTGTTCAGGGCGTCTCTGGAATTGAACACGTAGACGATGGCCTTTGATTGGCCACCAGCCTGGAAGCCCAGTGAACCGGCTGTCGTGCTGTAGTAATCCACGGTACGACCACCTACGCGCAGCGCGCCCCGGCCATGTTCGGCACCCACTACGAAGCTGCCACCGACCACGGCCGGAAACACCAGCACGCCTGCAGAGCGCTGCACCATGTCGCGTGAACCGGGAACGGTGTTGTACAAGCGCGATAGAGTTGCGTCGACCTGGGATTCCATCGAGGCGCGGCTCGCTCCCGGTGTGGCCTGAGACGTGGCCGGTGTGGTGGTGCAACCCACCATGGCGACACTTCCCAAAGCGATAGCGGCGGCCAGACAGGCAGAACGGAACGGCGTGCGATTAATCATGAATGATTCTCCTCGTTGATTGAGAATTTGATTATGGTTCTCGCAGATGGCGTCAGATGTAAGACTAGCGCTAAAAAACCTGGACGAATTTTTTCGACAGCGCGATTGACTCCCTCTCCTTTCCGGAGAGGGTTGGGGTGAGGGAGCGCGCTCTCAGAACGGCACTTCGCTCCTGAAGGAAAGTTCACCGCCATTCGCGGGGTGCGCCAAACGAAGTTCACGGGCGTGCAGCATGAGCCTCGGCGCGCCATCGTTCGGTCCGTAAAGGGTGTCTCCGATGATCGGATGCCCTACAGCTTCCATGTGAACGCGCAACTGGTGCGATCTTCCCGTCACGGGTTCAAGTTGAACACGCGTCGTGTCGTGCTGAATGTTGTGCGTCATCACTTGCCACCGAGTGCGGCTCGGCTTGCCGGCATCGTGATCCACTTTGCTGCGAGGCCTTTGTGGCCAGTCCAGAATGAGCGGCAGGTCGATTTCTCCCCAGTTGTCCAGCCCGTCGGCATGCATGACAATCCCGTGAACCATGGCCTCGTACCGTTTGTGAATTTCCCGGTCAGCAAAGAACGCTGAAAGGCGTCGCTGCATTTCGATGCCGCGCGCCATCAGCATGAGGCCGCTGGTGGCCTGATCCAGGCGATGAACAACGAGCGCGTCTGCCCAGCGCAGCTGAGCACGGGTGGCCAGACAGTCCAGCTTGTCCGCGCCGCGCCCTGGAACGGCGAGCAGGCCGGCTGGTTTCTCCAAGACAAGGAGGTGAGCGTCCTCGTGGTGCACCTCGCCGTCGTACGCGGGAATGCTGCCCTCCGGCAGGTGGGCATCAACAAGTGGCACAGATGAGTGCAATGTCATAGGAAGGCGCCGCCTAAGATGCTCATGAGAAACAAAACTTTGAAAGCCCCAAACAGCGTCCAACATTCCTGCTTCTGTAGGAGCGGCTTCAGCCGCGAAGGGTCACTGTCATCAATGGCGTCTTGTGCTCCGAAGGAAACCAATCGCGGCTGAAGCCGCTCCAAGCAAACCCTCTTTGTTTCTCCTCAGAGCGCCGGGCGCCTCCAAGGGGCTTGGGAGGCTCTAAGAAGGCAAGATCAGTCGAGCGTGCTCCGCGAATTTGCGCGCATGGTGTGTACGTCGAGAATGGACACTTCTGGCGCCTGGTTGCCCCAACTGTTGCGGATGTAGCTCAACACTGCTGCTAGTTCGGGGTCGGTCAATTCCAGCACAAAAGGCGGCATGCCAAACGGGCGTGCATGGCCGGCGGTGGAGGCGCCAAAGCCTCCGTAAAGCACTGACTGCATCAGATTTTCCGTGTGTGGCAAAGTCACTGCGCGGTTCCCGGACAAGCGCGGGTAGGCGTTTGGTACGCCTTGGCCTTCGCTGCCGTGGCAGCTCGCGCAGCGGTTTTCATAGATTTTCTGACCGGCTGCGACGTTGTAGCTGCGCCGTTCATTGGCGGACGTCTCGGGGCGGGCAACTTCCGCCTGAGGAAGCGACTTAAGGTAGACCGCCATGGCCGAGAGATCATCGGTGCTCAAGTATTGGGTGCTCTGGCTCACCACCTCGGCCATCGGTCCGCTGGTGCTGGCATTGTGAGCGTAGCCTGTCTGGAGCAGGCGAACGATGTCCTGCACCGGCCAGTCGGCAAGCCCAGCTTCACGGGGTGATTGCAGCGACGGAGCGTACCAGCCTTGAGTCGGCATCAGGCCGCCGGACAAATCTTGCCAATTGCCTCCGGCCAAGCTGTCTCGGGGGGTGTGGCAGGCTGAACAATGTGCCAGACCCCGCACCAGGTAGGCACCACGATTCCACTCCTTGCCACGCTGCGGATCTTCCTGATAGGTGCCTGGCTGGAAGTAAAGCGCGCGCCAAACGGCCAACGCGGCTTGCGTGCCATAGGGCCAACTTAGCTGATGGTCTGGCACGGTCTCGCTGACGGGCTTCAAGCTTTGCAAATAGGCGTAGAGCGCATCTGAATCTGCGCGCACGATCTGCGTCGTGTGCGTATAAGGAAACGCGGGATACAGAAGGCGTCCGTCGCGTGAGCGGCCATGATGCAGGGCGCGCCAGAATTCTGCCGAATTCCATTGGCCTAGGCCGGCATCGGGGGCAGGCGTGAGGTTGCTTGAATAAAGCGTGCCAAAGGGTGTGGCAATCGGCCGGCCTCCGGCCCAGGCCTCTCCGCCTCGTGCCGTGTGGCAGGCCATGCAGTTTCCGGCGCGCGCCAGGTAGGCGCCGCGTTCGAGCAGCGCGGCCTGACCTTCGGCAGCCGCCACGGGCTCGACGGGGCCAGAAACGTTCACACCGTCGTTGTAGTTTATGTGCCAAAGCCAGCCGGCAATCATGGCCCCGAGAATCAGCGCGGCCAGCAGAATTTTCTTGAGGATGCCGATCATCGCGTCGCTCCTGCGTGATCTGCGGTCAGGGCGTTCCTCAGCCCGGCGTTTCCTTGAGGCGCGGGTGCGCTGCCACATGTCAGATCCATGTTCGGATCCACGGCGCCACGGGCGCGTGCGGGCAGGCTGGGTTCAGGCTGCGCGTTGGCGGGCACGGTCTGACCGGCGAGCCAGGTGACAGCCGCGTAGGCGTCGCTGTCGGAGAGCTTCTGCACGATGCTGGCCATGCAGTCTGGAGCATGCGCGCGCCTCTGTCCGGTTTTCCAGCCGCCCAGTTGAGCCATCAGGTAATCTGATGGAAGGCCGATCAGTCCCGGAACATTCGGCTGTGCGCCCATGAGCGTGCTGCCATGGCACTGTACGCAGGCCGGCAGGCGCAATGCCGGATCGCCCTGCATGACCAGCGTGCGGCCACGCTCCAGTATGGCCGGCGACCGCTGGGAAGAGGATGCGGCGGGCGGAGGGTAGGGCACTTTCATGTTGGCAAAGTGCTGGGCGATCTCCATCAGGTAGGCATCGTCGAGCAGGTCGACCATGCGGGTCATCAAGCCGTAGTGGCGACGGCCATCCCGGAAGTTGAGGAGCTGGTTGTAAAGGTAACCTGCTGGTTTTCCGGCAAGACGCGGGTAATAACCGTCTGGGCCGGCGCGGCCTTGTTCGCCATGGCAGGAAATGCAGGCAAGCGTTCGCTGCGCAATAGTGTCCTCAAATGCGGGCGCAGCCGTGGCGCCAAGTGCTACAAACGACCCAACCGTGGCCAATGCCAGCCGCATTCGCCGAAGAAATACAAACACTGCAGAATTCCTCTTCACTTGCAGACCGCCGGAGATCAACTTCGGCAAATCTTTGCTACTAACTAATTGCGTGGCAGGTCATCCCTGGTTTCCCAGGAAAATCCCGATATCGCGCGCCGTTTCCAGTAGCGGATGGTCAAGCGGCACTTGGCGTGTGCGGTCAGCCACGGCGGACAGCGCGATGCTGCCCATGCTACCGTGCTCGAGGGTGACCATACGATTGAACTGGCCTGTTTCGAGCAGTTGGGCTGCGTGGTTGCCAAACTGCGTTGCCAGCACCCGGTCAAAAGGAGTCGGAGAACCACCTCTTTGAACATGGCCGAGCACGGTGGCGCGTACCTCGCTTTGAATCTGGGGCTCGAGCAAGGCGCGCAGCTCGTGCGCCACGCCCCCCAGCCGGATCGGATCAGGGCTGTCTTTCACGATGCGCTCGACGGTCAGTTGGCCACCGCGCGGCTTGGCGCCCTCTGCGATGCAGATGACGGTGTAGCGCGGCTTGGCTTCGCGCTCGCGGCACAGCGCAACCAGCGCGTCGGTGTCGAAATCGATCTCGGGCAGCAAAATGGCGTCTGCAGCGCCGGCAATGCCGGCTTCCAGGGCAATCCAGCCCGCATAGCGGCCCATGGTTTCGACGATCATCACCCGGCCATGGCTTTGGCCAGTGGTTTGCACATGTTCAAGAGCCTGCGTGACTGTGGCCACGGCAGTATCGAAGCCAAAGCTGCGCTCGCAGCCTTCAATGTCGTTGTCTATGGTCTTGGGCACACCCACAATGCGCAGGCCGCGTTCTGCCAGCCCGTGCGCAATGGTCATGGTTCCATTGCCACCTATGGCAACCAGGGCATCAAGCCCCAGTGCCCTCGGCTTGCGCCAGGGCTTGGTTGGTGGCCTCGGCATTGGCCAGAGGGTTGGCGCGGTTACTCGTCCCCAGAATCGTACCCCCGGAGAACAGAATTCCGCTGACTGAGTCCCAGTCCAGAGGGCGGGTGCGGCCTTCCATGAGCCCGGCAAAACCGTCTTCTATGCCGATGACCTCGGCCTGGCAGCAGCGCAGGAGCGACTTGGTGACCGCGCGGATGACCGCGTTCAGTCCTGGGCAATCGCCTCCGCCAGTAAGTACACCAATTCGCATGCTCAACCTTCCTATCGCACCACGATCTCGACGCGCCTGTTCCTCGGCTCATCAATGTCATCGGCAGTTGGAATGGCGGGCTCGCGCTCCCCACGGCCAATGGCATGAACACGCAAGGCGGGAAAGCCGCGTTCGATGAACAACTCACGAACTGCGCGTGCGCGCTGCAGCGAGAGTTCATCGTTGGCGTCTGCGGGCCCGACCCTGTCGGTATGTCCGATGATCACGATTTCTCCGCCAGGTCGTGCCATGGCTTGCGCAACAATGTTCCTCAATGCCGCTTCAGACTCCGCGGTCAGCGTGGAGCCGCCAACCGCAAAATAGAGCGTGAAGCTTTCTGAGGGTGCAGGCACAACTGACATAAGCTCCGCATGCCGCTGTCGCACTTCACGTTCGTTGGTCTGGCTAACGGCAATGCCGCCGCGCTGCCCGACGTTGGCTACTGCGTACGGGGTAGAAATCATTTGGGCTGCTGTCGCTGTTTTAGTTTCGACTGCACTCGGACGGCCGTCCGCTTGCGGCAGCAGCGTGACACGGGTTGCAGGGGCGCAAGCTGTCAGCGCTGCCGCTGCCAGTAGAAGGAGGGGCAGGCGCAGGGGCAAACTGAAGAAGAAATGACAAGCTCTCATGGGGCTTTGGCTTCCACGATGAAGTCCGTGCCCCGCACGCCGATAACTGCCGTAGGCGTTTTGACGGTGACCTCCTCGGGCTTCAGCTTGGCAATGAGGCCAGTGATCATGCGCAGGCTTCCGCGCAAAAGGCGCACGGCCATGCTGCCCGTCTGTGTGGTGGGGTCGTAGGCGAACTGTTCCAGGTCGAGGGTGCTGTCCGGTCCAATTGACAGCATCGTCCCGTCCTGTAGGGTGAGCGCTGTGGCGCTCTTGGCGCCAGTGACCAGCCGGTCGGCGCTGGAAAATCCATTTCCCACCACTGCGGCGCTGCGCACATCTGCACGTACCACGGTCACCTCACCCTGTACGGCCTTGAAGGTTCCCTGGCGATCGTCCCCGGGGGTGAATTGCGCAAAACCATCACGCGCGACACCGGGCGCCTGAACCTGTGTCTGCGCAGGAACTGCATCTTGCGCCATGGCTGGCATACCAGTCATGATCAGCAGCGCCACCGCGCAGGCCGCCGGGAGGCGTCGGCGATGACTAAAGGGGGCAGAAGCTAAAGCTGCCGCTGAAGCTGGAACAATAGGCTGCATGATGAAATTTCCGAGTCCGACAGCCTCCTGAACTACGCTATCGTGGCACGATGAATTTTTCGAGTAACTTTTAATGGTAACTCGGAAAGAAGGAGAATACTGGTTTGGCCGCATTTTCTGGATTTCTCCCGTGGCTATCTTGCTTGCCCCCATGGAGGGGCTCCTCGACCATACACTGCGCGACGTGCTGACCCGTGTCGGAGGCGTGGACCGGTGTGTGTCGGAATTTATCCGTATCACTGACCAGCTTTTGCCGCCCAGGGTGTTTACACGCATCGTGCCTGAGCTGCTAAATGGCAGCCGCACCCGGCTGGTGTGCCTGTGCGCCCGCAGTTGCTGGGTTCGGACCCCGTGTGCCTTGCGGAAAATGCCGCCAGGCTCTCCGAATTGCGGCCCGCAGGAATCGATCTCAATTTTGGCTGTCCGGCCAAGACAGTGAACCTCCATCGTGGGGGCGCTGTGCTGCTGGATGAGCCAGAGTTGATACATGACATTGTGGCAGCCGTGCGCCGAGCCGTGCCTGCCAATTTGCCCGTGTCGGCCAAGATCCGCCTGGGCGTTCGCGACGGCACTCGTGCCATTGAGTGCGCGCAGGCCGTTGAGGATGGCGGCGCCAATGAGCTGGTCGTGCATGCGCGCACGAAGGTGCAAGGTTACCGCCCTCCTGTTTACTGGGAGCAAATATCGGATATTCGCGCCGCCGTGACCCTCTCGCTGGTGGCCAACGGCGACATCTGGAGCGTGCAAGACGCCCGGCGCTGCCGCCAGATCACTGGCTGCGACGACCTCATGGTCGGCCGAGGCATGGTGCGCGACCCTGGCCTGGCCAGAAGCATTCAGGCGTCAGCGCTAGCTGCCGGCACGGATCATCCGGTCAGTTGGGCCGAACTGTTTCCGCTGATCGGTGAATTTTGGCGCCAGGTGAGCGCACGCGTGGAGGCTCGTCACCGAGCAGGCCGGCTCAAACAATGGCTCGGTTCGCTGCGTACCCGCTATCCTGAGGCGCAAACCGCGTTCGATGAACTTCGCCTTGTGAACGATCCTGTGCGCATCGGAGAGTGGCTGTCGGGCGAACAGTTGGCGGACTTTGTCCACCCTGTATCCTGAGTTGCAGGTTTAGCGCAGTGCATTCCTAGTGTCCTGAGTTGTAAGTTCGTTGAAGAAAAAAATCTGCCGAAATCGGTGTCAGGCAAGGAACAAAACGCAGTGATACCGAGTGGTATCGCGAGGCTTTGTGACGCAGCATGGCGGCGATTGTCGGTGGATTTGTTCAACGAATTTGCAATTAAGGACACTAGAAGCGCGTCTGTTTCTTGCGAAGGCGCCACGCACCCATGCCGGCAGCGAACAAACCCGTGAACAGCACCGCCCATTCGCCCAGGGTTGGTATGGGTGCGACCGGCGCTAGCTTGAAGGATGCCGCCACCGTGCACTCTCCATTGACCGGCCCGGTCAGGAACGTATTGCCTGTCAGGATTCCGCCGCAACTACTGTTCACGGTAGCTACCATGTACCCAGCCTGAGGAAGCAGGGCGAAGGAGAAGTTCTCGCCTCGCGCGACCATCTGTACACCCGCCGGACTAATGGCGCCCCCCGGGCCCGCACTTGGCGTCACGGCGTAGGTCACCGGGCTGAAACTGACCGTGACAGTACAGTCTCCATTCACCTCGCCGGTCGTGAAAATGTTGCCTTCCAGCGTGCCGCCGCAAGTGCTGTTAACGGTATCCACGAAATGATAGTCCTCTGGCACGAGCGTGAAGGTGCTGGTCTGGCCAATTGCCACTGCGAGCGTCTGCGGTGCTTGAATGCTTCCGCCTGGGCCTGCGCTGGCGGTCACCAGATAGCCGGGTGTGCACCACCGCCACCACTCAAGCTCGCCAGTGGCCTGGCTCCATTGGGCATCGCTTGGGGAGGGCGAGTGCAGAAAATTCGGACACAGGCTGGAGCCGCCATCTATCAATCCAGAGGGCGCGGTTGGCGGAGTACCTGTCAGCTGATTGGTACTGACGCGAAAGTCCCTGAGCGAACTTAACCCGGAGATGTCTGGAATCGGTCCTGTAAGTTGATTGCCGTTGACATAAAAATACCCCAACGCGGTCAGTTGGGGAAGATCCGGAAGAGGGCCGTTGAACTGATTGTTGCTGCCCCAGAACGCCTCCAGTTCCGACAAACCAGAGAGGTTTGGCAGGGGCCCCGTGAGTTGGTTGTCGCTGATGTTGATCTTCTGCAGCCTTGTGAGCGGCGAGAGGCTGGGCATGATCCCCGACAGGTTGTTGGAAGACAAATGAACTTCGGTCACATGGTGGTCAGGCCCCGATGAGCAAATCACGCCGAACCAGGGCGCAGGGCCACACGGGTCGTCACTCAGCCAGTTGTCGCGGTTGACCCACCCGTCACCCTGAGTGGCGGCATAAAGATCAACCAGCACACTTCGCTCGGAATCCGGCAGCGCGGCACTGGAAGGAAGGGGGGACGTTGCCACAATCAATGCGGCCAAGGCTGCTCTCAGCCAAGCAAAATGTGACATGGAACGGACCCGCGAGTGGATTTTGAACAGGCTCTAAGCCATGGGTTTCCAACGACGCCGGAAGCACGCTGCTCCTGGCCGCTTTTGAACTCGAAAGATACAAATGGCCGCCTGAAGAGCGATTTTTTGAGGGGGATGCCGGTTTGTCAATAGGCACTTTCGCTGGGGTGGTCAGTCACCCCGGCCTGAAGCTTTATCGGGTTAGGCATGGAGCTACCGTCGAAAGTGGTGTAATTTGTCGATCTCATCTTCACTTATCCAACCCATGGCCTCCAGCTTGCTTGCCCTGCTCGACGACATCGCCACCCTGCTTGACGATATCGCCGTGATGACCAAGGTTTCTGCCCGCAAGGCGGTCGCCATGTCTGACGATGTCGCTGTGCTGACCAAGATGTCCGCTCAGAAAACCGCGGGTGTGCTGGGTGACGATCTGGCGCTCAACGCGCAACAGGTCACCGGTCTCAGTGCCAGCCGGGAAGTGCCCGTGGTGTGGGCAGTGGCCAAGGGCTCGCTGGTCAACAAGGCCATCCTGGTTCCTGCGGCGCTGGCCATCAGCGCCTTTGCGCCCTGGGCAGTGACGCCGCTGTTAATGGTGGGCGGGGCTTTTCTATGCTATGAGGGTTTTGAGAAACTCGCTCATAAATTCCTGCACAAAGGCTCCGAGGACGATGCGCACACCGCGGAATTGGCGCGTGCCGCCGCGGATCCGAACATCGATCTCGTGGAATTGGAGAAGTCCAAGATCAAGGGTGCCGTTCGTACGGATTTCATTCTTTCAGCAGAAATCATCGCCATCACCCTTGGAACCGTGGCCGGACAGCCTTTTTGGACCCAGGTCATGGTGCTGACGGGCATTGCTCTGGTCATGACGGTTGGTGTGTACGGCTTGGTTGCAGGCATCGTCAAGCTCGACGACCTCGGGCTTTATCTCAGTCAGCGGAGTACCGCCTTTGCGCAATCCGTAGGGCGGGGCATTCTTACCCTGGCGCCTTGGCTGATGAAGTTTCTCTCAATAGCCGGCACCGCAGCCATGTTCTTGGTGGGCGGGGGCATATTGGTGCACGGAGTGCCTGCGCTGGCACATGGGGTCGAGGCCTTGGCAGCCAGCGTCGGTGGTTTTGGCGGCACGATTGCCGGGATGCTCATCAATGCCGCAGTCGGGATTGTGGCGGGTGCGGTCGTGGTCGGGGTGGTCACGCTGGTCAAGCGCGTTCGCGGCTCAAGTCACTGAACAGGGAAGCCCCAACCTCTGATTCTCACCTCTGAAACAGTGCTGCGAAGCCGCCCGGCGGCTGGAAGTGTTTGCCTTGCCATACTAGCCGCGTGGATGTGGGCAGGCCACGCTCGCGCACGGAGTGGCGTTCATCTCCGGGGTAGCACAGCACGCGCACGCCGTTTTCCTCAAACGGCTCCGGTTCGATCAGCGGAGGCTTGCGAGAGAGCGCGTCCGCGCGGGCCTGGGCCACAGTGACAAAAGGTGCCAGATGGCATAACCCCATGATCTGTGGTGGAGCCAACTGGATTTTTCCGGCTTCGTACTCTGCCAGGGCATCGCGCGGAGTGAGCCAGAGAGTCTCTGTGGTCTCAAAATCGTCATGCTGTGCGGTCTGGTTGGCGGGTGCTGCGGCCAGGAAGAAGCGTGTATCGAAACGCTTGGTCATCATGACTGATTGGCGCGGGGTGATCCAGCGCGACCAGGGCAGCAAGGCATCTGTATCCAGCACAATGTTCATCCTCGCCAGCAGATCTTGAAACGGTTCGCCAGCTTGCAGGCTGGCGCGCGCGGCGGCGTCGACAGTGGCGACCTCGGCCTGGCCAACTTGCTGGTATAGAACGCCCACTTCCTCGAAGGCTTCACGCGCGGCCGCGACGTAGAGTGCAGCCGCATTGTCTGGGGCCAGAGAGGGTTCACCCAAGCGCTCGTGCAACTCTGCGGGCGTGCGGTCAAGCAGGTCTAGAAGCTCAGCTTCGCTATCAGCGGTGTCTACTTTGCCGCCCGGAAACACGCAGGCCCCACCCAGTACCTTGGAATCTGCGTGGCGGCGAACCAACAGGACTTCGAGTCCGTTTGAGCTGTCGCGGATCATGACCACGCTGGCTGCATCGCGTGGAGGAGTATCAATGACGTGGGTTTTAAGTTCCATATGCCTTATTTTGCCTGTTTATGACCATCAGTCTCTGAGCCTTCGGCGACTGCACCCTGTATTCCCGGGCGGTAAAGTCGAGGGTGATCTGCAGGCAGCGGTCAATGCACCGCTCATGCAGAGCATATGAGTTTATTTACAGTCTTTTTTAGCAAGGATCCATGCATGAGCAACCCGCTCGATTTTTCTGGCCGCGTGGCCATTGTGACTGGTGCTGGCGGTGGCCTGGGGCGTTTGCATGCGCTCGGACTGGCCGCGCGCGGCGCGAAAGTGGTGGTCAATGACCTCGGTGGTGCCGTGGACGGCAGCGGCGGATCGGTCTCTGCGGCCCAGAAAGTGGTCGATGAAATCAAGGCGGCGGGTGGAGAAGCCATCGCCAACGGCGCTTCCGTGACCGATTTCGCCGCCGTTGAGGCCATGGTGCAGGAGACCATGGACACCTGGGGCCGCATAGACATACTGGTCAACAACGCGGGCATCTTGCGCGACAAATCCTTTGCCAAGATGGATCTGGCCGATTTTCGTCTGGTGCTCGATGTTCACCTGATGGGCTCAGTGCACACCACCAAAGCGGTCTGGCCGCACATGGTGGCGCAAAAATACGGCCGAATCATCATGACCACCTCCTCAAGCGGCTTGTACGGCAATTTCGGTCAAAGCAACTATGGTGCTGCCAAAATGGCCCTGGTCGGGCTGATGCAAACATTGAGCCTGGAAGGAGCCAAGAGCGATATCCGCGTGAATTGTCTGGCTCCTACGGCCGCAACGCGCATGACCGAGGGTTTGATGCCGCAGGAAATCCTGGATGCCCTCCGCCCAGAAGCCGTGGTTCCCGCCATGTTGGTGCTGGCTTGCCAGGACGCGCCGAACCGCACGACTTTGTGCGCAGGAGCGGGCACCTACGAGGCAGCGTTCGTCACCATGACGAACGGGCTCCACCTGGGCCTTACCCCCGACACGCCCGAGCGCCTGCTGGAGCGCCTGGCCGAAGTGACTGACCGCAGCGGCGACAAAGTCCCTGCCAGTGGCATGGAACAGGGCGGCAACGAGGTCAGCCTGGCCATGGCAGCCAGAGGTATAGCCTAGGAGCCTGTCGGACTTGGAGCGCCGAAAGCGAAAATGGGACCCGGCGAGGACAGTTTTTGCAGGATTCGCAGGCCCATAGCCCAGCTATGGGTCAAGAAGACTGTGAAAAATGGACCGCTGCGGCCCATTTGCAGCCGGCGATTTCCAAGTCCGACAGGCTCCTAGCCCTTCGCCGCACGGAAATTCTCCGGCTGTGATACCGTCGCCTCCCTGCCTGAGAGAATGAGAAACCACATGAACAAGCTGAGGAGCCGGCTGGAAGCGCTGACCGCCGACCGGTTGCGGAGTATCAGCCGCGGTATTGAGAAGGAAAGTCTGCGTGTCAACGCAGACGGCGGGTTCGCGCGCACACCTCATCCAGCGGCGTTAGGGGCGCCCTTGACGCACCCCCACATCACCACAGATTTCAGCGAATCGCAGGTGGAACTGGTTACGGGCGTGCACGCCAGCGTTGAAAGTTGCCTGGAGGAGCTCCAGCAGATTCATCAGGTCACCTACCAAGCACTGACCCAGGGCGCGGACGAAATGCTGTGGGTATCCAGCATGCCGTGCGCGCTGCCCCCAGACGAAGTCATCCCCTTGGGGTTTTACGGCAGCTCCAACGTGGCTCGCGCCAAGAGCGTCTATCGCATGGGGCTGGGTCATCGCTATGGCCGCCGCATGCAGACCATTTCCGGCATTCATTACAACTGGTCGATGCCGGGTCTGTCGAGCGATGATTATTTTTCGCTGATCCGGAATTTTCGCCGTCACGCCTTCCTGCTGCTGGTGCTGTTCGGGGCTTCACCAGCGGTATGCTCATCCTTTGTGGATGGGCGTCCGCACGAGTTGAAGGCGCTGAGCCAGGACACGATGTACCTGCCGCATGCCACCTCCCTGCGTATGGGGCGGCTGGGCTATCAAAGTGAAGCGCAGGCTTCTCTGGCCGTGAGCTACAACAGCCTGGAGGGCTATGGCGCCTCTCTCGAAGGAGCGCTTACCAAGCCTTACCCCGCTTATGAAGCAATTGGGGTGCGCAATCCGGGCGGCGACTACAACCAGTTGGCCACCACCCTGCTGCAAATCGAGAACGAGTTCTACGGCACCATCCGGCCCAAGCGGGTCATTTTTCCCGGAGAACGTCCGCTGCACGCTTTGCGTGAGCGGGGCGTGCAGTATGTCGAAGTGCGCCTCATGGATCTGGATCCGTTCGTGCCGATCGGCATACAGGCAGATACCGGGCGCCTTCTCGATATGTTCCTGCTGCACGCGTTGCTCTCCGACAGCCCACCCGACACGCCTCAGGAAATCGCGGCGCTCGGACGCAATCAGCACCGCACGGCGGCACGTGGCCGCGAGCCCGGTCTCATGCTGGAGCGTGATGGAGCTGAGGTTTCCTTGCAGGATTGGGGGGCAGAACTGCTGTCGCAGTTTGATCCAATTGCCGGTGCCCTGGATGCTGCTCAGCGCGGCAGTGCTTATGCCGAGGCCCTCAAGGCTGCTGTGGCTGCCTTGAAAGAACCCGAAAGCCTGCCTTCGGCGCGGGTGCTTCGCAGTATCACCGATGAATTCGGAGGCAGCTTCATGGATTTCGCGAAGCAGCGCTCAGCACAGACGCGCGCCGATCTGCTGGCACTGCCTATTACCCCCGAATTGCAAGAGCGTTTCAGCCGCCTGGCTGCAGAATCCGTCGAGGCGCGCCAGCGCATCGAAGCCGCAGACAGCATGACCTTCGAGCAGTACCGGCAGGCGTACACCTCTGCTGATCGGCTAGGCCTGCGTGCAGGGGCTCTTATGCAAAACGCCGAGTCGGTATAGCGGTGCCGGGCGTGGCGCGCCCTGCGCTACGCTACGCGTCTGGGCTCAAGTACCCTTCCGGGGTTCATGATCGAATCAGGATCAAGTGCTGACTTGATGGCTCGCATCATGCCTAGCGCCACGGGCGACTTGTAGTTTGGCAGTTTTGCCACCTTCAGGCTGCCAATGCCGTGCTCGGCGCTGATGGATCCCTCATGACGAGCCACGCAGTCGAACACCAGAGTGTTGATGCGGTCCTCATTCTCAAGCAGAAACTCACGCGCATTGCCGCCTTCAGGAGTTTGCACGTTGTAGTGCAGATTCCCGTCGCCCAGATGGCCGAAGTCGACCAGCCGCACGCCGGGAATTTCGCGTGCCAGCAGCTCGTCTATTTCGGCAACGAACGCAGGAATGCGCGAAACCGGGATGCTGACGTCGTGTTTGATATTCAGCCCTTCCTCCGACTGAGCCAGGGGAATGCTCTCGCGTATATGCCAGAGCGTGTGGGCCTGGGCCAGGTTCTCGGCTACTACGGCATCGGTCACCCAGCCAGCTTCCAGGGCAGCTTCCAGCAGGCGTTCGAATTGCGCACGGGCGTGTTCCTCGCTCTCCTGGTCGGAGTCTTCCAGCAATACGCACCAGGGCGATTCTTGCCACAGGGGAACGCGCAGTTGTGGAAGATGTTTGTCGACCAGACTCAGCGAGAACTGGTTCATGACCTCGAAGCCGGTCAGCCCCGCGCCCAGTTGCTTCTGCGCCAAGCCGAGCAAATCTACCGCCGCCTGCATGGAAGGCACGGCCGCCCAGGCAGTAAGCCTGGCTGCGGGCATGGGGTAAAGCTTCATGGTGGCAGCGGTAATGATGCCCAGAGTGCCTTCACTGCCAATGAACAGGTCGCGCAGATCGTACCCGGTGTTGTCTTTGCGCAAACCGGTGAGGCCGTTCCAAACCTCGCCTTGTGCGTTGACCACCTCAAGGCCAAGGCAAAGCTCGCGCGTGGCCCCGTAGCGAAGCACTTGGGTGCCGCCGGCGTTGGTGGCCAGGTTACCGCCGATCGTGCAACTGCCCTCGGCGGCCAGGCTAAGGGGAAACAGGAAGCCGGCAGCTTCTGCGGCTGCCTGAAGGTTTTGCAGAATGCAGCCGGCCTCGACCGTGATCGTCAGGTTGGCGGGGTCGATGGCGCGCACCGCATCCATGCGGCGCAAGCTGAGCACCACCTGGGTGCCCGTTTCATCAGGCACCGAGCCCACGGCCAAACCTGTATTGCCGCCTTGCGGCACAAGGCTGACACGCTGGCTTGCGCAAGCCCGCACCACCGCCGCCACCTGTTCCGTGTTGGCTGGGCGCACGACCGCCAGGGGGCAGCCCTCGGCACGCTTACGCCAGTCTCGCGTGTAGGCGCTCAGATCCCCCTCGGTCAATACATGCGCGGGGCCGACAATGCCGCGCAAGGTTTCAAGCAGAACGGAAGTAGGCATAACTTTATCTTGACGTAGAGGCGTTTGAGGTGGCGGCATCGTTCGCATCCTTGGCTTGCCTGGCATCCTTGGCATGCTTTTGACGCAAGCGCACGTGCAACACGCAGGCAGCGAATAGTACGAAACACAGCAGCACTTGCACGAGTGCCAGAAGATTACTCGGAGGGCGATCCCCGCTGGCGCGCACAATCCCCTCGGTGACAAACAGCCACACAAATAGGGAAGTCCAGCGGTAGGTATACATACGATTGCGCAGCAGGCCGGGCAGCGGAAGCGCCAGCGGCAATGCCTTCAGCGCCAGCCAGGAGCCCCCTGGGCGTAGCGGTGCCAGCCACAACTCCCAGGCCAGTACAAGGGCTATGAGGGCCAACAGGCTTGCCACGGCAACCATTCGCGTGCGACGAACGTCCGAGGGCGCCTGAACGGAAGAAGATGAAGGGTCAGATGAGTCGTGCATGAGCGGTGGCATCATACCGGTCATGAAGCTGCAAATTTTGCTGCATACTTTGCGAGGGCGTCTGAAGGGGTTCGTCACCGATGTGACGGACTTTCCAGTCTTACCCACTGCGTCCACTCTCTGGCAACGCTTCAAAGAAGATCGGCTCGGCTTGACGGCCAGTTCCCTGACGTTCACGTCCACCCTGGCACTGGTCCCCTTTTTTGCCGTCGTGCTGTCCGTGTTCACTGCATTCCCGCTGTTCAGCGAGTTCAAGAATGCCTTGGAGCAGTGGTTGATCGACAGCCTCATTCCGGCCAGTATCTCGCACAATGTGCTGGATTATCTGACCCAGTTCGCAGGCAAAGCCAGTGAATTGGGAGTGGTCGGCGGCGCTGTGCTTTTTGTCACCGCGCTGTCCTTGGTGCTCACTATTGACCACACGTTGAACGACATCTGGCGGGTCAGCACCAAAAGGCCGCTGGGACAAAGGGTGCTGGTGTACTGGGCGGCGCTCACACTGGGGCCGTTGCTCATGGGCGGGAGTCTGGCCATTACGTCCTACGTAGTCACGCGCTCGCGTGGATGGCTGCCAGATCTGCCTGGCGGCGTGAATTTCTTGCTCGATTCCATCCAGTTCGCCCTGATGGTCGGCGGACTGACGCTGCTCTACCGTTTTGTGCCCAACACGCCGGTCAAGTGGAAGCACGCGCTCGCTGGCGGCGTGTTTGTGGCGGTGTGCATGGGGTTGGCCAAGAAAATTCTCGGTTGGTACCTCTCAAGCATGCCGACCTACTCCCTGATCTATGGCGCCTTCGCAACGGTGCCCATCTTGCTGCTATGGATCTACCTGTCGTGGTTGATCGTTCTGTTTGGGGCGGTCATCGCCGCGTACCTGCCCAGTCTGCTCTCGGGGGTTGCCAGGCGTGGCGGCGGTCCGGGCTGGGATTTCCAGCTGGGCTGTGAAGTCTTGCAGGCGCTGGCCCGCGTACGAGGCGCCAAGGCCCGAGGGTTGACCCAGCCCCAACTGGCCAACTGGTTGAAGGTGGACACACTTCAACTCAGCCCCGTGCTTGGGAGCCTGGAGTCCCTTGAATGGATTGGCCATCTTGCCACGACGACGGAGAACGAGCAGCCGCGCTACGTACTGTTAGTGGAGTCAGCACAAACCCCGCTCAAGCCGCTGATGGAGCGCTTGCTCCTGACGCCCGACGACACACTCCAGGGTTGGTGGGGACACCAAGGCATCGCAGACCTGACCTTGGCCGACATCTTGAGTCAAGGCAAGCCCCTCTGAGCGGTTGAACAGACTCATGAGAGAAAAACTTTAAAGCCCAAAACGGCGTCCCTGCCTTTGTAGGAGCGGCTTCAGCCGCGAAGGGTCACCGTCATCAATGGCGTCTTGTGCTCCGAACGAAACCCTTCGCGGCTGAAGCCGCTCCAAAGACAGAACCTGTCGAAGTAGTCGTTCTTGTCTCAACTAAGCCTAGATCCGGCAGTTGGACGCGCCCGAGCTGGTCGTCATCGGGTGCGCTGGCAAGGGTTTGAGCCGCGGCTCCGAGGGCGCCTGCGCGCCCTCGGACGGCTCAAACATGCCCAGCCTCTGGCTGGGTTGCGCCCTGCCAGGGTGAGGACGCCGCAGGCTCGTGCCTGCAAGAACGAGCAACGCCGCCAGCGTGCCCGAGGGCGGCCTGATCGGGTGCGTAGCGCTCTCACCAAATGGGTGAGCGTTATCGGAGCATAGAAATCGAGTGTTCATGCGGCTTTCCTGAAGATTGCAAGCGGTCAACTGGATCTAGGCTAAGTGCCATACGCTCTAAGCCTTGCTACTCGGAAAGAAATTCCCTCAGTGCAAGGAGCACCTCATCCGGCGCTTCGGTCATCAGTGAATGTCCCGCATTCACCTCCACCAGTTTTGCCAGACGCGCATGAGCGGCGAGCGCTCGGGCGGCCTTAGGCGGCGTCATCTGGTCGTGGCGTCCGATCAGGAACAGGGTAGGGCAGTGCACAGTGGCCATGGCCTGTTCACCGTTCGCATAGCTGTTGCATGCCGTGAAGCCCATATGGAAAACGTTGTCCTTCGGGTTGCTGGCCAGCATGCGACGCATTAGGGCGCGCGAAGCTCCGTAGAGCCAAGTACCAGGGCCCAGGGCGGACGGAGGCGGTGCCAGCGTGGAGTGCGAGAACTGGTTGACCATGGCAATCGCCTTCTCGGGTGCCTTGAGAGAGCTTTCCAGCAATGCGGGCGACACCTTCATGGGATACGCCGCACCGACCATGACCAGGTGGCTGACATGTGCCTGTGCCCGGGCCGCGGTCTCCAGGGCGATAAGCGCGCCAAAGCTGTGTCCTACCAGCGCCACCTGGCTTAAGCCTGCGGCCTCGAACAGTGCGATCATTGTCTCGGCCGCCTCTTCCACCGTGGCAGGTGGATCTCCGGCGCTCTTGCCCTGCCCGGGCAAATCAATGGCCAGCACGTTCCAGCCGTGGTGGGCCAGGTAGCGGCTTTGCAGAATCCACACACTGTGATCATTCAGCACGCCATGAATGAAGATGACAGTGGGCTTGGCAGCATCGAATGTCTTGCCGCCCGTGTAGGCGTACAGGTCGTGCCCTTGGACATTGAGGAACATGATGCTTAGTCTCCCGCCTTCTCTGCAGCCTTCAGGGCGCGCTTGAGGTCGTCAATCAGGTCATCGGCGTCTTCCAGCCCGATCGACAGCCGAATGGTGCCCGGGCTGATGCCCGCGCCTGCCAGCGCGTCGTCGCTCATGCGAAAGTGAGTCGTGCTGGCCGGGTGAATTACCAGGCTGCGGCAATCTCCTACGTTGGCGAGGTGGCTGAAGATCTTGAGGTTATCGATGAACGTCTTGCCTTGTTCGCGGGAGCCCTTGATGTCGAAGCTGAACACGCTGCCGGCGCCCTTGGCTCCGTGCTTCAGTAGCTGGTTGGCCAGTGCATGGCTGGGGTGCGATTCCAGCAGGGGGTGGTGCACGCTGGTCACGAACGCGTGTTCACTCAGAAATCGCACCACCTTCTCGGTGTTCGCAAGGTGTCTTTCCATGCGCAGTGGCAGCGTTTCAATGCCTTGCAAAATCAGCCAGGCCGAATGAGGGCTCAAGCACGCGCCGAAATCGCGCAAGCCTTCACGCCTTGCCCGCAGCAAAAAGGCGCCCACGGTGCTTTCCTCGGAAAACACCATGCCGTGAAAGCCATCGTACGGTGCGGTGAGTTCGGAAAAATGCGCGCTGGCGTCCCAGTCAAACGAACCTCCGTCCACGACGACCCCCGATCACCGTGCCGTGTCCGCTCAAGAACTTGGTGGCTGAGTGGTAAACCAGATCGGCCCCATGGTCGAACGGCTTGAGCAGGTAGGGGGTGGTAAGCGTCGAGTCGACCAGCAGCGGCACTCCCGCCTCATGTGCAATGGCGGACACCGTCGGAATATCCAGCACATCCAGCCCTGGGTTACCCACGGTCTCACCAAACAGCAGTCGTGTATTGGGTCTTATAGCCGCGCGCCAGCCATCGATATCGCCCGGCTTCACGAAAGTGGTCTCAATGCCGAAGCGCCGCATGGTGTAGTGAAGCAGATTCTGGCTTCCGCCGTACAAAGCGGTACTTGCTACGATATGGCAGCCGGCGCCCATTAGCGTTGCAATGGACAGGTGCAGGGCAGCCTGCCCGCTGGCCGTGGTAATCGCGCCGATGCCGCCCTCCAAGGCTGCCATGCGCTGCTCCAGTACAGCGTTGGTTGGGTTACTCAGGCGGCTGTAAACGTGACCCGAGCGCTCCAGGTTGAAGAGTGCTGCCGCGTGGTCGCTGGAATCAAAAACGAAAGAAGTCGTCAAATGAATGGGTACAGCTCGGGCTCCGGTGGCTGCATCCGGTGCCGCGCCAGCGTGTACGGCGAGGGTATCAAAGCCGGGGTCGGCGTAACCTGGCATGCGGAATCTCCTGCTTAATTTGTTACGGCCATGTTCGGCCAATATGTGTCATTGTGGGCTATATTTCTCATGAATCTATAGTAGGTGCCGAAAGGAGCAAAGTATGAAAGTCAGCGACATCTTGCGTGTGAAGGGCAACGCCCTGTATACAGTCACGCCTGATGAGCATCTTGCTCATGCAGTTACCGTCATGGCTGAGAAAGACATAGGCTCCCTGGTCGTGATGGAGCATGGCGAACTGGTCGGCATACTCACCTTCCGGGAGGTCATCCAGACACTCGTGCGTGTGAAAGGTCATCTGGGCGATGTCCCGGTGCGCACATCCATGGACGACCACCCGCTCACCTGCACACTAGAGACCGACATGGACGAAGTGCGCCGCATGATGCTCGACCGCCATGCCCGCTACATGCCCGTGATGGACCGAAAAATGCTTATGGGCGTAGTCAGCTTCTACGACGTTGCCAAAGCAGTGGTCGACAGCCAGAACTTTGAAAACCGAATGCTCAAAGCCTACATCCGTGACTGGCCCGAGGAAGAGGCTCCAAGCTAAACCGCTCGAAGGCCAACGGCAATAGCGGCCTTCGCCGAGAGCAAGAATGCCGAGCTGGAGCTCAGCGATTCCAGAAAAGCCATCTTCCCCTGGGACCGCCAAGCTCCAGCTTGGCAACAGCGGCTTCGCCGAGGGCAAGAAAGCCGAGCTGGAGCTCAGCGATTCCAGAAAAGCCATCTTCCCCCTGGGACCGCCAAGCTCCAGCTTGGCAACAGCGGCTTCGCCGAGGGCAAGAAAGCCGAGCTGGAGCTCAGCGATCCCAGAAAAGCCATCTTCCCCTGGGACCGCCAAGCTCCAGCTTGGCAATAGCGGCTTCGCCGAGGGCAAGAATGCCGAGCTGGAGCTCAGCGATCCCAGAAACGCCACCTTCCCCCTGGGACCGCCAAGCTCCAGCTTGGCAATAGCGGCTTCGCCGAGGGCAAGAATGCCGAGCTGGAGCTCAGCGATCCCAGAAACGCCACCTTCCCCCTGGGACCGCCAAGCTCCAGCTTGGCAATAGCGGTGTTTGCCGAGAGCAAGAATGCCGAGCTGGAGCTCAGCGATCCCAGAAACGCCACCTTCCCCCTGGGACCGCCAAGCTCCAGCTTGGCAATAGCGGCTTCGCCGAGGGCAAGAATGCCGAGCTGGAGCTCAGCGATCCCAGAAACGCCACCTTCCCCCTGGGACCGCCAAGCTCCAGCTTGGCAATAGCGGCCTTCGCCGAGAGCAAGAATGCCAAGCCGGAGCTAGGCGGTCCCAGGTTCCCAAGGCCGAGCGAAGCAATGGCCCGAAAGGTCTTCCAGCCCCTCTGGATGTGCCGAGACGCGCACCCAAATTCCCCTCCAGTGGAGGGGTGCCCGAAGGGCGGGGTGGTTTGCCTTCCCCACCAGCGCCTCGTTAAGGGCAAAGGACATGCAGCGCTCGGTGTATCTCAAAGAAACCACCCCGTCAGGCTTCGCCTGCCACCCCTCCACCGGAGGGGAATCTGGATGGAATGCCATCTGGCTCCACTGAATAGCACCCCGTCAGTCATCGACTGCGGCTTACCAATTCCCCTCCGTCGGAGGGGTGCCCGAAGGGCGGGGTGGTCACAGCGGTTAACGATTCACAGCGCCCTCTTGAGCGATAGAGGCAAAAATCCCCAGGGCCGAGGGAAGCATTGGCCCGAGCCTGGGTCCCACCCCACCCCAACCCCACAACAGTACCACCCACCACTCACCGCCAAAAACCAACAAAGCAAATTTTCCGAAGTCCCAGCCACCCCGCCGCATCGCGAGATAATCCCCCCATGAGCGGCAACACCTTAGGCACCCTATTCGCGGTGACCAACTTCGGCGAATCCCATGGCCCAGCCATCGGTTGTGTAATTGACGGCTGTCCCCCCGGCCTCGCTCTTTCGGAGAGCGACATACAACCCGACCTTGACCGCAGGCGCCCCGGAACCTCCAAATTCGTCACCCAACGCAAAGAACCTGATCAGGTCGAAATCCTCTCCGGCGTCTACCAGGGCCAGACCACCGGCACACCGATCTGTCTTCTCATTCGCAACACAGATCAACGCAGCAAGGACTACGGCGACATCGCTCAATCCTTCCGCCCAGGTCATGCAGACTACACCTACTGGCGCAAGTACGGTGTCCGCGATCCTCGTGGCGGAGGAAGATCGTCGGCGCGTTTGACAGCCCCCACCGTGGCAGCTGGCGCAGTGGCGAAAAAGTGGTTACGCGAGAAATTTGGCACCACGTTTCGCGGCTGCATGACTCAGGTTGGAGAACTTGCGATTGGCTTCGAAGACTGGGCGCATGTAGACGACAACCCCTTCTTCGCACCAGTGGCGGACGTCTCCGCGATCGAAGAGTACATGAACGTCCTGCGCAAATCGGGCGACTCCTGCGGTGCGCGCCTGCGGGTTACCGCCCAGCATGTATCCGTAGGACTGGGAGAGCCCCTATACGATCGGCTTGACGCCGACATCGCCAAGGCCATGATGGGTTTGAACGCCGTCAAAGGCGTTGAAATCGGTGATGGCTTCGCCAGTGCGGCGCACAAGGGGAGCATGCATGGCGACTCTCTACTGCCCGGCGGTGGCTTTGCTACCAATCACGACGGGGGTGCTCGGCGGCATTAGCACCGGGCAAGACCTCGAAGTGGCCTTGGCCATCAAGCCCACCAGTTCCATCCTGATACCGCGTGATTCAATAGATACCGCTGGGGCGCCCGTGGAAGTGATCACTAAGGGCCGGCATGATCCCTGCGTCGGTATACGCGCCACCCCCATCGCCGAGGCTCTGCTGGCGCTGGTGGTCATGGAGCATGCGTTGCGCCAGCGCGCCCAGTGCGGCGACGTGACTCTGCCGATCGGGTTCAAGTGAACTCAGGCAAGCTATGCTAAATAATCAGTGAACAAAATGGGTCCCCCGGCCGAAGCTGTGAGCCGCATCTCTGAGGCCGACTGGGTAGAGGCAGCCAGATACGACCTGCTCGTCACGGGAATGTGCTCGACCAATGGCTTGATGCTGGTCATGATAGGCATGATGAGCATGCTGTTGTATGCGTATGTGCCCTACTGGCAGCTGTCAACCTGGATGGTGGCAGCCTTGGCGGTAACAGTGCTGCGTTTGAACTACTGTAGACGCTTTGCCCGCCTTGGAGGCACGCAATCGATTGAGGCAAGGCTAAGCTTTGCTCGTCGTAACAACTGGATCTGGCCGCTCTACGGTTTCGTTTGGGTCGGCTCTTCATTTCTTGTTCTGGACGAGGTGCCCCCGAGGTTGGGTGGTTTCTGCTGGATGCTGATTGCAGGAACTGCCGGAGTAGCTGTACTGCGGCTTTCCGCCGACCTGAGGGTGGCGCGAATGTATCTTTTCGCCGCCATCGTCGCTTTGACGGCAAGCATGGGCCTGCATTTCCTGCTTGGGCTTGGGGCCGATCAGGAATATGGCTTCATGTTAGCGGCCATCATGGCGGCTTACCTGTTGGTCTTGTTTCGCGTGGCAGCCGCACAGCATGAAGGGCATTTGCGCAGCATTGAGCTTCATTATCACAACGAGCGCCTAATCCATTCCCTCAAGCGGCAGACCCGGATAGAGCGCGAAGCCATGATCTTCAAAGATCGGTTTCTCGCCAGTGCCGCGCATGATCTCAAGCAACCGGTGAATGCCCTCGGCATTTACGCCGAATGGCTGACAAACGAGCCTCAACTAAGTCCGGAACTGGCGCCTAAAATTCTTCAGGCGGCCAAAGCAGTTAATACTTTATTCGACTCCATGTTTGACCTGGTCAAGCTGGATTCTGGTCACTACAGGGTGAAACTTCAACCTGTCGACATTCCAAGGCTGCTGTCGGATCTGGAAATTCAGTTTCGTCCCATGGCTACCCAGAAAGGGCTCTCGTTGCGCGTGCGCCCACCGGTGGTCACTATGGTTAATAGCGATCCGGCCATTTTGCAGCGCATACTGGGCAATCTTCTGACTAACTCGATCCGCTACACCAGGCAGGGCGGGGTCCTGCTGGCCGTACGCAAAGAGCCCCAGGGGTTGCGCTTTGAGGTGTGGGACACGGGTATTGGAATCCCGCTTGTCGAGCAGAAGCGAATATTTGGCGAGTTCTACAAAGTGCAGTCCGCCGGTACCGAGGAAGGCTTTGGCCTGGGCTTGACCATTGTGAAGCGTTTGGCCGGGTTGCTGGGCTATCGGGTCAGTGTTCGCTCACGTCCTGACCAGGGTTCTGTTTTTTGCCTGCATGTACCCCTGGACTCGCCCTAGGAAGAATGCCACTTACTTAAGACAAGAACGACGACTTCGAGAGGTTCTGATTTTGTAGGAGCGGCTTCAGCCGCGAAGGGTCACCGTCATCAATGGCGTCTTGCGCTCCGAAGGACACCCATCGCGGCTGAAGCCGCTCCTACAAGCAAACCCTCTTTGTTTCTCCCCGGAACGCCGGGCGCCGAAAGGCCCCTGGGAAGCTCTAAAGCCGCTCCTAGACGGCTCAAGGCTGAGTGTCCTTAACGCAAGTCAGTGAAACAATTCCGGCCCGGAATTGAAAAGGACGTCAGGTCATCACGACGTCAGCATGCCGTTGACACGAGCATAGTGGAGCGTCTGGGTGCGGCTCTTGACTCCCAGGCGCCGAAACAGGCGCCACAGGTGCACCTTCACGGTGTGTTCACTAATACCTAAGCGTTCGGCAATATCACGATTGGAAAGGCCTTCGTCCAGCATCACAATGAGCTGCCTCTGGCGCTTGGTGAGCTTGGTCTCCGGTGTCCCTTCGCCTTCCTCGCCTTCGGCTCCTGTGCCTTCGGGCTGAAGCAAGGCGCGCAAAGTAGCAGCGATTTCGTTCGCGGGGGTCGATTTTTCAATATAGGCGTCAGCGCCCGCTTCACGGCACCACTCCTCCACGTCAGAGGCTGGCGTAGCTGAGATCACGGCCAAAGGTACGTTGGGGTAAGTGGCTTTCAGCACCCTGACCCCAGATATACCCACCGTATCGGGAAGCTTTAGATCAAGGCACAGAATTTCCGGTTCGCCGCGCTGTGCGACAGCACGCTCAAGATCGGAAAGCTGAGAAAGCTCCACCACTTCCGATCCCGGTCTCACGCGACGCAAAAGCATTACGATGGCGTCGCGCATCAAGGGGTGATCGTCAATTACATAAATGGCCATAAATATCTCCCTGCAACTTTTATCTTATATGCTTAGTTATTGTGGCCCTATCAGTACCTATATTCTGACCTAACAAGTGGATGAGTTGTGAAAATGTATGCTTTTTACACGTTTTTCTCACGAAATGCACGTTCTAGCACTTCGTAAATGGCTTCAGTCTTAACGTTTGTCGAAGGTTCGAACACTTCTTGCAAGTCAGCCAACGCAGCAGATCCCTCTGATTGCAAACGTTTAACCGCTTGGCCGGCCTCTTGCGGGGAATCGAATCCTTTGCTTTGAATCAGTACTTGGCCGGACGCATCAGTAAGCTTGAAATAAAAGCGGCCATCTTTTTCGCGGTACTGCTTGAACTGCGCAACGCTGCCCTTGCTTTGTTCTTTGCTTCTTGTTGAAGCCGCCTTGGCACCCAATGCACGCAGACCAACGGCCGTGCGCAACTCCGCCATGAACGGTATGGCCATGGCACGCGCTTTTTCAGCTCCTGCCTGCAGAATTTCCTCCACCTCGGCCGGATGAGATATGAGGTGCTGGTAGCGTTCACGCATGGGCCCGATTTCATGATCAATGCGCTCGAACAATTGTTGCTTGGCGTCGCCCCAGGAAATGCCGTCGGCGAAGGCCTTGGCAAACGATGCGGATTCCGCTTGGTTTGCAAAAGCGCGATATATGGAAAACAGTGCTGAGCCTTCCGTTTCCTTGGGCTCGCCTGGTGCGCGTGAGTCGGTGACGATCCCCATGATTTGCTTGCGCAACTGCTCTCGGGGGCTGAACAGAGCAATCGTGTTGTCGTAGCTCTTGCTCATCTTGCGGCCGTCCAGGCCGGGCAGAAGGGCCACGTTGTCGTCCACCACCGCCTCCGGCAGTACCAGCCGTTCGCCATAGAGGTGGTTGAAGCGCTGCGCGATGTCGCGGGCCATTTCCAGGTGTTGCACCTGATCACGCCCCACAGGAACGCGATGCGCCTTGAACATGAGAATATCCGCGGCCATCAGGACGGGATACATGAACAACCCGGCGGTGACTTCGAAGTCCGGATCCTGGCCGGCGGCCTCATTTTTGTCCAGGGCGGCCTTGTAGGCGTGTGCCCTGTTCAAAATACCCTTTCCGGTGACGCAGGTGAGCAGCCAGGTGAGTTCCGGAATTTCAGGGATGTCGCTCTGGCGGTAGAAGGTAACCTTGGCGGGATCGAGTCCGGCCGCTAACCAGCTGGCTGCAATCTCGAGCGTGGAACGCTGTATGCGCTCCGGATCGTCACACTTGATGAGTGCGTGGAAATCTGCAAGAAAGTAGAAGTTTTCAACCTGCGGTTGCCGGCTCGCACGCACGGCGGGTCGAATGGCACCTACGTAATTGCCCAGGTGTGGCGTACCGGTGGTGGTAATGCCGGTGAGGGAGCGGGTAGTGGCGGAAGAGGTCATGACAACGAAAAAATCTAGCGAAGCAGGGCTGCCAGAGGGCTCAGCAGCAGTTCAAGGAAGCCAAAGGTGAGTGACATCAGGGGTTGCATCCATAAATTGCTGATCACACCTGCAACCACCAGCGCCATCACGATAAAGAAACCCCAAGGTTCGATGCGGCTGTACGGAATGGCCAGATTTGTTGGCAGCAGACCGCTGACAATGCGCCCGCCATCTAGCGGGGGCAGCGGAAACAGGTTGAATACGAACATGACCACGTTCACCAGCACGCCGGCGCGGCACATTTCCAGAAAGAAACGCTCGTCGACGGCAGCTCCGCGCAGCAGGTAAAGCCCGATGGCCCATGCAAACGCCTGCAGAAGGTTGGAAGCGGGCCCTGCCAGCGCCACCCAGATCATGTCCCGGCGCGGGTTTCTGAGTTGTCCGAAGTTCACTGGCACCGGCTTGGCGTAGCCAAACAGGAAGGCGCCGCTGGTGGCCACGTACAGGAACAGCGGCATGGCAATGGTGCCAATCGGGTCGATATGTTTGAGCGGATTGAGCGTAACCCGGCCCAAAATGGTGGCGGTGTGGTCGCCAAAGTGCCGGGCTACATAGCCATGGGCGGCCTCATGTACGGTAATGGCGAACAACACCGGCAGGGCGTAGATCGCAATGGTCTGAATGATGTTGGCAATATCCACGGATCAGAATCTCAAGAGCTTCCCAGGTGCTTGTTGGCGCCCGGCGTTTGTGGAGAAAAAAGGAGTTTCTTGTGGGAGCGGCTGCAGAGGGTGTCGCAAAATGGTCCCGTTCTTTTCCCCTCTCCCGAAAGGAGAGGGAGTTCATCGCCACGGCCACACCAATCACTTTTGTGAGCCCCTCTAAAGAGGCTGTCGCAAAAGTCTTTTTCCTCAAGGCTTCTGCTCTTCCCGTCATTCCCGCGCAGGCGGGAATCCAGTTCAACATCTCTAGCGCCCACTGGATTCCCGCCTGCGCGGGAATGACGAGAGGGGGTGGGAAGGGATGTTTAAGGACTTTTGCGACACCCTCTAAAGCCGCTCCTACGAATGCAGGAACGACTGAGACCGCTTCGGGCTTTAACGCGTTGCTTCTCAAGAAGTGTCTCATGTCAGGCCGAGGTCAGCCGGATCGCCGCGCCCTTGGCGCAGAATTTCAGGTTCGCTGCCAGTCAGATCGATCACGGTGGTTGGCTCCGAAGGGCAGCCACCGGCATCGATCACTCCGGCAATCTGGCGCTCCAGCTTCTCGCGGATCATCTCCGGATCGTTCAGGGGCGCATCTTCCCCAGGAAGGATCAGCGTAGTGGCCAACAGCGGCGCACCATGCAGCTCGATCAGTTCCAGCAGCGTCTTGTGATCTGGCACCCGCAGCCCAATGGTCTTTCGCTGTGGGTGGCTGACCCGGCGCGGCACTTCCTTGCTGGCTTCCAGCACAAACGTGAAAGGGCCAGGCGTGCCAAGCTTGAGCAACCTGAATTGGGCGTTGTCTACCCGGGCATAGCTGGACAATTCGCTCAGATCCCGGCAGATCAGGGTAAAAAATTGCTTGTTATCGAGCTTGCGAATGTTTCGCAGGTTGTCGGCAGCAGCCTTGTCATCCAGGTGGCAGACCAGGGAGTAACTGGAGTCGGTTGGAACGGCCAGCACGCCGCCTTGCTGGAGCAGTCCGGCGGCCTGCTTCAGCAGCCGGGGCTGCGGGTTCGTGGGGTGGACGCTGAAATATTGGGCCATGTCAGTGTATGCGTTCGCTCAAAGCTGACCACACGGTGGGCAGGCCTGCGGGCAGAGGAGGCAGCTTGCCGAGGTCGGTATGGCTTTCGTCGGGGCTGTGGAAGTCGCTGCCACGCGAAGCCAGCAGATCGAACTCGCGCGCCATGTCCGCGTAGCGCACCGCTTCGGCCGCTGAGTGGCTGCCGGTGACTACCTCGACGCCCTGGCCGCCATGCTGTTTGAACTCTGAAAACAGCGCATATTCAATGGTAGGCGAAAAGTTGTAGCGCGCCGGGTGGGCGATAACTGCAACGCCGCCGCTCTGGGTGATCCAGTTGACGGCGTCCCCCAGCTTGGCCCAGCGATGCGGAACGTACCCTGGCTTGCCTTCGGTCAGGTATTTGCGAAAGACCTCTCCCGTGTCGCGACAGACGCCTGAATCCACCAGGAATCTTGCAAAGTGGGTGCGCGAGATCAGCCTTGGGTTGCCCACATACTTCAGGGCGCCCTCGTAAGCGCCATGAATGCCGACCTTCGCCAGTTGTTCGCCCATTTCAATGGCGCGGGGCCCTCGTCCATCGCGCGTGTCGGCCAAGCCATCGGTCATGCGAGGATCAGTGTGGTCGAACCCAAGGCCAACGATGTGCACGGTGGTGTCGGCAAAAGTGACGGAAATCTCTACTCCGGTCAAGTATTTCAGCCCCTGTGCCTGGGCTGCCTCCAGCGCACGCTGCTGTCCGCCGACCTCATCGTGGTCGGTGAGAGCCCACAGATCCACACCATTGGCTTTGGCCCGTGCGGCCAGAACCTCGGGTTCGAGTGTGCCGTCGGAAACGGTGGAGTGGCAGTGCAGATCGGGATTGGTAGGAAAGGTCACTCCCCGATTCTATAGAGACCCTTAAGCGTCGGCATTTTGTGGCTACTCATGGTGCTCCTTCCCCCACTGGGGGCGCCCGGCGCAGGGGAAGGTTCGGATGGGAGCACGCACAGCGCCAAATCTTGCACGCAGCTTCCACTGGACTATGATCCCGAGCATCCGTGGACGAGCGAGGCGCAAATGGCCCAAAAGCAAGCCATGACTTCAGAGGTTGCCGAAAGCAAGGCCGACAATGTCGCCCACGCAGGGCTCACCAGCGCCGAAGCCGCTGCACGGCTCGCCCGGTTCGGCCCCAACCAGCTGAAGGTGCATCGGCAAAGCGTGCTGCTGCAGTTTCTGGCGCGCTTTCGCAACCCGTTGGTGCTGATCCTGCTGGCTGCCAGCGTGATATCGGCTGTCACCGGAGACGCCACCAGTTCGAGCGTAGTCGCTGTCATGGTGATGCTGTCCGTGATTCTCGACTTCGTGCAGGAACACCGCGCCGGGCAAGCCGCCGAGAAGCTGGCCTCGCAGGTGGCCCTCCTGGTTAGAGTGCTGCGCAACGGCACACCGCAAGAAAGACCGGCGGCCGAGTTGGTTCCGGGCGACGTGGTCCTCCTGTCAGCCGGCGACCTGATCCCCGCGGACGCCCAAGTGATCGAGGCTCAGGACTTCTTTGTCAACCAGGCCCTGCTGACTGGGGAGCCGTACCCGGTCGAACGCCATGCTGCACCCGCGTTGTCTGAATCCGAGTGGAACCCCGAGACGGACAGCGCCATCTTCATGGGCAGCTCGGTGGTCAGCGGCTCAGCGCGTGCGGTGGTCATGCGTACCGCCAAACACACTGCCATCGGACAGATCGCCAGCACCCTGGAAAAGCCGGCACCGCCTACCGCCTTCGAGGTCGGCACGCGCCAGTTTGGTTTGCTGATCGTGCGCTTGACCATGCTCCTGGTGCTATTCACCTTGTTGGTCAACGTGGCCTTTCACCGGCCGTTGCTGGAATCCTTCCTCTTCGCCGTGGCGCTGGCGGTGGGGCTGACGCCAGAGTTGTTGCCGATGGTGGTCTCAGTCACGCTCGCGCGCGGGGCTCTGCGCATGGCGCAGGCGAAAGTCATTGTCAAGCGACTAAGCTCGATCCAGGACATGGGCGCGATGGACGTGCTGTGCACCGACAAGACAGGCACCTTGACGGAAGCCCGCATCCGGCTTGAGCGCCACGTCGATCCAACAGGCAAGGAGAGCGAGCGTGTGTTGGAACTGGCCTACTTGAACAGCTACTTCGAAAGCGGACTGAAAAGCCCGATGGACGACGCCATACTGGCTCACCAGCACATCGACGCCAGTGGCTGGATCAAGATCGACGAAGTTCCGTTTGACTTCGAGCGTCGACGCGTTTCGGTGTTGATTGAGCGCGGTGCCGACAGGTTGCTTGTGGTTAAAGGGGCTCCTGAGGACGTGCTGCGTCTGTGCACACACTATGAGGTCGAAGGCCAGTCAGACTCATCGGAAGATTTGAATCACCCCGTACCCTTTGACGGCGAATCGAAAGCGCACGTTGAGGCACTGTTTGATCGCCTGGGTGCCGAAGGCTTCCGCGTGCTGGGCATCGCCTACAAGCGCGAGCCCCAGACCCTGGTCGATGCGGTGGTGGACGACGAATCCGAACTCGTATTCGCCGGTTTTGCCGCTTTCCTTGATCCGCCCAAGACCAGCGCCAAGCCGGCACTCGCGGCACTGGCCGCCAGTGGCGTCGCGGTGAAGATCGTCACCGGCGACAACGAACTCGTCACCCGCCATGTGTGCGCCGAGCTCGGAGTCTCTGTGACCGGGGTGCTCACCGGGTCCGAGATTGCGGTCATGAACGATGACGCTTTGCGAGCCCGCGTAGAGGAAGTCAATCTGTTCTGTCGTGCCAACCCGCAACAGAAGAACCGCGTGCTGCTGGCCCTCAAGAGTCGCGGCCATGTGGTGGGATACATGGGAGACGGCATCAACGATGCCCCCTCGTTGCACACCGCCGATGTCGGCATATCGGTGAGCAGCGCGGTCGACGTGGCCAAGCAGGCCGCCGCCATGATCATGCTGGAAAACGATCTGAACGTGCTGCACGCTGGCATCACCGAAGGGCGGCGAACGTTCGGCAACGTCATGAAATACATCATGATGGCCACCAGCTCCAACTTCGGCAACATGGCCAGCATGGCGGCAGCCACGCTTTTCCTGCCATTCCTGCCAATGCTGCCTTTGCAGATTCTTCTCAACAACTTTCTTTACGATCTCTCCGAGCTGCCTCTCCCGCTGGATAACGTCGATGAGCAGGATCTGGCCCAACCGCGCCGGTGGGACATGCATTTCATCCGTAGTTTCATGCTGAGTATCGGCCCCATCAGCTCCGTGTTCGACTTTCTGACATTCTGGCTGCTGATGAAGGTGTTGAATGCTGACGAGCGACTATTTCACACCGGTTGGTTCGTCGAATCACTGGCAACCCAGGTACTCGTCATCTTCATCATTCGCACGCGCGGAAACCCGCTCAAGAGCCGACCGCATCCAGCCCTTCTTCTGACCTCGCTTTTCATCGTGGGAGTGGCGATGATCCTGCCGTTCACACCCTTGGCGCAGGTGCTGGGCTTTTCACCCTTGCCGGCCGAATTCTTTGGCCTGCTGGCAGGCCTGATGATCGTCTATTTGGTACTGGTGGAAATAGTCAAACGCTGGTTTTATCGCCGGTTGGCGGCGCAGCGCGGGATCGCATCCTGAATCGTGTCCGCCCAGAGTCCGCGGGTCAGATTTCCCGTGTCGCTGTCATCAGTCAATAGCTGCCACGCCTTCATACTGACTGTGGCTTACCAATTCCCCTCCGTCGGAGGGGTGCCCGAAGGGCGGGGTGGTTCAGCCTAGCCCACCAGCGCCTCGTTAACGGCAAAGGACGTGCAGCGTATGGTGATCCCCAAAGAAACCACCCCGTCAGGCTTCGCCTGCCACCCCTCCACCGGAGGGGAATTGGGTTCGAATGCCATCAGGCCCCACCGAACACCACCCCCGTCAGTCATCGACGACGGCTAACCAATTCCCCTCCGTCGGAGGGGTGCCCGAAGGGCGGGGTGGTTCAGCACGACCCCTGCCGTCCCCACCATTCCCGAATCATTGAGCACGCACGAGAGGTAGTCAAAAGACAAGAAGGTACGGCGCTCGCTACCCAGGTGAAGTTCTTTGCGAACGCGTGAGCTGCCATGCAGAAAATCACGATCGGCACCACGCGATCGGTTTCCATCAGTTCGGCCAGATCCAGACAGTACCTCCCGGGCCGGTAAACGGAAAACCGAACGCATCAAGCGTAACCCATCAAACAATAGAAATCTGACCCAAATTTCTACTGATCAATGTTGACGCCTGTTGGAGTTGAAGCACATGCCTTGAAGTGAGACCCTGAAACGCCATCGTTTGGTTTTCAGACCAGTTGATTCTAGGGCGATAGCGCGCGCCCCAATGTCGCCAGAACAAAAGAGCAAGGGATCAAGGAACCAAGGCGCGGCCCATTTACACTATTCAAATGACCATTAAGCGCAAAGCCTGCATCGCTGGTGCGTTCGAGCACCCCACCCGCAAAGCTCCGGACAAGACCGTACCGCAACTTCATTTCGAGAGCGCCATGGGTGCGCTGTCAGATGCCGGGTTGAAGCTGTCAGACGTAGACGGCTACTTCTGTGCCGGAGACGCCCCCGGCCTCGGCCCCATGAACATGGCCGAATACATGGGTTTGAAGCCACGCCACATAGACGCCACCGACATTGGCGGCTCTTCCTACTTGGCGCATGTTTCCCATGCGGCGCAGGCCATCATGGCGGGCAAATGCGACGTGGCTCTGATCACCCTGGCGGGCCGGCCGCGTTCAGAATCTTCCAGTGGCCTGAAGCCCCGAGCTTACGGCG
The DNA here is from genome assembly GCF_050821495.1 of Ottowia caeni. Classification (GTDB taxonomy): domain Bacteria; phylum Pseudomonadota; class Gammaproteobacteria; order Burkholderiales; family Burkholderiaceae_C; genus Ottowia; species Ottowia caeni. The sequence goes on along the minus strand of NZ_CP151080.1, from coordinate 3,139,455 downwards.
CCAACCTGCCAGACGAGCCATTCGAGTCCCCCTATGGCATGTTGACCGTCAACAACTATGCCATGGTGGCCGCGCGCCACATGTACGAGTTTGGCACCACGCCCGAGCAATTGGCGTGGGTAAAGGTGGCGGCATCGCACCATGCTCAGCACAACCCCAACGCCATGCTGCGCGACGTCGTCACTGTAGAAGACGTTATCCGTTCTCCCATGGTGTCTGACCCGCTGCACCGTCTGGACTGTTGTGTGGTCAGTGATGGGGGAGGGGCGCTGGTGGTGGTCAGGCCAGAAATTGCGCGCTCACTCAATCGGCCCATTGTGAACGTATTGGGTGCAGGCGAGGCGCTAAAAAACACCAACGGTGGCCGGCACGACGTCACCTATTCTGCTGCGCAGCGTTCGGGCGCCGCGTGCTTTGCTGAGGCCGGTGTTAGCCCTTCTGACATTCAGTACGCATCCATTTACGACAGCTTCACGATCACCGTCATCATGCAGATGGAGGATCTGGGTTTCTGCAAGAAGGGCGAGGGCGGCAAGTTCGTGGCAGACGGCAATTTGATCTCGGGTGTAGGCAAGCTTCCTTTCAACACCGACGGTGGTGGGCTCTGCAACAACCATCCTGCCAACCGTGGCGGCATCACCAAAATTATTGAAGCCGTGCGTCAGCTTCGTGGCGAAGCGCACCCGGCGGTGCAAGTCAAGAACTGTGGTTTGGCGTTGGCGCAAGGTACTGGCGGCGCCTTGGGTTCGCGTCACGGAAGCGCCACACTCATCCTTGAAAGGCAATAAGCATGTCCACCCCTTACCAAGACCGCCCGATCACTGCGCCCACGGTATACCCCGACAACCAGCCTTTGTGGAATGCGGCGAACGAAGGCAAACTGTTGGTCAAGCACTGCAAAGCCTGCAACCAGCCGCACTGGTACCCACGGCCGTTGTGTCCATTTTGCGGCAGTACCGACACCGAGTTTCGGGATGCTGCTGGCACTGGCATCATCTACACGTTGAGCGTCACGCGCAAAGCCGGCCCCATACCCTATGCCATAGCCTACGTCACCCTTGACGAAGGCGTCACTATGCTCACCAACATCGTCGACTGTGACCTTGATTCGGTGCGCATTGGCGACAAAGTCCGGGTGGTCTTCAAGCCCAGCCAAGGCGGCCCCGCAGTCCCCATGTTCACGCCAGCCTGACAACAGCGGCGTTCGCCGAGAGCAAGAAAGCCGAGCTGGAGCTCAGCGATCCCAGAAAAGCCATCTTCCCCTGGGACCGCCAAGCTCCAGCTTGGCAACAGCGGCTTCGCCGAGAGCAAGAATGCCGAGCTGGAGCTCAGCGATCCCAGAAAAGCCATCTTCCCCTTGGGACCGCCAAGCTCCAGCTTGGCAACAGCGGCTTCGCCGAGGGCAAGAAAGCCGAGCTGGAGCTCAGCGATCTCAGAACAGCCATCTTCCCCTGGGACCGCCAAGCTCCAGCTTGGCAACAGCGGCGTTCGCCGAGGGCAAGAAAGCCGAGCTGGAGCTCAGCGATCCCAGAAAAGCCATCTTCCCCTTGGGACCGCCAAGCTCCAGCTTGGCAACAGCGGCTTCGCCGAGGGCAAGAAAGCCGAGCTGGAGTTCAGCGATCCCAGAAAAGCCATCTTCCCCCTGGGACCGCCAAGCTCCAGCTTGGCAACAGCGGCTTCGCCGAGGGCAAGAATGCCGAGCTGGAGCTCAGCGATCCCAGAAAAGCCATTTTCCCCTGGGACCGCCAAGCTCCAGCTTGGCAACAGCGGCTTCGCCGAGGGCAAGAAAGCCGAGCTGGAGCTCAGCGATCTCAGAACAGCCATCTTCCCCCTGGGACCGCCAAGCTCCAGCTTGGCAACAGCGGCTTCGCCGAGGGCAAGAAAGCCGAGCTGGAGCTCAGCGATCCCAGAAAAGCCATCTTCCCCTGGGACCGCCAAGCTCCAGCTTGGCAACAGCGGCTTCGCCGAGGGCAAGAAAGCCGAGCTGGAGCTCAGCGATCCCAGAAAAGCCATCTTCCCCCTGGGACCGCCAAGCTCCAGCTTGGCAACAGCGGCTTCGCCGAGGGCAAGAATGCCGAGCTGGAGCTCAGCGATCCCAGAAAAGCCATTTTCCCCTGGGACCGCCAAGCTCCAGCTTGGCAACAGCGGCTTCGCCGAGGGCAAGAATGCCGAGCTGGAGCTCAGCGATCCCAGAAAAGCCATTTTCCCCTGGGACCGCCAAGCTCCAGCTTGGCAACAGCGGCTTCGCCGAGGGCAAGAATGCCGAGCTGGAGCTCAGCGATCCCAGAAAAGCCATTTTCCCCTGGGACCGCCAAGCTCCAGCTTGGCAACAGCGGCGTTCGCCGAGGGCAAGAAAGCCGAGCTGGAGCTCAGCGATCCCAGAAAAGCCATTTTCCCCTGGGACCGCCAAGCTCCAGCTTGGCAACAGCGGCTTCGCCGAGGGCAAGAATGCCGAGCTGGAGCTCAGCGATCCCAGAAAAGCCATTTTCCCCTGGGACCGCCAAGCTCCAGCTTGGCAACAGCGGCTTCGCCGAGGGCAAGAATGCCGAGCTGGAGCTCAGCGATCCCAGAAAAGCCATTTTCCCCCTGGGACCGCCAAGCTCCAGCTTGGCAACAGCGGCTTCGCCGAGGGCAAGAAAGCCGAGCTGGAGCTCAGCGATCCCAGGATTCCAGGGCTGAGCGAAGCAATGGCTCGAGTCAGGTTCCGAAGCCCCCTTGACGTGCCGAGAAGCGCATCCAAATTCCCCTCCACCGGAGGGGAATTAGATAACCCTCAGCGCCGCTGACTAACCAATTCCCCTCCGTCGGAGGGGTGCCCGCAGGGCGGGGTGGTCACAGCGGTTAACGATTCACGGCGCCCCCCGCTATTCATAGAGCCCAAGCCACCCCAAGGCCGAGCGAAGCAATGGCCCGAGTCAGGCCCCCCGCCCCTCTTGACGTGCCGAGAAGCGCAGGGCGAGGGGTGGGCAAGGCCACTGCAAGATGGCCTTGCTTCGTGAACTAGCTCGCTGCGGCTGTTTGAACGTAGAGAACGCAGTGAACGAAGAGAGTTCCGGAGCGCCACCCCTTGAGCTGGTGTGGTATGCGATGCTAAGCGGTGCTTATGGCCCAGCGAATTTGGTTTCCTGGTTAGGCGCAAACCGCATCGATACCGGGGGTATCGAGAGGAGTTGCAACGACGCCAGGGAGCCAAAGGCGCGGATCCATATGTGCCGATTAGCGTTGAGCACCACACCCTTATCGCAGGATGCCCGTAGCGAAGCGCAAGGACGCGACCGGATAGGGCGGCAAGTGGGGTCCGCCTTTTTTTGGTTACTGTTTTTGCGGCCGGCGATCCGGGCGGAGCAAAAAAGTAACTGCGCCGCCGGGCGCAAATCCCGGCCGACGGCCTAACTCAAAGAGCAGAACCCAATTTCCAGCCACCAAAAATCGTAATCTGACCCCAATTGCCCCCAAAAATCGTAATCTGACCCCAATTGCCCCGAGAGTACGTTCGCCTCACCTTTGCGCAATCCCTCTTGCTCGCCTTGGGCCAGCATGCGTTGACTCCAGGTCTTCATGGTTTCGTCATTTCTTCGCTAAACATCAAGCCGGAGAAAGAGGGTTGAGTGGCTGTACCGAAAGCCGCATTCCCATAGCTTTGAGAACTGCGGTCAGAGTGCTCAACGCCGGGTTGCCTTTGGGAGACAGGGTGCGGTAAAGCTGTGTAGGGTTGAGGTTTGCGTGCTCGGCGACTGCTTGAACACCGCCGAATGCCTGCGTCATCTGACCCAGCACCGTCAGCAGTTCAGATTGATCGTCATCCTCCAGAATGCGGTTAATAACTTCCAGAGCGAGCGCTGGGTCGTTGCGGTACAACTCAGCCATTGCTTCATCATGAGTTCTGCTTCTCGTCATACGATCTCCGTTGCCAATCGCGCCAGCAGTGCACTGCGCGGCTGATGTCTACATCTTGCGTGCGCTTGTTCCCCCCGCACAGCAGTAAAACCAAGCGATGGCCCGCCAATCCATAGTAAATCCGATAGCCCGGTCCCACGTCTACGCGTAACTCCCACACACCATCTCGGCAAGGCTTGTGATCGCCGAAATTTCCTTGCTCAATACGCGCTACGCGCCGAATGATGGAGACCTTGGCCTGAACATCGCGCAAGCGTAGTAGCCAATCGATGTAAAGATCCTTCTGCCCACCAGGCGTCAAGTAGTGCTCAATTCGGTACACACTCATTTTCGTTTATAAACGAAAAATAAACAAGTACTCCTGCCATGTAGGCTTGATCATGATGCTTTCATCCATTTCGGTCGCCTCTTCCGGCGCAAAGAACTGAAGCGCTTGCAGCGGATAGTCAAGGATCAAGTTCTTGAAATTCTGGTTGTGGCTGATGGGATCGGGCGTGAATCATTGTAGTTCTAAAGAACTACTAAATTCTGCAGACGCGAGACCCTTGAGGCTCACAGTATCCCGTCAAACTTCACGTATCAAGCGCAGCCCTTCAGATAATCGGAATCTGACCCCAATTTCTCCGAACACCACCCCCTTCAATCATCGACGGCGGCTTACCAATTCCCCTCCGTCGGAGGGGTGCCCGCAGGGCGGGGTGGTTCAGCTTCCCCACCAGCGCCTCGTTAAAGGGCAAGGACATGCAGCGTTTGGCGCTTCCCAAAGAAACCACCCCGTCCGGCCTCGCCTGCCACCCCTCCACCGGAGGGGAATCAGGTTCAATTGCCATCGAGCCCTGCCGACCACCATACTCGTCAATCATCGACGACGGCTTACCAATTCCCCTCCGTCGGAGGGGTGCCCGCAGGGCGGGGTGGTCACAGCGGTTAACGATTCACGGCGCCCCCGCTATTCATAGAGCCCAAGCCACCCCAGGCCGAGCGAAGCAATGGCCCGAGTCAGGTATCCCAGCCCCTCTGGACGTGCCGAGGAACGGAGCGCGAGGGGAGGGCAAGGGCACTGCAAGATGCCCTTGCTTCGTAAACTGACTCACTGCGGTTGTTTGAACGTAGAGAACGCAGTGAACGAAGAGAGTTCCGGGTGCGCCCGTGGTGGCGCTCATTCAGTACGGTGGAAGTCCGTACCGGGGTAAACCAGTTCCCCGTAGCCGAAGGCAACTGCGTCACCGCGAGGTGGGGTGGAGAGCAGCCGGAAGCGAACTGGCGGTCCGCAGGATGACGAACCCGTTTCGGCGGGGTAATGGTGGCGAGCCTGCCTGAACGTGGCGAAGCCTGAAACTCACTGCAAGCGCTGTGCTGGTGGCTAAAGCGACTTGTAGACCATCCCTGTGGTTGGGGGCGGAACGTCAGGAAGGAAGAGCGCAGGAAGCGGGGAGACCTGCGCGCCGTGGCGACGGAGCGCAGGAGTCAGAGCCTTCATGGTACCGAGGCGTGCAAACGCCACAAACCCGGGCAACACAAACCGGGAGCAGGGACGGGAGGCAGGAAGGTGAATGTGTGAAAGACAGATTGAGTGAAACACAAACAGAAGCCATAGTGCCGGAAACGGCTAGACCGGCTTCGTCGAACCCCGCCACTGCAGGCTGCGCGCCTGTGGGGGAGAGCCCAATGGGGAAATGGGTAGACCGCGAGATCTGGACGGATCGCATGTTGGCGGCGCTGGTAACGGCGTCAAGAGAAGGCAAGAGACTCAGGTGGCATAGCCTGATCGATAAGGTATGGCGGGAGCGCACGCTGCACAAGGCCTGGAAGCAGGTTCGAAGGCGTGGTGGTGCAGCTGGTATCGACGGAGTCAGCATTGCGCGATTTGAAGCCCAGGCCGAGCGGTATCTGAGCGAGCTGGCCGAGCAGCTTAAGACGGGTAGCTACCTTCCCGAGCCGGTACGCCGTGTGGAAATTCCGAAAGCTGATGGCTCACGCCGTCCGCTGGGAATTCCTGCGGTGAAGGATCGGGTGGTGCAGACGGCGCTCAAGAGCGTCATTGAACCTATCTTCGAGAGCGGTTTCGATGTCAGCAGCTACGGGTTCCGTCCGGGGCGAGGATGCAAGGACGCGCTGCGTGAAGTCAGCGCCCTGCTCAGGCAGGGAAACACCCACGTGGTGGATGTTGACTTTAAAAGCTTCTTTGACACCATTCCCCCTGACAAGCTTCTGGCGCGAGTGGCCGAACACATCAGCGACACCAAGGTGTTGGCACTGATCGACGGCTGGTTGCATCAGGACATCGTGAAGGAGCTGCAACGATGGACTCCCACAGGGGGAACCCCTCAGGGAGCAGTCATCAGTCCGCTGTTGGCCAATATCTACCTGAACCCGTTGGACGCGCTATTGCGCGAAAAGGGGTGGTCGATGGTCCGTTACGCAGATGACTTTGTGGTTCTGTGTCCGAGTGCGTCTGAAGCGCAGAAGGCACTGGCGGCAATCGAGCAGTGGGTCCACGACCACGGGTTGGAGCTGAACATGGACAAGACGACGATCGGCAACTGTCGAACGCGCCGAGGGGCTTTCGAGTTCCTTGGTTACCGGCTGACACAACGACGTCGGGAGGTCCGGCCCAAAAGCCTGGAAAAGCTCAAAGACGCGATTCGCGCGCGCACCATGCGCACGCGAAGTGGAACGCTGGCGATGATTATCGAGTCACTCAACCGAGTCTTGCGAGGCTGGTTCAACTACTTCAAGCACGCGAGCAAGGAGACGTTTGGCCGTCTCGATGCATTTGTGCGGCGACGCCTGCGGGCGGTGCTGCGCAGACGCACGAAAGGCCATGGTGCTGGTCAGTGCTGGGAGGATGGTTGGCGTTGGCCTCCTGCCTACTTTGCTCAACAGGGGTTGTTCGCCATGCATGCGGCCCGCGTTGCGGCAAGCCAATCCCGATGAGGAAACTACCAACTGGAGAGCCGTGTGCGGGAGAACCGCACGCACGGTTCGGAGGGAGGGGAGGCCGAAAGCCTTCCCTACCCCTATTAGCGCCTCCCCTTGCGCGAGTGCCGGAGGTTGCCCGAAGCGAAGCGCAAGGACGCGACCGGCTAGGGCGGCAAGTGGGGTCCGCCTTTTTTGGTTCCTTTTTTGCGGCCGGCGATCCGGGCGGGCAAAAAAGGAACTGCGCCGCCGGGCGCACATCCCGGCCGACGACCTATCCAAAAGAATAGAACCTAATGAACACCCCACTCGTCAAAAAGCTCAACTCAAAATCGTAATCTAACCCCAATTCCTGCACTGCGCCGCCGTGCGCAAATCTCGGCATAACCACCCAACCTCAAGCCCTCCTCATCCCCCCTGAGGCAAAGCAATCACATTAACCGACTTCCCCCCAGCACCACCTTCCCCAGCCTCCACCATCTCCCGAGCCTGCGCCACCCAATCCACCACCGGATTCGGCGGTCGATACCCACTAACCAACTGCACCAAACTCTCCCTCATCCCGGCGTGATCCTGCAACTCCATCTGCCCAGCCAACTGCTCCAACGCCCCCCGCAATTTCGGCCAAGCCAGAAAATCCTCATGCGCCTTCAAAATCCGAGAGTGTTCCGTAGGCTGAGCACGCTCATCAATCAGCAGCTCCTCATACAGCTTCTCACCAGGCCGTAACCCCGTCACCTTGATCTCAATATCCCCCCAAGGCGTGCGCTCATCCTGCACCCGCTTGCCCGCCAGCTCCACCATGCGGCAAGCCAGGTCGTAAATACGCACCGACTCCCCCATGTCCAGCACAAACACATCACCCCCCGCGCCATGGCGCCCGCCTGAATCACCAACTGCGCGGCCTCCGGAATGGTCATGAAATAACGGGTCATGTCCCGGTGCGTCAGCGTGACGGGCCCACCTGCATCAATCTGGCGACGAAACAACGGCACCACCGACCCAGACGACCCCAGCACATTGCCAAAACGCACCATCGTGAAGCACGTGGTGCCAGGCTTGTGGGCTGCCAGCGCTTGCAACACCATCTCAGCCAGCCGCTTGCTCGCTCCCATCACGTTCGTCGGCCGCACCGCCTTGTCGGTACTCACCAGCACAAAACGCTCCACGCCATGCAACACCGCCGCCTGGGCACACACCAGCGTTCCCCACACGTTGTTGCGCAGCCCCTGCGCGGGGTTATGCTCTACCAGCGGCACATGCTTGTAGGCCGCAGCGTGGTAAATAATCTGCGGCTTCCAGGCCGACAAAACCGCATTCACGCGCTGGGCATCGGCTGCCGAGCCCAGCAGCGGCACCACCTCTGTACCCTCAGGCAACTCGGCAACCAAAGCCTCCAGCTCCTGGTGAACCTGGTACAGCGCAAACTCGCTGGCCTCCAGCAACAGCAGGGTACGGGGCTTCCACTGCAAAATCTGGCGGCACAGCTCACTGCCTATGGAACCCCCAGCCCCCGTCACCAAAATCGTCTGCCCACCCAGGTGCCGAGCCAGCAGATTTTCATCGGGCGCTACAGGATCCCGCCCCAGCAGGTCTTCAATGTCCAGCTCCTGCAAATCACTGGGGCTCACCCCACGGCTTACCAGATCGGCAAAGCCCGGCAGGGTGCGCACATGAATAGGGTAGGGCAGCAGCAAATTCACAATCTGCTTGCGCCGCTCTGCACTGGCCGAAGGAATGGCCAGCAGCATGTCCCGCACCTTGTATTGATCAATCACGCGCGGAAGCTGCTCGGGCGCATACACCGGCAGGCCGTCTAGCTTGCGCCCCTGCAAGGTAACATCGTCATCTACAAACCCCACCAGCCGCTGGTTGCTCATCATGCGCAGGCTGGCACCAAGCTGCTGACCCGCAGCACCCGCACCATAAATCAGCACACCAGGGGCATTCAGGCGCTGAATCAGGTCTCGGTAAAGATCGCCCAGCCACAAACGCACCGCAAGGCGACTCAAACCCAGCCCCACAAACATCAGCAAGGGCTGAATGACGCCCACAGATCGTGGTGTGCCCACAACACCTATGGCAGTAAAAACCAAAGCATAAAGTGAACCATAAACTGCTGCAGCCTTGCCAAGCGACATCATGGCGTTCCAGCCCGCGTGCCTGAAAATGGCAGCATAAAGTCCAAAGTACCAAAACACCGGCAGCCCGATCAGCCAGGCGCCCAGGGTGGCCTTGCCCACCACCACGTTCAAAGGCATCCAGTGCTCCAGCCGCAGGCACCATGCCAGCCACACGGTAAAGGTGCACAGCAGCATGTCGAACATAACGGCCAGCAGCCGCTTTGCGCTGCGAGGCAGCCGAACCAGCTGCCGGTTAAGAGTTTTAATTGGCATTTTTATAAGACAAACGCGTGGCGCCAGCGCGCGCTACAAGTAAGCCGAGCATCAGCCCGGCCAAGTCAGCCAGCAGATCAGCCACACTGGCGGAGCGCCCAGGCACCCAGTGTTGCAAGCCCTCCGTGCCTACCGCCATGAACACCAGGCCCATCAGCAGCGGATGCCTAGCAACCGGCTTCTGCCGCCAAGCCTGCGAACCCAGCCAACCGAGCAGGGCGAACACGCTAAAGTGTATCCATTTGTCAGAATTTTGTGCGGCGTCCAGGGCATCCAGCTGTTGCCCGAACGGGAGCCAGTGCGCCAGCCAGATTTTGATCTGGAGCACCGTTTCAGCCGGTGCAAGCAGCATGACCAGAGAGGCGGCCAGGCTAAGCCAGAATAAAAAGCGCCAGTAATTCGTAAGCATTAACCCTGATCATCCCTCTGTTGTGTGGTTTTTGTCATAGTGGGATGTTTAAAATATTGCAAAGTACAATTTAATCACATTCGTACCAATTGTTAGTGATGTGTAGGTACCGCGTTACATGGTTTCATGTAATTTCGTGTAGAGTCAAAGGCAAGAGGTTGTCGAACTTGAGTTGCTGCATTCTTAATGAAATTAGCAGTTCCTTCCTGAGTCCGCAGCGCTCTTGGTCAACGGGCGTTAATAGGCGCTGTCAAGTGGAGGCGTTATGAAAATACCCGTTTGGGTTGTGTCACCTGCTAGAGTCGGTGAAGGTTATGGTTCAAAAGGCCTGAGGTGGGCAGTCCAGGCCTTGGCAGCTTCATGCTGCGCTTTGCTGTGCGCAAGCGCTTTTGCTCAAACCACCAGCACCACCAACTACACCAGCAGCTACGGCACCAATGCAGCGCCGGTCGGCCCTTCGGTTACCTCGCTTTCCACCGCACCGTCAGCCGGGCAGGCGCCCACCCCCAGCAGCACGGGCGGCTACTCCGCGCCACGGCCAGTTGCGGTGGCACCAACCCCTCTCGGCTCGGCAGTCGCGCCATCCATGCCAGAGGGTGGTGCTGTCGTGTCCACCCCTGTTGCGGCAGCCCTCAGTCCTACACCCACCACGATTGACGCTGACTACAGAATCGGCCCTAACGATCTGCTAGATGTTGAAATCTTCGGCGTGAACGACCTCAAGCGCACCGTTCGCGTCAACTCTACCGGCCACATCTCTCTGCCACTCATTGGCACGGTGCCAGTGGCCGGCCTCACGGCGGCAGACGCTCAGGCGCTCATTGCCCTGCAATACGGCAAAGATTATTTGCAGGATCCGCAGGTCTCCATTTTCATCAAAGAATTCACGACCCAGCGCATCACCATAGATGGCGCCGTAGCCAAGCCCGGCATCTACCCAATGGTGGGGCAAATCACACTGCTGCGCGCCTTGGCCTTGGCGGGTGGTGGCGGCCAGCTTTCAGACCTGGAGCAGGTGATCTTGTTCCGCATCACGCCAGACGGCAAAAGCGAAACTCAGAAGCACGACGTCAATAAAATTCGCCTGGGCGAAGCACCAGACCCTCTCTTGCAAGGCGACGACATTCTGGTCGTGAACCGCGATGCCACGCGGGTGGGGCTGCGGGACTCACTTTTCAGCGACATTCTCAACACGCTCAATCCTTTCTCCTCGATTTATACGAGGGTTGTCCCCTGAGATCGAGGCGATTGGCGGATGAGAATTTTGTAGATGAAAACAATCTAATTATATTGATTGTCTTTCATTAATAATATAAATCTTAAGCTCTAATTTTTTGGGCAATCCTTGGGTTGCTACTCGTTAGGGCGGGTATCGAGTTTTAAGTACTGCATGTCTGACCACGGCAAACCTCCTGACGAACCTCATCTGCTACCTCCGCCCAACCGTGGCCCGCAGCCAGCTTACGCCGTAGGCGCACCCACCCAAGCCGGACTCGGCCAGCCTTGGCAGGCCGCCATGAAGGAGGATCAGCCAGACGACGACGTCATTGACCTCTCCGCTTTGTGGCGCATGGTTGTCAAGCATAAATGGATGCTCGTCTCGGTTGCCGTGGTCGGTTTGTTGGCCGCCTTGCTGGTTAGCTTCACACGCACACCTCAATATCAAGCCGCCACCACCCTTCAGGTCGACAAGCGCGCCGCCTCGGTCGTCAAGTTTGGCCAAGAGATGGACACGAATGACGAGATGGACGATCGCACTGGCATCGGTACCCAGCTTCAGTTGCTCAAAAGCCGCGCTCTGGCGGAGAGGGTTGTAGATGAACTTCGTCTTGATCGCTCAGGCCTGCCGATCGATAGACCCGCCGATCCATCTGCCGAGTCCCCCCTGAAGAAGGTGCTCTGCCCACAGAGGCCGCAGACGCGACAGATGAGGCAGGAGCGCCAGCCGCCGGCGGGTGGCGAGGGTGGGCCAATAGATTTAGAGGTAATTGGACCAAGCTCCGCGAACCCTCTGAGGCCAGCCAGCAAAAGCTTAGCCGCGAGGGTGTCATCCGCACCTTTCAGAGCACTGTAAACGTGGAGCAGGTCCGGAATTCTCGGCTGCTAAAAATTGCGGTAGACAACCCAGATCCTCGCTTGGCGGCGCGTATTGCCAACACGGTCGCGCAAGCTTTCATCTCGCTCAACCTTGAGCGACGTATGGAGGCATCTTCCTACGCCAAGACATTCCTGGAGCAGCAACTGGCCCTGACCAAAGCTAAGCTTGAAGAATCCGAACGGCGATTGAATGAATACGCGCGCAGTCGCAACATCCTCACGCTCGACGAAAAAACCAACACCGTCAACCAGACGTACACGGAATATTCTTCTGCGCTGGTCAAGGCCGAGCAAGAGCGCATCAAATACGAGTCTGAATACCAGGCCATCAAAGAAGCGCCAGACACTGCCGTGCAGGTGCTGCAAAGCCGTACCGTTCAAGAGTACAAGGCGCAGCGTACCAAGCTAGAGACCGACTACCAGCAGAACCTGAAGATTTATAAAGAAAACTTCCCGCTCATGGTGCAGCTGCGGGTTCAAATCAGTGAGCTTGACTCCAAGATCAAAGCCGAAGTGCAGGGTATTTTGCGCTCGGTAGGCAACCAGCTGAACATGGCCAAGCAGCAGGAGGGGCTCATTCGCGCCCGCTTGCAGCAAACCCGCCAAGAGATCATGCAGGGGCAAGATCGCCAAGTAGATTACAACCTGCTAAAGCGTGAGGTAGACACCAACCGCGAACTGTACGACGGCCTGCTGCAGCAGGTTAAAGAAGTCGGTGTGGCTGGTGGTGTAGAAACCAACAACATTCAGGTGGTAGACAAGGCCGAAGTGCCGCTCTTCCCCTACAAGCCCAACCTGGCGCTTAACTCCGCCATCGGCCTCTTGGCTGGCCTGGTGCTGGGCCTGATGCTGGTCTTCCTGATCGAATCTTTAGACGATTCCATCAAGTTTGCCGACGAGGTTGAAAAAACCCTGGGCCTGCCCCTGCTGGGTGTCATTCCGCACGTTAAAGACAAGAACGACCTGCCCAGCCTGGCCTTTTTGGCCCACACAGACCCCAGGGGCCATTTGGCAGAAGCGTACCGTTCTACCCGCACCGCGCTGCAGTTTTCATCTTCAACCGGTGCGCCGCGCGTATTGTTGGTCACCAGCACCACCAAGAACGAGGGCAAGTCCACCACAGCGTTGGCGCTGGCCATCAGCTTTGCGCAATTGGGCGGCAAAGTCGCGCTTATTGATTCAGACATGCGTAACCCCACGGTACACAAGCTGTTTCAGATGAGCAACAACTTTGGCCTTTCTAGCTACCTGGCTGGCCAAGACCCAGACAAAGACCTGCTGCGCAAGGTGAACGTACCCAACCTCACGGTCATTACCGCCGGCCCCGTGCCGCCCAGCCCGGTAGACCTGTTAATGGGCCCGCTGTTTGGCGAACTCATTACCCGCCTGCAGGCCATAGGCTACGAGCACATTGTGGTAGACGGCCCGCCTGTTCTGGGCCTGGCAGACGCCATTGTTCTGGGCAACCAGATTCCTGCGGTACTTTACGTGGCCCAGGCCAGCCGTACCCGCATGAGCCACATCAAAGACGCCCTGCGCCGCCTGCGCATGGCTGGCATCAACCCCCGTGGCGTGGTGCTGACCAAAACCACCTCGCAAAACACAGCGTACTACACCTACGACAACTATTATGGTTACGGCGTAGGCACCCAGCAGCAAGTTGGCCTGAAAACAGAGCCTTCTCTGCAGACTAGCTAAAAGCTGGCAGGGGCAGGGGAGGCAAAAAGAATGAGAGACGGGGCAACGCTTGGCCAAACACCCGCCGACCTGGCGCGCGAGCTACTAAGCTTCAGCCAGGCGCCGGGCAAGTACGCCCTGCGCCTGGGCGAACCCAAGTCCCTCTTCAACCGGCTAGACACCGTGGCCCAGTGGGCAGCAGGGCGCTTGCCCGCAGAGTTAACCCCCCAGGTCTCCCAACTCACCGCCGCCGCCGTCCTCTTCATACAGCGCGCCTGCTTCACCCCCGGCAACACCCACTATCAAATTCTGGGCCTCACAGCCAGCACGCTCACCCCCGAGCTGCTGCGCACCCGTTACCGCTCCCTCATTCGGCTAACCCACCCAGACATGGGCATTGCCGGCCTGCCGCCAGACGCCGCCGGCATGGTCAACCGCGCGCTAGACGTATTAAGCGACGATGCCGCACGCCAGCGCTACGACGACCAGCTTAAAAAAGCGAAGCCCCGCGCCCACCCCCATCGGCAAGCCCTCCGCACCCCGCAAGCGCCCCCCAGCAGAGGCCCACAGCCTCCGCCCGCCCACATGCAGCCCCCTCCCACCCACGGCGTCGCGTGGTTGCCGCCCCCATTCCCCGCAAGGGCGGCCTGGGCGAACGCTGGTTGGGCCTCATGTCCCAATACCCCCGGCAAATGCACTGGGCACTGGTAGCAGCGGCCATTTTGCTGCCCGTGGGCCTGGTACTTTTCTGGGTCGCGCAAGACGCCACCAAAGGCGGCGTGCTGGTTGCCAGCAAACGCCCCCCACCTGCCAACCACAAAGCCGCTGGAGGGAAACCCCCTGAAGCGCCGCAAGCCACGCCCATGGCCTTGCAAACCCCTGCGCAGGTTCAGCAGGCCCGGGTCAGCCAGTCCACCGAGCCGACCCAGCGAACCGCCGGCAACCCCCCCGCCGCGCAGCCCCAAAGTCCTCAGGCCACCGTACCTGCCGCCCACGCCGCATACGCCACGGCTCTCGCCAACCAGCCGCCTGCCGCCATCGCACCCGTTGCAATAGCCCCCGCTGCAATCTCACCGCCAGCCCCGTCACCCAGCCTCGCCGCACCGGCAGACCGCACCCCAGCGCAAAAAACGTTCGACCCGGCCCCCCAGGCGGCCGAGCCTCCACCCGCCGAGCGCCCCCCCATTCAAGCATTTGCAGCCAGCGTGCCGGCCAACGCCGCACCCTACTTCAAACAGGTAGCCGCCGCCGCGCCAGCCCCCCACCCGTGGCCGCCCCCGCACCGCCACCCCCTGCGCCCACACCCGCCGCAGCCCCCGTGCCCCCCGTTGCAAGCGCAGACGCCACCGAAGCCAAGCGCTACCTGGCAGACATAGTCGGCACCCTCGAATCCGCCCCCCGGGCAAGATACCTGCAAGACTATCTTTCCGGCATGAAAGTCCGCGGCACACTGCTGCGCCCAGCGCTAGACTTCATTAACCGCCACCCAGATCTAAGCGTTCACCGCTCCGCCTGGTCAGAAGACCGCCAGCCCGGCCTCCTGGCCCTCCGTTCCACCATAGTGCTTCGCCCCGCATCCGGCGCAGAAGAAGCCCGTCTTTACAACCTGCATGCCGAGTTTCAGCGCACAGAGCAGGGCACCGTGCTGGTTCGCCTGGAGCTAAAGCAGTGAACGCAGCCGTAAATCCCCCCATGCCCCAGCCCCCGCGCACCGGCCGCACCGCCCGCAACACCCCCTGGTGGCTGCTCACACTTTGGCTAATCCCCTTCATGGCAGGCGCCGCAGCACTGTGGTCATGGGCATGGCCCATGCAATATGAGCGCGCCTGCTGGATGCAAGAATGGCCCTTTGAAACCGGCTGCCCAGCCTACCCCGGCGCCGGCACCCCCGGCCAGCCCTCAGCCGTTTACCAGCAGCACCTGCAAAACAACCCAGGCGACAGCAGGGCCCTAGGCTGGCTCACCGGCGCCTTCTGGGCCGAAGAAAACCCCCAAACCGCGCAATTGCTATCCTGGTCCAAGCAATTGGCCCCAAACCAGTCCAGCGTGCTGGTCATAGAAGCAGAATCACAATTACAAGCCGAGAATTGGGACGCTGCTGCCAAAGTGCTCATCAACCTGTTGGAGCAAGGCCACAAGCAAGCGCGGCCAATGCTGGTTGCTCTCATGACGAAGTCTGAAGAAACCGCCCAAGCGGTGCTGGCGCAGCTTTCTGAAGAATCTACCTGGCTAGACGGCGTGTTAGCCAACTTGGGGAGTGAAGTGCCCGCGAATGCCCTTCAACCCTTTATAGGTGCAGGGCGCGAGTTAGGCCTGTTAAAGCCGGCCACCGTTTTAGCCTTGGTGGACCGCCTAAAACGTGAACGCAACTGGATAGACGCCTACAGCCTTTGGGTAGCCTGGAGGGGCGAAGTACCCTTAGGCTTATACAACGGCAATTTTGACCGCCCGGTCATGCGCCGCGGTTTTGACTGGGAGTGGGTTTCTCAGCCCATGTCACGACAAGGGTTCAGGGTAGACCAGGTTTCAGCCTCTTCCCGCCCCGGATGGGCGCTAGAAGTGAACCTGACCGGTCGCGCCTCTTTACCCCCGGTCATGGTCTCACAGGCCATGGTGCTGCCCGGGCCGCGCTACCGCCTGAGCGGCCAGGTCATGGTAGACAGGTTGAGCGCGAAGGAGGGCTTGGTCTGGGCGCTGCGATGCGCCGCGGGCAGTGAGCGCTTTGCCCAATCTACCCCCATACTAGACACCGAGCGCCGCTGGCAACCCTTCAGCATAGAGTTTCAGCCGCCCCCTCAGTGCGGTGCTGCTGTTCGCCTTAACCTTGAACCCAAAGCCCAGTGGGAGGCCCGTGCCGGCATGGTCGGCACCGTATTCTTTGATGACATGGTGGTCGAAAGCCTGAACCCGGCCACGGCAGCAAGCGGGCAACTCACTCAGCGCACGCCGCACCGTGCAAACCCCAAGAGGCGCGCACCATGATCGACTTGCACACCCACATATTGCCGGGCATAGACGACGGTTCCCAATCTCTGGAAACCTCGCTAAAAATGGCCCGCATAGCCGTGGCAGACGGCACCACCATCATGGCCTGCACCCCGCACATCTACCCCGGGTTGTACATGAACCACAGCGCCGGCATCCATGCCGAGCGAGACAAACTGCAGCTAGCGCTAAACACCTACGGCATACCCCTGCGTCTGGTGGTGGGTGCAGACGCCCACCTGGTGCCCGAACTATTGGAAGGCCTAAAAACCGGCCGTGTGCCCACCCTCAACGGCTCAAAATACTTCTTGCTGGAGCCTTCGCACAACGTCCTGCCCCCCGGTTTGAAGACTCTGTTTTTGACGTCATGGCCGCAGGCTACATACCCGTCATTACCCACCCCGAGCGCCTGGTCTGGATCGAAGACCACTACAGCAAATTTATCACCATGGCCAAGCGCGGTGCCTGGTTGCAATTAACCGCAGGCGCCCTGGTTGGCAAGTTTGGCAAGCGCGCCCGTTACTGGAGCGAGCGTTTATTGGCAGATGGTGTCATTCACCTGGTAGCGAGCGATGCACACACCGTATCAGTGCGCAGCCCCCGCATGTCAGATGCGATTCCGCTGCTAGAAAAAGCCGTAGGCAAAGAAGAAACCCAGCGCCTGCTGCAAGAGCGCCCCCAAGCCATTCTGGACGATATTGACCCCAGCCTGGTCACCCCAGCCCCCGGCTTGCACGACACCCATCAGCACGAAGATGAGACCCCCAGCGGCTTTTCAAAGCTCGTGGGCCTCTTCAAGAAGAGTACGCGCCAACATTAATTTTCATGTAAATTGTTAATTCAATTCTCAATTTACATAAATTTATCCATGATCCCCCGCACCGCCGCCCCTCTCATCCACACTCTGCTGCAGGGCTTCCCTGTAGCAACGGTGACTGGGCCGCGTCAATCGGGCAAAACCACCTTGGCGCGCGCCATCATGGCCGGCAAGCCTTACCGGTCGTTAGAAGACCCAGACCAGCGCGCCTTTGCCTTAGATGATCCCCGTGGTTTCTTGACGCAACTGCCCGATGGTGGCGTGCTAGACGAAATCCAGCGAGCCCCTGAACTGCTTTCCTATCTGCAAACCCAGGTAGATGCAGATGGTCGCATGGGCCGTTTCCTGCTCACTGGTTCGCAGCAACTGGGCCTGCTGTCTTCAGTCACGCAATCGCTCGCGGGCCGCTCGGGCATGGTCGAATTGCTGCCCCTCACCTATGCCGAGCTGTCCTCGGCCAGCATGGCCCCAACCGACCTGGACACTGCCATGTTCAAAGGCGGCTACCCCGCACTGTACGACCGCCCGCTGCAGCCCCAACACTGGTTTTCTGCCTATGTATCTGCTTACGTAGAGCGCGACGTGCGTCAGCTTCTGAACGTAAAAGACCTCAGCGCCTTTCAGCGCTTTGTGCGGCTTTGCGCCGGCCGCAGTGGTCAGATTGTGAATCTTTCAACCCTCGCAGCCGATTGCGGCATCAACCACAACACGGCCAAAGCCTGGCTATCAGTGCTGGAAGCAAGCTACGTCGTCTATCTTCTTCAGCCGCACCACGCCAATTTCAACAAGCGTTTGGTCAAATCGCCCAAACTCTATTTTTACGACACGGGACTGTTGTCCTGGCTCCTGGGTATCCAGGCTGCGCAGCAGCTAGCTACGCACCCACTGCGTGGCGCCATTTTTGAAACCTGGGTTATCAGTGAGTTGCGCAAAACCTGGACGCATCGTGGCAATCCGCCAGCGTTTTATTTTTGGCGAGACAGCAACGGCCTTGAAGTCGACTTGATCATCGACCAGGCTGGTGCGCTGACCCCAGTTGAAATCAAGTCCGGTATGACCATCAACCGCGATTACTTTACCTCCCTGCAACGCTGGAAGGCGCTGGCAGGAAGCCAAGCCGCTGAGGCCATTCTTATCTACGGCGGAACAGAAGGTCAAAAGCGTACCGACGTGCGCGTGCTGGGCTGGCAACAGGTAAAGGACCTGGCATGAGCGGCACAACGCATAAATGGTCGTTCAATAAGCTCCCAGAAAGAGCGGCGGCAAACTGCCCTTCTTGCCATGCCCAGAAGCGCACCCAAATTCCCCTCCAGTGGAGGGGTGCCCGAAGGGCGGGGTGGTCACAGCCGTTAACGATTCAAGGCGCCCTCTTGAGTAATAGAGGCCAAACCCCCCAAAGCCGAGCGAAGCAATGGCCCGAGCCTTGTCCCCCAGCCCCTCTGGCCGAGCCGAGAAGCGCACCCAAATTCCCCTCCAGTGGAGGGGTGCCCGCAGGGCGGGGTGGTCACAGCGGTTAACGATTCAAGGCGCCCTCTTGAGTAATAGAGGCCAAAATCCCCCCAGGCCGAGCGTAGCAAAGGCCCGAGCCATGTCCCCCAGCCCCTCTGGACGTGCCGAGAAGCGCAGGGCGAGGGGTGGGCAAGGCCACTGCAAGATGGCCTTGCTTCGTGAACTGACTCGCTCCGGTTGTCTGAACGCAGAGAACGTAGTGAACGAAGAGAGTTCCGGAGCGCCACCCCTCGACCGAGCATCGCAGGTTGCCCGAAGCGAAGCGCAGGGACACGTCCAGTGGGGTCCGCCTTTTTTTGGTTCCTTCTTTTGGCGGAGCAAAAAAAGGAACTGCGCTGCCGGGCGCAATTCCCGGCCTACAACCTCAATAAGAGAACAGAAGATGATTAAGCCCACATCCCCATGCAGAAGGGACAGGGCGAGCCGCGACGGCCCACCGACGCAAAAACAACAAACCCAATAACGTCATCACCCCGTCTTAAAAACCGAATAAACCAATAAAACATTAAAAAAATCAGCTCCCCATGAACCTATCCCAATCCCACATAGCCATCATAGGCCTAGGCTACGTAGGCCTCCCCCTAGCCGTAGAGTTCGGCAAACAACGCTCCGTTCTGGGCTTCGACATCAACGCCCGCCGCGTAACGGAACTCCAATCAGGCCAAGACCACACCCTCGAATGCACCCCCGAGGAACTAAAAGCCGCCCGCCACCTAAGCTTCAGCCACAACCCTGAAGCCCTAAAGGCCTGCCAAGTCTTCATAGTCACCGTTCCCACCCCGGTAGACCAGGCCAACCGCCCAGACCTAACCCCCTTGGTAAAAGCCAGCCAAACCGTAGGCGCTGCGCTAAAACCAGGCGATGTGGTCATCTACGAATCCACCGTTTACCCCGGCGCCACAGAAGAAGTGTGCGTGCCCGAGCTAGAGCGCACCAGCGGCCTCAAATTCAATAAAGATTTCTTCTGCGGCTACAGCCCAGAACGCATTAACCCCGGTGACAAAGAGCACCGCCTTCCAGTCATCAAGAAGGTCACCAGCGGCAGCACCCCAGAAGTAGCCGACGCCGTAGACGCCCTCTACGCGCAGATCATTACCGCAGGCACCCACAAAGCCAGCAGCATCAAAGTAGCCGAGGCCGCGAAGGTCATAGAAAACACCCAGCGCGACATCAACATCGCCCTCATGAACGAGCTAAGCCTGATCTTTGCTCGCCTGGGCATCGACACGCTAGAGGTACTGCAAGCCGCTGGCACCAAATGGAACTTCCTCCCATTCCGCCCCGGCCTGGTCGGCGGCCACTGCATCGGCGTAGACCCGTATTACCTGACCCACAAAGCCCAGGAAGTCGGCTACCACCCCGAGGTCATCCTCGCAGGCCGCCGCGTGAACGACTACATGGCAACCCATGTGGCTGATGAAACCGTGAAGCTCATGTTGCGCAAAGGAATTCCGGTACTGAACAGCCGCATTCTGGTACTAGGCCTCACCTTCAAAGAAAACTGCCCAGACGTGCGCAACACCAAGGTAGTGGACATCGTGAAAGCCTTAAAGGTCTACAACACCCAAGTCGATGTGTATGACCCATGGGTAGACCTAGATGAAGCCCACCACGAATACGGTTTGGAATGCCTGCCAGAGGTTCCTGCTGCAGAGCAATACAGCGCCATTGTGCTGGCCGTCGGCCACAAGCAGTTTGTAGAGTTGGGCGAAGCAGGCATCAAAGCCTGGGGCAAGCCAGGTGCTGTGGTGTTTGATGTGAAAAGTATGCTGCCTTTAGGCACGGCAGACGGAAGGCTGTAACCCTTGAACCGATACGAAGAAGTACAAGATCAGTTGCGCCAGAATCCCAAGAGCTGGCTCGTCACCGGCGTGGCTGGTTTCATAGGCAGTAACCTGCTAGAAACCCTGCTAAAGCTAGATCAAACCGTGGTCGGGCTAGACAACTTTGCCACCGGCTTCCAACACAACCTGGACGAAGTTCAGAGCTTGGTCTCGGCACAGCAGTGGGCCCGATTCCGGTTCATTGAAGGCGACATTCGCAGTCTTCAAGACTGCCAGCAAGCTTGCGCCGGAGTTGACTACGTGCTGCATCAGGCCGCCCTGGGCAGCGTGCCCCGTAGCTTGGCTGACCCTATCACCAGCAACAGCGCCAATATCACCGGATTCTTGAACATGCTGGTGGCTGCGCGAGACGCGAAGGTACAAAGCTTCACCTACGCCGCCAGCAGCAGCACGTACGGAGATCACCCCGCGCTGCCCAAGGTAGAAGACGTTATCGGTAAGCCACTAAGCCCTTACGCCGTCACCAAATACGTCAACGAGTTGTATGCCGACGTGTTTGCTAAGTGCTATGGTTTTCACACTATTGGGCTGCGGTACTTCAACGTTTTTGGAAAGCGCCAAAATCCGAATGGCGCATACGCCGCAGTCATCCCAAAGTGGGCTTCAGCGCTCATCAAGGGTGAAGACGTATTCATCAACGGTGACGGTGAAACCAGCCGCGACTTCACCTACATAGAGAATGCCGTGCAAGCCAACCTACTGGCCGCCACCGCCACCGATGAAGCTAAAAATCAGGTCTACAACGTTGCAGCAAGCGGCCGAACGACGCTGAATAGCCTCTTCAAGGCGCTGGTTGATGCACTCTCAACTCGTGGCATCACCTACAACAAATCTCCAGTCTATCGAGAATTCCGCGCTGGCGATGTGCGGCACTCATTGGCAGACATCGGAAAAATCTCCCGTTTGCTCGGATATGCCCCGACCCACCAGGTGAACGCAGGTATTTCTGAGGCCATGCCTTGGTATGCGAGGGTATTGCAATGAAGGCTGATCATTCGCAACCGGCTAACCCGCATGTCTGCCAACGCAGCTGATTCAATCGTATCAATAAATTTTCTAGTTCATTCGGAAGATATTCAACCGTGACCATCAAGAAGTTTGCACTCATCGGAGCCGCCGGCTACATAGCCCCTCGCCACATGATCGCCATCAAGGCCACCGGCAATCAGTTGGTGGCCGCCTATGATCCAAACGACTCAGTGGGCATCATCGACAGCCATTTCCCAGAAGCTGATTTTTTCACCGAATTTGAGCGGTTTGACCGTCATGTGGACAAATTGCACCGCGCAGATAATGGTGCAGAAATAGACTACATAGCCATCTGCTCTCCAAATTACTTGCATGACTCCCACATGCGCTTCGCCCTCCGCAGCGGCGCAGACGCCATTTGCGAAAAGCCCCTGGTGCTCAACCCTTGGAACATTGACGGTCTTCTCGACATCGAGCGGAGCACCGGAAACAAGGTAAATACCATTCTCCAATTGCGCCTTCACCCCGCCATCGTCGCCCTGAAGGAAAAAATCGCTAACGCAGCGGCCAACGGCAAACACGAGGTAGATCTCACCTACATCACCTCCCGCGGACACTGGTACCTGCAGTCTTGGAAGGGCGATCTCAAAAAATCTGGCGGCATTGCAACCAACATTGGCGTCCATTTTTTCGACATGCTCCATTTCATTTTTGGAGCCCTGCAGCAAAGCAACGTCCACTACACATCAGACACCAAAGCCGGCGGCTATCTGGAGTACGAAAAAGCCCGTGTACGCTGGTTCCTCTCCGTTGATGTGGCAGATGTGCCGCGTGAACAGCTTGAAAAAGGTCAACGTACCTACCGCTCCATTACCGTAGATGGCGAAGAAATAGAATTTTCCGGCGGATTTACCGACCTGCACACGCGCAGCTACGAGGAAATATTGGCCGGCCGTGGCTTTGGCTTGGAGGAAAACCGAACGGCTATCGAAACTGTCGCATCCATTAGAAATGCGCAGCCACTGGGCCTCACAGGCAACTACCACCCCTTCTTGGCCAGGCAAGCCTGAAAGGCATGAGTTACATCGTTCACCCCAGCGCCATAGTAGACGAAGGCGCCCAAATCGGCGAGGGCTCCCGAGTCTGGCACTTTGTGCACGTATGCAGCGGTGCGCGCATTGGCAAAGGCGTCTCATTGGGCCAAAACGTCTTTGTGGGCAACAGAGTCAGCATTGGTGATAACTGCAAAGTTCAGAACAACGTCAGCGTGTACGACAACGTCACGCTAGAAGAAGGCGTGTTTTGCGGCCCCAGCATGGTCTTCACAAACGTCTTCAACCCGCGCTCACTCATCGAACGCAAGAGCGAATACCGCGATACGCTGGTCAAAAAGGGAGCCACCCTGGGTGCAAATTGCACGCTAGTGTGCGGTATCACCATTGGTGAATATGCTTTCGTTGGCGCAGGTGCGGTCATTAACAAAAGCGTGCCCGCCTACGCGCTCATGGTGGGCGTGCCCGCCAAGCAAATCGGCTGGATGAGCGAGTTCGGCGAACAACTCAATCTACCCCTGCAAGGCCAGGCCGAGGCTACCTGCCAGCACACAGGCGCACGCTACATACTAAACGGCAACGTCGTCACCAAACAGTCTGCCTAAAAAGACCATGGAATTCATTGATCTAAAAGCCCAATACCAGCTCCTGAAGGCTGATATAGACGCCGGCATTGCCCGCGTGTTAGCGCACGGCCAGTACATTCTGGGCCCAGAAGTAGCTGAGCTAGAGGAAAAACTAGCCGCTTACACCGGCGCCCGCCATTGCATCTCCGTGGCCAACGGCACAGATGCACTGCAAATCGCCCTCATGGCCCTGGGCGTGGGCCCTGGTGATCAAGTTATTACCCCCGGCTTTACCTACATTGCCACGGCTGAAACCGTGGCCCTGCTGGGTGCCAAGCCGGTATATGTAGATGTAGACCCCCGCACCTGCAACCTGGATCCAGCCTTGCTAGAGGCAGCCATCACGCCCAAGACCAAGGCCATCATCCCTGTCAGCTTGTACGGCCAGTGCGCTGACTACGATGCCATCAACGCCACAGCCCAAAAGCATGGTTTGCCGGTCATAGAAGATGCCGCCCAAAGCTTTGGCGCCACCTACAAAGGCCGCAAAAGCTGCAACCTCACAACCATAGCCTGCACCAGTTTTTTCCCGAGCAAGCCCTTGGGCTGCTATGGAGACGGTGGAGCCATTTTCACCAGCGATGAAGAGCTGGCAAAAATCATGCGGCAAATCGCCCGCCACGGCCAAGATCGGCGCTACCACCATATCCGAGTAGGCGTGAACAGCCGGCTAGACACCCTGCAAGCCGCCATTCTCCTCCCCAAGCTAGCCGTGCTAGACCAAGAAATCGCCCAGCGCCAGGAAGTAGCCCGCCGCTACGCTGACTTACTCCCTCTCCCGCAAGCGGGAGAGGGCTCCGAATTACCCCCTCTCCCTCTGGGAGAGGGTTGGGGTGAGGGCAAGGGCGGTAATAAGAGTGACAAAATTCAACTCCCCCACATAGAACCCCACAACACCAGCGCCTGGGCCCAATACACCATTCAGGTAGACAACCGCGATCAAGTGCAAGAGCAACTGAAAGCCGCTGGAATTCCTACTGCGGTGCATTACCCGATTCCGTTGAACAAGCAACCTGCAGTTGCCGACCCGGATACACGGTTGTCCGTGGGGGATGCTATTGCAAAGAAGGTGTTGAGCCTACCAATGCATCCGTACCTGAGTGCGCAAGTGCAGCAGCGCATTGTCGATGCGCTCGGTGGTTCAAGCTGAATGAAAATGAGAAACACCTACGTGATATGGCTAGCCATAGAGAGGAGTCTCAGATGACCCGCGTATCCGTGCCCGAAGCAAAGTGTCATCTGTGTGAATGGCTGGTGCGCATTCAGTTGGCCACTTCGTGGCATGTCTCTCATCAAACCATACTTCAATGACCACTCGAAAAGGTCTCTTCCCCATTTCGAGTCTTCGTTCATTATGAAACCCATCTACGTTACACAACCGTATCTCCCGCCGCTTGAAGAATTCATCCCATACCTTGAGAAAATATGGGAAAACAAAATCTTGACTAACGGCGGGCCTTTTCATCAGCAGCTCGAGCAGGCCCTGTGTGATTACCTTGGCGTCAAGCACGTTGCCCTGTTCTCAAACGGTACGCTGGCCCTCATCACCGCACTCCAGGCACTGCGTGTAACCGGTGAGGTCATCACCACTCCATACAGTTTTGTGGCTACTTCCCACGCGCTGCACTGGCACGGTAACAAGCCCGTGTTTGTGGACGTCGAGTCCAACACGCTCAACATAGACCCCGCAAAGATCGAGGCCGCCATCACCCCGCAAACCACCGCCATCATGCCGGTGCACTGCTACGGCAACCCCTGCGACACCGCCGCCATTCAGAAGATTGCAGACAACTACAACCTGCGCGTCATCTACGACGCTGCTCACGCCTTCGGCGTGCAAGATGCCGGTGGCAGTGTGCTGCGCCATGGCGACCTGTCGATACTCAGCTTTCACGCCACCAAGGTCTTCAACACCTTTGAAGGCGGTGCCATCATCTGCCCGGACGCTAAGACTAAACAGCGCATCGACCATCTGAAGAACTTCGGCTTTGTTGACGAGGTCACCGTCGTCGCCCCCGGTATCAACGCAAAGATGAGCGAAATCAATGCGGCCTTCGGTTTGCTGCAGCTTAAACACATGCCCCATGTCATGCAGCGCCGCGCCGAAATCGACGCGCTGTACCGCGAAAAGCTGCAGCACGTCAAAGGCATCCATTGCCTGCCTCAGGCCGGACAAACTGTCGCCAATCACTCCTACTTTCCGGTGCTGGTGCAGCCCGACTACCCCCTGCCCCGCGACGCAATCTATAAAAAACTCAAAGATCACGCCATCCACGCACGCCGCTACTTCTACCCGTTAATTTCGGACTTTCCGATGTATCGGGGCTTGCCTACTGCTGCTCGAGCTAATCTGCACGTAGCTGCCAATGCGTCCGAGCAGGTGCTGTGCTTGCCCATCTATCCGGCGTTGACGCCGGACGACCAGCAGCGCGTTATAGAAATCGTTCTGGGTGCATGAGTCATGGCAATGTTGGGCCTTGAAGCCATCAAAGCGCTGGGATTTGCCTCAGTGGGAAAGAACGTGCAAATCTCCGATCGAGCCTCGTTCTATGGTGTGGGCCGGATATCCCTGGGCAGCAACGTTCGCATTGACGATTTTTGCGTGCTTTCGGCAGGAGTCGGCGGGATATCTGTTGGCAACTACGTTCACATCGCTGTTTACTCGTCACTGATCGGCGCCGGAAAAATATCCTTGTCCGATTACTGCAATATCTCCTCTCGCGTAGCCATTTATTCGAGCAATGATGACTATTCGGGAGCTGCAATGACCAACCCGACCGTGCCCAGCGAATTCACTGGCGTGACCCATGCGGATGTTTTACTGGGCAAGCATGTCATCGTCGGCAGTGGCAGTGTCATCTTGCCCGGCGTCACTCTGGAAGAAGGCGTGGCCGTTGGCGCCTTGAGTTTAGTTCAAAAGTGCTGCCAGGCTTTTGGAGTCTATGCAGGCAATCCTGCGCGCCGCATCAAAGAGCGCAAGCGCGATTTGCTCGAATTGGAGCAACGTCTCATTTCAAGGGGGATTTAATGAAATTCAATCAAGCTGAGCTTGTTGGGTTAAATTCAATTGACGGAGTGAATTCTTGAAGATAGTTCACATTGGTCCTGATTCTCAGTTTATTCAATTTTTGTCAAGGGCATTTGAAGAGCTGGCACCTGGTGCCAATTTGTATCTAGTTACGGGTGCCTCACCAGCCGGAGATTTTCGCTATCCGGCTTATGGTGATGCCGCCAGCATCTCGGTACGTGGAAAAATGGGATTGGCTTCTATTCCATTTTATGTGCGTTCGGCTGATATGGTTGTCTCCCACGGCATGAATATTTATGCTGCTATTGCTTTTAACTTTGCTCCGCGAGCCGCTTTAAAAGTATGGAGTGGATGGGGGTTTGATTATTATGGAAACAGAGATGATCCCAATGCCGGCCTGCTGAAGTTGGCGACACGTTCGCTAGTAAAGGAGCAGCGTGCCAACGAGATTGGTTCAACTCGCGTAAAAAAAACTATTAGGAAAATAGCAGACTCTGCAATTGAGAATGCAGCGGGGAAAACTGATTATTTTTCAGCCCCAATTCCTTCCGATTTTCATGTTTTCAAGCGCAGGTATCTGAATTTCTCTGGAGAATACGTTCAATTGAATTATGGAAATGTATCGGAGACATTTTCGACGGGGACAAAAATGGGAGAGGGGTGCAACATATTGGTTGGAAATTCAGCATCTGCATCAAATAATCACTTGGAAGTATTCGATTTACTCTCTAGGCATGATCTAAGTGGTAGAAAAGTAGTTGTCCCTCTTAGTTATGGCGATTCCAGATATAGAGAGCGGGTGATTGCTTATGGTCGTGCTATTTTCGGTGAAGCTTTTCAGCCGCTTGTTGATTTTTTGCCGTTGCAAGAATACTCAAAAATTTTGGCGAGCTGCAATGTAGTAATTATGAATCATCTCCGTCAGCAGGCTTTGGGTAATATCGGATCAGCCATTTTTAATGGTGCTCATGTTTTTCTAGATCCCTCGAATCCTGTTTATGAGTTCTTGAAGGACAAAAAAGCAATCGTGTACACTACGGATGATTTAATAGCACGTCCGTTGCCGGTGGGTGGTTTGCCCGATTCTAGCTTGGCCTTGAATCGAACTGTGCTGGAAAGCTTCTGGGGAGAGGATAAAGTGCGGGCCAATGTAGGCCGCCTGATTACCAAGGTACGTGAGCGTCGATGCTCTAAATAACCGTGCTCAGTTGGGTTCTGATGACTCTGAACAAAATTATTGGCTTTGCACTCGGCCCTATAGCCGGTGCAGCATTTGGCCTAATCACCGTTCCAGTTGTTGCCTGGGCGTTTAGTGCTGACGACTTGGGACGCCTGAACATTCTTCAGGTGACTCAGTCATTTTGTCTATTGTTCCTTGTGCTTGGCCTTGATCAAGCCTATGTTCGTGAATACCATGAATCTAAAGATCGAGCAAGTCTGCTGAAAGCTTGCTTCGCGCCTGGATTTGTGCTGTTGGTTATCAGTTCTATACTGATAATCGGTTTCAAGACCGAGGTCGCACTGTGGCTTTTCGGTATGGCAAATCCCACTCTTTTTTGGTTAACACTTGCGAGTGTAATGGTTAGTTTTTCCTCGCGTTTTTTGTCCTTGATACTCCGCATGCAGGAGAGGGGGTTAGCGTTTTCATTGAGTCAAATCATTCCTAAAGCTTTGCTATTAGTGCTGATCGGAGTGATTGTGTGGATTGATCTGCCTCGCAATTTTTCAACCCTTGTTTGGGCTTTCCTTGCATCATTAATATCTGTAGCAGTTGTGTATATTTGGAATACACGGAGTCTACTCCGCGCGGCACTCAAATCAAATATTGAAAGAGAGCGGATTTATTATTTGCTGCGTTTTGGTGCTCCTCTAATATTCTCGGGTCTAGCTTATTGGGGCCTCTCTGCTACAAGCTCGGTTGCATTGAGATCCCTTTCCACTTTTTCTGAGCTAGGTGTTTACGCAGTTACAGTTAGTATAGCCGGGGTAGCAGCTATTTTTCAGTCTATATTCACGGTCGTTTGGGCTCCAATAGTTTATAAATGGGTCGCCGAGGGTGTTGATCCAGGGCGTATTGACAAGGTCGGGCGCCATGTACTTGGAGCGGTTTGCGCGATTTTTCTGGCATGCGGCTTGTTCTCGTGGATGGCTGAGTATTTTCTGCCGCCACAGTACTCAGCGGTCAAATACCTAGTCCTTTGTGCGATCGCTCAGCCTTTGCTCTACACCCTGTCTGAAGTAACGTGTGTAGGAATTGGCATCTCCCGCCGAACCATGTTGACCGTATGGGTAACGCTACTGGCACTTTGCGCTAACGTGTTGCTATGTTGGTGGCTAGTACCGTTGTACGGAGCGACTGGCGCAGTGATCTCTAATGCCGTTGCATACCTTGTGTTCTTCGTTGCCAGAACCGAAGCTTCCGCATACGTGTGGCGCCCGTTTCCTCGCGTGCGTTTGTATGTGTTCACGACAGGTGCTGTCGCATTAGCCGTGTTTACTGTTGCGCTCGGACCTTCAGCACCTATTCACTATTCAATCGTCTGGCTCGCGTTGACACCTCTGATTGCCTGGAGCTTCCGAGCAGAGTTGAAGGAGATGCTGACTACAGGCCGAGTCGCCTGGGAGCGAAGAACTCAGAAGGCAGGAAGGGCGATATGAGGTGCGCGAAGTGTTCTTAAGATTAGGTCAAAAACGGATAGGCTCGCTCGCCACTACCCGTCGGTCCGCCGCCGCCCTCTCCGAGTACCAGTTGCGTCCTATTCCCGACATGCCCGTTGATGTGCCCGGCACCCTAGCACGCGCTGCCCAATTAGGTCGCCCACTGGACATGGGCATGCCCGTATCCGTTTACCACCAGCGCCATGCATTGGTCTTAACCAGGCAAGAGAAAGCCTCGCAAGATTGCAGTGCACAGGTGCGCGATCCACTGCCTCACTTGTGTAAGAACGGTGCTTGCACTGCTGCGAACATTGCGGTGCCGCGCTACTACGATGACAACCACCTGAGCGAGGCTGGCAACCGGAATCTTGTGCCGTTGTTCAAGCGCGTGGTGGAAGTGAGGCCATCGTGAGTCACTGCGAGCGACACCGCAGGTTGGCTGCAAACCCTTCATCGGGGAAATTGCCAGAGCTTTCCCAAAACCCGAATAAATTATGAAAAAAATCGTCACCGTCTTAGGCGCTCGCCCCCAATTCATCAAGGCCAGCGTAGTTTCGCACGCCATCGCCCAGACCCCGGGCCTCACGGAAGTAGTGGTTCACACTGGCCAGCACTTCGACGCCAACATGTCTGACGTTTTCTTCGCAGAACTGGGCATGTCCAAGCCCGACTATTTCCTGAATATTCACGGCGGAACCCACGGCGCCATGACAGGACGAATGTTGGCTGAGGTTGAGAAGGTTCTGCTTGAGGAGAAGCCTGACGTGGTATTGGTTTATGGCGATACCAATTCCACCTTGGCTGGCGCGCTGGCCGCGGCTAAGATACACATCCCAGTGGCGCACGTTGAGGCTGGCTTGCGAAGTTTCAACATGGCAATGCCCGAGGAGATTAACCGGATACTCACGGACAATATCAGCAAAATCCTGTTTTGTCCAACTGAGACGGCCGTAAAAAATCTGCACAGCGAAGGATTCACAAAGAAACCGGTAAGCATTGCGCAGGTAGGAGATGTTATGCAAGATGCGGCCATTCATTTTGCAAATCGTTCCAAGATGCCCGAAATCGGCAATGTTGGCCAAGGTTTCGTGCTTGCGACTGTACATCGCGCCGAAAACACAGATAATCCGGAAAATATTCTTAATATTGCGAATGCAATAAACAAGATCCATCAGGAAATCGCTCAAGTAATACTACCATTACATCCTCGCACTCGAAACCTTATCCAAAAGGCGGGCATTGAGCTTAATGTGAAAATTATTGATCCTGTGGGCTATCTTGAAATGATCGGGCTGCTCCAGGAATGTGGACTGGTGTTGACCGATAGTGGAGGACTCCAAAAGGAAGCTTATTTCTTTGGAAAGCCCTGCGTAACCATGCGGGAGCAAACTGAATGGAGCGAATTGGTGGAAATGGGAGTCAATGTGCTTGTTGGCACAGATACAAAGATCATTATTAATGAAGTGAAGGAAAATATCGATCGGCAGATTGCCGACGACATGAGTGTCTATGGCGGGGGAAAAGCATCAGAGCGTATCGTTGAGAAGATTAAATCTTTGAGCCTTTAAATAAGATACGATCACTAAAAATTATAAAAATCAGTTCAGAATATGTAGAGCGAAATGAAAATAACACGTTTGACAAAGTATTTCGGTTTCTTATTCTTTCTGGTAGCAGGGGTTACTTGGGTTGCCGGAGAGGCTGGGCAGGGAGCCGAAGGGCGACTTGCATTGGCCGATCTAATAGGCGTTGGCATTATATTACTTTGGATATATTCTTCGCTTCATGATAAGCAGATGGCCATGAAACTGCCCGCACCATACCGTGCATACTTACCTCTCTTAATGATTTTTGCATTGGGGGTTCTCGCTGCTCGTTATCCAATGCTTGGTGCATTGGAGTTGTTGATTCACGTTTTTATATTTGTAGTAGCGATTGCACTCTTTAATTTATATAGTCGAATGCCTCCTGAAGACGCTGTGAAGTGGGTGCTGAACTCGGTTCTCTGGTCGGGTTGTATTCTTTCAGTACTTGGTCTCATCGATTTTTTCATATGGCCTTCTTTGTTTCCTGGATCGGGGAATGGATTGACTGGTACTTTTAGAAATACAGGGCAAGCCGGAGCATTCTTTGGAATGTATCTCGCTATTATTATTCCGGGTATTTTATCGGGGATCATTAAGCCAAAGTGGCAAAATATTCTGGCCACCCTAGCCATTTTATTCGCGCTAATTTTTACCTCAAAGAGGGCTGCTACGGTTGGATTGATTGCTGGTTTAATTTTTCTAGCGCTGAGCATGATGCTCTCCTCAAGCAAGCGCGATAAAAAATTGGGTTCAATTTCAGCATTTGTTATTTTAGTAATGGTTCCGTTGGTATATTTTTTATTCCAATGGGGACTCGAAAATATAGAAGGAATGGCGTGGCGCTTTGAGAAAAAATTTAATGATAATACAATGGAAGATTTTAGTGAAGGCTTTCTTGCTGAGAATATCGAAGCAACAAAGGCGGCGTTTCAAATTAACCCCATAATTGGGGTTGGTTTAGGAAATGTGGCAGGTATTATTACTCAGAAGTATGAAATACACAGTACTTATATGGCTATCTTAGGTAATAGTGGTTTACTTGGGGCGTTGGCGTATCTATTTTTCATGGCCGTTCATATCATTCAAAGCGTTAGATATGCCGGTGATAGCTATTTAGGAAGGTATTTAAGGTACTACCTACCTATGCTCATGGGTCTTGTGCTTGCGTGGGCCTACACCTACCACCTCCGGAAGCGAGAATTTTGGATTCTCTTTTTTGTTGTCACTCTCGTGGCTCACGGCGCGAAATTAATTGAATACAATAGAAGAGTTTCGACTCGGATGCGGTGAATAATGCTACATATCGTATCCTATAGTTTTCCGCCGGACAACGTCCCAGCCGCGCACCGTCCGGGACATCTTGTCCGCTACCTTGAGTCAATTGGTCATCCCTTTCGGCTTTACACTCGTCAAGTTAAAGAATTCGAAAAATCCCAGGTTGCATCACCGAAAGAAGACTCCGCGAATAAAGGGCGTTGGCATCATATTCTGATTACCATACTCCATCCTTTTATGGAGGTTGATAAGGCTTTGCCCTGGGGTGTTTCTATCCTGCCGGGTCTCTGGGTTAATCTGCTACGTGATTGGATACGCAACGGCAAGCGGCCAGACATATGGGCAACTAGCCCTGGAGTGACTAACTTATATATTGCGGGAATTGCTGCCTTGTTTAGCGGGAGCAGGCTTCATGTCGATTTGCGCGACGCTATAAGGGGAATAAATGGTAAGCCAATGCCATTTTTGACTTGGGTTACGCTTCGCTACGCATACAGTTGCAGTGTTGTTACTGACTCGTTAGCATTAATGGTCGAGAAGAGAGCGACGTTCCTTAAGCCGAAGGTTATTTACAATGGAGTTTCTAAAGACGCAGTTGAAGCTGCACAAGCGCATCCTCCAAAGGATCGTGGTTGGATCAAAATATCCTATGTGGGCGCCATTTATGGAGGTGAACGTCCATACAAATCAATGCTATCGGCATTAGGCGCTGCGGTTGAACAACTTGATAAGAATTGGGTTGGTATAGAACTGATCTTTGTGGGACGCGAAAACATATCTTCGGTTGTGAATGAATTTCAAACTGGCTCCTTCCGCATCGTTACCCGAGGCGAAGTCGATAAGAATGAGGCTCTATCTCTATCAGCAGTAAGTGACATAAATATAGTATTGATCGGAAGCGCGGAAGGGCATAGATGCGGAATTCCGTTGAAGGTGTTCGACCTCATCGGTGTTGGAAGGCCTATTTTTTATTATGGGCCTTTAGATGCAGACGGTTGCCTGTTCCTCCAGCGTTCGGCGCCGGAACATATTTACGTTTTAGATAGTGAAAACTCCACGCAAATGAATGCACGAAAGCTCGCCGATTGGTTGTCAAAGCAAGTAGGAGTTCCGACACGACCTGTCACGCAGCCTGATGCCGATACGCAGTCGAAGAAAATACTTCATTTATTAAGTTTGAGGAGTGACTTGGATTCAAACAGGACTTGAGGTGGAATTTATGCGATATCTGAAAGAAATTTTTCTCATGCTGCTCCGTTGGCGCTTGATTTTGGATGGTGTGCAATGCCAATCATCAGTACGTATCCGTGGCTACCCTTTGGTTCATGTGAATAAAAAGGCTAGAATTGTCCTGGGTAACCATGTGGTTCTTCAGTCCAAATCGCTGCGTTATCACGGTTTTATGCATTCCCCTGTCAAACTCCTTGCCGATGCTCCGGGGGCAGTGATTGAGGTAGGGGATGAGAGTAGGCTAAACGGTGCTTGCTTACACGCGGTTAAATACATCCGTATCGGTAAACGTTGCCTATTTGCATCAGGCGTACAAGTGCTGGATTCCAATGCGCATCGACTGTCTATGGATCAACCTTCATCTAGACTCCGGACAGTTGATGAAGGACGCCCGATAATTATTGGTGACGATGTTTGGCTTGGCCTTAATGTCATAGTTCTGCCCGGTACCCGCATAGGCGACGGCAGTATCATTGGTGCGGGTGTTATTTTATCTGGCGACATACCTGCAGGAAGTATTGTACGACCGGCACCTTATGTTATTGCTTGAAAGTTTAGCTTTTATAGGATATGGAAGTCTACATTTAGGTTTCAATTTTTTCGCCTCAAACGATTTTATTTTTTCAGTTTGCGCAAATAATTTTTTCTCTGTTGATTCGTTTATTATATGATTGGATAGCTAGATGCTGTACTAATATTCTGAATAAATGTTTAATATTTTTTTCTCATTTGCTTTATTGTTTTTGGTGCTAACTTGCCTGCCATGGCGCAAGATGGCGCTAAACCAGTGCTCTTAATAGGTAATGGTTATAGTCGGCATGAGAGGCAGGTAATAATTAAGAACATTCTGGAGCCGAAGGAAGTTACCTTCGAGAATGGTGGCGATTTTGTTTCAGCTGAAACCTGGGGAAAATACTCTCTTGTTATCGTAACACACGGTTTTGCTAAGATTAATTCAGAGGAGATTGGTTGGATTCGGGATTACGTAAGAAATGGCGGGAGGCTGATTATCACCTCTACAGCTCTGGAGTCGTTACGTAACTTACAAGGAGGCGATCGGGATTGGATCGGTGCTATAGGCTATCGTACCGTACCAAAAAGCGCAAAAAATTTTGCTTTAGTAGGGGACCTTTCCCAAACATTCCTGCCAGATTCAGAGAGCGCAGGATCGGTTTTTGGATTGACTTCTGGTTCATCACCCACAAGTCTGACTACTGCAGAGGCAGTGGTCACCCGAGACGGTGCACCCATTGTGTTTCGTAATCGCTACGGGCGAGGTGAACTCTGGTTTGTAGGTTTTGAGTATTTCCGCGTCTTAAATACTGAGAAATTAGCCAGCGCAAAGTTAGCTGTGGGAAAACCGGCTGAGAATTTTCTCGAGAAAATTATCTTCCAGGGTAAGGTGCAGAAGCGAAGTGAGCGCATTGCTGCAGGCTTGAGACGGCTAGGCAGCAATAAACCCATTGTATGGTGGCGAGATTTTACCCATGCACGCGGTGCATCATTTGCTGAGCCGCCTTATCCTGAGAAAGATGAAGGAGTGTCACTCATTCAGATTGATTTAGGCCTAAATGAATGGGAGTCTGTGCCATTTAATATTTCTAGTGTTGAGGCTGATGATAGATTTACCGTTACTGTAAGCGACCTTACCTCCGTTGACGGAAAACATAAAATTTCTGCCGAATCAGTCCGTTTGCGGCTGCAAGGCGTAGCCGCTTCGCATTTAACCGTCGGTCCATACTGGCTGCTTGAACTTTCCCGACGCGATGCACCCGCCGCTGCAAATTTTGACGTGCCATTTAAGGCTAACCAGTCAAACACACTCTGGTTGACTTTAAACACTTTCGGAACAAAGCCAGGGTTATATCGGGGACAGATACGCTTTAGCCAAGTTGAAATTAAACCAGTAGACCTGCTGGTGCAGGTTTGGCCGGTCGAACTTCCGGGTAGGGAATATTTTCAAGGCGAGGCCACTTTCATGTGGAGCAGCCTCATGAATGGAGAGAATGGTAAGTCCTATGATTTCCCTGAGTCGCCTGGCGACATGGAGGCGTTTAGGCGGCATATCCAGAATCTATCCGAGCACTATATAGCACTGAACATCGATAGCTCGTGGGCTGGGAGGTTTGGTGGTTCGGTTTCTTTAAAAAATGCGAAGCTAAAAAATTCGATAATTAGTCTAGAACAGGCCATCGAGTCTGGATTGATTAAAGAAGATTCTTTTCCTGAATTGGATCTGAGCTATTTTGATCCTTTTGTGGAAATACCTCTTTTGGCAGGGATGCCATATTTTCATTTTGCCTTTAAGAATCACGATAGTGCCTGGCTAAATTATTCGCGTGCAATCACTGGTGATAAGGAGTTGTCGGCGCTATCTCCGAGGCATTTGGCTGTTAAGCGTTGGATACTTGGGGAAATAGTTCGTTATCTTCGTGGAAAAGGTATTACACAAATCGTATCCTTTATTGCGGATGAAATTGCTCCCAATAAGATATCTGATGTATTACGGCGTGCACAGCTACTGCATGAGTTCGGAATCCGAATAGAGTTCACAGCAACAGGTGAAACTGGTCAAACTAGGGAGCACATTTCAAGGCTGGATCCTGCTATTGATCGCTGGATATGGAACGCCGCTGTCATGCCACAAGCGAAGGCGATTGTAAGTGCTGACAACTCCCCTATAGGCAAGGCGGATCAGCAGTTCACCTATGTTGCAGACTGGCACCGTGCGCCATACGTTTTCAATCGTACGCGGGGTGCCTTCAGCGCATATCACGGTCTGGACGGTCTTTTCATTCACGGCTATCTGCGTTGGTATCCTAACGGCGGTGCAGTATGGAAAACGCCTGAGGGGCCCATTGATACCGAAGGTTGGGAGGGTGCGCGGGATGGTATCGAAGACGCACGCTACTGGAAGCGTGCTCAATTCCTGCTCAATGCGGCGAAGAAGAACCCGAAGTTGGCCACACATGCTGCGCGAATTGAGCAGACGATGAGCCGCTGGGTGGCGCCCGACCCAAGCGCCTTTGTCGAGCTTGTGGATACTTCTTATCACATATATAGATTTCAAAGTCCGATATCCACATACGGGCGACTGCAGATGCTTAAGCGAGAACTGTTGACGTCGCTGGCATGGCTGGACGAGAACGTTCCTACACTAACTGATTTATCCTATGCTGGACTCACACTCAAGGACGCTCGCGACTCCACAGTCAGCGTTCTGGGGGATAGCGACGCTATCGAATCCTTTAACAGAACATTGGTCGCTCGCAATCTACCCCAGCTAAGTTCCAATACAGAAGGCCAAGTAAAGCTTGTATTCGGTACGCGCGGTCAGGTCCAGGATGTTCTAGGACAAGAATTTGCAGGTGATGTAAACCCCGCTCCGGGGCAGTACCATGTCGTGTTGAAAGAAAGAACGGTTGCCGTGATAGGCGGTGACAGTTCCGGCTTGCAGAAGGGCGCCAAGATTCTGGGGCAATTGGTGGAGAGTAGCGAAACACTAAATGCTATTGAAAATCAGCACTAATTGATGATTGACAAAAATTCGACCTATTTAACCTTTTTTAAAGTGGTTAATTGGGCTGCATTGGGATTCATCGTTAAGTATGTTTACTTAAGATAATTTTTAAGATTGAAGATAGATGTCAGGAATAAAAGAGAGGATATTTAATAATTCCCCTTTATGGATCAAGGGCGGGTTGCTTGGGGTCTACTCATGGTTGCATTCCGGTTCTAAGTATGGGCCGATCTACCAAGCCGAACTTGCGGCGTTGCGAAGTCGCGCAGTAATGGGTGCGAGTGATTTGAAAAAAGCGCAAGCTGATCTATTGGCGCAGTTTTTGAATTCAGTAAGAAGTACTAACTACTATTATAAATCAATGATGGATAGGAAGGGAGTAGATTTATATCAGATTGAAAAAGACCCAGTAGCCGCTTTACTTTCCCTTGATTTAATGGAGAAAGACTTTCTTAAGAGTAATATTGATCTTCTGACAGACTCCCCTATCGACATCGCTGGTGTTTCGCATACGAGCGGGACCAGTGGAAGTCCGATGAAAGTGCCGTACGAGGTGAGCGGCTATCAAAAGGCATTTGCTTATTGGCGCCGATTTTACGACGATATGGGCTTGCCAGATTCTTTCAGGAATGCGAGATTTTCAGGACGAGTTCTGCTTGGGAATGCCCGCAATCCTGATATATTCTGGGTGAATGATTGGTTTGAGCGTCGTTTATTTTTTTCTACTTATCACATGACGGATGATAATTTGTCGTTGTATGTAGCGAGGTTGAATAAATATCGCCCCCATCTGATTGATGGTTACCCCTCAGCGCTAGCTATTTTAGCTCGCTATATAGAATCCAGTGGGGAGCGGTTAACGTTTACACCGTTGGCTGCGGCCGCAACAGCAGAGACTCTGTTTGATGAAGATCGTGTGGTAATCGAGCGTGTCTTTGGCTGCAGGTTGTATAACCAGTACGCTTCTTCAGAAGGGGCTCCCTTTATTACTGAGTGTCGATCTGGTCGAATGCACTTAAATACTGATACTGGATACTTTGAATTTCTTGATCTGGAATCTGGGTCAAATGTTAAAGAACTCGTTGTCACAAGTTTCAGAAACCTTAAGCTGCCGTTAATACGCTATAGAATCGGTGATTCTGTACGTCTAGATTCCGAAGGTGCGGACCGCTGTACTTGCGGAAGTCGTTTTCCTACGATTGCCAATGTTGAGGGTCGAGTAGACGATCTGCTATATTCAACTGAAAGAGGTGCTATTGGCCGTTTAGACCCAGTATATAAGGGCGTTGTGGGCATTAAGCGTAGTCAGATAATTCAAGAAGACGCTGATGTTTTTACAATCATTATCGTTCCGGATTTCGAATTTAATCAATCTACGCTTGAGAAGCTTGAAGAAAATTTCAGAGCACGTGTTGGCTCGTCCGTGAGTTTAAGGATTGATGTCGTCGATGATATTCCATTGTCGTCGAATGGAAAGTTTCGATCTGTTGTCAATCGATCTTCGAGGCATCCGAAGTGAAATGAAGCAAATTTTTCTCCTAATCGCTAGTTACCCTGATTCGATTTTGACTTTCCGTGGTCCCCTAATCGTTGCCCTGCAGGCCGGTGGTCTACAGGTGCATGTGTGTGCCCCGGGCCTGCCACTTGGCAGTGAAGTTCGCGGTAAGTTGGAGGCCTGCGGGTTGACTGTACACGACCTTCAACTCCATCGGACAGGACAGAACCCATTTATGGATTTGCTTAGCTTTTGGTCTCTTTGGAGACTGATGCGGGGTGTTCGTCCTGAAATAGTAATGGGTTACACGATCAAGCCCGTTATATACGGTTCATTGGCTGCTTGGTTTGCAGGCGTGCCGCAGAGGTTTGCTTTGATCACCGGACTGGGGTATGCCTTTCAGGAAGGGCAGGCTCGTGGTGGTCTGCGTGCGCTGGTGCAGCGTCTATATGCCTTGGCACTTTCACGTGTGGAAAAGGTTTTTTTCAGAACCCAGATGACGAGTCGCTATTTCGGCGGCGCGGGTTGTTGGCACCAAGTGCTAACACTTGTGTGGTAAACGGATCCGGCGTGGATGTGTCTGCGTTCAGCGTTGTTCCACTGCCCGAAGCGCGGATCCAGTTCTTGTTGATCGCCCGCCTACTGGGGGCTAAAGGTGTCCGGGAGTATGCGCAGGCCGCGAAGTTGGTGCGGGCACATCATCCGGCGTCTCGCTTTGTGCTGGTCGGCTTCATTGATGACAACCCAGATTCCATATCGCAGTCTGAGTTGGATTCCTGGGTTGCAGATGGCACACTGGAGTTTTTGGGTCAACTCTCGGATGTACGTCCAGCTATTGCAGCGTCCAGTGTGTATGTGCTGCCCAGTTATCGCGAAGGCACACCACGCACGGTCTTGGAGGCTATGGCCATGGGGAGGGCAATAATTACCACAGACACACCAGGATGTCGCGAGACTGTGCTAGATGGAGACAATGGTTACCTTGTACCCGTTAAATCAGTCGATGCACTCGTGCAAGCCATGTCGCGGTTCGTGGAGGATCCGGGCTTGGCGGCTCGTATGGGTGCGCGCTCGCGCCAGCTGGCGGAGGATAAATACGACGTGCATAAAGTTAACAGCGTGATGCTGCGAGAGATGGGTATCTCAACGCGTTCCTCCGGCTTGGAAGCATAAGGAAAATGAAACGCCTCCTTGACTTGTGCTCTGCCCTGCTGGGCCTGATCATCCTGGCGCTACCGTTGCTGATCCTGATCCTGATGGTCCGCCAAAAGCTAGGTAGCCCCGCCTTCTTCCGCCAAAAGCGCCCCGGGATGCATGGCCGCCCCTTCGAGATGATCAAATTCCGGACCATGACCGATGAGCGTGGCCCTGATGGCGAGCTGCTGCCTGATGCAGTGCGCCTCACCCCCTTCGGCCGATTTTTGCGCTCCACCAGTCTGGACGAGCTGCCAGAGTTGTGGAATGTCCTCAAGGGAGACATGAGCCTGGTAGGCCCCCGCCCGTTGCTGATGGAATACTTGCCCCTATACACCCCCGAACAAGCCCGCCGTCATGAGGTGCGCCCAGGCATCACAGGCTGGGCTCAGGTGAATGGTCGTAACGCGCTGAGTTGGGAAGACAAGTTCAAGCTAGACGTCTGGTACGTAGACAACCGCTCGCTCTGGTTAGACATCAAGATTCTGTGGCTCACGGTCCGCAAAGTGTTGGTGCGCGAAGGCATCAGCGGGGCAGGGGAGGCCACCATGGGCAAGTTCACAGGCAGCGGCACCCGAACCTAAGGGCTCTCGCCAATCCAGTCAACCGCATCCCTCTAAATTGGGGTCAGAACACAATTCTTTGCTGGATCCCCTTCGCGAGGATGACGGGAAAGGGGATGCCTCGCCGGGGGGTGTATCGGCGCAGGTAGCTGAACCACCCCGCCCTGCGGGCACCCCTCCACAGAGGGGAATTGGTGAGCCGCCGTCGATGACTGACGGGGTGCTATGCAGTGGAGCCAGATGGTGTTCGTCTCTAGTTCCCCTCCGGTGGAGGGGTGGCAGGCGAAGCCTGACGGGGTGGTTTCTTGGGGAGCACCACACGCTGCATGTTCATTGGCTTTGACGAGGCGCTGGTGGGGGAGGTTGAACCACCCCGCCCTTCGGGCACCCCTCCGACGGAGGGGAATTGGTAAGCCGCCGTCGATACTGGCCTTTGCTCACCTTGGAGTGGCGTTAGCCGCGGGAGGCGCTTCGCGGCTAAAGCTTTTTTCAAAAATAAACCTTTATAAGTACTGGATATAATTTCAGTTTTGCACCCGATTCCCCCATGAGCGCCACGCCGCACGATGGCATTTACAAGCAGATTTTCAGTCATCCGCAAACGATAGAGGCCTTGCTGCGCGGCTTCATCCATGAAGACTGGGTGGATCATGTGGATCTGAGCACGCTGGAGAAGACCAACGGGCAGTACGTCAGCGAAGATCTGCAGCAACGCAGCGAAGATGTAGTCTGGCGCGTCAAGCTCAATTTACCTGAGGGCCGGCAGGAGTGGTTGTACCTGTACCTGCTCATCGAATTTCAGAGCAAGGTAGACCGCTGGATGGCCGTGCGGCTCTTGAGCTACGTGAGCTTGCTGTACCAGGATCTCATCAAGAGTGGCCAAGTCAAACGTCAGAAGTTGCCGCCGGTTTTTCCGATAGTGATCTACAACGGCGAAGCAAAGTGGTGGGCTTCGTTGGAGGTGGCTGATTTGATTGCAGCACCAAAGAGCCTGGCACGCTTTGCTCCGCGCTTTCGGCACCATGTGCTGGATGAGGGCCGAGTGCCCCGGCAAGAATTGGCCAGCATGGCTGATAATGTGTTGGCGTATCTCTTCATGCTGGAAACCAGTGCGCCGGACTCTGCTGCAGCGAAAGAGGCTACGAGCGGTTTGGCGCGGTACTTCAGTCGCACCGGTGCCGCGTACGATAGTCTGCGCCGAGCGTTTCTGGTGTTTTACCAGCGCAATGTGTTTTCGAAACTCAGCCCGGGTGAGACGATCGAAGAGATCAAGGATTTTCAGGAAGTCGAAGCTATGTATGCCACACGTTTTGATAAATGGAGCAATGAGCTGCTGCGCAAGGGTGAGCAGAAAGGCAAGCAGGAAGGCAAAGCCGAGGCTCTGTTTTGCCTGCTTACCCGCCGCTTCGGCCCATTGGGCGAAGTGATGAGTGAGCGGGTTCGCACTGCCAGCTCCGCTGAACTTGAGCAGTGGTTGGGCAACATTCTGGATGCTCGCACGTTGGACGATGTGTTCTGCTCGCACTGAGGCGTCGTTTATCCAAGAAAGGCCGCCTCGGTGCCACCGGCGACGGAACTGAGTTTTCCCGTTCCGCCAACGTTCAGTCAAATGTGCAGCACGAAGGCGAAGCGGGGTGCCGGGTTCCGGCGAGATGCCCGAGTTGACGTAATCCGATAGCTATTAAAACGAATGCTCAGCGCCTACCAAAGGGCGTTGAGCTTTTTTGTAAGAGGAAGAGGCAATTTTGATGCAGCAAGATTTGTACGCGGTGTATGGCGGCAGTGGCTGCGGGCGTGGAGTGATGCCGTTGGCGCGTCAGCAACTCGCACAGGCTGGCGTATCGCCAGAGCGTTTGGTCTTTGTGGACGATGCTCCTGGCCCAGAGAAAGTTAACGGCCAGCGGTTGTTGACCTATGCCCAGTTCCTGGCCGAGCCGGCTGCGAAACGTTACGCCGTGCTGGCCATTGCCAACAGCGTCGTGCGAGAGAAGCTGGCCCAGCGTTGTGAGCAAGACGGTGTGCGATCTTGGACGGTGGCCGCTGTCAACGTGGTGCGAATGGACGAAGTCTCGTTAGGTGAGGGCTCCATCCTCAGCCCCTTTGTTACGCTAACCAGCAACATCCGAATCGGCCGGCATTTTCATGCCAACCTGTACAGCTACGTAGAGCACGATTGTGTGATTGGCGACTTTGTTACTTTTGCGCCCGGTGTCCACTGCAACGGCAATATCGTGATTGAAGATCATGCCTATATTGGTGCTGGTGCAGTTATCAAGCAAGGCCAACCCGGCAAGCCGCTCATTATTGGTCGTGGCGCAGTTGTGGGCATGGGTGCGGTGGTGACCAAAAGTGTGCCTGCCGGGGTTACGGTGGTGGGGAATCCGGCAAGGGTGATGGGGTGACGGTCTAAAGGTCTGTACATTCTTGGCCGCCAGGGGCAGCTTGGCAAATACTTGCACCAGGTGGCCTTTGGTTCTGTCTTGCATACGGTTCAAGATTCATTCGCCGGTTCCCATGCGTCTCGCGAGCTGACTGCACCCGAAGGTAGCTGCAAAAACACAGAGCATGCACAGCCGCGCAGAATCATCGAGTTCCACACTTACGCCGCTCAAGACGGTGGATTGCACGATGAGCAGGATCGCCGAGAGGCTATGGTAAGAATCAATGTGGCTGATCGCTGGCCCGTTGCGGTCGATGCGACTCGGCACCTTGCCCAGTATTCCGGTGCCGGGGCGAAATGGGCTGAAGTGGAGCCTTACATGCATTGCCTGTTCGACTTAGCAGACGACCGCCGGGATGCCTCGCCGGGGGATTTGTATAGGCGCCGGTAGCAGAACCACCCCGCCCTTCGGGCACCCCTCCACAGAGGGGAATTGGTTAGCTGCAGTCGAAGACTGACGGGGTGCTATGCAGTGGAGCCAGATGGTGTTCGTCTCTAGTTCCCCTCCGGTGGAGGGGTGGCAGGCGAAGCCTGACGGGGTGGTTTCTTGGGGAGCACCACACGCTGCATGTTCATTGGCTTTGACGAGGCGCTGGTGGGGAGGTTGAACCACCCCGCCCTTCGGGCACCCCTCCGACGGAGGGGAATTGGTAAGCCGCCGTCGATACTGGCCTTTGCTCACCTTGGAGTGGCGTTAGCCGCGGGAGGCGCTTCGCGGCTAAAGATTTTTTCAAAAATAAACCTTTATAAGTACTGTAGATAATTGCAGTTTTACACCTAACTCCCTCCATGAGTGCCACGCCGCACGATGGCATTTACAAGCAGATTTTCAGTCATCCGCAAACCATAGAGGCCTTGCTGCGCGGCTTTATTCATGAAGACTGGGTAGCGCATGTGGACCTGAGCACGCTGGAGAAGACCAACGGGCAGTACGTTAGCGAAGATCTGCAGCAACGCAGCGAAGATGTGGTCTGGCGCGTCAAGCTCAATTTGCCAGAGGGCCGACAAGAGTGGTTGTACTTGTACCTGCTGATCGAATTTCAGAGCAAGGTAGACCGCTGGATGGCCGTGCGACTCTCAAGAACGTGTTCACGATCTCCTCGCGGGTCCGTTGCGCCCGAAAAACCGCGTCTGCGGCGTTGAAAATCCTCGCGATACCACGAGGTATCCCTGCGTTTTTCGCCTTGCAGCCGCAGCCTTTCGAACACAACAGCCCTCGCGCAGAGATCGTAAACACGTTCTAACCTACATCCGCCTGCTGTACCAGGATCTGATCAAGAGCGGCCAAGTCAAACGTCAGAAGTTGCCGCCGGTGTTTCCGATAGTGATCTACAACGGCGAGGCCAAGTGGTGGGCTTCTTTGGAGGTGGCCGATTTGATTGCGGCCCCAAAGAGCCTGGCACGCTTTGCTCCGCGCTTTCGGCACCATGTGCTGGATGAGGGCCGAGTGCCCCGGCAAGAATTGGCCAGCATGGCTGATAATGTGTTGGCGTATCTCTTCATGCTGGAAACCAGTGCCCCGGACTCTGCTGCAGCGAAAGAGGCTACGAGCGGTTTGGCGCGATACTTCAGTCGCACCGGTGCCGCGTACGATAGTCTGCGCCGAGCGTTCCTG
This sequence comes from Ottowia caeni, assembly GCF_050821495.1. Lineage (GTDB taxonomy): Bacteria > Pseudomonadota > Gammaproteobacteria > Burkholderiales > Burkholderiaceae_C > Ottowia > Ottowia caeni. The sequence continues at coordinate 3,095,654 of NZ_CP151080.1, read as the reverse complement.
GTGTTTTACCAGCGCAATGTTTTCTCGAAACTAAGTCCGGGCGAAGCGATCGAAGAGATCAAGGATTTTCAGGAAGTCGAAGCTATGTACGCCACGCGTTTTGATAAATGGAGCAATGAGCTGCTGCGCAAGGGTGAGCAGAAAGGCAAGCAGGAAGGTGGGGCGGCCCTATTGCTCCGCCAGCTCACCCACCGTTTTGGCCCGCTTGGTGAGGCCATGAGTGAACGGGTGCGCAGGGCAAGTTCTGCTGAACTGGAGCAGTGGGCGGAGACCATCTTGGATGCACGCACACTGGACGATGTGTTCCGTATTCACTGACTTGGCTTCTGACGTGTAGCCAAATGGCCACGGCGGTTCGACTGCCGGGGCTATTTTTTAGGGTGGAACAGTCTCGTGCCTTCAAAGGCCATCCTGAGTGGGGGTGAGGATTCGGGGGTGGTGAGGCGGCAGGGGCGTGCTGAACCACCCCGCCCTTCGGGCACCCCTCCGACAGAGGGGAATTGGGAAGCCGTCGTCGACGAATGACGGGGTGCTATGCAGTGGAGCTAGATGGTGTTCATCCCTAATTCCCCTCACGTGGAGGGGTGGCAGGCGAAGCCTGACGGGGTGGTTTCTTTGTGAAATACCAAGCGCTGCATGTCCTTTACTTTTAACGACGCTGGTGGGGGGCTGAACCACCCCGCCCTTTGGGCACCCCTCCGACGGAGGGGAATTGGGAAGCCGTCGTCGATGAATGACGGGGTGCTATGCAGTGGAGCTAGATGGTGTTCATCCCTAATTCCCCTCACGTGGAGGGGTGGCAGGCGAAGCCTGACGGGGTGGTTTCTTTGTGAAATACCAAGCGCTGCATGTCCTTTACTTTTAACGAGATGAACCAACCCGCCCTTCGGGCACCCCTCCGACGGAGGGGAATTGGTGGGCTGCAGTCGATGACTGACGGGGTGCTATGCAGTAGAGCCAGATGGTGTTCATCCATAATTCCCCTACGGTGGAGGGGTGGCAGGCGAAGACTGACGGGGTGGTTTCTTTGGGAAGCATCAGGCGCTGCATGTCCTTGGCCCCCTTAACGAGGCGCTGGTGGGGGGCCGAACCCCGCCCTTCGGGCACCCCTCCGACGGAGGGGAATTGGTAAGCCGCAGTCGATGTTGTCCTTTGCTCACCTTGGAGTGGCTTTAGCCGCGAGAGGCGCTTCGCGGCTGAAGCTTTTCATGGGAAAAGAGGTCTTTATAAGTACTGTATATAATTTCAGTTTTGCACTCGATTTCCCCATGAGCGCCAATCTACGCGATGAGATTCTCAAGCAGAGTGCCCGGCATCATTTGACCCTCCGAACGTATGCTCTGTGGTCTTTCCTTCGCGCCGAGTTTTACGTTCTGGATGTTCTTGTATAAAATTTTATACAAGAACATCGATGGAGCAACACAAAGAGGTACGGTGGGTTGGGTCTTCCTATGAGGATCTGCTGAGGTTTCCGGAAGATCCGCGTCGCGACGCTGGTTTTCAGTTAAGGAAGGTGCAGGCGGGTCTGGAGCACGATGACTGGAAGTCATTTCATGAGGTGGGTTCAGGTGCGCGAGAGATTCGCATCCGGGATTCCAGCGGCATATTTCGGGTGATGTACGTCGCCAAATTTGAGGAGGCTGTGTACGTGCTGCACTGCTTTCAGAAGAAAACACAAGTGACAGCCAAGAAAGACAAGGACATTGCAGAAGCGCGCTATCGTGCCGTGGTCAACCTAAGAAAGGCCGAAAAATGACAATCGATACTGAAATCCGTCATGTGACGAGGCCAGGTGCAAATTTGTTTTTGGAATTGGGGTTTTCTGAGGAAGAGGCTCTTAGACTGCTGGCGGCATCTAAACAAGAGATTAACGATGCTCGTCTTCTCAAGGAGCAGCTAATGTCAGAATTGGCCGAATGGATCGCAGAGCATCATTTGAAGCAGGCCGAAGCAGCCGAGATTCTGATGGTGTCTCGTCCACGCGTTTCTGATGTGGTGAATAAGAAGACGTCTAAGTTTACGATCGATTCCCTGGTCGGAATGCTAAGCAGAGTAGGCAAGCCGGTTCGTTTGGCGATTGAGTAAGCGGTGGTCTGAATTCTCTTTATTGCCTGGGAACCACACCGTTGTGACGCGTAAGCTCATTGAATCCCTGTGCGGAGACTTGGCTGCGCTCCAAGAGGTTGTAGCCATCGATAAGGTGACTATGCGCGAGTTAGATGCCATCTGCCCGTCTCCAGTGCGGGAGTTCAGCGCCACCGACATCAAACGGCTGCGTCAGAAATTGAAGTTCAGTCAGCCGGTATTCGCATTGCACCTGCACACCACGGCGTCGACGGTGCGCAAGTGGGAGCGAGGTGATACACACCCTGCCGGACCGGCCCTCAAATTGCTCAATGTAATTGCTAGCAAGGGTCTGCAGGCAATCCTCTGATCTAAGCTCCATTCCGTATAGAGGTGAGGAGACGCGCAAGTGGGCACAAGCGGACTGGCGACAATACTTCAACCGTTACGGTGCAGTTTGGCCTTGCCCTTTAACGAAGCGCTGGTGGGGGAGGCTGCACCACCCCGCCCTTCGGGCACCCCTCCACAGAGGGGAATTGGTGAGCCGCCGTCGATGACTGACGGGGTGGGGGTAGCTTGGGCCAGATGGCATTTGAACCCAATTCCCCTCTGGTGGAGGGGTGGCAGGCGAAGCCTGACGGGGTGGTTTCAGTGAGAAAAACAAAACGCTACATGTCCTTGCCCTACAACCAGAATCTGAAAGAGCGCGCGAGGGAATTACGCAAAGCCGGTCTTCTGCACGAAGCCTTGCTGTGGAATCAACTCAAGCGGAAAAGCTTCAGAGGGCTGGACTTCGATCGACAGAAAATCATCGGCAACTACATTGTGGATTTTTTCTGTGCAGAAAAGGGTGTTGTGATTGAGGCCGACGGAGCCTCCCACGACGGGAAAGATGTTCATGATGCACAACGAGACGATTACCTAAGAGCTCTGGGGCTCACAGTCATCCGCATTTCGGCCAAAGATATTCTTCAGGATATGGAAGGGGTGCTGGAGCTATTGGGGCACAACGAGACGCTGGTGGGGGAGGCTGAACCACCCCGCCCTTCGGGCACCCCTCCGACGGAGGGGAATTGGGAAGCCGTCGTCGATGAATGACGGGGTGCTATGCAGTGGAGCTAGATGGTGTTCATCCCTAGTTCCCCTCCGGTGGAGGGGTGGCGGGCGAAGCCTGACGGGGTGGTTTCTTGGGGAAGCACCAGGCGCTGCATGTCCTTTGCTTTTAACGAAGCGCTGGTGGGGGAGGTTGGACCACCCCGCCCTTCGGGCACCCCTCCGACGGAGGGGAATTGGTAAGCCGTCGTCGATGAATGACGGGGTGCTATTCAGTGGAGCCAGATGGCATTCGAACCTAATTCCCCTTCGACGGACGGGAATTGGTGAGCCGCATCCAGCTTGCAATGAGTGCCCTTTGCCGGCAGCAGAAGTACCAAGCTGGAGCTTGGTGATCCCTGGGGAAATGGCTTTTCTGGGGTGCGGATCTCCAGCTCGGTCTTCTCGCTCTCGATGAACGCCGCAACTGACTTGCCACTGAGGAAGGTTCCGAAGAATGCTAAAGTACTTTTTATTATCTAATATTAGTACTATAGTTGAATTGCTTTCTGACCGCCCAGCGAGATGAGGTTTAATGTCGCATAAGATGCATATGGGTCGTGCATGATTGCGCGAGGTTTCAAAGGTCTAATTTTGCTTGCCCCCGCACAGAACTGGCGGTGCTTCTATTTCTATGCTCAATACCTCTTTCCCTCCCTGGCCCTGTTTTACTGAAGAAGAAGCCACAGCTGTGCAGAAGGTGCTGCTGTCAAATAAAGTAAATTACTGGACGGGGCAAGAATGCCGGGAGTTTGAGAAAGAATTTGCCGCCTGGGCGGGCACGCAGCACGCGGTGGCAGTAGCCAACGGAACGCTGGCGCTGGATGTGGCCCTGAAGGCGCTGGGCATTGGCCCGGGCGATGAGGTGGTAGTTACACCCCGCAGCTTTATTGCCAGCGTGTCATGCGTGGTTAATGCGGGTGCCACGCCAGTGTTCGCTGATGTAGACCCCGACAGCGGCAACCTTTCGGCTAACACCATTGCGAAGGTGCTCACCCCGCGCACACGTGCCGTGATCGTGGTGCATTTGGCAGGCTGGCCGTGCGATATGGATCCGATCATGACTCTGGCGGCTCAGCATGATCTGAAAATCATAGAAGACTGCGCCCAGGCCAATGGGGCTACCTACAAGGGACGCAGCGTGGGCAGCGTTGGCCATGTTGGCGCCTGGAGCTTCTGCCAAGACAAAATCATGACCACTGGCGGCGAGGGCGGCATGGTTACCACCAATGATGAGGCTCTTTGGCGCGCCATGTGGGAATATAAAGACCACGGTAAGAGCTACGCTGCCGTTTACGAGCGCGAGCACCCCCCGGGGTTTCGCTGGCTGCACGAGAGCTTTGGTACCAACTGGCGCATGCTGGAAATTCAGGCCGCCATTGGCCGCCTGCAGCTTGGCCGCCTGCCAGACTGGACGGCAGTGCGCACGCGCTATGGCGAAGCCATATGGGCCACATGCCGGCAGTTTGACGCGCTGCGCGTACCCGATCTGCCGGCTGGCACGCAGCATGCACATTACAAGTGCTACGTTTATGTTCGGCCAGAACGGCTGGCACCGGGCTGGGATCGTGATCGCATCGTGGCCGAGATCAATGCGCTTGGCGTGCCGTGCTTTCAGGGCTCGTGCTCAGAGATTTATCTTGAAAAAGCCTTTGAAGGCACGCCTTGGCGGCCAGCGGAGCGGTTGCCGGTTGCGCGGGAACTGGGTGACACCAGCTTGATGTTTTTGGTGCACCCCACGCTGAATGAGGCCGCGATTGATCAGACATGTACCGCTATTGCAACAGTAATGTCACGAGCAACGGCAAGTGCTGTGGTATAGTCAAATTACGTATAGGCCTGCAATTGGTTTAAGTAAACATTTAGGGTTAATTCTTCTAGTGCGTTCGGGCCAGTTTGCAAACATCAGAATCGAATAAAGGGCATCTCATGAAAAAACTCGTATTCTTCGCTCTCGCCAGCACTCTGGCCTTCGGCGCAGTCGCGCAAGAAAAACAGGAGTCCGTGGGTGTTCTTTCGGGTGTTAAAGGTGCTGTCACAGTATCTAGCGCGCAGGCTGTCAAGCGTGCCGTTAACGGCATGTCTGTGCCAGACGGCGCTTCCATTCTGGTTTCCAGCAAAGGCGCAGCTACGCTGTCGCTGAATAATGGTTGCACCATTGCGCTCAAGGGTAGCGAATTTGTGCAGGTAGACGCCAGCTACAAGTGCGAGCAAATTCAGGCCGCAGTGCAGCCGGTTTTCTCTGATTACAAAGTTGCGCAGGCCCCCATGGGCGGCGGCATTGCTCCTCCTCAGCAAGATTCGGGTAGTCGAGCCGGCTTCTTTGCCTCTGGCGGTGCTGGCTTCATCGTTCCGGCGGTTTTTGGTGTGGCCGCTCTGGCCGACTGGAACCGCGGCGACAGCAATCGCGTTTCCGGCCAGTAAGGCGGGAGCCTTCAGCTTTGCGTTTCAGAGCCTCCAGCAAGTTTAAGTCTTGAGCAGAAACAGGCGTCAAAGCACCACCACAGAAACCAGCTGGGATTCCCGGCTGGTTTTTTTGTTGCTGGGCGCCATGCTGCTGCTGGCTCCTGTAGTGCGTGGCGGCAATCGAGAGGTGGCTCTTTCGGCGCTGCTGGCCTTTGGGCTGGCATTGCTGGCGGTGCTCTTGGCCCAGGTGTTCGGGCGCTGGTCCGTGCGCTGGGTGCCTTTGGGGGCAGGGGCTACGCAAGACCAGCAGGGGGCCGTTGGGCAGCCTGTGTGGTGGTGGGCCGCAGTGGCCGTGGTGGCCACCAGCCCATTGTGGGTGGGCTTGCTGCAGCTGGTGCCAGTTCCGGTTGAATGGTGGGCGAGCTTGCCGGGGCGTGATGCCTACATACCCGCCATGCAAGCGGCGGGGGTGGCTGTTCCAGAGCGGTTGCCGCTCTCGCTGAACCCGCAGGCAAGCTGGTCGGCATTGTGGTCCAGTGTGCCTTTGGTGGCTGTCTTTCTGGTGGCGCTCAGGCTGCCTCATGCGTTTATAGACAAGCTGATCACGGTGTTGCTGGTGGCGGGCTTGATGCAGGTGGTGCTGTCGCTGTTTCAGTTTGCCTCGGGCAGGCAATCACCTTTGTATTTTGGTCTGCCGGGGAACGGCTTTATTGGCAGCTTTGCCAACCGCAACCATTTGGCAGATTTTTTGGCCATGATGGTGCCGCTGTGGTTTTATGCGTGGCTGCGTTTGCAGCGCATGCCAGATGGCCATGGCTTACGCGGCCGTGCAGTCAGGCGGCCGTTGTGGCTGTTTTTTGGGTTCAGCTTTTTGGTGGTGATCCTCAGCACGCAGTCGCGTGGGGGGATTATGGCGACGACGATGGTGTTGCTGTTGTCGGCGCTTTTGCTGGGCTGGGTTGTGCATAGCAAACTGGCCCGTTGGCAACGGTGGGGCTTGGCTGGTTTGTTCGTGCTTTTTGTGGTGCTGGCGGTGTCCTTGATCGACGTTCAAGGTCTCATGAACCGGGTGCAGCATGGGCGTTTGCAGTCTGATGCCGAAGTGCGCCAAACGCTTGCATTAGCCACCTGGGATGCTGCCCGGGCCTTTTGGCCTTGGGGTAGTGGTATGGGCAGTTTTGAGTCTGTGTTTCCGCGCTTTCAGCCGGCATTTGCTCCGGGCTACGTGAACCATGCCCACAATGATTACCCGCAATTGTTAATGGAAATGGGCGCGCCGGCCTTGTTGCTGGCGGGCTTGTTGTTGGTGCTTGTGGTACGGCAGTTGTGGATACTGGCCAAGGCATGGCGTAGCAGCAAGCGCTTGTCTTCCGAGTTAGCGGTGCGCTGCTTTGCGGGGTTGGGTGCGTTGGCGTTGTTGTTGCACAGCTGGGTGGAGTTCAACATGCACATTCCGGCGCTGGCCATTACCGCCAGCTTTCTGGTTGGGGTGTTTTTGCGGCCTGTTTCGCGGGATTGATTGACGGGCTTGCTGGAGCTTCGGCGCTGTTTGTTGGGCTTCGCTTTGCTCAGCGCCAACCTACCGGATTTCGATGGCTTCGGACGGTTGCGCGGCGGACTGGTTTTAGGCGCGGCGCTGCAGGGGTTGCTGCCCTAGCGCGGCTATTCCTTGCACCACATCACCAATGATGATGACAGAGGGGCTGGCCAGTTGTTCGCGGGTTATGGTGGCATGTAGCTCGCCCAGGGTGGTAACCGCATGGCGTTGCTTTGGCTGGCTGGCATGCTGTATGACGACGGCGGGAGTGGTGGCGGGCAGGGCGTGCAATAGTTCGGTCTGTATGTGCTCGGCTCCGCGCATGCCCATGTAGATGACCAGCGTGAGTTTGCCATCGCGCGCGGTGGCCGCGATTTGACGCCAGTCGGTGGTGCCTCTGCCAGGTTTGGCGTGGCCTGTCAGAAAAATGACACCATGCGCATGGTCTCGGTGGGTGAGGGGGGCGCCCAAGGAGGTTATGCCGGCCAGGCCTGCGGTGATACCGTTGATGACCTGGGCGTCGATGCCGGCAGATCGCAAGTGTTCCAATTCTTCTCCGCCACGGCCAAAAATGAAAGGGTCGCCTCCTTTAAGGCGCACCACTTGCTCGCCCTCGCGCACGGCTTGCAGCATGAGGCGCTCAATGAAGGCCTGCGGCGTGCTTTTGCATCCGCCGCGCTTGCCGACGTAGACCACGCGGGCAGTGGGAGGGGCATAGGCCACAATGGCGTCACTGACCAAGTCGTCCACGAAAAGTACCGTGGCCGACTGAATGGCCTTGAGTGCCTTCAGCGTAAGAAGCTCCGGGTCTCCGGGGCCAGCGCCTACGAGTGTGCAAGTTCCTGAAGCTTTGGTCATGTCTACGGTGTGTGGGCAAGTTTGCGTTTCGACTGAGTTCGATTCGCGTCTGGGCTCTATTGTTTCCTATTTTTTAGCACAATTAGTTATAAGCCGATTTTGATGATGCCTTTCCGGACGACTCTTCCTTTTGTTTGTGCACCCTCGTCGCCATCAGCAGGAGAATGGATTTCTGCGCTGCAGGACGCCATGCCTGATGAGAGGGTGGTTTTGCTTTCTGAGCTTGACGCAGCAGCCCGTGCGATGTGCGACGTGGCCATAGTGGCCAATCCGCTGCCGGATGATCTTCGGCAATTGCCTAATCTGAAGTGGGTGCACAGTGTGTGGGCAGGGGTGGAGCGCATGATGGCAGACCTTCGCGATTCAGATCTGAAAATTGTGCGGCTGGTTGACCCGCAGCTGGCTGAAACCATGGCAGAAGCTGTGCTGGCCTGGGTGCTTTACCTGCACCGGGATATGCCACGTTATGCCAGGCAGCAAGCCGCCCGGCAATGGCTTGCGCACGACTATGTGCGCGCGGAGGGTAAGACGGTTTCTTTGCTGGGGCTTGGTGCGATGGGCGCTGCGGCGGCACGCAGGCTGCGCGCAGCCGGGTTCAAGGTGTGTGGCTGGAGCCGTACCCGCAAGCTTTTGCCTGACGTGGCGTGCTATGCGGGCGATGAAGAGTTGCACGACATGCTGGGTCGAACCGATATTCTTGTGTGTCTGCTGCCGCTTACGCCAGAAACCAGGGGTATTGTGGGTGCGAAGGCATTCTCAGCCCTGCCTGAGGGAGCGTCCCTCGTGAATTTTGCCAGAGGCCCGATTGTGGACGATCAGGCTCTTCGCGCTGCGCTGGATAACGGTCGCTTGTTGCATGCCGTGCTGGATGTATTTGAGCATGAGCCGTTGCCGGAGGATGCCTGGCAGTGGGTGCATCCGCGTGTGACAGTGCTGCCGCATGTTTCTGCGCCTACTGACTATAGAACTGCATCGGCGATTGTGGCTTCAAATATTGCACGCTATAGGGCAGAAGGTGTTTTGCCGGAGACGGTGGATCGGCAGCTAGGGTATTGAGGGTTTGAGACGAAGCAACCGGCGTGTCTGGTGGGGCGCGGGGCAACCACCCCGCCCTTCGGGCACCCCTCCACTGGAGGGGAATTGGTACGCTGCAGTCGATGTCTGACGGGGTGGTGTTCGGTGGTGCCAGATGGCATTCGATCCTAATTCCCCTCCGGTGGAGGACTGGCAGGCAACTCGGCGTGAAAGGCGCCACCCTTGCGCCCATCCCAATTCCCCTCCGGTGGAGGGGTGGCAGGCGAAGCCTGACGGGGTGGTTTCTATCCGCCTCAGCCGCGCATTCTCCACTAGAGGAGACTAGGACCGGATAGGGCGATGCAATAAACTTCGCCGCGCCATGCCTCCACCACTTTCCGATGGAGCGGCACCCTCACCAGTTAGTTGTTGTGCGCGCATTCATTGATTTCATTTCACCAGAGGAGGGTGCCCCTCCGCTGCGGGCTTCCTTTGAAGCACCCATTCAAGTGCTCTCCGCCTCGGAACCTGCGCAGGTCAGAGGTGTTCTGAAGTCCGTGCAAGAGCACGCGAATGCGGGGCGCTGGTGCATAGGGTTTCTCAGTTATGAGGCGGCCATGGCGTTCGATGCGGCGTTTGCGGTGCATCCCTGCGCATCGGACACACTGGCATGGTTTGCTGTGTTTGAGACATCTGGCCCGTGGCCGGAAGAACCTGGTAAGGCCGCTGAACCCGCAGAGATCGAGTGGCATAGTCCTTTGAAGGCCGATGAGGCTCGCGCCGCTATTGAGGATATTCACCGCAAGATCTCGGCGGGAGAGGTCTACCAGATCAACCATACGGCCCGCATGCTTGGCAAACTGCGCGCTGGCAGTTCGCGCACTTTGTTCGATGCCATGCAACGGGCACAGCCCGGCACCTATGCTGCCTATATTGACACGGGCGAGAGACAGGTGCTTTCGGTTTCGCCGGAGCTGTTCTTCGATTGGCGACCGGACGCCAATGGCCGCGGCCCCATTCTGACGCGGCCCATGAAGGGCACATGCGCGCGTGGTGCCACTCCTGAAGAGGATGAGGCGAATGCCCACCGTCTGCGTACCAGTGCCAAGGAGCGCGCGGAGAACGTCATGATCGTGGATTTGATCCGCAATGATCTTTCCCGAATTGCCGAACTGCACAGCGTGAAGGCGCCTCGCCTGTTTCATACCGAGGCATTGCCTACCCTGTGGTCCATGACCACGGATGTGGTTGGACAGACGCGGGCAGGTACAACGCTTGCCGATGTGTTTGGCGCTCTTTTTCCTTGCGGCTCTGTAACGGGGGCGCCGAAGGTGCAAGCCATGCGCATCATCCGGCAATTAGAGCCGGACCCACGTGGTGTTTATTGTGGTGCGGTAGGGGTAGTGCGGCCAGGCGGTGCTGCCACGTTCAACGTGGCGATTCGTACCGTGGAAGTTTGCGGCCAGGAGGTGCGTTGCGGCATTGGCAGCGGGATCACGATTGACGCCAGCGTTTGCGGGGAGTGGGCCGAATGGCGACACAAGGCGGCATTCGTGCAGCGCGCCAGTGCACCATTTTCATTGCTGGAGACCCTGCGTATTGAGAACGGTGTGGCTCGCCATGCCGAGGCGCATCTTGCGCGTATGGCTGCCAGTGCAGCCCACTTTGGCTTTAGGTGGGACGCCGCGGCAACCAACCGCGCGTTGGCGGAACTGGCCGCCGCTCACCCGCAGGGCGTTCGCCGGGCGCGCGTGTTGTTGCATTCTGATGGCCGCATCGAGACGGAAGCGCCTGCCATGCAGGACGTGATGGGCCCGGTGCAGGTGCGCCTGGCTCACGGCCCTTTACTGCAAGCACAGAGCGAGTTCGTGCGCCACAAGACCACGCGCCGTGCACACTACGACGCCTGGGCGCCTGAGCAGGGGTTTTTTGACACGCTCCTGTGGAACGAGGCGGGGGAGGTGACAGAGTTCACGCGCGGCAACGTCGCCGTCAAGTTGAACGGGCGTTGGCTGACACCGCCGTTGCCCTGCGGGCTGCTCCCCGGAGTAGGCCGCGCCATGGCTTTGAGATCTGGGCGGGTTGAAGAGGGTGTGGTGCGCGTGGAAGATTTGGCACGGGCCGAGGGTATTGCGTTTATTAACAGCCTGAGAGGGTGGTTGGAGGTGATTGAATCGCATTTGCCTTAAGTAAGTGCCGTTCGGATGAAGGCCCCCTACAACCGCGCCAACCGATCCAGGGCTGCACGCAGGGTCTCGTCTTTCTTGGCGAAGCAGAAGCGGATGACCTTTTGATCAAATCCGTTGCCATAGAACGCTGACAAAGGTATGGCAGCAACGCCGACTTCACGGGTAAGCCATTGGCAAAACTCTGCTTCTGGCAAGTCGCGCTCGGGCACGGCCAAATCAGCCATGGATACACACTGAAAATAGGTGCCTTCACAAGGCAATAGCCTGAATTTCGTCTGCGCCAGGCCTGCCCGGAACAGGTCTCGCTTGGCGGCATAGAAGGCAGGCAGATTCAGGTAAGGCGCAGGGCTCTGCATGTAGGTGGCCAACCCATGCTGCATGGGGGTGTTGACCGTGAATACATTGAACTGATGCACCTTGCGGAATTCAGCCGTTAAAGCAGCAGGGGCGGCCACGTAACCGACCTTCCAGCCCGTGACATGGTAGGTTTTGCCAAAGCTGCTGATGATGAATGCCCTGGCCGCCAAGCCAGGGTAACGCGCCACGCTTTCATGCTGCAGCGGGGCATACACCATGTGCTCGTATACCTCGTCGCTGATTAGCAGCACGTTGGTGGGCGCGAGCAGCTCTTCAAGACGGCGCATGTCCTGCGGTGACCATACGGTACCGCTAGGGTTGTGCGGCGTGTTGATGATGATGGCGCGGGTTCTGGGCGAAAGGGCTGCGGCAATCTTGTCAAAATCCGGGCGGAAGGTGCCGGGGGTGAGGGGAACAGCCACCGCCTTGGCGCCGGTAAGCTCGATGTTCGGAACATAGCTGTCATAGCAGGGCTCCAGAACGATCACTTCGTCGCCCGGGCCGGTGCAGCAGAGAATGGCCGTCAAAATGGCCTGGGTGGCGCCGGCAGTGACCGTGATTTCTGCCGCCGCATCGTAGGAGCGGCCGTAGAGTGCCGATATTTTGGAGGCTATGGCCTCGCGCAGTGGCGCCACGCCCGTCATGGGCGGGTACTGGTTCAAACCTTCCCGCATGGCGGCGGACACGGCGTCTACCAACTGCGGATCACAATCAAAATCAGGAAACCCCTGGCCCAGGTTCACTGCCTTATGTTCTGCGGCCAAGGCCGACATGACGCTGAAAATAGTGGTGCCGACATTCGGCAGGCGCGAGGGAAAGGTGGGTGTCTTGGGAGTCATGGGGCGGGGCAAAAGTTTGCAGCCAGAGTCTCAACCTGCAACCGGTTTGCGGTTACAGCTCATAGTCGTTAACGTGGCCGTTCATGGCCTTGGTGATCAAATCACGATCAAGCCGGTCAGAAAGCAGGCTGGCGAAGTGGTAGACAAAATGGCGCAGATATGCACCTCGCTTGAGCGCGATGCGGGCTACGTTCTGGCCGAGCAGCTGCCCGAGAGGACGCGTCACCAGATCAGGATCGGAGTCGCCCTTCACGGCCATTTCCGCCACGATGCCAATGCCCAGACCCAGGCGCACATAGGTCTTGATGACGTCGGAATCAATGGCTTCCAGGGCGATGCGCGGCTCCAGATGGCGTTGCGCGAACGCGCTGTCGATTCTTGTCCGCCCGGTAAATGACGGGTGGTAGGTGATCAAGGGCTCGGTCGCGATGTCTTCCAGCGTCAGGCGTTCTTTCTTTGCCAGCGGGTGGGCTACGGGCAGCACCAAGACGTGTTGCCACTCATAGCAGGGCAAGGTGACGAGCTCAGGATACTTTGAGAGCGATTCGGTGGCCATGCCGATCTCGGCAGTTTCCTCGATCACCATGCGCGCGACCTGGTCGGGTGAGCCCTGGTGCAGGCTGATGTTGACCTTGGGGTAGCTTTCACGCAGCTTGGCCACAGGCACGGGCAGCACGTACCGCGCCTGGGTGTGGGTGGTGGCAATGGACAGAGTTCCACTGTCTTGCGCACTATATTGTTCGCCGATGCGTTTGAGGTTTCCTACCTCGCGCATGATGATGGCAATGCTTTCCAGCACATGCTGGCCCGGCTCGGTGACGCGTTTCAGTCGCTTGCCATGGCGGGTGAAAATCTCGATGCCAAGCTCTTCTTCGAGCTCGATGATCGCCTTGGATACCCCTGGCTGCGAGGTGTGCAGCGCCTTGGCCGCCTCGGTCAGGTTCAGGTTACGGCGCACGGCCTCCTGGACGAAGCGGAATTGATGTAGATTCATGGGGCTTGGAATATAGAAGCCCCTTATTATGCGATATTGATCTATGTTCCGAGCGCTGCCAGCGTCATGGCCTCCAGAACGGCTGGGTGTTCTCCTATGGCGGGGCGCAGCGAAAATGTGATGTCAGGGTAGCGGGAGCGCAAGTCTGTTACCAAGCGGGGGAGGTCTTCTCGCGCATGCCGGCCTGTTCCCAGGAACATGGGCCAGATGGTGATGGTGCGCACGCCCTGTGCTTGCATGTCTGTCACGCAGGTGGGCAGGTCGGGTTGGGTGAGTTCCAGGTAGGCGCACGTTATGAGCACGCCGGGTGCAATTTCACGCATGCGAGTGGCAATGGCCTCAATGGGGGCGCGCCACGCGGGGTCGCGCGAGCCATGGGCAAACAAGACGATGCCGTTCATTGCCGTACCACCAGCCAGCGGAATGCGCCCAGGGAGAGCAGAGAATACAAAATGCCTGGCGCCGCGGCAGCGACCCAGGGTTCCCAGTTGCGCAGATTGCCTATAAAGCCGAATACGTTGTTCAGCAGGAAGAAGCTGATGCCCGCCAACACGCCCAGGAACACAAAGCCGGCAATATTGCCGGAACGAAAATGCAGGTAGGCAAACGGCAGCGCGAGCACCATCATGACCAGGCAGCTCAAGGGGTAGAACACCTTTCGCCAGAATTCAATTTCGTAGCGCTGCGCACTCTGGCCGTTGGCATCAAGGTGTCTGATGTATTGAAATAGATCGACGGTTTGCATGCGGTCCGGGCTCAAGAGGGCAGCCGCCACCATGTCGATCGTCAGCTGCGTGGGCCAAGTCAGTTCCGGGGGCTGGGCGCGGCGTATCAGAGAGTAACCTCCGCCTTCTGCCGTGCGCGGCGTCACCTCGAAATCTGAACGTTGAACGTTTTGCAGGATCCAGGCGTCTTGTGCAAAGATGGCGTTTTCTGCCTTGGTGCTAGACAACAGGCGCCCTTCGGTGTCGAACTCAAAAATGCGCACGTTGCTCATGCTGCCCAAGGGAGAGAGCGCGCCAACGTTGACCGAGTAACTGCGCTCTTGTTGCCGGTCCTTCAGCCAGGCGCCTGTTTGGCCTTTGGTCAATTCCCCTGAAAAGCGCGCTTTCAGAACCTGCGCGGTGCGGTTGGCTGCGGGCGCCAGGTAGTCGCCACAAATGAAGGTCAGGATGACAAAACCTACCCCGAGGGTGAGTAGTGTGGTCAATGCGCGGCCAGGGCCCAGGCCGCTTGTTCGCAAAATGGTGAACTCGGAACTCTCCGCCATCCGAGCCATGACGTAGATGGTGCCGATCAGTGCGGCGATGGGCAGCAGCTCGTAAAGGTGCGCGGGAACCAGCAAAAAGACGTAGAGCAGGGCCTGCGGCAGTGTGTAGCCTTGGCCACCGAAACGCCTCAAGGCCTGCAGTTCGTCTACAAAATCGAAGAAGAAGAACAGCAGCAGAAAGGCGAGGGTGACAAAACCCACCGAACGTAGGATTTCGCCGTAAATGAGACGTCGGATGGTGGTCATGGTTTTACTGAAGGCCACCGGCGTTGGTTGCGGTGGCAGCGCGCCGCCGGCGGAGCGTCAACCAGCCGCCCTGGCGCAGCATGAGCCACGAAAAGGCTAACAAGAACACACCGCCATGCAGCCCGAGCAGGAAGGTAACCACCCCCACGCGGCCATTGGCTACCCATGATTGGCCAACGTTGACCAGGTTGTAGTAGGTGGCGAACGCAAACAGGGCGAAGATGAGCCCGGCGCTGCGGCCCACGCGCGGGTTGACTCTTGTGGCCGCCAGGGCAATGACCAGGCAATTGACGGCCACCAACACCAGGCCCAGCCGCCAGGAGAGTTCTCCCAGGTTTTCCAGGTGGGGCTCGCGCAGCAGCGTGGGCGTGGCCTGCAGCCTGGGCGAATCGCTGGCGGAGGTAGACAGGGTGCGGTCGCTGATCTGGGTGCCATACTCCACAAATTCACTCACGCGAGAGGCGCCGGTGGAACGATCTGTTTCAAGCCGCTGACCATTGCTGAGCATGAGAAAACGATCGTTCTTGATGATCTCGATGCGCCCGCTTTGTGCGGAGGTGACGGATTCCTTCTGGTTTTCGGCTTCCGAAATGAAAATGTTCCGGCCGGTGTCGCTGTGGGTGTCGGCTTTGTCGATGAAGAAGACCCGCTGGCCGCCGGCGGACTCCTGGAACTGACCGGGCGTAACGCGTTCGATGTCGCCGCGCCCCTGGTAGCGGTCTCGCAGTTCGCGGATCTGCTGGTTCGACCAGGGCCAGACCACCAGCGCAAGCACCCCTATTCCCAGGAGAATGGGCCACGAAAAGCGTAGCATGGGGCGCAGGAACGAGGCCAGGCTTTGCCCACAGGAGAACCAGACCACCATCTCGCTGCTCGCGTACATGCGGGTCAACGTGGATGTGGCTGCAATGAAGAGACTCAGCGTGAGGATGATCGGCAGCTGGCCGAGCACGGTGAAGCCCATGACCAGAAGTACCTCTGAGGGGTTCACGTTTCCGAGCGACGCCTGCCCGAGTGTGCGGATCAGGATCATGGTCATCACGATCGTGATCAGCACCACCAGCGTGGCGCCGAAACTTCGGCTGAGCTCCTTGCGAAACGACGAATGGAATAACATCGGCTGAAAGGAAAAGGTAGATTATGAACTTCGAGTTGAAGACCTTGCGTCTGAATGAGGCGGCAGCCGGAAAATCCGGCGCCTTGGTGGTGTTGGTGGCTGACGATTTCAAGGCTGGCGAAGATGCTATTTCAGCACTGGTGCGCCGCGCGATTGATGGCGGAGATTTCAAGACCGAGGCAGGCCGGATGCTGCAGGCCTATGGTGCCGTTCGCGTCATGCCACCGCGCCTGATTCTCGCCGGTATTGGCGATGGCTCTGCTGCCTCAGTACGCAAAGCCGTGGCTGCGGCGGTAGCTGCCTTGAAGGGCGGCTCGGCTAAGGATATTGCATTGTGCTTTTCCGGCCCTGCCACTGGCCCAGCCGTCGCTGCAGCAGTGCATGCCGCAGCAGATGCTTCATATGTTTACACCGCCACCAAGAGCAAACCCGAGCCCAGCAAGCTGGCTCGCGTGCTGGTAGGTGTGCCTGACGCCGATGCGGATGCAGATGAGCTGCGCGAAGCCTTTGCCACCGCAGTGGCGGCGGTTCGGGGAATTCAAGTGGCGCGCGAATGGGCGAACCGCCCCGCCAACCACGCCACGCCGATGCATCTGGCCGAGGCGGCGCGCGAGCTTGCCAAAGGGGCGCGCTTTGCCTGCGAAATACTTGGGCCCAAAGAAGTCTCCAAACTGGGCATGGGGGCGTTCATGGCCGTGGCGCGCGGCTCCGAGCAGGAGTTGCGTTTCATCGTTCTGCGCTACACCGGTACCGCCAAGTCGACGGCTCCCGTGGTGCTGGTCGGCAAAGGGATCACCTTTGATACGGGCGGCATTTCGATCAAGCCGGCCGCCGAGATGGATGAGATGAAGTACGACATGAGTGGCGCCGCAAGTGTGCTTGGGGTGTTCCGCTCCCTGGCGGAACTCAAGCCGGCGGTTAACGTCGTGGGCCTGATTCCGGCTTGCGAGAACATGCCCGACGGTCGTGCCATCAAGCCGGGCGATGTGGTGACCAGCATGAGCGGGCAAACCATCGAGATTCTCAATACCGATGCCGAAGGCCGCCTGGTGCTGTGTGATGCGCTCACATATGCCAAGCGGTTTGAACCTAGCGCGTTGATCGATATTGCCACGCTCACCGGTGCCTGCGTGATTGCGTTGGGCGGTGTGCGCAGTGGCTTGTTTGCCAATAACGACGACTTGTCTCAGGCGCTGGTGCGCGCCGGCAACAAGGCACAAGATCTGTGCTGGCCGATGCCTCTGGACGAAGAGTACGCTGAAGGCCTGAAAACCAACTTCGCGGATGTGGCGAACGTGGCAGGCCGTGCGGCTGGCTCCGTGACGGCTGCCAAGTTCCTCCAACGCTTTGTCGAGAAAACGCCTTGGGCTCACCTGGATATTGCTGGCACTGCCTGGAAGGGCGGCGCCGCCAAGGGGGCCACCGGCCGGCCGGTGGCGTTGTTGCTGCAATACCTGGTTGACCAAGGGAAGCAGGTATTGCCGGCGACTCCGTTGAAGGCTTCCCGGAAGAGCGGCGCGGGTGCGAAGGCGAGTGCCAAGGTTCAGCAAGCTTCCAGACGCGGAAAGCCGCACTGAGGCCCGCGCGGCTGAGTTTCACGGGGCCATTTTTGATGACCGAGGTGATGTTTCATTTCAATGTGCCCGACAAGGTGGGCTACGCTTGCCGAGTTGCTGCGCAAGGCCTACGGGGCTGGCTCGAAGGTGGGTGTTGTGGCCGACGACAAGACCCTGCAGGCACTCGACAAGGCACTGTGGGCGTTCTCGGCTCTGGAGTTCTTGCCCCACTGCGCAGCGTCAGGCAAGCGGGGCGTGGTTGCCGCCAGCCCAATTTTGCTGGCTACCGATAGCGCCAGTTTCCCCCATGCCCAGGTGTTGCTTCATCTGGGTCATGAGGTTCCGGCCGGGTTCGAACGGTTCGAGCGGCTCATAGAGCTGGTAAGTACGGACGAAACCGACCGTGCGCACGCGCGGAGGCGCTGGCGCCACTATGGTGAGCGTGGCTACACTATGATTCGGCACGATGTTGCAGCCGGGAATTGAGGTCTATGTACCAGGAAGACACGCCACCTTCACGGCAGGCTCCACGCTTTGTGCCAACCCTTACCGAAATTGTGGCCCCACCGAGTGGGGCGCAGGGCGAAGCTGCAGCTGCTGATGCCCCTTCGCCTTCTGAGCCTGTGCCAGAACTCGAGCCGGAGGCAAATTCAGCCGAATCGGTGGAGTCGATGGAGTTGCTTGAGCTGCACGGTTTGCTTGCGTCGCCGGTCCCTGAGCGGGCCGATGACCTCATGAGCGAGCTGTTGACTCGTTTGGGGCCGGAACTCGACGTGAAGCTAAGCGAGACCATTGCGCAGGTAATGCAAGAGCAGATGCCGATGCTGAACGCTCGAATCCGCCAAGCCGTGACCGAGGTGGTGCGTGAAGCCGTTGCGGGAGTGCTCGCTCAGGGAGGGGCGCCAGGCCCCGGTGAAAACCCTTAGCCTTTGTTCATCTTCCCCCGGAAGGGGCCGGGCGCAGCCCGGTCGACCTAGCATGTTCCCTATGTTGCAACCTCGGAAATTGCGCTAACGTTTGCGTCTGTTGAGCCATTAACTTCAGCTCAACCATTTCCCATTCGGAGGTCTTATGCAACTGAGGACGAGTTTATTAGCGGCTGCGGCCATGGCGGTCATGTCTGGTGCCGTCATGGCTCAGGACGTGCAAGTGGTCAAGATTGGTAGTGTGGCTCCCCTGTCGGGTGCGCAGGCTCACTATGGCAAAGACAACGAGAACGGCGTGCGCATGGCCGTCGATGATCTGAACAAGCAGAACATCGTGATCGGCGGCAAGAAGATCAAGTGGGAAATGCAGTCGGAAGACGACGCCGCTGATCCGAAGCAGGGCACCGCGGCAGCTCAGAAGCTTTGCGACGCCAAGGTCAATGGCGTGGTCGGTCACCTGAACTCAGGTACCACGATCCCGGCCTCCAAGGTTTATAACGACTGCGGCATTCCTCATGTTACGGGTGCGGCCACCAACCCGGATCTGACCAAGCCCGGCTACAAAACCACTTACCGCATCATTGCCAACGATGGTTCGCTGGGTGCCGGCCTGGCGTATTACGCAGCCGACGCGTTGAAACTTAAGAAGGTGGCGGTTATTGATGACCGCACCGCCTACGGTCAAGGGGTGGCCGACATCTTCGAAAGAACGGCCAAGGCCAAGGGCATGCAGGTGGTAGACCGCCAGTTCACTACGGACAAGGCGACCGATTTCATGGCCATTCTGACCGCCATCAAATCCAAGGCTCCCGACGCCATTTTCTTTGGCGGCATGGATCCGCAAGCGGGCCCCATGTTGCGCCAGATGGGCCAGCTTGGCATGAATAACGTGAAGTATTTTGGCGGCGACGGGGTTTGCACCCAAAAGCTGGCTGAATTGGCTGCCGGTGCCAAGACGGTTTCCAACGTGGTTTGCGCCGATGGCGGTGTTTCTATCCAGAAAATGCCTGGTGGCGCGGCATGGATGAAGCGCTACGAAGCTGCGTTCCCCAAACAGTTCCAGCTCTACAGCCCTTACACCTACGATGCCGCCATGCTGCTGGCAGACGCCATGAAGCGGGCCAACTCGGTGGATCCCAAGGTTTACACGCCAAAACTGATCGAATCCAACTACAAAGGCGTGACATCAACCATTCAGTTTGAGCCTAATGGCGAGCTGAAGAACCCGTCTATCACGCTGTCTGTCTATAAGGATGGCAAGAAGACACCCCTGAACTGATCCGAACTGATCTGAACGCGTTCAGATTTTGAGTGGCTGTTCACACCCCCACCGGGGTGCGTGCATAGCCACTCCGTTTTGGTAGGGTCATCTCCTGGGACCGCCAAGCTCCAGCTTGGCAACAGCGGCGCTCGCCGAGAGCAAGGAGGCCGAGCTGGAGCTCGGCGCCCCCAGAAGAGCCACTCCTCCTGGGACCGCCAAGCTCCAGCTTGGCAACAGCGGCGCTCGCCGAGAGCAAGGAGGCCGAGCTGGAGCTCGGCGCCCCCAGAAGTGCCACTCCCTCCTGGGACCGCCAAGCTCCAGCTTGGCAACAGCGGCGCTCGCCGAGAGCAAGGAGGCCGAGCTAGAGCTCGGCGCCCCCAGAAGAGCCACTCCCTCCTGGGACCGCCAAGCTCCAGCTTGGCATCTCCTGAGTCACCCAAGTGGCTGCTTACTTGCGCTAGTTGGCGCTCCCCCCGAACCCCAAAATTTAGCGGCCACGCACGTGATGTCGTCGGCCTGATCCGCACCTGCCTCGAACTGGCGTACCTCGTGAAGAACGGCTTCAGGGAGGTCTTCGGACAAAGACGTGGCCCGACTCGCCCACTGAATCAAACGGTCTTCGCTGAAGAACTGTCCTTCCGGATTGACGGCTTCGGTCACTCCGTCGGTGTATGGCATTGCTATGAACCTGGTCCGCAATTACCTCTCAAGGGCGCCGCATCGGAAGTACGACTTTACGGACGATTCTTCCCTGGAGTTCTCGCCGAGCACGGCACTCAGCCCGGAAGCTCATTTTGAGCAGGCCCAGGAGTTGGGTGCGCTGGCTGTGGCGCTGGAGGAATTGCCGCCAAGAATGCGTGAAGTGCTCCTCATGGTGGCCGTGGACGAGCTTTCGTACGAAGAGGCCGCTGTTTTGCTGACTGTACCAGTGGGCACGGTGCGCAGCCGTTTGTCGCGGGCGCGTTTGGCGCTGCGGGAAAAGCTCGAAAAAAGTGGCGTCGAGCTTGATTTTTTGAAGTCCTAGCATTTGGTTGGAACAACTTTTGGCGCAAGAAGGATGGCCGTGTTCAGAATGGCCTGATCTATCGTTGGGAACAATCCCACCCGCGGACACACGTGTGCAGCCATTCTGCATGCGACTCCTGACTATGGAGGATGTACCAGCGCTCATGAACTTGCGAAACCTCGTGATCGCGAGTTTGCCGCACCCTGATATGTACGTGCGAGAGCCCAGCGAAGCTGCCTTTGTGAGTGCTCATATTGGCGCGGCGAAGGGAGCCGGTGAGGGCGAAACGATTGGTGTGTTTGACGGCGATCGTCTTGCAGCCTATGGCATGCTCGGGCTGCCTTCCAGGCACGATCCGGACAACCTGGGGCGACTTCTGGGCTATGGCGGATCGCGGCTGGCGCGAGTGGCCCATCTTGCCAGTTGCATGGTGGCCCTGCCTTACCGCGGCAGGCATCTCCAGTGTTCGCTGTTGGCCGCTCGCATGCAACTGGCTTATGCGCGAGGGCGCGAAGTTTGCATTGCCATGGTTTCACCCAGGAACCAGGCCAGTCGCAGCAACCTTATAAGAGAAGGGTTGCGCAGCGACTGGAAGGGAGAGATCGACGGTTTGCAGCGGGAGCTGATGGCGGTCGATCTAACCAAGCGCTTTGGCGCTTGCCCATCTGGGCAAGGCTAGGAGCCTGTCGGACTTCGGCTTACACATTAACCGGCAGTTCGCTACCAGCAGCGTGGCTAGGGGCTGGGCGTCGCGGACGGCGGGCCTTTGTGCGTGTGGCACCTGCATCTGTCTTGGCGGTGGGGGCATTGGCCGCATCGACGCGCTGGCGTATGTGGGCCAGGGCTTCTTCCACCTGATCGATCAAGATCAGGCACAGGTCGCCTTTTTTCAATGCCTGCAGCGCCATGTCAATGGCCAGGAATTCCCCGTGAACTTCGACTACGCTCGTGGTGCGCTGTGCGCCGACCAGGCCTTCACGCAGCAGGGCTAGCACTTCGCCGTCAGCACGTCCGCGCTGGCAGGCATCCTGGTAGAGAATCACGTCGTCAAACGCGTTGCCCAAAATTCGGGTCTGGTTGCGGATGTCTTCGTCGCGCCGGTCACCAGCGCCGCTGATGACCACCGTACGGCGAACGGCGGTCATGTTTTCTACGCCTGCCACCAACGCGGCAATGGCGTCAGGGTTGTGGCCGTAGTCAGCGATGACCGTAGCACCGCGGTAGTCGAATACGTTGAAACGTCCCGGTACTCCGTGAAGGTCGCTGATGAAACTGGCCAGTCCTTTCTGGATGGCGTCCCATGAAACGCCAGCGGCCCACGCGCCCGCCACGGCCGCCATGGTGTTCTCCACCTGAAATCCGATTTGACCTTTGCGGGTGAGTGGAACACGCGCGAGCGGAAGGCGTTTCTCGAACCGCCCTTCGGCGCACACGATGTCCCCGCCTTCGACGAACACAACCCGCTTGCCTTGCGCTCTATGTGTTTCAATGACCGGGTGCTTGCCATCTTGCGCGAAAAAGGTGACCGAGCCAGGGCAGTGGGGGGCCATGGCGGCGACGGCAGGGTCGGCGGCGTTGAGCACTGCCGTGCCATTGGGCGCAACGTTCTTCACGATGACCCGCTTGAGAACGGCGAGGTCGTCCACCGTGGTGATGTAATTCAATCCCAAGTGATCGCCAGCACCCATGTTGGTGACGATCGCCACCTGGCACTGATCAAACGCCAGCCCCTCGCGTAGTAGTCCGCCGCGAGCGGTTTCAAGCACGGCAGCGTCCACGTCCGGGTGCATGAGCACGTTGCGTGCGCTTCGTGGGCCGGAGCAGTCACCGGAGTCTATCTGCCGGCCGTTAACGTAAACGCCGTCGGTATTGGTCATGCCGACCCGCAAACCTTGCGCTTTCAGCAGGTGGGCTGCCAGCCGGACCGTGGTGGTTTTGCCATTGGTGCCGGTCACGGCGATCACGGGAATGCGCCCGTTTTCGTCATTCGGATACATATGATCTATGACGGCCTTGCCGACGTCGCGACCCTTGCCGAACGAGGGGCTGATGTGCATGCGCAGGCCAGGTGCAGCATTGACTTCGACGATGCCGCCGTTCTGTGCTTCGAGCGGCTTGATGACCGATTCGCACACGACGTCCACTCCGCAGATGTCCAGCCCGGTCATTTGAGCAGCTTCGATGGCTCGGGCAGCAACCTCAGGGTGGACGCTATCAGTGACGTCGGTGGCCGTTCCGCCAGTGGAGAGGTTAGCGTTGTTGCGCAACACCACTCGTTGCCCCTTGGCTGGGACTGAGTCGGGGGTCAGACCTTGTGCTGCCAGTCGCGCTTCGGCGATGGTGTCGATGCGGATCTTGGTGAGCGAGGACGCGTGGCCGTCGCCACGCCGCGGATCCAGGTTCACTTCAGCCACCAGTTCGCGCACGGTGTGTACGCCGTCACCGATGACCAGTGGCGGATCGCGTCGAGCGGCCGCGACCAGTTTATTACCTACCACCAGCAGCCGGAAGTCGTGGCCCGGCAGGAAGCTCTCGACCATGACGCCGCCGTAATTTGCGGCTGCCTCGTATGCAATCTCGAAGTGTTTTCGATCAGCAACGCCGACGGTGACGCCTTTGCCCTGGTTACCGTCTTGCGGCTTCACGACGACAGGCAGCCCAAGCTCAAGGGCGGCGGACCAGCCATCTTCCAGGTTTGATACCGGGCGACCCATCGGAACGGGCACTCCTGCGGCATGCAGCAGCTTCTTGGTCAGATCCTTGTCTTGCGCTATGGCTTCGGCAATGGCGCTTGTGCGGTCCACTTCAGCAGCCTGGATGCGTCGCTGCTTGCTGCCCCAGCCCAATTGCACCAAGCTTCCGCTGGTGAGGCGGCGAAACGGAATTCCTCGGGCGACCGCCGCGTCGACGATGGAGCCAGTGGAGGGGCCCAGTCTTTCGTCTTCATCGAGTTCGCGGAGGGCGGCCAGCGTGCCGGGAACATCAAATTGTCCGCCCGAGACAGCAGCCTGGCACAACTCCTGTGCTTTCTCGAAGGCTAGTCGACCGACAGCTTCCTCGGTGTATTGAACCGCCACTTGATACACACCATGTACTTCTGTGGCCGTGGTGCGGCTAAAGGTGACGGGGCAGCCGGCATTGGCTTGCAGAGCCAGAGCGGTCATCTCTACGGCATGCGCCATGGAGATCGGAACGCTGGGCGTATGGGCGTGCAGCGGTCCAACGGATGGAAACAGCTCCCGCAAATGCTTTTCGAAGGCAGGGGTGGTGCGAAGGTCGCGTTCGGCCTCGTCGCAGGTGACGACGGCCTCGATGGCCGTGTGCCGGCTCCAAAGGTTGGGGCCGCGCAGCGCACGTATGCGAGTGACTTGCATGGGAATGGCTTTCTTCTGCTGAAAAAAATGAACGAATTTGCCGTGGTGAAGGCCGGCGGTTAGCTGAGAACGGCTTGGGAAGCCCACACGGGCTCGCCGTAGCGTTGCAAACCGCCTCGAATGAGTTCGGCTGAAATGCCAAGCGCCCAAGCGCTGGTCACTGCCGCGATCACGGGGCGGCGCGCATCGCCCGCCTGCCCGCTCATCAGGGCCGTGAATGCGGGCGCCGAAAGATCGACCAGGGTGGTTTCCTGGGTACCGGTAGCCAGCACCACGGTGGATTCACGCGCGAAAACGGCTCGGCCCTTGCGAGCCCGGTGTTCTTTGATGGCAGGATTTAACTCGTCTAGGCTGTAGAGGATGAGTTCGCCGTCGCAAAAGCGAGCAAGCTCAAGGACTTCGGCATCGTCGGCATTGAGAACGGCTGCTCCGTCGGGCAGCACGACATCGATCTGCGTGCGTACGATGTTGGGCACCTGGTCGGCATCACGCACGTAGAACTCTTCAAGCCCAGCTGGGGTGGGCATGGCCGTGACCACGCCCACCTGGCACCGATCGTAGGGCAAGCCTTCGGCGAGGATGTGACGGGCGGAGCTTTCCAGCACGGCCGCCTGCACGGTTCTATTGATCAGCATGCGTTCACCGGCTTCCCAGCCCAAGGCGCTGCCTTTGGAGAGTTGGCGTTGACCCAGGTAAAGACCATCCTGACAAGCCAGCGCGGTCAGGCGTCCGTTGAGTTGCAGCAGCCACGCCACGAGCCGGGCTGTGAGTACGTCTCCGGGCTGCCCGATGATGCCGACAATTGGAATGCGTCCCGATTCAGATGGCGGGAAAAGGTGCTTGACAATGGCTTCGCCCACCGGCTGTGCTCGCCCTACGGCAGGCTTGAGGTGCATCAGCAGGCCTGGGCCTGCGTTGACCTCTACGATGGCGCCTCCCTGAGGGGCCAGCGGTTTTTCAATATCTTCGACCACCAGGTCGATGCCGGCGATGTCCAGGCCTACCACCCGGGCAGCCAAGGCTACCTGCTCTGCAATGTCTGGGTGCACGCGATCTGTGACGTCGTTGGCCATGTTGCCAGTGCGCTCGACCACCGCGCTACCGCCGATGGGGAGAATGCTCTCGGCCGTCAGGCCTTGGCGGTTCAACTCGAGTTGGGTGACGGGGTTCTCGTACACCCGCACGGTATCCAGCGGCAGGTGCTCTTCAGGGCCGCGTCGTGGGTCGGAGTTGACTTGCGACTCGATAAGTTGCGCCACGGTGGAGCGGCCGTCTCCGCTGATACGGGTGATTTCGCCGCGTGTGGCTGCCACGACTTTGTTGCCGACCACGAGCAGGCGGTGTTCCTGGCCAGGAATGAAGCGCTCGACCATGACTTCGGAGCCTTCTTTTTCAGCGGCGGCGAAGGCTTCTTCGACTTCTTGGCGGGTGTTCAGGTTGAGGGAGACTCCGCGCGCATGGTTTCCGTCGGTGGGTTTGACCACAACCGGCAATCCAATGTCTTGGGCAGCGTCCCAGGCTTCGGCGGCGCTGTCTACGGTTTTGCCCTCCGGCACAGGTACGCCGCAGGAAGCGAGCAATTCCTTGGTCAGATCTTTGTCGCGCGAGATTCCCTCGGCGATGGCGCTGGTGCGGTCGGTCTCGGCCGTCCAGATGCGGCGTTGTGCTGCGCCATGGCCCAATTGAACCAGATTGCCCTCGTTCAGGCGGATGAACGGGATGCCTCGCTCTCCGGCGGCCTCCACCATGCTGGCGGTGCTGGGACCGAGGCAGAGGCGATCAACCATGTCGGTCAGGCGGGCAATGGTGGCCGCCACGTCATACGGGCGGTCGTTGATGGCGGCCATGACCAGATCGCGTGCTGATTCAAGGGCAGCCTTGCCAACGGCTTCATCGCGGGTGCGGATGACCACTTTGTAGACGCCGTGCTCATGCGTCATGCGGGCTTTGCCAAAGCCGGTTTTCATGCCGGCCTGGGTTTGCAACTCAAGCGCCACGTGCTCCAGGATGTGCCCGGGCCAAGTGCCGTCGCGAAGGCGCATGAGGAAGCCGCCCCTGCGGCCTACACTGCAGCGGTGCTCAATCAGCCCAGGCAGCCAGGCGGTCAGGCGCTCGTAAAAACCTGTCAGCGTGTTGGACGGATGGTCTTCAAGCTGGCCGATGTCGACCACCGCTTCGATGACAGGGCGGTAGGTCCAGATGTTAGGGCCGCGCAAGAATGCCATGCGGCGGATCACCATGTCGGCAAAAACCGTCTGGGGGGAAACGCCCCCAGCTGACTCACCTGCCCCATCGGCCTCAGCGGCTATTGGGGCCATTGGGGCCTCCACGGTGGTGGCACGGCTGACCGAGGGATACAATCCGCCACCTCCTGCCGAGCCAGGTTCGTCTTGCTTGATTCGCTTCATTTAGAGCGCGCTCGCTTTCTTGGTTTCAGCTCTGTAGTCGCCCCAAACCGGGTGCGATACGTTGTTCAATTCATGTCGCTGCAATCTTCCACCGTCTCCACTGCACCCGAAACTTCCATGGCGGGTGAGTTTTACGCCGGCTTGGCACTGCGTCCAGAAGAAAACGTTCGCGCCTCGCTGGAAGTTGACTTGACCGACCGACTACGTTTCGGATCTGGTCTGATCCTTATTACAAATCAACGGCTTATTTCACGGTTTCCGGATGAAACAGAGTGGCGGAGCTGGGATTTGGCGCTGAGCTTGACCTTGAGGCACCACGACCACGCCGGTGTTGGCACCCTGGAGCTGTGGGACGATCAAGGCCGATTGGCGCTTTGGCGCTACACACTTGGCCGCAATGTGGCTGCTCTTCGGTTGCTGGCCCAGTTTGACGCGGCGCTGGCTGGCGCCACGGGCAAGGTCGGCGAGCTGGGCGACGAGGTCGCAGAAGCTGAAGGCACGGCCGACGACGAAGACATGGCTGACTCCGGCAAGCCTCCTTCCAGCTGGACGCTGTTGCGCCTATGGCGGTTCGCAAAGCCTTATCAATGGCAGCTTCTGGCAGGGTTTCTACTGACGCTGGCGTCGACGGCGGCGACCCTGGTGCCGCCCTACCTGACCATGCCACTGATGGACAAGGTGCTCATTCCATTCCAGAACGGGGAGCAGATCGACACGGGGCTCGTGGCCTTGCTGCTCAGCGGCTTGCTCGGCGCAGCCTTGCTGGCCTGGGGTCTGGGCTGGGCGAAGACTTACATTCTGGCACTCGTTTCTGAACGCATCGGCTCCGATTTGCGCAGCACCACCTACGAGCACCTGCTGAATTTGTCGCTCGAATATTTTGGCGGACGACGCACCGGAGACCTGATGGCCCGCATTGGATCAGAGACCGACAGAATCAACGTTTTCCTCTCGTTGCACCTGCTTGATTTTGCAACGGATGTGTTAATGATCGCCATGACGGCGGTTATTCTTTTCTCGATCAACCCGGCGCTGGCGCTGGTCACACTGGTGCCGCTGCCCTTCATTGGCTGGATGATCCACGTCGTGCGCGACCGCCTGCGCACTGGTTTCGAGAAAATCGACCGTGTGTGGTCGGAAGTGACCAATGTGCTGGCTGACACCATTCCCGGCATTCGCGTGGTCAAGGCCTTTGCACAGGAAGACCGTGAAGCCAAGCGTTTTGCTGAAGCAAACCGGCATAACCTTGCGGTGAACGACCGGCTGAACAAGCTATGGTCTCTGTTTTCCCCGACGGTGACTCTGCTGACCGAGATCGGATTGCTGGTGGTTTGGGCCTTCGGCATCTGGCTGGTCAGCAAGCAGGAGATTACGGTGGGGGTCCTGACCGCGTTTCTGGCCTACATTGGCCGCTTTTATGCGCGACTGGATTCGATGAGCCGTATTGTTTCGGTGACCCAGAAGGCGGCTTCGGGCGCCAAGCGCATTTTCGAGATTCTGGATCACGTTTCCAGTGTGCCGGAGGCGGCCAAGCCGGTCGATCTGCTGGCCGTGAAAGGCCAGATCACGGTGCGCGATGCCCATTTCCGCTATGGCAACCGCGCGGTGATCAAGGGCTTGAATCTGGACATAGAGCCGGGCCAGATGATCGGCCTGGTGGGGCATAGTGGCTCCGGCAAGAGTACGTTGGTGAACCTGATCTGCCGCTTTTACGACATCACCGACGGCAGCATCGCCCTGGACGGCGTTGATATTCGCCAACTGAGGGTGGCAGATTACCGTCGCAACATCGGGCTGGTGCTGCAGGAGCCCTTCCTGTTCTTCGGCACCATTGCGGAGAACATAGCGTACGGCAAACCCAACGCCACTCGGGCAGAAATCATTGCCGCCGCGCGGGCTGCGCACGCACACGAATTCATACTTCGGTTGCCTCTGGGCTACGATTCCCTGGTGGGCGAGCGCGGTCAGGGGCTTTCTGGCGGTGAGCGCCAGCGCATCTCCATTGCACGTGCTCTGCTGATCGATCCGCGCATTTTGATTCTTGACGAAGCCACTGCCTCGGTTGATACCGAAACCGAGCGCGAGATCCAAAAGGCGCTGGACAACCTGGTGCGTGGCCGAACCACCATTGCCATTGCGCACCGCCTTTCCACTTTACGCAAGGCAGACCGCCTGGTCGTGATGGACAAGGGCCTGAAGGTGGAGGAGGGGACGCACGAGCAGCTCCTTGCTCGACGGGGTGCTTACTGGCGTTTGTATGAGGCACAGCCTCGGCAGGAAAAGGCCGAGCGTGAACGCATGCTCGAAATCGAAAGCGTGGACACCCCGTCTGCCGGAGCCGATTTGCAGAACTCAGCCAATGGCAATCCGCAAGACCTGCTTACTCCGCACGAGCAGCGCCTGCAGCAGGAGGAGCGGCCATGACCACACCATTCGTTTTGCACAGAGACTCTTTTGGCCGGTTGGTGCTCACGGATGAGCAGGGGCGCGAGCATGCGGGCGTGGTGGCTGTGCGCGCATTTCCCGTTGCGGCGCCAGAAGAAGGCGTGAGCGTGCTGGATGTGGATGGTCACGAACTGGCCTGGGTGCCGCAGTTGTCTGCGCTGGATCAGCCTCAACGCGGGCTGTTGACCGAGGCTCTCGAGCAGCGGGAATTCATGCCCGTGGTGCGCCGCTTGAAAAGTGTCAGCAGCTTTGCGACTCCCAGCACCTGGGAAGTAGAAACTGATCGTGGCAGCACGAGTTTCGTACTCAAGGGCGAAGAAGACATACGCCGTCTGGGGCCAGACCTGCTCATAGTGCATGACGTGCATGGGGTTCAGTACCTTATTCGCGACCTCACGGACATGGACAAAAACAGCAGGAAGTTGCTGGATCGATTCTTATAAACTGCTCTTTGCGGTAGCCCCTCCTGTACGATTGCGCCGAGGTGCACAGATCGAAAAGGGGGCGCAAGTATGTCGGATTACGTGATCGTGGGAGGCGGTTCGGCGGGTTGCGTGCTTGCTGCACGCTTGAGCGAGGATCCATCGATTCAGGTGACCTTGCTTGAGGCGGGCCCTGAAGATCGTAGTTGGCTTATTCACTGCCCAGCCGGGCTCGCGGTCATGGCCAGAACCGGTCAAGCCAATTGGGGCTATGAGACGGTTCCGCAAGCTGGTTTGAACGGGCGACGCGGATACCAGCCGCGCGGCAAGGTGCTTGGCGGCAGCAGTTCAATCAACGCCATGATTTACACCCGGGGTCAGCCCCAGGACTACGACGCCTGGGCCGCGGAAGGGAATGACGGGTGGGCGTGGCAGGATGTGCTGCCATTTTTCAGGCGCTCGGAGCACAACGAGCGGGGTGCGGATGAGTTCCACGGAACGGGCGGTCCGCTGAACGTCAAGGACCTCTCAGATCCTAATCCATTTTCCGAGGCGTTTGTCGAAGCCGGTGTGCAGGCGGGCTACGCCCGCAATGATGATTTCAATGGTGCTCAGCAGGAGGGGGTTGGGCTCTATCAGGTCACGCACAAGAATGGCGAGCGGTTCTCGGCCGCCAAGGCCTACCTGACACCGAACAGAGCGCGGTCCAATCTGCGGGTGATCACCGGCGCGCAGGTTACCCGTATTTTGCTTGAGGGCGCGCGCGCAGTAGGCGTTGCCTACGTGAAGTCAGGCGCTGAACAGGTAGTTCGCGCCAATCAGGAAGTCCTGCTAAGTGCGGGGGCCTTGCAGTCGCCTCAGCTTCTGATGCTCTCGGGCATTGGGCCGGCTGATCAGTTGCGCAGGCATGACATAGGCGTGCAGCTTGATTTGCCTGGCGTGGGGGCGAATCTGCACGATCATCCAGATGTCGTCCAGGGGTGGGACGTTCCTGGGGCGCACGATCTCTTCGGCGTGTCAGCGGCCGGTGCGTGGCGCGTGGCGAAGGGGATTGGACGCTGGCGGCGGGAGCGCCGTGGGCTGCTGACGAGCAATTTTGCGGAGGCGGGTGGCTTCATCAGAAGCGCTGAGAGCGAGTTGCTTTCTGATCTGCAGCTGCATTTTGTCGTGGGCAAGCTGGTGAACCATGGCCGTAGCGCGGCGTGGGGGCATGGGTTTTCATGCCATGTCTGTGTATTGCGTCCGCGCAGCCGGGGCAGCTTGCAGCTTGCAAGCGCAGACCCCTTGGCGGCACCGTTGATCGATCCAGGATTCTTGCAGGACCCAGATGATATGCGCCGCTTGATCGCCGGATTTCGCCAGATGCGCGAGTTGCTTAGCCAACCGGCACTGGCGCGCCATGGTGGCCGGGAAAATTCAGCGGCGATGCGCAGCGACGCGGAGATCGAGGGGTTTATCCGTGCGCATGCGGACACGATCTATCACCCTGTGGGCACATGCCGTATGGGAAAAGGCCCGTTTGACGTGGTGGACTCACGGCTTCGCGTGCATGGGGTGCGGGGTCTGCGGGTGGTGGATGCATCCATCATGCCGCAGGTGGTGAGTGGCAATACCAATGCCCCCACGATCATGATCGCGGAGAAGGCTGCTCATATGATCCGGGAAACCGCGATCCGGGGATAAATTTTGAAGCCGATAACGGCCTCAATCGCCTCTGCCTGTGTAGGAGCGGCTTTAGCCGCGAAGGGTCGCCGTCATCAGTGGCAACTTGTGCTCCGAAGGAAGCCCATCGCGGCTAAAGCCGCTCCTGCAAGCGATGCGACCGTTTCTCCCAGGAACGCCGGGGGCCGACAGGCCACTTGGAAGCTCATCAGGCGCCGAAGAAGTTCTTCAGACGATCTGTCCAGCTCTCAGTGCTCGGAGAATGTTTGGCGCCGCCCTTCTTGACGGACTCATCAAACTCCTTGAGCAGCTTGCGCTGGTGCTCAGTCAGCTTGACTGGCGTTTCCAGGCTGATATGGCAGTATAGGTCGCCAGGGTAGCTGGAGCGAACGCCTTTGATTCCTTTGCCCCGCAGCCTGAACTGCTTGCCGGCCTGGGTGCCCTCAGGAATGTCAATGGCTGCCTTGCCGCCCAGGGTGGGCACTTCAATCTCGCCGCCCAGGGCAGCGGTTGTGAAGCTGATGGGGACGACGCAATGCAGGTCATCGCCGTCGCGCTCGAAGATGTCATGCTTCTTGACGCGGATTTCGATGAACAGGTCGCCCGGTGGTCCGCCACCTGTGCCCGGCTCGCCATTACCAGCCGAGCGAATGCGCATGCTGTCGTCTATGCCAGCAGGAATTTTAACTTCCAGCGTTTTCTGATTCTTGACCTTGCCCTGCCCGTGGCAGGTGTTGCATGGGTCGGGAATGATCTTGCCAGTGCCGCGGCAATGCGGGCACGTCTGCTGGACGCTGAAGAACCCCTGGCGCATTTGTACGACCCCTTGGCCGTGACAGGTGGAGCAGGTGTTGGCGCTGGTGCCAGGCTTGGCGCCTGATCCGCTGCAAACATTGCATTCGTCCCAGCTTGGAATGCGAATTTGCGCTTCTTTGCCGCCAGCTGCTTCCTCAAGCGTGATCTCCATGGCGTAGCTGAGGTCTGCGCCGCGAAACACTTGCCGGCCACCTCGGCCACCGCGTCCGCCAGCCTGCTGACCGAAGATGTCGCCGAAGATGTCGCCAAACGCCTCGGCAAAACCACCGTAACCCTCTTGGCCACCGCGCATGTTCGGGTCCACTCCCGCATGGCCATACTGGTCGTATGCAGCCTTCTTCTGCGGATCGCTGAGCATCTCGTAGGCCTCTTTGACCTCCTTGAATTTCTGCTCCGCAGTTTTTGTGTCACCCTGATTGCGGTCGGGGTGATACTTCATCGCCAGCTTGCGGTAGGCCTTTTTTATTTCGTCGTCAGACGCATTCTTGGGTACCCCAAGTACTTCGTAAAAATCCCGTTTGGTAGCCATGGCAAATACGACAAATTCAGCATAAAAGCCCCGACCGGTCTGATCGAGGCTTTCCAGGCCGGCAGATGACTATGCTTTAGATAGGTCATCTGCCGGGGGCAGCGACGAGGTCGCCCTTCTTCAGTCTTTCTTGACTTCCTTGACTTCAGCGTCGACCACGTTGTCGTCTGCTGCCGAGGAGGCACCTTGGCTACCGCCGGGGGCTGCACCTGCGGCCCCTGCAGCACCAGCGGCGGCCTGCGCGTCAGAGTACATTTTCTCGCCCAGCTTCTGGCTTGCGGTCATCAGTGCTTCGGTCTTGGAATCGATGGTGGCCTTGTCGTCACCTTTGATGGCTTCTTCAGCCTCCTTGATGGCGGCTTCGATCTTTTCCTTCTCGCCAGCGTCGAGCTTGTCGCCGTGCTCCGTGAGCGACTTGCGCACGCTGTGTACCAAGGCGTCGGCCTGGTTGCGAGCCTGAATCAGCTCGATTTTCTTGTGGTCTTCGGCGGCGTTCAGCTCGGCATCTTTCACCATCTGCTGGATCTCGGCTTCCGAGAGACCGGAGTTTGCCTTGATGGTGATCTTGTTTTCTTTGCCAGTGCCCTTGTCTTTGGCCGAGACGTGCAAAATGCCGTTGGCGTCGATGTCGAAGGCGACCTCAATCTGCGGCAGACCGCGCGGCGACGGCGGAATGCCTTCCAGGTTGAATTCGCCGAGCAGCTTGTTTCCGCTGGCCATTTCGCGCTCACCCTGGAACACCTTGATCGTCACGGCAGGCTGGTTGTCCTCCGCTGTGGAGAAGGTCTGTGCGAACTTCGTCGGGATGGTGGTGTTCTTGGTGATCATTTTGGTCATCACGCCGCCCAGGGTTTCGATACCCAGAGACAGCGGGGTGACGTCGAGCAGCAGAACGTCCTTGCGGTCGCCGCCCAGCACCTGGCCCTGAATGGCGGCACCCACGGCCACGGCTTCGTCGGGGTTGACGTCCTTGCGCGGCTCTTTTCCGAAGAACTCCTTGACCTTCTCTTGCACCTGGGGCATGCGGGTCTGGCCGCCCACGAGGATCACGTCGTCGATGTCGCTCACGCTGACGCCTGCATCCTTGATGGCAGTGCGGCAAGGGGCAATGGTGCGCTCTACGAGCTCTTCGACCAGGCTTTCCAGCTTGGCGCGGGTCAGCTTGATGTTCAAATGCTTGGGGCCGGAGGCATCAGCCGTGATGTAGGGCAGGTTGATGTCGGTGGAAGCGCTACTTGAGAGCTCGATCTTGGCTTTCTCGGCGGCTTCTTTCAGGCGCTGCAGAGCCAGCACGTCTTTCGACAGGTCTACGCCCTGGTCTTTCTTGAACTCGCCAATGACATAGTCAATGATTCGCTGGTCAAAGTCTTCGCCGCCCAGGAAGGTGTCGCCGTTGGTGGAGAGCACTTCAAATTGCTTTTCGCCATCGACGTCTGCGATTTCGATGATGGAGACGTCGAATGTGCCGCCGCCAAGGTCATACACCGCGATCTTGCGGTCACCCTTGGCTTGCTTGTCGAGGCCGAATGCCAGCGCAGCAGCGGTAGGCTCGTTGATGATGCGCTTGACGTCCAAGCCAGCGATGCGGCCTGCGTCTTTGGTGGCTTGGCGCTGGCTGTCGTTGAAGTAGGCGGGGACGGTAATGACGGCCTCAGTCACAGGCTCGCCAAGGTAGTCCTCAGCAGTCTTCTTCATTTTGCGGAGGGTTTCGGCGCTGATCTGGGGCGGCGAGAGTTTCTTGCCGCGCACTTCGACCCAGGCGTCACCGTTGTCGGCCTTGGAAATTTCGTAGGGCATCAGGTGGATGTCCTTCTGCACTTCAGGCTCTTCGAACCTGCGTCCGATCAGGCGTTTGACGGCGTATATGGTGTTCCTGGGGTTGGTAACAGCCTGGCGCTTGGCCGGCGCACCCACCAACACTTCGCCGTCTTCCTGATAAGCCACGATAGACGGGGTGGTGCGCGCGCCTTCCGCGTTCTCGATCACCTTGGTGGTGTTGCCTTCCATGATGGCAACGCAACTGTTGGTGGTACCCAGGTCAATGCCGATAATTTTTCCCATATTTGTTCTCCGCTTGGATGTGTATTGGTTCAGATGCTCAGGAGGTTGTGGGCAAGTGCTTGTTTTTCAAGGTGCCTTCAGGTGGATGTTTTTTTGCTTGCCTTGTCCACGCTCTCGTCTATTGGGTTATTTGGGTGCCGCCACGGTGACGAGTGCCGGGCGCAGCACACGGTCGGCGATCAGGTAGCCCTTTTGCAGCACGCTCACCACGGTGTTGGGGTCTTGCTCTGCGGGGACTAGGCTGATGGCCTGCTGCTGCGCAGGGTCGAACTTGCTGCCGGCCGCGGGATTGATTTCCACCACTTTGTTGCGCTCCAGCGCACTGAGCAACTGGCGGAGCGTGGCCTCTGTGCCTTCGCGCAGTTGTTCCGCAGTGGCGTGGTTGATCGCGAGGGCAGCTTCCAGGCTGTCCAGAACGGGCAGCATGCTCTCGGCGAAGGCTTCCACTGCAAACTTGCGAACCTTGGCGATTTCCTCTTCTGCCCGCCGGCGAGCGTTCTGTGCCTCGGCATGGGAACGCAGGGTTTGGTCGGTCAGTTCAGAAGTCTTGGCTTTCAAGCTCTCGATTTCAGCGAGCGCGCTCTCCAGTTGGGTGGTGGCGTCATGCTCGTTGGCTGCGGCAGCAGCTTCGAGTTCTTCAGGACTGAAAGGTGCGTCGGCGGGGGTATTGGGGTAAGGTTGGGCTTGGTCAGACATGCGGTTCAGAGGAAGAAGCGGTATCTACTAGACTTTTGGCTTGTTTTTCGGCATGTTTTTGCCGTATTCCCCTTCAGATGGAACCCATACAGGTGAATTCAAGGGGGAAAATGAGCCGAAAAGCCGGATTTTTTGCAAGAATCCTGGCGATGTCGGACGCAATGCTGCGCCAGCCCAGGTTCAAGACGAGATTCTCCCCGGTGCAGTGTTTGACCGCGGGGGAATCGGGCGCCTGAGCGCCCATTCTCAACCTGATTTTTTAGTTGACGCCCAGGAGCTCGACATCAAACTTCAGGGTGGCGTTGGGCGGAATCACGCCGCCAGCGCCGCGGGCTCCGTAGCCGAGTTCGGGGGGATGATGAGGGTGCGCTGACCTCCCACTTTCATGCCGGCAACACCTTCGTCCCAGCCCTTGATCACGTGGCCCGCGCCGAGAGGAAAGCTGAATGGGTCGTTGCGGTCGCGGCTGGAGTCGAACTTCGCGCCCTGCTGGCCATCTGTGTAGAGCCAGCCGGTGTAGTGCACCGTTACATCTTGGCCAGGGCTGGCTTCTGCGCCCGTACCGGGTTGGGTGTCGGTGTATTGCAGGCCGCTAGGAGTGGTGTTCATGTCAGGTAAGAATTAGTTGGAAGTTACGCTCTGAATATAGCCGCTCGAAGGGGCTGTATCATTTTGAAGCGTCTTTTCGCTGCAGAAAACGCCAGATTGGCGCGTTCATTTTTGACGGCGCGCTACTTTTTCTTGGCTTGGGAAGCCGCCCACTTGGTGGCAAAAGCCTGCAGATCTGACAACCGTTTGATCAAGTCGGACCCGCTCAGGGTGAGGCTGTAGCCATCGCTTCCGTGGGTGGCAAGGCCTGCGGCGCGCAACTCCTTCAGGCGGGTGTTGAGTGTGTTCGGGGTAATACCCCCGACGCTGTCCTGCAGGAGCCGAAAGGTCTGCGGATGCCCGTCGCGCAGCGCCCAGAGTACCCGAATGGCGTACCGCGCTTCAAGCAAGGCCAGAAGCTGGCTAGTGGCCGCGTTTTCTTTTGAGCTCATTTTCAGGCTTCTCCTCGGGGTAGCGCACTGTAGGCTCCCTATGAACTTAAATATAGCGCAAATTATTACAACGCTACACGTTTTATAGCTTGAAAAGGAGGTGGGGCGTAGGTTAGGCGCTACAAAATCCGGACTTACCCGGAGACGTGCTCGGGAATGTCCTGCCCATTTCTCAGCGGTCGTAGACTTTTCGCAACAGGCGAATCAAGGCTTGGCGCTCTGTTGCCGAGAGTGCGCTGGCAGCCTCGATTTCGAGATCGAAGGCGGATTTTTCGGCCTGTTTCATCAAGATTTGGCCTTCTGTTGTCAGGTGCAGGCCTAGTGCTCTTCGGTCAGATGGGTGAGCTTGCCGTTCGAGAAGGCCGCGTTGTTCCAGTGCGTTGATCTTCCCCACCAGGTTGGGTGGAAGGAGATCAAGCACGCTGCACAGTTGCTTGGAGGTGATGCCTGGGTTGTGGCCTATGACCGACAGAATCGAAAAATCAACCGGTCGCAAACCAAACTCGGCCATGCGCGGCACGAACAAGCTGATGATGGTGAGGGCTGCACGGCGCGCGTTATAGCCTAGTAGGGTCTGCAGATAACGCGTGTCGATTTTTTCTACTACTGCTCCTGGTGCTGTCGATTTCTTTCGCTCCATGGGCGCACGCATGGTCAGACTGATGGAACCATGGACAGGCGCCGCTCAATGATGCTGCAACGCATGTCGAACTCCGGCAGAACCCAATGGCGCAGGGCTTGTAGCGGCGCTAGCCAACGGGTCGGGTCTGGCGCGCTGGGTGCGGCAGCTTCTATGTGGGCACCTGCCCACCCAAGCAGGGCGGCGGCGGCGGCGCGAAGGTAGTCGTCAGCCACCCAATAGGCGAGGGTGCTATCTTGCGAGCATGCGGTGGCGAGAGATCGGGTGAGGGACGCCAGCGCATCAAGGCGCTGCGAGGCCTCTTGGGCCAAAGCGGTCCCTGCTACCAGTTCGCTACTGAGTTCGTCTTTAAGGTCAGAGATCAGGAGATCAAGGTTCGCGCCGCCATCGTTCAGCACTTTGCGTACCAGCAGGTCTATGGCCTGAATCTCGTTGGTGCCTTCATAGATCATGCTCACACGGGCATCGCGCACGTGTTGCTCGACGCCCCATTCGCGAACGTAACCGTGTCCGCCGAAGACCTGAAGGCAATCGCTGCCACCATGAAACGCCTGGTGTGTGAAGGCCGATTTCAGTATGGGCGTAATCAGTGTGCACCAGCGTTCGGCCCGCTGGCGGCGGTCTGAATCGGTGTGGTGCTTTGCAATGTCGAGTTCGAGTGCTGTGGTGTAGGCGATGACGCGGCCGCAGTCTATCCAGGCACGCTGGGTGTCGAGAATGCGGCGGATGGCGGGATGCTCGGAAATCAGGCTGGTGGTCGACGCCCCAGGCGCACGCATCTGGCGACGTTCTTTCGCGTAGGCGTTAGCCTTTTGCCATGCCGCATCGAGCAAGCCAATGCCCTGCAGTGCAACGTGCAACCGCGCTGCGTTCATCATGACGAACATGGCGGAGAGTCCTTTGCCGGGTGCGCCAACGATCCACCCAGTGGCGTCGTCGAAACGCATGACGCAGGTTGGGCTCCCGTGCAGCCCCATTTTTTCTTCGATCCGCTCACATGCCGCAGCCGAGCGTGTGCCGTCCGGATAGAACTTGGGAACCAGAAAAAGAGACAGGCCCTTGGGCCCGGGGGTGCTCCGGGCTCGCGCGCAAGCACCAGATGGACGATGTTGTCCGTCAGGTCATGCTCGCCCCCGGAAATGAAAATCTTGGTGCCTGAAATTCGGTGTGAACCGTCGGATTGCGGTATGGCGCGCGTGGTGGCCAGGCCCAGGTCGCTACCGGCGTGGGGCTCGGTCAGGCACATGGTGGCCAGCCATTCACCGGTGGCAAGCTTGGAAAGATACTGCGCCTTCAGCTCCGCACTTGCGTTGTGCCTCAGGCACTCATAAGCACCGTGCAACAAACCGGGCGCCATGGTCCAGCCGTGATTGGCGGCTGAGAGGCTCTCATACAGAGCAGCTTCGAGCACGGAAGGCAGGCCTTGCCCGCCGTCCTCGGGGGCGGCGGACAAGGCGGGCCACCCAGCTTGCCAGAATGCCTGATAGGCATCACGGAAGCCGGGCGGCATGGTGACAGCGCCGTCATGCCAGCGCGCACCGGTTTCGTCTCCTACGCGGTTGAGCGGCGCGATCCGGCCACTCACGAACTTGCCCATTTCCTCGAGCAGCTGGCGCATCAGCGCCTCATCTGCTTCGGCCACGGCAGGCAACTCGGCCAGCTTGCTGGCTCCTTGCAGCGCGTCGAAGAGGATGAAGCCGATGTCGGATACGGGTACTTGGTAGTCGTTCATGCGTAGCTTGGAAACCCTGCAGTGGTCCTTATTTCTCGACCTTGAATTCGCCACCCGTCACGCGCATCATCACGCCCGTGTCGGGGGTGTAGCCCCAGTGGTCTTGCGCAGTCCAGTTCAGCACACCGTGGGCCAGCACGACGCGGCCCATGCCTTCGAATGCATCCCGCAGGGCAGCGCGAAACTCTGGCGTGCCGGGTTTGGCTTTCTTGAGGGCGATGGGCAGGGCTTTTTCCAGCACCAGGATCGAATCGTAAGCGTGGCCTGCAAACTGGTTGCGCGAGGCTGGGCCGTAGGCCTTCTCGTACTGCTGCACAAACTTGATGGCTTCTGCTTTGGATGGGTGCGAATCGGGCAACTGTTCTGCCAGAACCGCAGGGCCGGAGACGACGAAGCCGCCTTCCACCGATTTGCCGCCGACGCGCATCAGGTCTCGTGTGGCAGCAGCGTGGGTCTGGTAGATTTTCCCTTTGTAGCCGCGCTCGACCAGCGTCATTTGCGGCATGGCGGCACCTGAACCTGACGCCACCACCAGCATGGCGTCGGGGTTGGCGGAGACCAGCTTGAGGGCTTGACCGGTGACGCTGGTGTCGGCGCGCGCGAAGCGTTCCACTGCCACCATCTTGATGCCGGCTTTTTCGGCCTGCGGCTTGAAGTCGTTGAGCCAGGTTTCGCCGTAGGCGTCGCTGTAGCCCAGGAAGCCAACGGTTTTGATGCCCTGGCGCTTCATGTGCTCAATGACGGCGTGGCCCATGACCGCGTTGGATTGCGGCAGGCGGAACACCCATTTGTCCTTGCCAGGCGGCAGAGCCACCGGCGACCATGAGATTTGCGGTGTGGCTGATTCCTCGGCAACCTGCGCAATGGCTGCGGCAACAGGCGTGGCCACGGACCCCATGATGATGTCCACTTTGTCCTGTGTGACGTAGCGCTTGGCATGTGTCACCCCCGGGGTCGGATCGCTGGCGTCGTCCATGACGATGATGTTCAGCTTCTCGCCCGCGATTTCCTTGGGCCAGAGTTTGACCTGGTTGCCGGCTGGAATGCCCAGGCCAGATGCTGGCCCAGTCAAGGGGGCGATCACGCCGATGGTGATGTCGGCCAGCGCACTGCCGGCAGCCAGTAGCGCGGCAGCGGCCACGAGGGCATGTTTCTTGAAGCGGGTCATGGTTTGTCTCCTTGGGGTTTGGATTGGCTTGGTTTCGAGTGGGTGCGGGGAAAACTGATCCTCGGTTTGCCGAGGGGGTCAGGAACACTTTTCCTTGATGAAATCGGGTACCGGAATGGCCTGCAGGCGACCACCCTCCGGGTGGATGCAGAAAGCGCGTGTTTCCCGGCCTTCGCACAGCAGTTGGTCGCCCTTCATGACTGAATGCTTCTGCACAAAGGTCTTGGCGTTCCAGGTTTCGATACAGGTATGCACGTGGAGCAGGTCACCATAAGTGGCAGGACGCATGAATTTCGTATGAATCTCAAGTAAGGGCGTACCAATGATGCCAGTTGTTTTTTGCAGTTCGCGCCACGGAGGGATGCCGCACTGCATGAAAAAATCCAGCGACGAAGCGTCCATCCACTTGGAAAAATTTGGAAAAAACACAATGCCAGCGGGATCGCAGTCGCCGAACATCACCTTGACGTCATAGATGGTGGTCTTCATGAATTAGTTTGTGCGTTATACGTTGCGCGGTCAATTAAGGAAATTACCGTGGTGCCATGCGCAGGGCGCCGTCCAGACGAATCACCTCGCCATTGAGGTGCCCGTTGGTGACAATGTGGCAAGCCAGTTCGGCGAACTCCTCGGGCTTGCCCAGGCGCGAAGGAAATGGAATGGATGCGGCTAAAGATTGCTGCACGGGCTCGGGCAGGGTGCGCATCAAAGGAGTCGCAAACAGGCCGGGTGCAATGGTGCAGACCCGGATCCCGTGCTGCGCCAGGTCGCGCGCCATGGGCAGAGTCATGCCGACCACGCCACCCTTGGATGCGCTGTATGCCTGTTGCCCCACTTGTCCGTCGAACGCGGCCACGCTGGCGGTAAAAACCATGACGCCGCGCTCACCGTCTTCCATGGGGTCGAGCTTGGCGGCCGCCGCCGCAAAGAGGCGCGCCGCGTTGTAGCTGCCGATCAGGTTCACATTGACGACCTTGGCAAATTCTTCCAGCGGTGCGGGGCTGCCGTCCTTGGCGATGACGCGCTTGGCCGTGCCGATGCCGGCGATTTGCATCAAGATGCGAGCCGGGCCGTGGGCCGCAGCAGCTTCGGCCAATGCGGCCTCCATGCTGGGGCCGTCGCTCACGTCTGCCTGAATGGCTATGCCGCCGATGTCCTGCGCCACTCTTTTGGCGTTGTCCAGATTCAAATCCAGCACGGCAACCTTGGCGCCCAGGCGCGCCAGTTCGCGCGCAGTGGCCTCACCTAGACCCGAGCCACCGCCAGTAACCAGGGCGGCTTTTCCTTCAATTTTCATCAGGTGCTCCTATCTGTGTCAGACTTTGACTCAGGCGACTGCCGGATTTTCCAGCAGCAACGCAATGCCCTGGCCACCTCCGACGCAGGCCGAGGAAATGCCATATTTCAGGCCTGCACGCTGCATTTCACGTGCCACAGTGATCGTCAGGCGAACCCCGGTGGCGGCCAGTGGGTGGCCAAGTGCAATGGCGCCGCCGTTCACGTTCAGCTTGGCCAGATCAAGGCCCAGCTCTCTGCCGACGGCCAGGGTTTGCGCGCCCTGAGCCTCATTGATCTCGAAGCGGCCAATGTCGTCCAGCTTCAGGCCAGTACGCTCCAGCAGCAGGCGAATGGCGGGGGCCGGGCCAATGCCCATGATTTCGGGCGGCACGCCAACAGCGGCGGCGCCCACCACGCGGGCAAGGGCAGGCCGGCCTGAGGCCTTGCGATAATCACCTGACGCCACTACAGCAGCAGCTGCAGCATCTACCAGCGCAGATGAGTTGCCACCCGTCTGAACGCCGCCGTCGAATACGGGCCTCAGTTTGGCCAGTACTTCTGCCGGTGAGATGCGAGGGTGCGTGTCTTGTGCCACTTCGGTCACTTTGCCTTGAAGGCGAATGCCGCGTGGCTTATAGTCATCAATCTCGAATTTCTCGGTGATCACTGGCACGATCTCGCCAGCCAAGAAGCCACTTTGCTGTGCGGCCACCGCGTTGGCGAACGAGACAGAGGCAAACGCATCGACGTCTTCGCGCGTAATGCCGTATTTTTTGGCCAGGTTCTCAGCGGTCTGGATCATATTGATGCCAGCGGCTGGGTCTTTCAGCGCCTCCCACATGTAATCTTTGAAGCCTACCGGGGCGCCAAGCTTGAAGCCGGTACGGTTGTCGAACGACGCGATAGGGTTGCGAGTCATGCTTTCAGTGCCTACTACCAGAGCTGCCTCGCAAGCGCCACCCTGAATGTGTTCGCCTGCCTGCCTGAACAGCTCGAAGCCGGTTCCACAGATTCGCTGCGCCATGATGGCGGGAACTTCAACCGGAACGCCAGCGTAAAGGCCGATGTGACGTGGCAGGAAGAACTGATCGAAGTCACCGGGCGCCATGTTGCCGCAGACGACCGAGCCAATATCGGATGCAGGTACGCCTGCGCGTTTGAGGGCTTCGCGTGCGGCCTTGATGCCCAGATCCGTTGGCGAAATATGGCCCAGCGCTCCGCAGTAGTCGACCATGGGCGTGCGCACGCCGTCGAGCATCCACACGTCGTCGAAGGCGGTGAAGAATCCCTTGCTTTTCATGTTGTTCCTTTAAGTTGACTTTTTCAGGTGTGGCCTACCGGGGTGATCACGATGTATCCCGGGGTTTTCTCATAGAGCGCCTGCACCAGCACGTCGCGCTCTTTCAGTACCGCGCGCTGGTTGATGCTTCCCTTGTCGGTAATCTCGCCCTTGTCTATGGAGGGCGGCTCGGACATCAGCATCAGCCGCGTGACGCGGTTGGCGCTCCCGGTGGCCGTAAGGGAAAGATCGGTGACCAGGCTTTGAAACTTCGCCAGCACACGCTCGTCGGCCAGTACTTGTGCCATCGGCGCGTCGGCTGGGAGGTCCGTCAGTGTGCGCACGGCGGGCGTGGTGAAGACCAGTGCGCCGACCTCCTTGCGGTTCAGCCCGGTCATCACCACATCTTGAATGTAAGGCGCGCCCCCTGCGATCACTCGTGCTCGCAACGGTCCCACGCTCACGAAGGTGCCGGTAGCCAGCTTGAAGTCTTCCGCAATCCGGCCATCAAAACGCAAGCCCGCATGGGGGTTGCTCGGATCGATCCACAGAACAGCGTCGCCTGTGCAAAAGAAGCCCTCTTCATCGAACGCCTCCGCGGTGGACTCGGGTGAGCGCCAGTATCCGGGCGTGATGTTGGGGCCCCGGTAGCGAAGTTCGACCTTGCCACTCGTGGGTACCAGTTTGCATTCCATGCCGGGCGTGGGCAGGCCGAGGTCCCCGGCACGAATGTCGGGCCCTGCGGGGAACAAGCCATAGGGGCTTGATTCGGTCATGCCGAAGCCGCAGGTCATGACAATGCGCTCACCCAGCTCGCGCTCCGCGCTTTGGAAAAGAGAGTCCCATACCGGCTGGGCCAGCGACGCACCTGCATAAAAGAACATCTTCACACGCGAGAGAAAGTTCTTGCGCAATGCGTCGTCGGTTTTCATGGCGTTGGCAATCGCCTCGAACCCGGTCGGGACGTTGAAGTAAAGCGTCGGGGCGATCTCACGCAGGTTGCGCAGCGTTTCGCCCACCAACGCTGGTGTAGGCTTGCCCTCGTCTATATAGAGGGTGCCGCCGTTGTTGAGCACCATGCCCACGTTATGGTTGCCGCCGAAGGTATGGTTCCAGGGGAGCCAGTCGATCAGCACGGGCCGCTCTTGCGTGAGAATCGGCATGGATTGGCGCATTTGCTGCTGGTTGGAGCACCACATGCGGTTGGTATTGATGACCGCCTTCGGCAGTTTGGTCGAGCCGCTGGTGAACAGAAACTTGACAATGGTGTCCGGTCCTGTGGCGGCTTGGGCGGCATCCACGGCAGCGGTGGGCTCGGTGGCCAGCAATTCGGAGAAGGGCGTTGAGGTGCGCCCCTTCAGGTGGGCGTGATCAGCAAGGCGCGAAAGCGAGATTTCGGCGTCTGCAGGCGCCGCGGCTGCAATGGCCGCGCCATAGCGTTCCCCATCCTCTGCCCAGATCAAACCCGGTGTCAGCGTGTTGATGACGTGGCGCAGCTTGCCGTAGTCC
This sequence comes from Ottowia caeni, assembly GCF_050821495.1. Classification (GTDB taxonomy): domain Bacteria; phylum Pseudomonadota; class Gammaproteobacteria; order Burkholderiales; family Burkholderiaceae_C; genus Ottowia; species Ottowia caeni. The sequence goes on along the minus strand of NZ_CP151080.1, from coordinate 3,051,863 downwards.
TTGCTCACGGTGGAGTAGGCAGGCGATGAGGGCGAAAACGGAATGCCGACGTAGATGCACCCTAGTGCCAGCAAGGCATGATCAATGCCGTTGTCGCTCAGGATGACCACCGGGCGCTCGACCGACAGTCCTCGGTTGAGAAGCGCCTGGCCAATGCGGCGCGCAGCATCCAAAGCCTCGGCGTAGCTGACGCGGCGCCAATCTCCCAGCGCCCCATCAGGCCCGCGCTGACGTTGGGCAACGAACGTTTCATCAGGTGTGGTTTTTGCCCAATGAATGAGGCTGTCCGACATGCGTTCACCAAACGGGCCGAGCGGGGTGTCGGCCGTCAGATACTGAACACCGCCTTCGGCTAGCCTTAAGTTGACGCGGGTCACACCGAAGGTGAGGGGGCGATATTTTGGCGGCGTTTGGTTTGGGTCGGTGTCGGTCATGCTCATGTCTCGTCTTTGTGGGTCACTCTTCAGGAGGCATCCTTTGTCAGGATTTCTGCACCTTGGCTGCCCGCCCTTCGAGGAAGGCGCGCACTCTGTCCTTGGCCTCTGGCGCGGACTGCGCTATGGCTGACATCAGGGCCTCCGTGAAAAACCCATGATCAGCCGGTTGCTCGGCAATGCGTGGCAGGGCGTGGATCAACGAGTAGTTGGTGAGCGGCGCGTTCTGGGCAATTCGGCAGGCCAGTTCAAAGGCTTTATCGAAAGCCTGCCCGGTGGGCACCAGGTATTGCGCAAATCCGAGGCGCTCCCCGTCTTGTGCGTTGTAGACACGGCCAGTGAGCATCATGTCCGTCATGCAGGCGGCACCCACCAGTTTGGGAATTCGCACGGAGCCGCCGCCGCCGACGAAAATGCCGCGAGAGCCTTCGGGCAGTGCATAGAACGTGCTCTCATCGGCCACACGGATATGGGCGGCGCTTGCCAACTCCAGCCCGCCGCCTACCACCGCGCCATGCAGCACGGCCACGACCGGCACCGGACCGTATTGCACGCATTCCAGCGCGGAATGCCACAACCGCGAATGATGCAGGCCCTGGCCTGCGTCGCGCTCCTTCAGTTCAGAAAGATCCAGGCCTGCGCAAAAGTGTTCGCCCTCACCATCGATCACGGCGGCGCGCACGGTGTCAGGCAGGTTCTGAAATGTGTCGCGGATAGCCAGGATGAGGCCATCAGAAAGGGCGTTTCTCTTGGCGCCACGCGTCAGACGCACCACGGCCACTTCTTTGTTCTCGCCACGGATCTCAACGGAAAGACCCTCGTACTTCTTTGTCATGTGTATCTCCAGCAATACGGCGATTATGATTATTTTTAATAATCAAATTCAAGGAGCTGAGGCAGTTTACTTCTAGGGGTTTTCCCCTGGTAACGATTTCCGCAGCTACATACCTCAGCCACCTCCCCGGGCAACTGCAAGGCAGTGGTTGTCATGCAAAAATGACGGGGTGCGCGAACTTTTTCTCTCGCGTGGCAAACAACAAGGAGATCTTCATGAAACGTCAGTTCCTGCTGGCCAGTGCGTTCGCCTGCGCGGCCATCATGGCACCCGCCAGCCTGTGGGCGCAAGCGGGCTTTCCCAGCAAGCCAGTCCGGTTGGTCGTGCCTAATGCACCGGGTGGTGCGGCCGATCTGACGGCGCGCACTGTGGGTGAAAAAATGGCCAAGGGCCTGGGTCAGCCGGTGGTGATTGACAACCGGCCAGGCGCGGGCGGAGTCGTTGCGGGTCAGGCTGTGGCCAACGCCGCTCCAGACGGCTACACCATGCTGCTTATTTCCAGTGGCACGGCTGTCAGCGAGGCCTTGTTCAAGTCGCTGCCATTTGATGCAGCCAAGGATTTCACGCCTGTAGCACCACTGGCCAGCTTCGATTTGGTCATCGTCAGTTCGCCGACTGGCGAGTTCAAGTCGTTGGCTGACATGGTGGCTTGGGCCAAGGCCAACCCCGGTAAGCTCAATATTGGTACACCGGCCATTGGTACCACCCAGAACCTGGCCGCCGAGCTTTTCAAGACTGCTGCAGGCATAGATGCGCAGGTCGTGCCCTTCAAGGGAACGCCCGATGTTATTACTGCTATTCGTGGCGGTCAGATTCAGGCAGGTCTGGATATTCTCAGTCCGCTACTTTCGCAAATCCAGGGCAAAGCGTTGCTGCCGCTGGCAGTCACCGGAGCCAAGCGTTCTCGTGTGCTGCCCGATGTACCTACCGCCCAGGAAGCTGGCGTCAAGAACCTGAATGCTGCTTCATGGAATGGCCTGGCCGTACCCGCAAAAACGCCTCAAGCGGTGGTAGACCGGTTGAACAAGGAAGTCAACGACGCGCTGCGCGACCCTGAAGTTCGCAAGAAGCTGGAGGCGCTCAACCTCGATCCGAACCCCGGCACGCCTGCCGAAGCAGCGGCCCTGCTGAACGGAGACATCAAGCGTTGGGGCGAGGTGATCACAAGAGCCAAGATCGAGCGTCAATGACGCATTGGCCACTTCAAGAGCGAACCGCCTTGACTTGTGTAGGTTGGCGCTGAGCGCCGCGAAGCCCAACAGACAGCGATGCCCATCTCACGCCCCATGTTGGGCATCGCTGCGCTCAGCGCCAACCTACGGCAGCACGCTTAGGAAGGCCTGAGTGAATTGGCGTCGAGGTCTTCAGCTCCCATTCACGGCCAACAGCGGTTGCAACACCCATTGATCATTGGCTGCGCAGCTGACCTGTCCTGCCGCTGGTGGTGCAAAGCTGGCCATGGCCGAGACCAACTGGTGGACGTGCTGCTCCAGCAAGGCTGCGCTGCCCGATGAGTGCTCTGAGCTTGACCCATCCATCACCCGCAGCATCACATCGCCAGCCATGCGCATCGAGCCATCGGCCATCCGCACTTGGGACGTGCCCCACACCAGATTGCCGCTGACCATCTCAGGCGCACCCTCGCGCTGCAAGCTGATCGCCACGATGTCCGTCTGTCCGATCGGTGTGAACTCGCCGTCATCCTGCACCCCGTTAGAGTTCAGATCGCGAAACAGCCCGAAATCTTGCCAGCGCGCATCGTCAGCACTCAGCCAACCATCGCCATTGCTGTCAAACGCCCGCAATCCCTCCAAATCGGTGCTCGCGCCGGGCCAGTCATGAACAAAGCTGATCTCCTCGGGCAGCGAGACGCGCCCATCGCCATTTCGGTCGAGCGCCAGCAAGGCATCTTCGGGCCCCACCCAACCCAGCCGCTCAGGCAGCCCATCACCATCGAGATCCAGCAGCACCGGCTGCTCGCGCGCATCCAGCAGCTGCAGTCCATCGCCCTGCAAATCCACCACTACCGGGGCGAACCAGTCCGGATCTGGTTGTCGCTTGGGCGGCGTCCAGCCAATGGGCTGCTTGTCCTGCTCGCGCACCCGATCCTTCTCGTGGCGGGTATTCACCGTCGCCAGCGAAGCGGCACCTTCTGCGTCCGACACGCGCACCGTGAACGGATCCGCACCCACATAGGGATCGATCAACTCAGCCCGATACTGCCAGGCGCCACTGGCCGCATCGATGCTCGCATGCCCATGCACCGGCGCCGAGGCGATCCCATACTGCAAGGCGCCCGGCGTGTCGATATCGTGAGCCTGCACCCGACCACTGGCCAGCGTCGGGTCTTTGTAGTGGTACAAATCTCCATCCCAGTGCGTCCAGGCCCAGCGGTTGGGCGCGGTGTCGTAAGTCACCGAATCAATGATCGGCGGGTCATTCACCGGCTTAATGTTCAGAAACGCCGTGGCGCTGGCGCTGCCGCCCTTGCCATCGCTGATGGAGTAGCTAAAGCGCGCCTGGCCAAAAAAATCCTGGGCTGGCTCAAAAATCACATGCCCTGGGGCCATGCGCACCACGCCATGGACCGCAGCGCTGACGCCGGTCACACGCAGCACATCGCCGGTACGCGGCGTATCTTCGTCCCAGTCGTTGATGAGCAACTGCTCGAAGGCGATCTCCATGGGGGTATCTTCCAGGCCTGCGAACACATCATCGGTGGCCACTGGATTGTGGTTGACGTGCGGTGCGGCAGGGGTGGCGGCTGCGGGCGGTGCCACGCGAGGCGGCGCCGGTTTGCCCGTATTGCCTGGCAGGACGACCTCCTTGCCACTGCCATCGGGTTGTTCATCGATGCGAATGATCCCCGGCGTGTCCTTGTCTCCAGGCTTGTAGCGCACGCCCCACGTGTCGCCCGTTACCTTGGTGGGCTTCACGGGCTTGGTGGAGCCATCGATCTTCGTGGCGGAAACGCTGCCCTGGCCGAAGTTGATCGCGGCAATGCCCGCCTGGCTCAGGCTCTTGAGTTCGGATTCCGCCACTGGCTGCCCCTGCCCGCTCAAGAGCGGCGCGCCGTCAGCACCCCTTGGCTGGTGCTGCACCTGCCCATCGCCATTGCGATCAAGCCAGACGCGAATGGCCCGAAACGCCGGATCCTGGGCATCCAGTCGGCCGTCGCCATTGGCATCCAGCCAGCGCAGATCGGAGCTGAGCAGCTCCGGTCCGTCCAGCCGGCCATCGGCATTCAGATCAATGCCCAGCAGCGCCTGGTTGCTGCGCACCCACTGGGTCAGCTCCAGAAAGCCATCGCCATCCAGATCCATCAGCACCTGGCGAAGCTCTTGGGCTTCAGGAGCCTCGGCGGTGGTGCCTGCCGGCTCGGGTGCGACCGTGATGGTCAAGGCTTCCACGCTCTGCGTGCCATCGCCATGCTCGGTGGGCTTTTGCCCGAGATCCTTCATGGCGGGTACGGATAAGAGTAACTGGTGCGCTTGCGCGCGCTGCAGGGCGGCTTGATCGCGCAAAGAGGCGATCTTTGGCAGCAGCGCCTTATGGCGCTCGGGCGCCGGGCTGGGGATGACGAGCGGACCCAGATCGGTCTGCAGGCGCTGCTCGATGCGCGGCGCGATGGCATCGGCTTCGAGCTGCAGCGCCCGCACCTGAGCTTCGAGCTGGGCAGCAGTCTGCACCAGCTCGGCATGCCGGGGCATGACCCCTTCGAGCAGCCAGGCCGGCACAATGGCCTCCTGCGCGTGGCGCGCAAAATCCTGTGCAATGTTCTCGCCCGAGCCATCGGCGCGGTTGCCCGCCCCATCATAGAAGCGGGTGACGGTTTCACCACGTGCATCGACCCAGCGCAGCAGCATGCTGGCGCCTTGTCTTTGGTACTGCACGCCGGTGGGGTCATGCCAGTAGCCGACTTCGGGCACGCGGGCGGGGTTGAGGGCAAAATGCGGACGGCCTTCGTCATCGACGATGCGGTCAAGATTCTGTTTGAAAGCCTGAAGCAGCTGGCTCATGGCGCCGTCGGTGACTTGCCCGCCGCCTTCCTGGTCGTGGGAGATGCGGCTGTTCAACTCCCCTTGTGGATCCAGATCGACGTGGCTCCAGCCGGCCACGGTGGGCGGCTGCGGCGCCAGGGCCAGGCTGGCGATGGTGGCGAACACGCCGACGGGGCCGATCCAGGCCATGGCGGCGGGGTTGTTGCCGGCGTACAGGCTCAAGGCGCTGGTGCCGATGGAGATCGGGTTACCGCTGTTGATCGCCAGAGCCAGGTTGAGCCCGGGCAGGAACTGGTTGCCCAGGGTGGCAGAGACGATGCCGGCTGTTTGCGCGGTCTGGGTGAGGGTGTCGACCACTTGCAGGGTGCTGGCCAGGGCGCTAGCGTGGTTACCGGACTCCAGGGCGGTGGCGATGTTCAGAAGGCTCGCGCCGGTGACCAGCGGGGCGGGCAGAGGAATGCTGCCGCCGGAGATGACGCTGATGCCGTTGTAGAAGTTGCCCAGCGCCGCCACGCGCTGCAGATCACTCATGTGGCCCCAGTTGTCGACGCTGGAGAGGAAGGTGTTGAAGGCGTTGATGGCTGACTGGGCAGTGCGGCCTAGATGGGCAGCGTCTACGTCTGGAGAGTTGCCCGGAAGTTCCGTGGAATTGATCGTCTGCGTTTCGAGGTCGACCGGATTTTCCTCTGCAGGCTCGAACACGGAAGGATCTTTAATGTCGGTGAAGTCGATAGTTGGCGCGACATTTTCGTCCGCGTGCCAGCCATATCCTGTAATCGATCCAGCATCGGTTTGCATGCCTCGACCTGCGTCGGCAAATTGGATATCCTCAGCGAGATTCTCAGTCGTATTCTCATTCTCGTTCGGTCGCGCGCCCTGCTGTTCTGAAGTATTGAACTGCTCTTCAATGTTGTCAGTTTGTTTCTCGCAATCGAATTTTTTGGACCAGTAAGGGGTCATTCCCCGCTCATAAACCCTGGGGTCCGCTTGTAAGCCTGAAGCTGTGGTATGGACCATCGCGGCATCTGGATTGAAAATGTAATCGGTGGGAATCTCTGGAACTGGGACGCCCATGCTCATTAAAACTCTTCGCGCATGAGTAAGGTATGCGGCCGATACACCGTTCCGCTCGTACGCCCCCATCAGTGTTGAATGCGCTCCAGGCCAAAAACTCTCCGTGACAGCGGGGTCCGGGTTTTTCGGATTGCTGAACTTCATCGCTCCGAAGAAGTATCGGCCTTCATGTAAGGCATAATCTGCGTGGAGATTTTCGATGTTTTCCGGGAGTCGAGGTAGCCCTAATACACCTGTGGCTACAGGATCTGCCATGATGGCGCTTAGCTTAACGCCAGGTGGTATTAAGTTGCGTGAGTATCTAACTTCCTCAACCCACGTGCCATCAGCATGGCCCGGAACTTCCACTGTATACTCGCTACTAAGGTCTGGAATTCCATTTCTATTAAGTAGTTCTGCAAAGGCGATGACAGCGGCGCAGCCTCGACTGAATCCCATTGCTGTAATATTTATGTCTAGGTTGTCTGGGGATTTCGATGCCCAGTCGTTTGCCTTTTCGACGAGTCGCTGAAATACGTGCAGAGCTTGATTGTTTACTTCTCCAGTAGGAAGAAGTGAGGAGGCAATATATTTGCTAATTAATCCGTTAGATCCAACTCCAGATGCATAAATGCTGGCTACGTTGGGGTTATTGTCTCGGCCAATTAATTCTCCGAGCACTGAAACGCCTGTGTCGCCAACGCTTCCGGAATAATCCGGATTTCCTCGTACATTCCAAGTTCCGTCGAAGGACCCATGGAAATGAAATTTCGATGGGGTTTTGATGGGGAGGGCATCAGCACGATCAAGGTTCTTTGTGACTATTGAATGCTCTTGAAGCGTTAGGGGGCGAGATGTGCCTGGAGGATCAATGCGTTCCGAAGGTTTGATTTGCGATTCTTGATCTGGATAAATCTCGGGCATAGAATATTAGTTTATGCTATTTGTGGTAGTGTTGATATTTATCTTTCTTGGATATATCATGCGAACTAGTTTGGCGCTATATATGTGCCCTTTGAATTTAATTGTATGAAATTGATCTGGATTATGGTAAATCGCGTAAATCTCGGGTTGGTTTAACTCGTTGAAGTGAATTCTTATTTCCGCTCCTTGCATATTAATTGGCAGGGCGCTTTTTATTGGAATGGTCTTTGTGTGTGTTGTTTGGTCTGCTTTGTTGCGCCAAGTGATTTTTATGTTCTCGCCTATTTGGTTGAATCCGTGGCTGAAGTCTCCGAATTCTCTTTTTTCACTTGTGAATGAAGGTCGTCTTCGATCTGAGTATTCCCATGCTAGAAGGGATATGTTCGGGTTGTCGCTTGGGGTGTAGGCTAAGCTGTGGTATGCAGAGAGCGTGGCGCATCCATGTATGCTTCCGAGAAATATTGCCGCTAGAATTATTTTTAAATAGTGTGAATTCATGGATGTCCGTGGTGCTAGTTGATGGGTGTGACGGGCCAATATTTAAATTAATGAGTGGTGTCGTGGATGTCAAAAGGACAGTGGGCACTCCAAGATGAGGAGTCCGGCGTCACAGGGCGGAGGATTTGTAGTGCTGTGTGCAGGATGGTTTTCTCGAGGTGCTCGGTTCGGAAACTTCTTCGCTTGCATTCGCACAAGTGATTCGAGCGTCCGAGAAGGAGGTCCACGACGCGTGTCTTATAAAGAGTATTAAAGTATCAATAAAAATGATAAGTTTAGATATATTATCATTAAAAGATAACAAAAGTACTAGTATAAGCGGATTGAGCGCAGGTTGGGTTGCCCTGCAGCCAGCGCGAGGGCGCCAGTCTGGGGCTCAAGGCGATCCCTGCAGTCGATCGGATGCTTGCTCGGTCGTCAGACAGACGCAGCAGGACGCTCCCGCTGGCTCGCTTCAGAGCCGCGGGTTTCTATTGAGGTGTTGGCTTATTTCGACTGCAGCCAGCGCGCTGCTGTCAGGCGCTCAGCGAGGCTGCGCTCGACCGGGAGCGGCTCTCCGTGGAGCGATGAGGCGAGGATCTCGCCGCTGAGTACGGCCAAGGTGAGGCCGCGTGCACCCAGGCCGGTGCAAAGCTGAAGCGGTAGGGTTTTACGTTCAGGAGTATCGGTGTCGCTGGTCGCAGAAGGTAAGGCGCCCCATGAGCCCACCGCAGGCAGTCGATCTGGCAGCGTGGCTCGCACGGCAGCCCAACTGTTCGCCCGGCCATCGGCCCACTGCTTGTCCAGCACTTCAGCAGATGCTGGCAGGAGTTCTTTCAGGCGCTGCCGGTTGTGGGCATGATCTTTTTCACTCAATTCGGCGCGCGGGTTTCCGCGTTCGAAAGTCGAGCCAGTGACCCAGATGGGGCCGTCGGCGCTCGGTACATGCCCGATCAGGCTGCCATGACCATTGACAGGGAAGTTGGGTATTGATGCGCCGAATTCAGTATTCGGCATAGGGCCGAAAGCTACTTGCCCGCGCAATGCATGCAGGGGGAGGGCAGAGGCTTCCCCGGGTCGCACAATAGTGCTCTGGTGTCAAAGCCAGCGGCGATAACTACGAGTTCTGACTCCGTGAGCACCGCCCCCGCACTGTCCAGCACGCGCCAAACCCCAGCGTTAGCGCTTTCAAGCCGGTCTGCCGCCTGGCTTCCGCGCCACGTAATTCCCGAAGAAGCCAGCATGGTGCGCACGAGTGCGGCCGGTTTGATCCAGCCTGCGTGGTCATGCCACAGGGCAAGTTGAGTGTCGTTCAAAGGAACAGACGCCTGCTGTGCCTTTTCAAGGGTCAATCGATCACCGGCTGCATGGGTGGTGGCGCGGGACACCTTTGAGTTATTAGCATCCAGCCAAGGCGTGGGAAGCCGTCGCTCACCCGGCGCGTGCCTCTCCAGCACACCTGTGAGTGCAAAGTCGACACCCTCACGGGCCAGCAACTGGACACGCTTCAGCGTGGCCCGCGCACCGGCACGGCTCAGGCGTGACAACGGGCGATCGTCGGGAGAAACATGGGGCGCCACGACGCCCGCAGGTAATCCGCTGGCGCCGGCCGCAGGTTCAGGAGCCCGATCCAGTACGGTGACCTGCCAGCCACGCTGGGCCAGGCTGTAGGCGCAAGAGGCCCCCGCCAAACCTCCGCCAATCACGGTGCAGCGAAGGGGCGAGTCAATAGTCGGCAAAGGTATGGCGAGAGCCTGCGCCCGTAGCCTGGGTTGCCAGCGTGGCTCGAATTTCGCGCGAAGGGCATGGCGCTTTGGTGGCAATCCCGGAACGCGTTCCACGGAAAATCCGCAGGTAATGAGTCGCTCTCGCACTTCGCCGGCTACGCACCAACTGGCGGCGCATGCGCCACGTCTGGCGAGGCGCGCCACCGCCTTCAAGGTGTGCAGGCTCCACATGTCCGGGTTGAGCGCAGGGCTGAAACCGTCTATGTAGATGCTGTCAAACTGACCAGTGAGTTCGGCCAGCATCGGCTGAACTTCGCCGACGGCCAGCGTAAGCTGCAAGCGGCCGCCCTCGAACTCCAGGCGGTGTACGCCCGGTAGTAAGCCGCGCCACTGGCTGGCCAACTCCTGCGCCAACGGCATCAGTTCGTTGAACGGGGCGGCGCTGCGCAGAATATCGTTAGCCTCTGGCGGCCAAGCCTCCACAGCGCTATAAAACAGGCGTTTGGGCCGTGCTGGGTCAGCCCGCCAGGCATGCCAAGTAGCCAGAAAATTCAGGCCAAGGCCGAACCCCGTTTCAAGCACCTGCCAGCTCGGCGCATCAGCCCAAGCGGCATGTTTGCCCTCTGCCAGCAAACTGCAGCCACGGAGAAACACGTGCCGAGCCTGCACCAGTCCGGCATCACCCTGTTCCCCCTTGCTGCGGTATACATCCCCAAATCGGGGGTTGGCGGGCATGCCGTCTTCTCGCCAGACAACGATTTTGGGCTCCTCGGAGGGCATCGAGTCTCAGTAAGCTTTGCGTTGGGGGCTTCGCTCAAGCCACAGCCATGAAGCGCGTCGCGTTGCCTGCGTCGAGATGGTTGGCTGGGCGCACACTCAAGCGCTGGGCGGAACATAGCCCATGGCCTGGTCCGCACCTGCGCCGAAAAAGTGATTTTCCATTTGCCGTGCAAGATACTGGCGTGCGCGCTGATCGGCCAGGTTCAGGCGGTTCTCGTTCACCAGCATGGTCTGGTGCTTGAGCCATCCGGCCCAGGCTTCCTTGCTGACGCTTTCCCAGATACGCTTGCCGAGCTCGCCGGGGTAGGGCGGAAAATCCAGTCCTTCGGCTTCCTTGCCGAGCTTGATGCAATTCACCATGCGTGCCATATGCGCTGCCTCTTGTGTGGGTTGTGTGTAGATGGGTTATTTGCAACTGACAAAGCAGTTGTTTGATTTTCGCGGTGGAGCCCTCAGAATGTCGGGTTCGTTCGATCCGCGATCCAACCCTCGACTTTATCAACCTTTGAATACAAGGGCTTTGAAAGGGTAGGATCGACGGGGTGAGCACCTCTTCGGAACCTGTTTGCGTTCTCCTCGCGGGTCCTCGCGCAGAGGTCGTTAACACGTTCTTAGTCCGGGCCGTAGGCGGCCATTGATTTCATTGGAAGTGGAGATTTTTATGTCCGATAACTGGAAATTTGAGACGCAACTGGTGCACGCGGGCTATCAGCCTGATCCCACCACCAAGTCAATGGCCGTGCCGATCTACCAGACGGTGGCCTACGCCTTTGACAGCGCTCAGCATGGCGCAGACCTGTTCGACCTGAAGGTGTCGGGCAACATCTACTCGCGCATCATGAACCCGACCTGCGATGTGCTGGAAAAGCGCGTCGCTGCGCTAGAAGGCGGTATTGCCGCACTGGTGGTGGCCAGCGGCCAGGCGGCGATCACCTACGCCATTCAGACCATTGCCGAGGCCGGCGACAACATCGTCAGCAGCACCGCTTTGTATGGCGGTACCTACAACCTGTTTGCGCACACACTGCCGCAATTGGGCATTACAACCCGATTCGCCGATCACCGTGATCCGGCCAGTTTCGAGAAGCTGATCGACAGCAAGACCAAGGCGGTTTTCGTTGAAACCATCGGCAACCCGGCCGGCAACGTGACCGATATTGCCAGCGTGGCTGCGATCGCCCACAAGCATGGTGTACCACTTATCGTGGACAACACTGTGGCCTCGCCCTACCTGGTACGCCCGATCGAACACGGCGCGGACATTGTCATCCACTCGCTCACCAAGTACATGGGGGGCCACGGCACCACTTTGGGCGGCGCCATCGTCGACAGCGGAAAATTCCCATGGGCCGAGCACAAGGCGCGCTTCCCTCGCCTGAACGAGCCTGATGTGAGCTACCATGGCGTGGTGTACACCGAAGCTCTTGGCGCGGCTGCCTACATTGGCCGCGCACGCGTTGTGCCGCTGCGCAACACAGGTGCTGCGCTTTCACCGTTCAATGCCTGGCAGATCATTCAGGGCCTTGAAACCCTGGCACTGCGCATGGATCGCATCTGCGAAAACACCCTGAAGGTTGCACAATTCCTGCAAAACCATCCAAAGGTGCAGTGGGTCAGCTACGCAGGCTTGGCCGATCATGAAGATAACGCGCTGGCGCAACACTACATGAAAGGCCGTGCCTCAGGCCTGATGACTTTCGGTGTCAAGGCCGCGGCAGGTGGTCGTGAAGCGGGTGCTAGATTCCTTGATGCCCTGCAACTGTTCACGCGCCTCGTCAACATTGGTGACACCAAGTCCCTGGCTACACATCCGGCAAGCACGACGCACCGCCAGCTGTCTCCTGAAGAACTGGCCAAGACGGGCGTGAAGGAAGAAACCGTCCGCCTGTGCGTGGGTATTGAACATATCGACGACTTGCTGGCCGATCTGGAGCAAGCACTCGCCAAAGTGTGAGGAAAGCAGCTCGCTGGATTTGGCTCACCAAGTCTCGCGAGCGCCTGCTGCAACTTGCGCTAGCGGGCTCGGGTCGGGCCCGAAAAGTTCAGTCCGCAGGGGTTGGCGGACTGTCTGGGGCAGGTGGATGTCAGTTTGAGTTCACAGCGCTACCGTCATGCATCCAGCGTGCATGCTGAGGCGCCTTCTTGGTGCGATCCCACTCGTTGAGCATTTCCCATTTGACTTCGTCCAGCGCTTTGTCCATCTTGGGCGTGGAGGTGTTGGCCGCCAGTTCCAGTCGGTGGCCGCTGGGGTCGAAGAAATAGATGGACTGGAAAATAGTGTGGTTGGTGGGGCCGATCACTTCAATGCCATCTGCCTCAAGTTTGGCCTTGACCTTGAGCATGGTGTCCACTGAATCCACCTTCAGTGCCAAGTGCTGAGTCCATGCAGGGGTGTTGGGGTCGCGCCCCATTTCTGGGCGGGTGGGGAGCTCAAAGAAAGCCAGCACGTTGCCGTTTCCCGCATCGAGGAACACGTGCATGTAGGGATCAGGCTCCTTGGTGGAGGGTACTTCATCTTCCGCAATGGCGAGAATGAAGTTCATGTCGAGGTACTTGCCATACCATTCAACGGTTTCCTTCGCGTTCTTGCAGCGATAGGCGACATGGTGAATTTTTTCAATGATGGCCACGGTAAGTCTCCTTGTGGAAATATCGTTCAGACTGCAGGTTTCAGGCTATTGTGCTTCGATGCCATCACGGGCGATTTTCATCGCCTCACGCAGCACCGAAATATCGCCGATGTGGTTGGCAAGCAGCAAGATCAGGCGGGCGTTGACCATGGCGCTCTGCTCGTCGTTCAAGTCTCGGTGGGTGTCGATCAGCGCTTCGTAGAAATCATCTCCGGGTGAATACGCCTGAAAGTAGCGCTTACCTTGTTCGGAGAAGTTGGGTTGAGTGTTCAGGGGCATGGCTTCAACTCCTAGGCATTGCAGGTGGCACGCTCAACGGCGGCCTTGATTTTTTGAAAATCAAATGCACGCCAGCGCGCGGCCACGTGTTGATCTGGTCGAATCAAATACGTGGTGGCCGGCTGAAGATCGTAGCGCTGGGCAATGCACCCATTGGTGTCGATCAGGGTTTTGATTCCAGCAGGTGCCTGACCGGTTCGTGCCACTACGACTGGCTCAACATCTATGCCATTGATATTCAGCTCGGCCATGGACTGAGCCGTGTCTGCATCGATCGCGCTGGCGTCTTCCACATAGTGCAGCACCTGGAAGCGGTTGCCTGCTTCGTGCAGCAGCCATCCTTCCCCCTGAAGTGTGCGAACAGGCGCATCTGCCATGGGCGCACCAGGAATCATCTGGCCAGCAAAGGAGTCGGTGTCAGCGGTGTTAAGCCGCGAGTCGGCCAGCCAGCTCGGAACCGACAGACGCCCTGAGTTGACCAATGCGCGGGCAAACGGGTAGCTCGCAGCCAGTTCGAGCACGGCGTTGCGGAAGGTGCGACTCGTGTTGCTCTTTGGCGTGATGAAGTCTGTCGAGCGCGTCGAGTTCATGATGTTCTCGTCTGCTGCGTATCCCCGCTCTTCAGTGTAGGTGTCCAGTAGTGTGGCGGGCGCTTTGCCCTCCATGACGAGCTTGAGCTTCCAGGCCAGGTTATCAGCGTCTTGTATGCCGCTGTTCGCTCCTCGGGCACCGAAGGGTGACACTTGATGCGCGGCGTCGCCCACAAACAGAACGCGCCCATGGTTGAAGCTGTTCATGCGTCGGCATTGGAACGTGTAGATGCTGACCCATTCAAGTTCGAACTCCCGCTCGTCGCCAAGCATCGCTTTGATGCGGGGGATGACCTTCTCAGGCTTTCTTTCTTCCACTGGGTCGGCATTCCAGCCCAGCTGAAAATCGATGCGCCAGACGTTGTCGGCCTGCTTGTGCAGGAGTACAGATTGGCCTGGGTGGAAAGGCGGATCGAACCAGAACCAGCGCTCTGCGGGGTAGTCTGCCTTCATGACCACATCAGCGATGAGGAAGCGATCCATGAAGATTTTGCCTTCAATGTCCAGTCCCAGCATGGAGCGAATGGGGCTGCGTGCGCCGTCAGCTACCACCAGCCAATCCGTGGTGAGAGAGTAGGGGCCTTCTGGCGTTTCTACCCGCACAGTGACCTTGTCCTCGCCGGGCACTGCCGAGATGACATTGCTCTGGAACCGCTTCTCCAGGTTCGGCAACTGCTGCGTGCGCTGAACCAGGTACTCTTCCAGGTAGTACTGCTGGAGGTTGATCATGCCTGGGCGCTGGTGCTGCTCCTCAGGCCGTAGATTGAAGTTGAATACCTCGCCCTCGCGGAGAAAGGTTCGGCCCACATTCCAGGAGACACCTTTCTGTACAAAGCTTTCGCCGCAACCCATGCGGTCGAGCACCTCCAGGGCGCGCTTGGCGTAGCAAACCCCTCTGGAGCCTATTGAGACGGTGTCGTCGTTGTCTAGCAGCAGTACGCTTTGCCCCTGCTGTGCCAAGTCGATGGCTGTCGCCAGGCCGACCGGGCCGGCGCCCACCACCACCACAGGGTAGTGACCGGGCCGCCCTTCAGCGAGTTCGGGCGGGCGTACGAACTCGAACTTGGGGTAGGTGAAGGTTTTCTGCACCGTTGGTCTCCATTATTCTGGTTGCGCGTCGGGCGCTCAGTGCTACGGGTAAGAAGGCAAACCCGGGGAGCTGTCCCCGGTCGTTCGGGCAGAAACCGACCTCAAAGAATAATTTCCAGGCTCGGTTTCAGACTCGGTGCTTACTCTTGCTGAAGAGCGTGCCACATTTGCTGATCGCGTTCGGCTGTCCAGATGCGTGGGTCGCGGATGCCGCTGGCCTCATCATGAGCGCGGGTCACGTCAAAAGGCAGGCAGTGTTCGTAGATGAAGACATGGCCAAAGTCTGGATCCATCTTCTTGCGGGTGTGCGCCATGGTGGCCTTCAGGTCCATGCCCTGGGCAACAGCCTCCTGGGCACTGCTGTAGAGCGCGCTGATGAAATCTCGGGTGTACTTGAGCCCTTTGGCCACAGCTTCAGGGTTCATCAGGGTGGGGCCACGGCCAGGCACAAGCTTGTCGAACTTCATGGCGGCCAGGTTGTCGAGCGTTTGGGGCCAATCCGCCAGATAGGCGTCGCCGGTATAGCAGGCAGCATCCGCTTCCACCAGATCGCCCGAGAAGCAGATGTTCTGGCTGGGCAGGTAGACAATGGTGTCACCCTTGGTGTGGCCGCGCCCTACCTGCTTGATCTTCACCTCCAGCTTGCCCATCCAGAGGGTCATCTCGCCGTTAAATGTGATGGTGGGCCAGGTGAGGCCGGGAACGCTTTCAACGGCCTGGAACAGGCGAGGGAAGCGGCCGATTTCCGAATCCATGTCTTGCTGGCCGCGCTCCACGATCAGATCATAGGTGTCCTGGCTGGCAATGATCTGCTCCAGGCCCTCGCTCTTGTAGCCGCTGGCACCCAGCACCCGCACCGCATGGTAATGAGTCAACACCACATACTTGATGGGCTTGTCGGTGATCTGGCGCACCTTTTCTATGACCCCTTGCGCAGCCACCGGCGTGGCCGTGGCGTCAATGATCATGACGCTGTCATCACCAATGATGATGCCGGTGTTCGGGTCGCCCTCGGCCGTGTAGGCATACGCATTGTCAGAGAGTTTGTCCCAGCTGATCTGCTTTTCTTCAAGGTCGGCGTGGGATGCGAATTTTTTTCACTCATGGGAAAGTCTCCGTCGTGGCTGCTGTGAACTGAATTTTCCCTTGATTTTTGTTATTGGTCAATAGATTCGACAGTGTTTAATTAAATCGGGTTGTATCCGAGTCGTCTCGAGGCTCGGCTGGCATGTTCGCGCAGTTGGCGGCCCGCTGGGCTGTCAACGCTGGCGTCGAACACGCCCTGGGGGCCGATCATGGTCATGACCAGCGCGATCTTGCCGTCCGCTGCGAACACTGGCGCGCACAAAGTATTGACGCCTGGTTGAGGCATCGAAAGGCCTCTGCCCATACCGGTGGCGCGAATTTCAGCGAGCAGTTGTTGAACTTCGGGTGAATCGAAGGCTGCGGAGGCGCCGCCCACCACACGGCGGTGTTCGTCCTCCAGCATGGTGCGAACCATTTTTTCGGGCAGGTAGGCGGCAAAAACACGCCCGGTAATGGTGTTGAAGAGTGACATCACCGTACCGACGCGCAAGTTCACGTGTAGAGGGTATCTGGGCTCGTCCAGCCGAACCACTGTAGGGCCGAGCTGTCCCCATACGGCCAAGGCGATGCTCAAGTCGGAGTTTGTGGCCAGCAGGGCGGCCTCCTGGCTGGCTTCAGTCAAGGGGTCGAGCTGCTGCAGGGCCGCCAGCCCGAGCGTGAGTGCTCCCGGGCCGAGCTCGTACAGTGCCGTGAGGGGGTGCTGCTTGACCAGTCCCACATTCATAAAACTGACGAGGTACGGGTGCGCCTTGCCGGGCGGCATATCCGCAAGGCGGGCTATTTCTTTTAGAGGCAGAGGTTGTGCGGCATGGGTCAGCGCGTCAAGAACTCGCATGCCAACCTCAATGGATTGAATGCGGCGTTGTCGCTTGGACTCGGCGGGTAGCTCATCGGTAGTGGATGAAGGAACGGAAAATTCTCGAGACATGGGCATGCTTGGAAACGTCGGTTGACTGCCTGCTGACTTGGCGAAAGTAGCATGAATAGGGGCTTACGGGTGTCTTTGAAGGCAGCAGATAATCAACAATGTGGAACCTCTAGTGACCTGATGGTCACTAAGAACGTGTTACTGCGCTTCCTCCTGCCCTGAATGGGTGGAATGAGTCCGGGCAGTTCATGCAAAAAAACACCAGGAAAGCATCTTGCTCAAGTCTTTTTTCTCCTACCCGCGTCGGGTTTTCGCGTCTATTGCTGTGATCAGCGCAGCCATGCTGGCATTTGGCATTCTTTATCTTCAGAACGTCGTCGGGCTTGATCCGTGCCCCATGTGTATTGTGCAGCGCTACGCGCTGATCATCGTAGGGGTGTTTTCAGCCTTCGCAGCGTTCTCCAGTAAGCCCGGCGGGTGGCGCCTGTGGGGGTTGCTGGCAGTGGCCATGTCTCTCATCGGGGCCTTCACTGCAGCCCGCCAGAGCTGGTTACAGTGGAACCCGCCAGAGTTCGCCACATGCGGGCGAGACATCTTCGGCATGATCGAATCATTCCCCTTGCAGCGCGCCATCCCCATGATCTTCAAGGGCAGTGGCGACTGCAGCGCAGTTGACTGGACATTCCTCGGCGGCACCATTGCCAACTGGTCGTTCGTGTGGTTTCTTGTTTTTGCGGTGGTTATCATCGCTGTTCTGTTGCGCGTGCCGCGGCGGAATGACGAAGTAAAGAGCGCCTGAAATTGGCGGGGCTCAGGCTCGGGACAGTCTCTTTATCAGACTTCGCTCCAAATCATGGTGCGTCTGCCAAGGACATCCCAGCAAACTGTTCGTAAACCTTCACGACGGCACTTCCATCCTCGCTGCCGTAGCCGGCGGCGCGGCCCATTTGGCAAACTTGCTGCCCGATTGTGACCATGAACAACGGCACCTTCAGCGATTTCCCCAGGGCAGTCTGTAGTTCCATGTCTTTAAAAGTAATGTCCATCCGGCTACCTTTGAGGTCATGAGCGATCATGCGTGGTGCATAGATCTGGAAGGCGGCGCTGTTTCCAGTGGCCTTGCCGACCAGATCGAACATCACCTTCGGATCCAAGCCAGCCTTGGCGCCCAGAACCAATGCTTCAGCTACGACGATCCGGTTGATCTGGGCGAGCATGTTATTGATTATCTTCATGACACAACCCTGGCCGATGGCGCCAATGTGCGTTATTTCTGAGCACATGGCATCTAATGCCGGGCGTCCTTGTTCGAGCGCAGCCGCGTCTCCCCCGGCGAAGGCCTTCAGGGTGCCTTCGCGGGCGCCTTTGTCCATGCCGCTGACAGGCGCGTCGATCAGTGCAATGCCCATTGCAGCGAGCTCTTGATGCATGCGTTGCAACGCGAACGGATCGACCGTGCTCATGCTGATCACCAGATCACCCGGGATTGCTGTCTTGATAAATCCATTCGCGCCGATGATGACTCCCTCGGCCTGTGACGTCGTATCGACCATCGAGATCATGACGGCCGAGCGCCGGGCCACATCCGCAGGGTTGGCGCCCACCTGCGCTCCCAAACGCACCGCTGCGTCGACTTTTTCCTGCTGCAGATCGTAGGCGACCACCGCATGTACCGCCCTGAGCAGGTTCGCCGTCATGGGTCTGCCCATGTGCATCTGTGATTGCTGGCGCAGCGCCTTTGTAATCCACGTTCAGTAGCACGGCGCCTATGTTCTTAGCAATGATCTCCACCACTAGATGCGACAAAGTGCCCATGAGCGGAATGCCCATATTGATCGGCTGCTTCTTTGAGAAGGCCATAAGTTCCGGCTGGCGATCCCTGTAGTCGGACCACTGCTGACTCAATGCTGCGATGTTCTTCACCAGCAGATGGCCAGCCTTGCTTTCAGGAATTTGGCCTGAAGCAAAGCCGACAGTGACAATACGTCCACACCAAGCCATGCTTCGCAGCTCTGCGACGAATGTGTGGCCTCCCAGGGTCTCTATAACGAAGTCCGCACCCTGACCTGGGGTAACTGCGTGCACTTGAACCCCGCAAACTTGTGCGCAGTTCCGGCGCGGAGAGATCAATGAAATGATATGGTGTAACTGCGAAAAGCTTGCGAGTGCGCTCGAGGTTTCTCGCAGCTGCAAGCGCGGTGTCGCCCATAGCTGCAACGAGTTGCACACAGGCTTGACCGATGGCTCCGGATGTTCCCGTCACCAGTACGCGATCGCTAAGTTTGAAGGCGCCTCGTGCAAACCAGAGGTGAATGGTAATGGTGGAATGGTCTGGTAGCGGCCAGTGACCACCAGCAGGTCGGGGCAGTTGACGGCGGCAGCTTTGATGTCTACCAGCACCTCGCCAGTAGCTGGCGTGAGATCTGGTACTTCCTCGACGTGATGGCTGTCGAGTGGACCGGGTTGATGAACCTGAACGGCAAGCATTAGAAACTCCTGAATATGGTGGATTTCACGTCTGGTGCAAGGCGCTTGCTCGCCTGATTGCGGCTGTAGATAGCCTTCCCTGGGAGTCGTTAGGGAATGGAGTGTTCGAACTTGTGACACAAGATGTCTTCCGGGGAGACATTCGCGGCTCATCGGATGTCTTGACCCAGCGTAGGGTCCGTGGCACGGTGTTTGCTACAGGGGGATCATGAGCAAAAGAAACGAAGCGGAACGAAAAGCCCCTTTGGCCGGCATACGTGTAGTGGATTTCAGCACACTGCTGCCCGGTCCTATGTGCAGTCTATTCCTAGCCCAGGCTGGGGCAGAAGTGATCAAGGTCGAGCGTCCCGGGAGGGGCGATGAGATGCGCTCCTACGAACCCAAGTTTGGTTCAGATAGCGTCAATTTCGCGTTGTTGAACCGCGGCAAGCGTTCGATTGCACTGGATCTGAAAGATCCCGAAGGAGTGCGGCAGGCTATCGAGTTGGTTCGACAGGCTGATGTGCTTGTCGAACAGTTTAGACCGGGTGTGATGGAGCGTCTCGGGTTGGGTTATGAGGCTATGAGGGAGATCAACCCAGGCCTCATTTATTGCGCTATTACCGGTTGGGGCCAAAGCGGACCTCTGGCTGATGTGGCCGCGCACGATCTCAACTACCAGGCCGAAACGGGCCTTATGTCTCTTACAGCGGGGGCGGACGGATCCCCCGGATTGCCCAATGTGCTGGTCGCCGACCTGGCAGCGGGAGCTTACCCAGCCATGATGAATATCCTACTGGCGCTTCGCGCGCGGGACAGCGGGGGACAAGGTTGCTTTATTGACGTGGCTATGGCGGACAACTTGTTCCCGCTTGTTTACTGGGGCTTGGGCAACGGGTTTGCTACGGGTCAATGGCCCACGCCGGGTGGTGACCTCGTGACCGGCGGCACGCCTCGCTATCAGGTCTATCGCACGAAGGACGACCGCTTCCTGGCTTGTGCGCCGCTGGAGCAGAAATTCTGGGAAAACTTTCTGAGGGTGATCCAGGCGCCGCAGTTGATCAACGATGCAGCCGATCCGAAAGGAACGCGCGAAGCAATCGCTGCCATTATTGCCAGCCGTACGGCAGATGAATGGATCAAGCTCTTTGAGGGCGTGGATGCTTGCACATCGGTGGTGAAATCACTGCAAGAGGCGGTCGAAGTACCGCATTTTAGAGAGCGCGGGTTGTTCGATGTACGGATTGTGAGTGATACAGGCGCAGAGATCCCTGCATTGCCGTTACCAATTTGCCCCGAGTTGCGAGGCACCACAGCGCCCACGGCTCCTGCATTGGGCGAGACCGAGTCTTCGGTGGTGGTCAGGCGCTAAGGCGCATGGGTGAAAGATAGGCAGGTATAAAGATATGGAAGTCGTACAACCTGATGGCGCCGCGAAGAAGAGCTTTTTGCCAAAGTATCAAGGAAGCAGTCGTCACCGTTGAATGAGATGACGCCCAGAGCGAGCACCCGAGATATCCAGGCGATTTGGTGCAGTCCGGGTCAAAAATGGATGCAAGGGGACGAGCGAAGCGATACTGGGCGTATCGCAATCCCTTGCAATTGCAGCACATTTGACCTGGAGCGACGGTATCCTGGGGTTTTGTTCAATTGTCAGGCTCGACGCCGAGGCCCATCTGGGCTAGGCGCTTATACAGGTAAGAACGTGAAATACCTAACTCTGTAGCCACGCGTTTTTTGTTGCCACTGAATTTTGCCAGGGCTTGGCGAATAAGCTGCTCTTCTACCTGCTCGACAGCGCTGCGCACCTGCATTCCGCCGCGCGGAGTGCTTTCCAATGCTGACGCACTCACCTCGCTCTGGCTGAAGGCGGTGTCCGGTAAATCGGGTGTCGGATCGGCTCCAAGGATTCCGAAGTCGCTAGGCTGTATTACGTCGCCTTCACTAAAAATTGCCGCACGCTCCAGTGTGTGCATCAACTGGCGGACGTTCCCTGGCCAAAGCTGACTTTGCAGGAATACGATAGCTTCTTCCGAGACTCGTTTTGCGCGTTGGCGATGCCGGTCTGCAAATTGCTGCAGAGCCAGGTTGACGAGCAGCGGGATGTCTTCCGGCCGCTCGCGCAGCGCCGGCAATCGAATGGTGACACCGCCGATTCGGTAGAAGAGGTCGAGGCGGAATGACCCGTCGGCGATCATTGCCTGAAAATTGCGGTTGCTTGCACTGATCAGGCGGAAATTGGAATGACGCAGGTCTGATCCGCCTACTCGCTGGAACGACCCGTCTTGCAGTACTCGCAATAGCTTAACCTGTACGTCCGCGGGCATGTCTCCCACTTCATCGAAGAAGAGGCTGCCACCGTCAGCTTGTTCGATTTTGCCCTTGCGCCCCTTGCGCTCGGCACCGGTAAAAGAACCTGCTTCGTAGCCGAAGAGCTCACTTTCGACCAGAGTGGATGGCAGCGCGGCCGCATTCACCATGACCATGGTCTCGTCTCGCCGGGGGCTTAACTTGTGAATGGCATGAGCAGCGAGTTCCTTGCCGGTTCCGCTTTCGCCTGTTAGCAAGACCGGTACATCCAGAGGCGCAACCTTGATGATTTGTTGCTTCAGCCGAAGCATGGCGGTGCTGTCGCCTACCATCTGCTCAAGGCCATAGCTGCGATTGCGCAAATCACTGAGTTCGCGGCGGTAGTAGGCTACCTCGGACTTTAGTTTGAGCACCTCATTGGACAGAGCCTGCAATTGCTCAGGTCCTTTGAACATGACCTGTCCGATGGCTCCAACCAGTTCTCCATTGGTATTACGAATAGGGTGCCGCGTGACAACCCGGGTAACGCCGCGCATTTCATGTAAAAGTCCTATCTCGGACTTGCCCGTCTCGACCACGTTGTGCAGTTGGGAGTTTTCGATTACCTCGGTAGTGTGACGGCCGATCCCGGCGCCGGCTTTCAAGCCAAAAAAGCGCTCGTGTACCGGGCTCATGTATCGGATGATCGCGTTACGATCGACCACCGCCAGTGCCTCGAAGGGGCTAGTCAGAAAGTGCGCAAGAATATCTCCGGCGAAATCTACCGCTCCAACAAACTCAAACAGTGGATTCCTGCCTTCGCGCTCCATGGCAACCAACAAAGTGGCATCGGAGGCGGGAAGCACCACCACTACAACTGGCGTACCGTCGAGACCTTCCACTGGGAACAGGCGCCGGTCCTTGCGCCTCGCTTCGTGCCAGGCGAGAATCATGCGGCTGGCTAGTTCCGGCTGCAAAGCAATGCCATTGGCGACCAGTTGCCCGCCATCTGGCCCGAGCACGAGGACGCCGCGCAGATCCTTCAGGGTCGTATCGTTTGATCGACTAACGTTTTGTGTCTCCATTGAGGGCATGATACTTCTGTTGAATGTTGCTCTTGTCTTTGAGAAAGACACTCGCTAAGCGAAATTCCGGCTGAGGCCGCACTGATATTGCCAAATCGCTCAGAATGACGCCGATAAACATGGTTTTTACCCCCTGCGGGGTCAATTTGGGGTAATTGGCACAGCGCTTGCAAAAAGCAATGCAATGTCCACGCCTGAAACCCAACTTCCTCTGCACGGGCTCCCTATCCGTTCGGCACCCGCCCTCGATCTGCTAACCGGCATCAAGGTCCTCGATCTGACGACCTCGGTAGCTGGACCCTATGCTGGCCAATTGCTGGCTGACATGGGTGCCACCGTCGTAAAGGTGGAAAAACCCAAAGGTGGCGACGATGCGCGCGCCTGGGGTCCTCCTTTCCTTCATGGCGAGTCGCTTTGGTTCATGAGCGTCAACCGCGGAAAGAAAAGCGTCGCTCTCGACATTGCCGCAACTCAGGGGCAAGAAGTACTTAGGAAGCTCATAGCCGAATGCGACGTCATCTTGCTGAATCTGGTGGCGCGTGCCCAGCGCAAGCTTGGGCTGGACGCCGCCTCGTTACGCAAGATCAATCCACGTCTCATCCATGCATCGATCTCTGGATTCGGTTTACAGGGCAGCCGTGCTGATCTTCCTTGTTACGACCTGATTGCTGAAGGTTACTCGAGCGTGATGGATCTTACCGGGGAGCCAGAGAACGGTCCCCAGAAGGTGGGCACGCCTGCGGCAGACCTTCTTGCCGGGGGCGATGCCGCAATGGCGATTCTTGCGGCCCTGCTGCGTCGGGAGCGTGAAGGCAAGGGCTGTGACATCGACATTTCCATGGTGGAAAGCATGTCGCGTTTCATGACGCCCAAACTGACGCCTTACCTTGGTTCTGGGGAGATGGCTCGGCGCGCAGGCGGGCGTGATAGCGTCATTGCGATTTATCAGGTTTTTGAGACGGCTGACGATCCCATGACCTTGGGTCTGGGAAATGACGCGATCTGGAAGCGCTTCTGGGTGGCTGTTGGTCAGTCGGAAGTTGGGGCTGATCCTAAATACGCCTCTAACATGGATCGTCGTGTGTTCAGAGATGAGATCGTCAAGGTGATCGCAGGGCTGCTCCGGTCCAAGCCCCGTGCCTATTGGCTGGAATTGTTGGCTCAGGCGCGTGTGCCAGCAGGCCCCATCCAGAGGATCGACGAAGTGGCTCGAGATCCTGCACTGCACGAATCCGGGTTCATTTATCGCGTGGCAGGACCCGATGGTGATGTGCCGCAGGTCGGGTTGGGCATCCGGTTTGACGGCCAGACTGAAGGATCTGGCACATCACCGAAGCTGGGTGCAAACACCGAAGAAATTTTGCGCAACTGGATCCGATGCGAGGATGCCGAGATTGCCGAACTCCGTACTCAACAGATTATTTAAGAGGAAACGCACATGCAATTCGAGGAAATCACATACCGTGAAGAAGGCCCGATCGGCATCATTACGCTGAACCGTCCGGAAGATGGAAATATGTTTACGCCGAAGATGTGCCACGAGATCCGTGACTGCATCAACGAAATTCGTCGCGAGACCCGCACCCGTGTGACCATTCTCACTGGCAGTGGTGACAAGTTTTTCTGCATCGGTGGCCGAAAGGAAGGCATGGAGGACACGCTGATGTACGCGGGGGTCCTGCCGACGCTGGAGATGTACGAGGCCATCGATAAGCTGCAAAAGCCAGTGATCGCCATGGTCAACGGCTTCGCTGTGGGCGGCGGCAACGTGCTGCAAGTGGTTTGCGACATTACTGTCGCCAAGGAAAGTGCCGTTTTCCGTCAAGTGGGTCCGATGATGGGCAGCTTTGACGGCGGTTACGGAACCTGGTATCTGGAAGATCTGATTGGCAAGAAGCGTGCAAAGGAACTGTGGTACCGCAATCCTAAGCTCACCGCGCGCGAGGCACTTGACTGGGGCTTGGTGAACCATGTGGTTCCGGATGATCAGCTGTGGGAATTCACTCGCAAGATCGCACTGGAGATCGCCGATCGCGGATCCTTCGCCCTGGCTTCGATCAAGGCATCGTTCAATGCGCGCCACGGCGGTGTGTCGGGATTGTCTCGTATGGCGCACGATCTTCTCCTGCGTGGCTACCTGGATACCGATGAGCACCACGAGTTGGCGGCATCGATGGCCGAGAAGCGCAAACCCAATTCCGAGAAATTCGGCCACTGAGCCACTAGCAAGAGGGAGGTAACTCCGCTATGTCATACCTGTTGACCCTGCACGACCCGTCGCGTGCCCGGGAGAACTATCTCTCGGGAATCTGGCAGACTGATACGCTGTACTCGCTTGCTCAACGGCATGCGGCTGAGAGGGGCAGTTCTTACGCTTTACGCGACAGTGCGCGGCGTGTTACGTGGAGTGCGCTGGTGGCTTGGGTCGACGCGGTTGCGGCTGACCTCCACGATGCCGGCCTTCGAAGTGGTGACCGAGTGTCGATCTGGTTGCCGAATCGGCTTGAGAACGTTGTCATTTTTCTGGCTTGCTCGCGCAACGGGTACGTCTGCAATCCCTCCCTGCACCAGAACTACACAGTTGCAGAAGTGGAAGCGCTGCTCAGCCGGATCGAGTGCCGCGCACTTTTCATGCAGACCGGATACGGTGCGGATGCTGCGACAGCAGATATTTCTGCACGTGCTTTGGCGTTGGGGCACATGAAGCGTGTCTATGCAATGCTTCCCCTCGCATCTGCTACGGGTACGCTTCCGGCGGCCACCTGTGCAATGCCTGAGGCGACTCCGCGATCCCGTGTGTCAGGGTCTCCTGCGAGTACTCATCCAGACCAGATTGTGTACCTGGCGTTCACCAGCGGGACCACCGGCACCCCGAAAGGGGTCATGCACAGTGACAACTCGTTGCTGGCAAATGGACGGGCGTTGGCTGCCGATTGGGGACAGAGCCACAAGACCATTCTTCTGACATTGAGCCCCATGAGTCACCACATCGGTACCGTGGCATTGGGTCAGACGTTGGTCACTGGTTGTGAACTCGTCATACACGACCCCTCGGCCGGCATCGGCGCACTGGACTGGCTGGAGCAAACAGGTGCTACGTATGTCATGGGCGTTCCCACGCACGCTATGGATTTGTTGCACGAGGTGGACAAGCGTGGATTGCAGCAACTGGGTGCAGTGAAGGTTTTCTATATGGCGGGTGCCCCTATCCCGACCGAAGTGGCGCGACGTTTGCTCTCCCTGGGTGCCAAGCCACAAAACGTCTACGGGATGACGGAAAACGGTTCCCACCAGTATACAAAGCCCAATGATTCCGTCGAGGTCATCACAAGCACCTGCGGCAAGGCCTGCTCAGGCTACGAAGTCCGTCTGTGGGATCAGGAAAACCCCGATGTCGAAGTCGCGAAGGGGGAGGTTGGCGAGATTGGTGGCCGCGGAGGCCTACTGATGCTGGGTTATTTCAACAACCAGTCCGCTACAGAGAAATCGTTCAACTCCAGTGGCTGGTTCCTGAGTGGTGATCTCGGGCGCTTCGACGAGGATGGCAATCTTCAGATCGTAGGGCGCAAGAAGGATTTGATCATCCGCGGAGGCCACAACATTCACCCGGCGCATATTGAAGAATTGGCGCACCGCCATGCTGCTGTGAAGAAGGCCGCAGCTTTCGGTGTGCCCGATGAGCGGCTCGGGGAAAAGGTTTGTCTTGCAGTCATCTGCCATGAAAGCGAGACACCGGGACCCGCAGAGGAGATGCTGTTTCATTTGGCGGAGGAGGGGCTCTCCAAGTTTGATATGCCCGAGTACTACGTCGTCGTCAATGAATTTCCTTTGACCGCCAGCGGAAAGATCCTTAAGCGCGAACTTGTGCAGTGGGTCTCCAGCGGACGTTTGCAACTTCAAGCGGTTCGCTATCGCGCACCGGCCAATGAAAAATGATTGAGCTTTCCACAGACGAAGAATTCGCCGTACTCACAATTCGGCGCCCCAATGCCCTTAATGCTCTGAGTTTCGATCTGATCAAGCAGATCGGACAGTGCATTCAGGAGGCCGGTCAGTCCAAGGCGCGAGCACTGATTATTACCGGCGAAGGCGAGAAAGCCTTTTGCGCGGGTGCGGACATCAAGGAATTGCAGCAACGCGGATTGGCGGCGCAGCGCGAAGGCGCGGAATTGGGTCAAGCTGTTTTTGCACAGTTGGATCGACTTCCTATTGCGTCAATAGCCTTGGTGAACGGTTTCGCGTTTGGCGGAGGTTGCGAGTTGGCGCTCGCATGTACATTGCGCCTGGCGCTGCCCAATGCCAAGTTTGGTTTGCCGGAGGTGAAGCTGGGCCTTATTCCAGGCTATGGTGGGACACAGCGCCTTCCGCGCCTGGTAGGTCAAGGCCGTGCACTGGAAATGGTGATGTCCGGACGAACGGTCAATGCGGAAGAAGCACTGGCCATGGGCCTTGTTAACCGTGTCGTTCAAGGGCCAGGACTGGCTGCAGCAAAAGCCTATGCGCGGGAGTTTAGCGGGCATGGTCTGCGGGCACTTCAGTTCGCCCGTGAAGCCGTGCAGCGCGCGATGGACGTGCCACTCGGCGAGGGGCTGCGCGTAGAGGCGGATCTCTCCACGCTGGCCTACCGCACGAATGACGCAGAGGAGGGCATGCAGGCCTTCGTGGAAAAGCGAAAAGCGGAGTTTCGAGATGAGTGAACGTGAATGCATTGTTGTCACTGGCGCCAGCCGCGGTATTGGGGCGGCCATTGCGCTGGAACTAGCGAGGCAGGGCAAGCATGTGGCTTGTCTATCGAGGTCCGGTGCTCTCCCAGCTGTGGAGGGCATTTCCCCGGAAATTCGGGCGCGCTGGATTGCAGCAAAAGCGGATGTCACTGATCCTTCGGCGCTGGCTTCGGCTTTTAGAACACTGGCCGATGAAGGTTGGCAGGTCAAGGGTCTGGTGAACAACGCCGGAGTGCATCTGGATGGACCCTCTGCGGAGGTGTCGTTGGAGCATTGGAACCAGGTGATGGATACCAATACCACTTCTGTGGTCAGCACTTGCCAGGCTGCGTATCCGCATATGGTGGCTGCAGGCGGAGGCATGATCGTCAATATCGGCTCTTTCTTCGACAAGTTGGGTGTCAAGCGCAACCTGGCTTACTGCGCCAGCAAGGCGGCGGTGGGGGCCATTACCCGGGTTCTCGCTGTTGAGTGGGCGAGCAAGGGCATTCGTGTGATGGATGTGGCTCCTGGTTACATCGTCACCGACCTCAACGCCGACGCGATGGATCCGGCGGGCCCGCTACGTGCGTACCTTGACAAGCGCATTCCTGGGCGGGAGCCAGGCACTGCTGCCGATGTGGCGGCCCTCGTGGCTTCCCTTTTTACACCCGCAGGCGGGTTTCTCACTGGCGAAACCATCTACGTCGATGGTGGCCAAAGTATCGCGCATTGAAGGACACCATGAATATTCTGGAAAGACTGGATTCCCGCATCATCCTCGCGGAAGAAGAGCGGATGTTGCTCGAAAGTGTTCAGGCTTTGGCGCGTGATCAAATCGCTCCTCGAGCCGAGCACTATGACCGTACGGCCGAGTTTCCGTGGGAAAACGTCAAGGCTATCAATGAGCTGGGACTGAACGCGATGTTCATTCCCGAAGCCTATGGCGGCGCACAGATGTCCTACCTTGCGTATCTGGCATGTGTGCGCGAAGTCAGCAAGGCATGTGCTGCGACCGGCATTATCTGGGCGACCAATTACCATGGCATGAAGCCATTGATTGATTGGGGTACAGAGGAGCTGAAAAAGCGCTTGCTACCCCGCATTGCGGAAGGTGGGCTGGGGGCATTGGCGATCACAGAGCCTGGCGCTGGTTCCGATGCGACCGGCATGCGAACGACCTTTCGCGAGGAAGGAGATGAGATTGTCATTAATGGTGGGAAGACCTTCATCACCAATGGCGACGTTGCCGATCTCTATCTTCTGTTCGGAAAATGGGAGGGAATTGCGGGTGCCAAGGAAAGTATCTCGGTCCTGATTCTCGAAAAGGGCACGCCCGGCTTGTCGGTTGTTCGCCTGGAAGACAAGATGGGCACTCGTGCGTCCAGTACTGCCACGCTGGCATTTGACAACTGCCGTGTGCCACGCGCCAACCTGATTGGCAATCCTGGCGACGGCCTGAAGATCCTTTTTGCCTCTCTGAACAAGTCGCGCCCCAGTGTGGCTGCGCATGCACTGGGTATTGCACGCGGGGCATTTGAAGATGCCACAGCCTACATCAACGAACGCAAGCAGTCCGGCCGGAAAATTCTTGAGTTCCAGGGGATCCAGTTCATGCTGGCCGATCTGGCCTCCGAGATGACTCTGGTGGAGAGCTGGTTGTGGCAAGTGGGTGGTTGGGTCGATGCCGGAGAGACGGATTTCGGTATTGAGGCGTCGCTTCTGAAGATGCGCGCAAGTGACTTGGCCATGCGCGTGAGTACAGACGCCGTGCAATTGTTGGGCGGTTACGGGTACTGCAAGGATTTTCGGGTAGAGCGATTAATGCGCGACGCCAAGATTACACAGATCTGGGAGGGCACCAATCAAGTCCATCGCCAGCTGATCGGCCGCAGCTTCCTGCAGCGTTAAAGGCATCCAAGGAGAAATAATGAGTGAAATCAAGACTATCGGCATCGCCGGTGCCGGCACCATGGGGGCGGGGATTGCAATTGTCTGCGCTCGGTCCGGTTTCAAGACACGAGTGTTCGATCTGAATCAAGATGCACTCGATCGCGCACGGGCCCAGGCCGAAGGATTTCTTCGCAAGAGCGTGGAACGGGGCAAGTTGGCAGCTGAGAAGCTTCCTCAGATTATGGAAGCTTGGTCGGGCACAACGAAGCTGGAGGATTTTGCCGATTGCGATCTGGTGATTGAGGCCGTGTTCGAGAGCCTTCCCGTCAAGCATGATCTATTTGGCAAGTTGGACAAGATCTGCGGACCTGAGGCTATCTTCGCAAGCAACACGTCCACCATCAGCATTACCGAAATCGCGGGAGGTTCCGGCCGCCCGGACCGCTTCGTCGGTATGCACTTTTGCCTGCCTGCGCAGCTGATGAAGCTGGTGGAAATGTCACCTGGGCTTTCTACCAGCGAGGAGACTTTACGCGTGCCTGGGCGGTTTGCGAGGCTCTGGGTCAAAAGCCCGTGAAGACGCAGGACACCCCGGGATTTGTACTGAACTACTTCCTGATTCCGTTCAACAACGACGCCATCCGATTGGTCGAGCAGGGAGTGGCAGAACCCGCTGACATCGACGTGGCCATCAAAACTGGCATGGGCTACGCCATGGGGCCGATGGAGTTGCTCGATTTGGTTGGCATGGATACACAAAAGCTGCTGTGCGAGGCCATGCACGGAGTGACCAATGAAGCGCGCGCCGCTTGCCCGCCTTTGGTTAAACGCATGATTGCCGCAGGATGGCTCGGAAAGAAGAGCGGCCGCGGATTTCACCAGTACGCCGACAGCAAAATGTATGGAGCCTGAAGCCATGACTTACCGTATTGTTCAATCTGGCGACAGCCGTTCCTTCCCCGCCCCGCACGCGTTCCTTGATCAGGGTGATGCACAGGCTGCATCTCGAGTTTTTATCGGCAAGGATGCTGGTGCTGCCTATGCCGCAGCTGGAGATCTGGCCGCCAGTCCCTTCGTCGCCATTGAGCTGGGAACTGAATGCCTGGGCGTGCACACGGGCGAGAACAAAGGCCATGAAGGTTCTAACGTCGTGGGCTTTGCTCGCTTTCGACTTGGAAAGTCGGATCCCAGTCCGTTGGTCGAACTTGTTCGCCAACCCCAAACCGAGGAGAGCGCCATAGCTTCCGCGAAGGCTGCATTCGAAGCAGCGGGCCTGAAGGTGGCTGTGTGTGGGGATTTCCCCGGCCGCATCGTTGATCGGCTGATTCGACCGTACCTGAATGCTGCATTGCGCCGCCTGGATGAAAAACTGGCGAGCGCTGAAGACATGGACAAGACTCTGTGCCTGGGGCTGGGTTACCCCGAGGGGCCTATTTCCTTATTGGAGCGCACGGGACTTGCAGAGCATTACGATGTCACGTCTGCGCTGCACCAGGCGTTAGGGCAGGAACCCTATGCGCCGGCGCGTAGGGCTCAGGTTGCCAAGGCTAGGATCGGGAGTTGATCATGGCGTTGTTGAGAGAGTGCCTACTTTCGGTGCGTGCCATGCGCGAACAAGCTACGTTTTCTTCTCGGTTGCCTAAAGTGCCAGAGGGGTATTCTGCTCTCTCTTTGGGCCAGCTGTCCGTATCGCCCGCTCAACTCAAACCGGAAAAAACAGGACCTCTGGATGAGCGGAATCGCGAACTGAAGCGCGGTACGAATCATTCTTCAGTCCATTAACCAAGAGAATCACATCTCGATCACCTCAGCTTCCTCAGCCCATTCCCAATTCGCATTCCAAGCCATACGGGGATGCTGCAAATGAACGCCGGCTCGTCATTCGCCAATGCGAGGCGTGTGGATAGATGCACTTCATGCCGCGACATTTTTGTCCCTTCTGTTGGTTAGACTAACTTGAGTCGGTTGACGCCAATGGAACGGGCAGCGTTCAGAGCTATACCATCATTCGCAGGGCATCGGAGCGTGCATTCGCACCGCTGGTTCCATACGCAGTTGCGCTGATCGACCTTGATGGGGGCCTCGCATGATGGCCAAAATTGTCGGGGCGGATGCGCTTGCTGTGCAGATTGGTGATCGTGTTCAAGTCACGTTTGAAGATCGCGGCGAGAGTGCCAAAGTGCCTCAGTTGACGCGTTCGGGTGTCTGAAGGAAAGATGCAAATGAAAGCACCCGCCTCCCTTAAGAACGAAGTGGCCATCGTCGGTGTCGGCGAATCTGACATCGGTAAAGTTCCCGCATGACGGGTCTGGGTCTCAACGCCCAAGCTGCCAAGCGGGCGCTCGACGACTCCGGTCTGAGAAATTCAGATATCGACGGTGTGCTTACGGCATACTCTTTCACTTAGCCTTACTTCATGCTGGGTTCGGTACTGTGTGAGTATCTAGGTGTCAAGCCGCGTTTTAATGCCTCGGTTGTCTCGGGTGGCGCCAGCCCGGCCGCGATGCTGAAGCACGCCGCTGAAGCCATCGTTTCTGGTCTGGCGGAAACATTCTGGTGTGCGCAGGCGAGAATCGCGCCACAGGTCAGTCACGGGATGCGGCTCTGGCGGCGCTTCTGGCACTTGGGCGCCCGTATTTCGAGCAGCCCTATGGGGGCTCGATCCCAGGCTATTGCTCCATGATTGCCAAACGGCATGCGCACGTTTATGGGACAACACGGGAGTAGATGGCGCACGTGGCCGTGAATACCCGCGCCCATGCGCTGCTGCACCCCAATGCGCACATGAAAAAGCCGCCCAGCCTCCAGGAAGTGCTGGATGCTAAGCCCGAGGATCCGCTGGTCATGCTTTATGGCTGCCTGGTCTTAGACGCTGGCGGGGCTTTTATCGTTACGTCGGCCGAACGTGCCCGGGACCTGAAGTCCAAGCCTGCATATCTGCAGGGAATAGGTGAACTTCACACACACGAGGATTTGATGCGCGCGCCTAGCCTGACCGAGTTTGGTGCGACCGAATCTGGCAACACGGGGTATCAAATGGCCGGCCTCGGGCCAGAGGACATAGACGTTGCTGAACTGTACGACTGTTTCAGCATTGTGCCGATTATCGAGCTGGAAGAACTTGGCTTTGTGAAGCCGGGGGAGGGAGGGGCATTTTTTGCGGAAGGACATGCCCGGATCGGTGGAAAGTTGCCTGTCAACACGCACGGGGGAATGTTGTCGCACGCCCATGCGGGCGCTGCGGGCGGCTTGTTCGGCATCGTGGAAGCAGTACGTCAACTGCGCGGTGGCCTGGGCGACCGACAGGTTCAAGGTGCAGAAGTGGCGTTGGTGCACAACGAAGGGGGCATTCTGTCTTCGCACTGCACTCTCATTCTGGCAAATGCCAAGGGTTAACCTGGGAAAGAATCAAAAAAATGAGCTTCGATGCAAAGCCGCGCGGTCTGTACTTCGACGATTTTGAAATCGGCCTGGAGATCATCACACCTGCTCGCACCATCACGTCCACAGATATCGTCAGCTTCGCTTGCCTCACGGGTGATTTCAACGAAGTTGATACAAACTTCGAGTATTGCAAGATCACGCCGTTCGGAGAGCCCATCGCGCATGGCCCGTTGATCTATGGAATCATGGGGGGGCTGCAGTATGCCAGTGGCGTGAACGATGGTACCCTTATCGGACTTCTCGGCATCGACCAGTGGCGCATGCTGTCGCAGGTCAAGCATGGCGACACCATCCGTGTCGTCCAGAAAGTGGTTGAGAAAAAAGAGACGAGCAAGCTCGATCGTGGGGTTATTTCTTTCTTGCGACAGTGTGTGAATCAGAACGGTACTGTCGTTCAGGAGATGAAGGCAACTCTGATGTACAAACGCCGCCAGAAAGCCTGAAGCCATGCCTCTTTCCCCGCCCGCTCCACGTAAGGAAGCGCATCATCGTGTCATCGACATGAGAGCGTATGCCCGAGAAGACGGGCTTTACGATGTTGAGGGGCGCTTGGTGGATACCAAGCCGTTTGAGTTCGAGCGGCTTGCTGTTGAGAAGCCCATACCGATCGGCGAGGCGCTGCATGATATTTCCGTGCGACTGACGTTCGACCGGGACTACTTGGTTCATGCCATAGAGGCATCTTCAGACGTCACACCGTTTGGACTCTGCAAGGAGGCGGAAGCCACACTTCAGGTGCTGGTGGGGGAGAGAATTGCGCGAGGCTGGTCAGCCAAAGTAAAGGAAAAGTTGCGTGGTTCGGCCAGTTGCACGCATCTGATGGAGATGCTCATTCCTATGGCCACTACTGCCCTGCAAGGTGTGCGGGGGCTACAGCCGAAGCAAGAGCGGAGAGCTGCCGGCGACGGCGTTCCTATGCAACTCGACACTTGCTATGCGTATGGAAGATCTCGGGAGGTAGTCCTCCGATTTTGGCCACAACAATATGTGCCCACATCGAAGTAGTAGTAGTCTGTCTGTGGAACAGGGGCCGGCATTCAGACTTTTCTGTCCGGCCATGCGAGGACTATGCCGTTTCCTGCCCGTCTCGTGTCGGTTTTTCACGACTCAGTTAAAATGATGACATTCCAAGTGGGGGTGTCTGGATTGTGCTCTTCCGGAGCCGATACCGTGCGGCCCTAAGCGTATCACCAGGTTACAAGAGCGAGAAAGGCATTGCTGGTTATGACACCGCGAACTTGCACCACCTTCGAGGGGTTTTTCCACGCCTGAGCGCCGGCCGTCGCGCCTCATGCGAGGCGCTCATTGACAGACACAGAGATGAAAGCGCGGCCGGTTCCGCGCTTTTTTGTTGTTCCTTCGCAAGGCCAACGGGTTGATTTCCGCATCCGCATCCGAATTCGCATTGAAAGATAAGAAATATGGTTCACATCACGCTTGCTGACGGCTCC
Organism: Ottowia caeni; assembly: GCF_050821495.1. Taxonomy (GTDB): domain Bacteria; phylum Pseudomonadota; class Gammaproteobacteria; order Burkholderiales; family Burkholderiaceae_C; genus Ottowia; species Ottowia caeni. Next base: position 3,017,759 of record NZ_CP151080.1, on the reverse strand, counting down.
CAGCGCGAGTTTCCTGGCCCAGTGACAGTCGCTGAGGTCGCGCAATCTATAAGCTCCGGTTTGGCCAAGGCGGCTCTGGGGGCTAAGGTCGACGGCAAGCTGGTCGATACCAGCTACACCATTGAGCAGGACGCGCCGCTGACCATTGTCACTGCCAAGGACGCGGAAGGCCTGGAGCTGATTCGCCATTCCACGGCGCACTTGTTGGCCTACGCGGTAAAGGAGCTCTTTCCGGAAGCCCAGGTCACCATTGGTCCAGTGATCGACAACGGGTTCTATTACGATTTTTCGTACAAGCGCCCGTTCACGCCCGAAGATCTGACCGCCATCGAGAAGAAAATGTCCGCGCTTGCCTCCAAGGACGAGCCGGTTGTGCGCAGAGTGCTGCCTCGCGACGAAGCCGTGGCTTACTTCAAAGGCCTGGGTGAGCACTACAAAGCCGAGATCATCGCCAGCATTCCCTCCAACGAGGATGTGTCGCTGTACCGCGAAGGAGCCTTCGAGGATCTTTGCCGTGGCCCGCACGTGCCCTCCACGGGAAAGCTCAAGCACTTCAAGCTAATGAAGGTGGCGGGTGCCTACTGGCGCGGCGATCACCGCAATGAGATGCTCCAGCGCATTTACGGAACCGCCTGGGCGACCAAGGACGATCTGCAAAACTACCTGCGCATGCTGGAGGAGGCTGAGAAGCGCGACCATCGCAAGCTTGGGAAGGAACTCGATCTATTCCACATAGACGAGCATTCGCCGGGCACGGTATTCTGGCACCCCAAGGGGTGGACGCTCTGGCAGCAGGTAGAGCAATACATGCGCCGTGTGTACATCGATAACGGCTACCAAGAGGTCAAAGGCCCGCAGATCCTTGATAAAACCCTGTGGGAGAAAACAGGGCACTGGGACAAGTACCGCGACAACATGTTCATCACCGAGTCGGAAAAGCGCGACTACGCGCTCAAGCCGATGAACTGCCCAGGCCACATTCTGATTTTCAAGCAGGGCTTGAAAAGTTACCGCGATCTTCCGCTGCGCTTTGGTGAGTTCGGCAACTGCCACCGCAACGAGCCTAGTGGCGGTTTGCACGGCATCATGCGCGTGCGGGGTTTCACGCAAGACGACGGCCATATTTTCTGCACTCCTGAACAAATCCAGGCGGAATGCACGGCTTATACGGCACTGCTTCAGAAGGTTTACAAGGATTTTGGTTTCACCGAGATCATCTACAAACTGGCCACACGGCCCGCAGAGCGCATAGGTTCCGACGAAAGCTGGGATCAGGCCGAGAATGCCCTCATGGAGGGGTTGCGTGCGTCGGGGTGCGAGTTCGAGATCAGCCCCGGAGAGGGCGCCTTCTATGGCCCCAAGATCGAATACACCCTGAAAGATGCCCTGGGCCGTGAATGGCAGTGCGGCACCATGCAGGTTGACCCCAACATGCCAGAGCGGCTCGATGCAGAATACGTGGGTGAAGACGGTGCGCGTCATCGTCCGGTTATGCTGCACCGGGCCATCGTCGGCAGTCTGGAGCGTTTTATAGGCATGCTCATAGAACACTACGCCGGAGCCCTGCCCGTGTGGCTGGCGCCGGTGCAGGTGGCTGTGCTCAATATCACGGATTCCCAGGCGGATTACGTCGAAACCGTGGCGAAAACGCTGCGCGATCAAGGGGTTAGGGTGCTCACCGATCTGCGCAACGAGAAGATAACGTATAAAATACGCGAGCATTCGTTGCAAAAGCTGCCTTACATCCTTGTCGTAGGCGATAAGGAGCGGGAAGCTGGCGCCGTTGCGGTGCGCGCCCGAGGCAATGTCGATCTCGGTGTGATGTCACTCGATGCGTTTTCCAGGCGCGTCTCCGAGGACATTGCTTCCAAAGCCTGATTTTCTGTTTGAAGCAAGCTCTGGCTGTGTGCAGTGTGCGGCTATCGCTACGGTCTCCGTAGCATTTATGTATGAAGGATTTTTGCCATCGCTACCAATTTTCGTGATCGTCGCCAACGGGAAGAGCGCGCGCATCGTCTGAATCGAGAAATCATGGCCCCCGAGGTGCGCCTCAACGGACCAGAGAACGAGTCTTTAGGCGTCGTACCCATTCAGGAAGCTCTGCGCCTGGCCGGCGAGTATGACGTCGACTTGGTTGAAGTTGTCGCCAACGCCAATCCGCCGGTCTGCCGGCTGATGGACTACGGCAAGTTCAAGTACATCGAGCAGAAGAAGGCCGCTGAAGCCAAAGCCAAGCAGACGGTCATCGAAATCAAGGAAGTCAAGTTCCGCCCTGGTACGGACGACGGCGACTACAACATCAAGATGCGTAACATCCGCCGCTTCCTGGCAGATGGTGACAAAGTCAAGGTGACGCTACGTTTCCGCGGTCGCGAGATCACGCACCAGGAGTTGGGCATGGCATTGCTTAACCGCATTCGTGACGAGTTGGCTGATCAGATCCTGGTGGAGCAGTTTCCCAAGTTGGAAGGCCGCCAGATGATCATGATGCTCGCACCGGCGCGCAAGAAGCCGGGTGGGGGTGGCGCTGCCAAGCCCGCTCCTGTGGGACAGTCTGCCTCGCAGGAAGTCGGTTGATGTAAGGTGTGAATTTGCGGACACGTTCCGCCCCACGAAGTATCGGGGCAGGACGCGTTGGCAGACAAGCTGGCTGCAAGGCTGGCAACAAGAAGTGTCTCGGGGCCAACAAGGCTGCAAGGAGTTTGCAGACGCCTCACGAGCACAATTGAAGAGTGAGCATTTAAATGCCCAAAATGAAAACCAAGAGCAGCGCGAAGAAACGTTTTCGCGTTCGTCCGGGTGGAACCGTCAAGCGCGGCCAAGCTTTCAAGCGTCACATTTTGACCAAGAAGACCACCAAGAACAAGCGCCAACTGCGCGGTGCCGTGAATGTGCATGAGACCAATATGGGTCACATGGCGCAGATGCTGCCGTTCGCTGGCCTCTGATCAACTGACGAACAAGGAGAAACAGCATGCCTCGCGTCAAACGTGGTGTAACAGCCCGAGCTCGCCATAAGAAAGTCCTCGCCCTTGCCAAGGGTTTCCGCGGTCGCCGCGGTAACGTCTATCGCATCGCCAAACAGGCAGTGATGAAGGCCGGTCAATATGCTTACCGTGACCGCCGTAACAAGAAGCGCGTATTCCGTCAGTTGTGGATCGCCCGTATTAACGCCGCTGCGCGTGAATGCGGCATGACCTACAGCCAGTTTGCCAACGGTATCCGCAAGGCCGGCATCGAAATCGATCGCAAAGTCCTTGCTGACATCGCCGTGCATGACAAGGCGGCATTCGCTGGCATTGTGGAGCAGGCTAAGGCCAAGCTGGCTGCCTGAAGCCCTCTCTGCGGATATCGCTTTCATTAGCGATGTACGCAGATTGCCCAAGGGGTTGAGGCCGGACTGGCTTCAATCCCTTTTTCATTTCATAGTTGTTTCCCGCCCGCCATGAATCCACCCATTTCCGCCGCCAACGAACTTGATGCGATTGTAGAAAGCGCGCGCGCTGCCTTCAGTGAGGCCGGCACACCGGCCGACCTGGAAAATGCGAAGGCGCTCTACCTCGGCAAGACAGGCCGCCTCACTGAGTTGATGAAGGGCCTGGGCGCGCTGCCCGTCGAAGAAAAAGTCACGTGGCGCAGCCATCAATGTGGTCAAGCAAGCGGTTGAGGCAGCTTTGAGCGCCCGCCGCCAGGCTCTACAGGACGCCGAACTCGACCGCCAATTGCGCGCGGAGGCTCTAGACATCACGTTGCCGGGCCGGCAGCGTGGCATGGGCGGCCTGCACCCCATCTCACTGGCTTGGGAGCGTATCGAAGCCATCTTTGGCAGCATGGGTTTTGACGTGGCCGACGGCCCTGAAATCGAGAGTGACTGGTTTAACTTCACGGCGCTCAACAACCCGCCTAATCACCCGGCGCGCTCAATGCAGGACACCTTCTACGTCGACATGAACGACGCCGACGGTCAACCCTATTGCCTACGCACCCATACCAGCCCCATGCAAATCCGCTACGCTGCTGCACACGCCAGGGCGCAGGCGCAGCAGTTGGCGCGCGGCGAGATGAGCGAAATTCGTGTCATAGCGCCAGGCCGCACCTACCGGGTAGACAACGACGCCACCCACTCTCCGATGTTCCATCAAGTGGAAGGGCTCTGGCTGGGTGAGAACGTGAGCTTCAAGGATCTGAAGGTCACTTATCTGAATTTTTGCAAGGCGTTCTTCGAGACGGACGACCTGATCTTGCGCTTCCGGCCCAGCTATTTCCCGTTTACGGAGCCCAGCGCCGAGATCGATATTCAGTTCCAGACCGGCCCATTGGCAGGAAAGTGGCTGGAAGTTTCCGGTTCCGGCCAAGTGCACCCCCAAGTGGTGAGCAACATGGGGTTGGATCCCGAGCGCTTCATCGGTTTCGCCTTCGGTTCGGGCATAGACCGCTTGGCCATGCTCCGCTATGGCGTGAACGACCTGCGTCTGTTCTTCGAAGGTGACGTGCGTTTCCTGCGCCAATTCAGCTAACCGGCTTCTACAGAGATTTTTTATGCAGTTTCCTGAGTCCTGGCTACGAGAGTTCTGTAACCCACCCCTTTCCACGCAACAACTGGCTGAGGCGCTTACCATGGCCGGGCTCGAAGTGGAAGAAGTGCAGAGCGTCGCGCCCCCGTTTTCCAAGATCGTGGTTGGAGAGATCAAGCACGCCGAGCAGCACCCCAACGCCGATCGCCTGCGCGTGTGCCAGGTGGATGTCGGCCAGGAAGCGCTCTTGAACATTGTTTGCGGCGCACCCAACGCCCGCGTGGGTATCAAGGTGCCCTGCGCCATGGTGGGGGCCGAGTTGCCACCTGGCGACGACGGTAAGCCGTTCACCATCAAGATCGGCAAGCTGCGCGGTGTTGAAAGCCAAGGCATGCTGTGCTCGGCGCGCGAACTCAAGCTCTCTGATGATCATGGCGGCCTTCTTGAGTTGCCGGCAGAAACCCCGGTCGGGCAGGATATCCGTCAGGTGCTCTCGCTGGATGAGGCGCTATTCACACTCAAGCTCACGCCCAACCTGGGCCACGCATTGAGCGTTTATGGAATTGCACGAGAACTCGCCGCAATCACTGGGGCGCCGCTGAACACGCCGTCTCACCCGCCAGTGGCCGTAGGCTCTGCTGAAATCCTGCCTGTGAAGATAGAGGCGCCCGATTTGTGCGGGCGCTTCTCGGGCCGTGTCATTCAGGGTGTTAACACCAAGGCGGCTACACCGCAATGGATGATCGATCGCCTGCAGCGCTGCGGCCAGCGTAGCGTGACAGCGCTGGTCGATATCTCGAACTATGTGATGTTCGAGTATGGCCGGCCCACACATATTTTTGATCTCGACAAAATCCATGGTGGCCTCCATGTCCGCTGGGGCAAGGAAGGCGAGCAGCTAAAACTGCTGAACGGCAATACGGTCGCCCTTGATCAGACTGTCGGCGTGATCGCCGATGAGAGCGAGGTTGAGTCCTTGGCCGGCATCATGGGGGGCGATGCCACTGCCGTCTCCGACGACACAAAGAGCGTCTATGTAGAGGCCGCCTTCTGGTGGCCCGACGCCGTTGCCGGCCGTTCGCGTCGGTTCAATTTCAGTACCGACGCCGGACACCGTTTCGAGCGTGGGGTCGACCCCGAACTCACGCTGGCGCACATCGAGCGAATCAGTCAGCTCATCATTGACATCTGCGGCACCCCGGAAACTGTTTGCGGGCCTGTGGATGATCACCAGCCGAACATGCCAAAGCCCCAGCCGGTAACGTTGCGCGTGGCCCGTGCATCCAAGGTTATCGGAATGCCGCTCACGCAGGAGCAGTGTGCAGAGGTCCTGAGGCGACTCGGCCTGCCGCTCACCGAGGGAGACGGCACGATCACGGTGACGCCGCCGGCCTATCGCTTCGATCTGCGCATTGAGGAAGATCTGATTGAGGAAGTTGCGCGCCTGGTGGGCTACCAGCAGCTGCCGACCACGGCTCCGTTGGCACCCATCGTTCCCCGCGTGCGCTCCGAGTCGCGTCGTAGTCCGTTTGCGGTACGCCACCTGCTGGCAGGCCTGGGTTACCTGGAGACCATTAATTTCAGCTTCGTGGAAGAAGCGTGGGAGCGTGACCTCGCCGGTAATGCAGATCCTATCCGTTTGCTCAACCCTATTGCCAGCCAGATGAGCGTCATGCGCTCCTCCCTTATGGGCTCTTTGCTGCAGGTCGTCAAGCACAACACCAACCGCCGCGCGGATCGGGTGCGCGCCTTTGAGATCGGCCGTGCATTCATGCGCGACGCCTCCGCCAAGACCACCGACACCACCGTACAAGGCATCCGCCAGCCCCTGCGAGTGGCTGCAATAGCCTACGGCCCCGCCGGGCGCCAGGGTTGGGAGGGCCGTCAGGCACCGGCAGACTTCTACGATGCCAAGGGCGACGTCGAAGCCTTGCTCGCACCGCGTCAGCCGACCTTCCAGCCGGCCGAGCATCCTGCGCTGCATCCCGGTCGCTCGGCTGCGGTACTGCTAGATGGTCATCCCATTGGATTTGTCGGCGAGTTGCATCCGCGCTGGCGCCAGAGCTGGGAGCTTCAGCAAGCGCCTGTGCTGTTCGAGCTGGACCTGGAGGCTGTGCTAGCTCGTCCTCTGCCGCAGGCTAAAACGGTGCATCGTCACCAGCCCGCTGAACGCGATCTGGCTGTGGTGGTTCCTGAAAGCGTGACGCACGCCCAGCTGATGCAGGTCGTCTGGAAAGCGTCCAGCGATGGCTTGCTGCGCGACGCGGTCCTGTTCGACGTCTATCGTCCGAAGCCAGATGTTGGTTCTTCAGCAGGCGTGGCCCTGGGTGAAAAGAGTCTGGCGGTGCGGCTCACGCTCAGCAGCGCTGAAGCCACGTTGACCGATGAGCAAATTGAATCGGTCGTGCAGTCCGTGATCGGGTCGTTGCAACGCGATCTCGGTGCTCGCCTGAGGGGATGATGCACCTTGGCGAAGGAATGAACAGGAGCGTGGACCCCATGGAATTATCAGTGGAGAGCCTGGAAATATCGGCTCTGACGAAGGCTCAACTTGCAGAGAGGCTATTCGAGCAGATCGGCCTGAACAAGCGCGAATCGAAAGACATGATCGACGCTTTTTTCGACCTGATCAGCCAGAGGCTGATCGAGGGAGAAGAGGTGAAGCTCTCAGGTTTTGGGAATTTTCAGCTACGGGTCAAGGCGCCGCGTCCGGGTCGGAACCCCCGTACGGGAGAGTTGATTCCCATCGAGGCACGCCGGGTTATCACATTCCACGCCAGCCAGAAGCTCAAGGAGCAGGTGCAGGCAGAGGGTGACGAAAACCCACCAGCGCCTTAGAGCCTCCCAAGCCTCTCGGGGGCACCTGGCGTTCGCGGAGAAACAAGAAGTATTCCCTGTAGGAGCGGCTTCAGCCGCGAAGGCCAGCCTTGGCGAGTCATGGAACGCTGCCATCGCGGCTGAAGCCGCTCCTACAAGGGCAGGGGCGCCGAGGCCGTTTTGAGCTTGGAAGTTTTGTTTCTCATGAGCGTGAACTCAACCGAAGGTGGACTAGGTGTTTGACACTAGGTCGAGCAATACGTCGAACACTACACTAACAAGATGCTGGTGAGGTGCTTTTCCAGATGCTAGCGACCGGCCTAACTTCCGTTTTTTGATTTAATGGAGCAAGCTCTTCCTTCTATTCCCGCCAAGCGCTACTTCACCATTGGTGAGGTGGCGGATCTTTGTGGCGTCAAGCCGCATGTGTTGCGCTATTGGGAGCAGGAGTTTACGCAACTGCGCCCGATGAAGCGGCGCGGTAACCGGCGTTACTACCAGCACCATGAAGTGCTCATGATTCGGCGCATTCGCGACTTGCTGTATGACCAGGGCTTCACTATCAACGGGGCGCGCCATAAGCTTCAGGAAATATCCCAGCGGGAACGAGGCAGTGGCTCCGAGGGTGAGGCCGTCTTTGAAGGCGGCAGCGCCGTCGAGTCTGATGAATCTAATTCAAGCGAATCCAACCAAAACGCGGCGCACGTTTGCGGCGCGGTTCCCGAGCAGATCTCCTTGGTGATGAAAGAGCTCCGGGAAATTCGAGAGCTGCTGACTGTTTCGCCTTGACACGCTTTCTTGGCGACTTCAGGGTACTGGTGCTCGGGTTAGACTGCAAAGCTTTTTAGTCAGGCGAAATGGTCCAGCAAGTTAGAGTGCGTACCAGTCTCACCGGCGTGGCGCTGGTGCGCCTGCTTGAGACGTTGACCGACTCCCGCGTGCGGGTAGGCGATGCACGTGCGGGCTTTGTCGACGGGTTGGTGCAATGGGTGGGCTGGGCCGATGCCATTGCGCTTTCTGCTGCTCTGGATCGACCTCTGGCGGCCGGGGCAACGAGTTTCTTGGAGTTCGATGCGCGTGCACAGTGCGAACGTGTTCGTGCTACTGTCGCCCAGGCCTTAACGCGCGATGTTGCCGCGATGGACGCAGATATTGGATACACGCTTTTGCGTCGGCGGTTCGTAGCGCACCAGCAGTTCCTGGAAGAGAAGGTGGGCGAGTTGCGTGAAAGTGTACGTGCAGCGTTGGCGGCACGAACTCCGGAGCTAGCGCGCCTGGCGGCCGTGGATGCCGTCATGACGCGCGCCCTGAGTGCACAGGAAAGACGGCTTTTGGCAAGTATTCCCGGCCTGATGGAAAGACATTGCAGACGCCTGCGCGAAGCGGGTGATGATGAAGGCGAGGCAAATGACACTTGGGTGAATGTGTTTCGCCAAGATATGTATGCCGTGCTGCTCGCTGAGCTGGATCTCCGAATGCAACCAGTAGAAGGGCTCATTGAAGCCCTGGATGACAATTGATGATGAAACTGATTTTTACTGCTGCTTTAGTGGCAGGATTGGCCGTTCTGGGGTGGGTGGGGGCTGGCTACATTGGCGGTCATACGCTTGCACTTGCCCTGACGCTCCTGATTGCGGCCTTCTACATGGCGGGGGCGTGGGAGTTGTGGCTGTTCCGCCGCGGAAGTAGCGCCTTGGAACGGGCGCTGAAGAGCTTGAAAGATGCCCCTGCAAACTTGGATGGCTGGCTCGCATCTTTGCCTGCGGGGTTGTCCATTCCGGTGCGCCAGCGGGTGGAGGGGGGCGGTCAGGCCTTCCTGGACCCGTGCTGGTTTCCTACATCACCGGGCTGCTCGTTCTTCTCGGCATGCTGGGCACCTTCCTTGGCATGGTCGTGACCTTGCGTGGCACAGGTTCGGCGCTATTGGGTGCAGAGGGCTTGCAGGCCATTCGGGATGCACTCGCAGCTCCTGTGCGCGGCCTGGGCTTGGCCTTTGGAACATCCGTAGCAGGGGTAGGCGCATCCGCTGCGCTGGGGCTCATGACTTCGCTGGCCCGCCGGGAGCGTCTACATGTGGCTCAGCAACTGGATGCTGCCATGGCCACCGTCCTGCGGCCATTCACCGCGCAACATCAACGAGAAGCTTCGCTGCACCTGATGGAGCAGCAGGTCAGCATGATGCCTGCGCTGGTCGAGAAAATTGGTTCCCTGCTTGCTACGTTGGAACTCCAGCAGGCAGCACTGAATGAGCGCCTCACGGCGGAGCAGGCGCGTTTTCATGCGACTACTGAAACGGCCTACGCCAGCCTGGCTGCATCAGTGGAGCGATCTCTCACCACCAGCGCCATCGAGAGCGCACGCCATGCGGGAGAGGCCATGCAGCCCGCTGTTCAGGCGGCACTTCAGGGGCTCGCCAGTGAAAGTTCGCGGTTGCAAGCAGCCCAGGCTGAACAGGTGCGCGCTCAACTGAGCGGCATGGCAAGCCAGTTTGGTGAAGCTACCGATTCCGTCACCAAGCAGTGGACTGCAGCGCTCACCACGCACCAACAGACCAGCGAAGCCGCTACGCAAGCTTTGCGGGGAATGCTTGGCGAATTCGCCGGCACCTTCCAAACCCGCACCGCCGAGTTGTCGGAAGTGCTCATGCAGCGCCTGGAGTCTCAGGCCCAGGCCTACTCCGCACGTTGGAGCGAGGCGTTGGCCCTCCAGGCTCAAAGCAACGAGCAGTGGACCTTGCATCATCATCAAGCGCTGGAGGCTGCGGCGCTCACTGCACGGCAGTCACAGGCCGAACTGCAGAAGGCTCTCGTAGAGCAGGCTCAGCTACACCAAGCTGAATGGAAAGAATCACTGCGATCCCTTGCAACAGCCCTGCAACAGGAGTGGCGCCTTGCAGGTACACACAGTGCTGAGCAGTGGCAGGGTTTGGCCGTGACTCTGTCTCGTACTGCAGAAAGCATTACCGGTCAGCTGGACAAGCAGGTGCAAAGCACGCTGGCTGAAATTCGTACCCTGATGCAGGCTACCGCAGATATTCCCGGTGCTGCCGCAAAAGCCATCAGTGACCTGACCACAGCGCAAGCAGAAACTCAACGTCGTTTGGCCAAGGATGACGAGGCTCGGCAGTCCGCCTGGACGGAGTCATTGTGTGCGGTTGCTTCTGCGCTTCAAGCTCAATGGCAGGAAGCGGGTGCCCGAAGTGCACAGCAGTGGCAAGACTTGGGCGACATGCTCTCAAGTACGGCAGCAGGCATCACGCAAGAACTTGAAGTTCGGACGCAGAGCACTTTGGCTGAAATTGGCACCTTGGTTCAGGCTGCCTCCGAGGCTCCTCGTGCAGCAGCACAAGTGATAGGCGAGCTGAAGCAGGCGCATGACGAACTCCACAACCGCCTTGCGTTGCAAGATGAAGCGCGACAAACTGCCTGGACTGATTCGCTGCGCACCGTTGCATCAACGCTGCAAGCGGAGTGGCAGCAAGCAGGCGCGCGCAGCGCCCAACAATGGCATGGGTGGAGCGAAGAGTTGTCGCGCACAGCAGAAGGAATCACACGCCAACTGGAAACGCAGGCGCTGAGCATGCTCAGCGAGATCAGCACGCTGATGCAATCAGCTTCGGCTGCGCCTCAGGCGGCCGCGGAGGTGATTGGCGAGCTGCGTCAGAAGCTGTCCGACAGCATGGTGCATGACAACGCCATGCTGGAGGAGCGCACCCGGATCCTGCAAACTCTTTCCACGCTGTTAGATTCAGTCAATCAGGCTGCGGCGGAGCAGCGAAGCGCCATAGATGCACTGGTGTCCACGACCTCAGGCTTGATGGAGCGTGCCAGCGCACGTTTTGCAGAGACGCTGGATGCTCAAACCGAACGGATAGACGCAGTGGCTGCACAGTTGACCGGAAGCGCAGTCGAGGTGGCTAGCCTTGGGGAAGCCTTTGGCGCGGGTGTACAGCACTTTGGGGAGGCCAACCAGCAGCTTGTGGAGCAACTGCAGCGCGTTGAGTCGGCGCTTACCAAATCATTGGCGCGCAGTGACGAGCAACTTGATTACTACGTTGCTCAGGCGCGGGAAGTGGTTGAGTTGAGCACCGGTGCGCAAACGCAGATCATCGACGAGCTGCGGCAACTCGCTGCCGAACGTGCTGCCGCTTCTGCCGATGCAGTAGCCTAGTAATATGTACATCGACGATCTTTCGCAGGACACGGAAGAGCTCTCCAGCCCTGTCTGGGCGGTGTTTGGCGATCTTATGGCCGGGGCACTGGGTGCGTTTGCCCTGATTCTGGTGGCTGCGCTGGGTATGCAAATGGAGTTGGCCGAGCGCTTGAAGGTCGAGCAGCACGAGCGTCAGGTACAAACGCAACGCTTGCAATCGCTTGAACAAGCCCTGGCTGCACCGTTGGCTGCAGGCCGCGTAACCTTGACGGACGGACGCATAGGAATCAGTGGAAGCGTGCTCTTTGAATTCAATTCCGCCGAACTGCAACCAGAAGGCCAGCGGCTTCTCCAGAGCCTGGTTCAACCGCTCGCGAACTACCTGCGCGAGCGAGGGGAGATCCTCATGGTGAGCGGTTTCACCGACGACCGACCCATGCGGCAAACTCGCTTGGAGGGTGAGATGCGGTTCGTTGACAACTGGGAGCTTTCTGCGCAGCGTGCATTAACGGTTACACGCGCGCTGATTGATGCAGGCGTGCCGTCGTCGGCAGTTTTCGCTGCCGCGTTTGGGTCTGAGCAGGCCGTGGCATCCAACGCGGACGCTGAAGGGCGCGCACGCAACCGTCGTGTGGAAATGGCGCCCATGCCGCGCGTGAAAGCACCTTGAACTCAAGTTGAGCCATGAATTCGAGTTTGAATGATGCGCTCATTGAAGCATTGGCTCGCCGCGCGGACCGCTATGAAGGTGCAGCACGTCGCGTGCTGGATGCTCGCCTGGCCGCGCTCAGAGCGCAGAGGTGCCTGGTGCCGGCAAAGCCGCCCGTATGCCACAGTCTGCCAGGTTCACGGGGTCCGTTGGGGCAACTTGCTGATGGTTTGGTTGCTCGGCACCAGCACAGAGAGCCGCTGCCTAGCTTGGCGGGACCGGCAGGATCAGTGCCTACGCCTCAATTTACGGCAGACCGCGAACTGAGCACGCTGCGCCAGTTTCGGGGGTCATGGGCCCGACTGTCTGCTGAGCAACGCCTTCGCCAGGCGCTGGCGCAAGTGCCGGCCCAAGCGGGACCCCTCAACTCGAATCATCTTGTTCACCGCGCGCTGGTGGCAATGCAGGAAATATCTCCTGCCTACCTGCAGCGCTTCGTGAACTACGTTGATACTCTGCTATGGCTGGATCAACAGCAGACCACTACTTCTCCTGCCGCCACTTCAGCGCGACAGGAGAAGCGGCGGGGGACCAGCAAAGCACGAAAATAAATCGTCAAGCAACAGCAATGTTTCTGCGCGCTTCTAGGATTTCTCCCTCGTCGTCCTTCCAGAGCAAAGGCAGCAGGCACCGCCGCGCCCTACCCCAGACCACGTGACCGAGCGAGGGAAGGCCAGCCGATAAGCTTCCTCCTGCGCGAGCGCGCAGACGCGTGATCACACTTCAGGGCACACCTGAGCTTTACTCGAGTTTGATGCCTGCGCTGGCGACCAACTTGCGCCATCGGTCACTGTCGGATTTGACCACCGCGCCGAACTCGGCCGGGTTGCGGAAGACCACGTCATTGCCGGCTTCCTCCAGACGCTGACGCAATCCCGGATCCTTCAGCGCAGTTTGCATGGCCTCGCTCAGCCGCTGCACGATCGCCTTGGGTGTTTGTGAGGGCGCAAACAAGCCGCCCCAGATCGGCAGAGAGGCGTCCTCGATCCCTTGCTCTTGGCCAGTGGCGACGTCCGGCAGCAAAGGCGATCGACGGCTGTCCAGAATCCCCAGCGCCTTCACTTTTCCAGACTTGATGTAAGTCGCGGCCGTAGGTACCGTCAGCATGGAGAGAGGTACCTGGCCGGCAATGAGATCGTTGATGGCGAGTGAGCCGCCGCGATACGGTACATGGACCATCTTGATACCCAGTTTGGATGCCAATAGTTCCATGGTCAGGTGCTGCACTGAACCCGTGCCGTTGGTCGCATAGTCCATGCTCTTGCGGCGTGCCAACTTCCCGAGGCTTTGCAGGTCATTGGCTTCCACAGACGGGTGTGCCAGCACGATCATGGGTAAGGAGACTGCCTGCGCCACAGGGGTCAGATCCCGCGCCGCGTCAAATCGAAGGTTTCCCATCACAGCTGGGGCCACGGCGACCCCACCGGGCTCACCAAACAGAATCGTGTAACCATCGGATGCTGCTTTGGCCACCGCCTCAGCGGCTATGGTGCCAGCTGCACCGGGGCGATTTTCTACCACCACAGATTGTCCGAGCAATTCCGACAACTTCTGTGCCAGTGCGCGGCTGACAAAGTCGGTAGCCGCGCCGGGCGTGAATGGAGCAATGATCCGAACAGTGCGTTCTGGCCAGGTGTTGGCCAATGCGGGCAGCGCGGCGGTGGCAGCGGTTGCCGACAGCAACTGGATGAGAGTGCGCCGGCTGGCGGTAGGAGTATTCATGGTACGGATTTCTCTCGTTATCTTGTCAAATGTACTTTTAGGTACCGTCGCTAAATTACTTCTGATGCCAGCGCGTCCAGGATCGTCAGTCCAGGCTTGATCACACCAGCTTCCACAGCCCTCACATGCCGCAGTATCTCGGCGTTGAGGGGAGCGGGGCATCGCAGGCGCAGTGCCTTTTCCAGCACCTTGCCGGTGATTTCTCCGATTTCCGTGCGCCCGCGGGCTTCGAAATCTGCAACCATGGAAAGCCGCCGCTTGCCCAGGGTCTTGCCGTGCTGCTGCAATGCTTCATGAAGTTGCACGGAGTCAGTGGCTTGAGCGGTGGTCCACGCGTGTGCAGAATATTCAAGCAAGGGCTCTGGTTGAGCACCGTCACAGAGCGCCACTTGCATGATTTCCGAGGTCAGCGCGATGATCAAGCGTCGTGCACTTGCGCGATCATGAAGGCTTTCTCCGTCCAACCCGCTTAATAGAAGCAGAGGGTTTCCGGTCGCGTTCAGTACCAACTTCATCCAGCGGTAGCCGAGCAAGTTATCCGTGGTACTCACCGTGCCGCAAGCGCTCAAGGTTTTTGCCAACGCCGTGATCCGCGGGGTAACGGCGCCTTTAAACTCCCCCAGTCGTAGAGTGTCCGGGCCTTCCAGTACCGTCACTTCTGCGGGTGCGGTCAAGCGGGCGCCAAAAATCATGGAGCAGCCTGCAGTACGTTCCGCGCCCACCCACTTGGCAATTTCTTCCTCATTCAGCCCGTTTTGGCAAGAAACTACGAAACCATCTGGCGCCAGGATGTCTTGAACGAGGGGAAGGGCGTTGGCCGTGGCATCGCTCCGGACAGCCAGCAGCACAATATCAAACTTCTCGGTAGGAGGACGCTGAAACGTGAACGCACGAACAGGGTGGCGTTGGTCCAGATCTTTGCGGCGCAGACGCAGCCCATCGCGGTTGAGAGCATCGACGTGTTCAGCCCACGCATCCACCAAAGTACATGTCGTGCCTGATTGCGAAAGGTGCGCAGCGATTCGCGAGCCTATGGCGCCTGCGCCCACGATGGCAATTTTCAAGGAATAGTCCCCCTATGGAATTGCCCGCTATGGTAGAAGCGTAGAGTAACCTGCGCTGCATGAAATAGAGATGGGGGCATGCCCGGCGGGCATGGTGCAACAATACATGGAACTCAGACAATTAAGGTATCTGCGCGAGGTTGCCCTCGCGGGCAGCATCAGCCGTGCAGCAGAGAGTCTGTGCATTGCACAGTCCGCCGTCAGTCGGCAGATTGCGGAACTGGAATCCGAACTGAATGCCACCCTCCTTCGAAGAGGGCGGGGAGGGGGCGTGCTCACAGAAACTGGCCAACGGTTTCTAGAAGGCGCAACTGAAATTCTTGCTGCACTGGACAAGCTCCGTGCTTCCGTCAGCCCCAGCCGCAAGGAACCGCAACCGCTCAGAATCGGTGTGCCACCCACTGTCAGTCCGATTTTGCTGGAGCTACTGACCCAAAGCCTTCCCGATCCTGAGTTGCCTGTGCGCGTCAGTGTTGTCGAAGCTTCCAGCTACTGGCTCAGGCACCGGTTGGATAACGGCGACATCGACTGCGCGATCCTCACAAACCCAGTCAGTTCGCGCTCTCTGCATCTGGTGCCACTCTGGCATGAGGAGCTGTTTCTGGTGGGGCAGAAAATGCCGCACGTGGCGGCTGGTGCCGTACTGGATCTGCCGGATCTGCTCACCTTGCCCTTGACGCTGACTCCGCGAGGTGACGCGAGCCGAGAGGCGATTGAGGCCGCCTTTGCTGCCAGAGGCTTGACGATCCAGGTGGCGCATGAACATGAGGCTCTCACGCTGTTGCGCGAGCTACTGGTCAAAGGATTGAGCTATTCCATCCTTTCGCGAACCGTGGCCTCCACCATGTTGAGCCGCGATGGCCTTATTGCCGTGCCGGTGCGGGGCTTGACCATTGCCCGAAGCCTCGCGATCACAAAAGGGGCTTTGCCCAAGGAGCTGATGGATAGACTGGCCGAGCGCATCCAATCCGCCAGCGCGAAATTCCTAGCGTAATTCTGCGGGTATCAAGGCAACTCTGACGCTGTGCGCCGCGGGGAACAACCCGAGTTAAGCACCCGCGAGAAACACAAACGGCAATGCTTCGTGGTGTTGCAAGCAGGGGCCCATCCAGAATATAAACGTCAGGCCATCGTCACCACGCCCTTCCAGGTGAGCTCAGGCGTCCATTCCTCCAGCCAATCCAGGTGCCCTGCGCGTGTATCGTACCTACCAGTGCGCCAAAAGAGGTGCCGCAGATCGCGTCTGGCGCGTAACCTGCCTGTTCCAGCGCGCAGATCACGCCGATGTTCGCCTATCCCCTGGCCAAGCCCCTAGCCAGTGCCAAGCCGACATGGGGGCAAGCGAGGGAGGGTGATTGATTGAACGTGAAGCGTAGCAAAGGCACCGCCACCCCATGTTGTCGGGGGGATTGACAATTCAAGGCCGCACATCCAACCCGCGGCCGCGCGTCAACGCTAATGCATTCGAATCACGATCTTTCCCAGGTGCGAACTGCTTTGCATGTAGGTTTGTGCATCGGGGAGTCGCTCGAATGAGAAAACCTTATCGACCAGCGGTACCACCGAACCATCTTTGAGCAGAGGAAGCACATCACGCGCAAAGGCCTGGCATGCAGCGATTCTGTGCTCCGTGGTGCGCAGCTTGTTTGACACCCCAAACAACTTGAGGCGTTTCTTGTGCAGTGCTGCCAAGTCGATCTCGGCCCGTACTATGCCGTCAACATATCCAACGGTGGCTAACCGTCCCTCAAACGCGAGTGCTTCCGCACAACCCGCGAACATACTGCCGCCGACTGGGTTGACCGCGAGATCCGCCCCGCGGCCGCGGGTGGCTTCCATCACAGCGGGCACAAAATCGGGTAGCGCGGTTCTCAGGCCCATATCAAGCCCTAATTTTCTCAATGCGCTCAGCTTGGCTTCTGAGCGTGAAGTGCCAAAAACCTTGGCGCCCAGCGCCTTGGCGACCTGCAACGCAGCGACACCCACTCCTGAAGATATGCCCGGTACGAGCAGCCATTCGCCAGAACGCAAGCGGCCTTGTTCGATCAGAGCGTCATGGACGGTGTAGTAAACCAGGTAGCCACAGGCTGCCTGTTCCCAACTCATGCAATCCGGAACCCTGAAAGCTTCCTCAGCGAGCATCACGCCTTGCTCAGCAAAGCTGCCATCGCATCTGCCCATCACTCGCTCGCCCACGGCGTGCGAGTGTACGCCCACGCCCAGCGCAATGACTTCGCCCGCGGCCTCGAAACCCGCCGGACGAGCCGCGCCAGCAGCATGCAAGCCATGCCCGGCGATGAACTCACCCCGATTCAACGAGGCAGATCGAATGCGCACTGCGATCTGGCCTGGACCTGGTTGGGGGGCAGCTGTGTTGCGCAACTCTAGTGCCATTGATTCGCCGGCACTTTTGATCCACCATGCTTTCATCATCGCGCGCTCACTCGCGGTTGATTTTGGCATCTCGCACCACGCGAGCCCACCGCGCGGTGTCTGTTCGTATCTCGGCACCGAACTCCTCGGGCGTCACCAAACCTGGCTCCAGGCCGGCGGAGCGTAGTCGAGCTGCAACCTCGGGGTTGCGCATCACTTTCGCAGATGCTTCCCGCAGGCGATCCAAAACCGGCTTCGGCGTTGCAGCTGGCGCGAGAACGCCATACCAGGTCTCGTAGGGTTGGGCGTTGAGCCCAGCTTCACGCAGCGTCGGGACCTCGGGTAGCTGCTCAGAGCGCTTAGCGCTGGCAACGGCCAGAGGGCGAAGTTTGCCTGACTTGAAATAAGGAATCATCGGTCCCATGGTCGAAACGATCATGTCGACCTGACCTCCCACCGCATCCGCAGTGGCCGGGGCCGATCCTTTGTAGGGGACATCCTTCATGTCGATGCCGGCATCCAGGGCGAGCGTTTGGCCGAACAAGTGGGGGCCGCTTCCAAAGCCGGGTGTGGCGTAGTTCAAGGATTTGGTTTTGCTCAGAGCCAGCAGCTCACGAATATCTCGTGCGGGAACGGAGGGGTGCACGGCCAAGATGACGGCGGTGCTGGCCACCTTGGAAACAGGCACAAAATCGCGCAGCGTGTCGTAACGCATCTCCTTGAACATAGCCTGGTTCGTGGCGAGAAAATCGTTGCCGAAGAGGAGGGTGTAGCCACCGTCAGTGGCGCGCGCCACGGCTTCCGCGCCAATGTTCCCCGTAGCGCCTGGCCGGTTGTCAATCACAACAGACTGTCCCAACTGCGTGCCAAGTTCGAGGGCGAAGACACGTGCGGCGACGTCCGCCGCCCCACCCGCGGGGAAGGGCACGACCAGTTTGATGGCACGCTCGGGATAAGTGTTGGCTGACACGCCGGTTGCCATAGCGCATGCGGCTAACAGCACTGCGGCGCGACGTGACAGCGAAATTTTGGTGGCTTTCATCATGGTCTCCAGATTGACGTTTTTAATTCGTTGAAAGGACTGAGGCCGATCACTAGACCACTGCCGCAGCGTGCAGTTCAGCGATCTGCAGGTCGGTGTAGCCCGCTTCGCGGAGCACCTCATCCGTATGTTCCCCGCAGTCAGGTGCTGCGGCTTGAATACTGGCGGGCGTGCGCGACAGGCTGACGGGTTGCGTGATGTATGTGCAGGTCTTGCCGGTGGAGGTGGTGGCCAGCGCCGTAGCTTTCATGTGCTGCACCTGTGGATCTGCAAACATCTGGTCCATGGTGTAAACCGGGCCGGCCGGCACCCCCGCGTCGTTCAGCTGTTGCGCCCACTGCTCAAGGGGCCCTGTGGCAAGAACCGTCTCGATGGCTTCCTTCAGATCAGCGCGGTGCGCGATACGATCGCGCTCAGTCAAGAATCGAGGGTCGGTCAGCCAATCGGGTCTACCCAACACCTTGCAGAAACGCAGCCAATTGCCTTCGCCTGCCACCCCGATGTTCAGGTCACCATCCTGGGCACGGAACAGGCCCATGGGGCTGGCTGTCGGGTGATCATTGCCGTTCTGCACCGGCACCACACCTTCATTGAGATAGCGTGCCGCCTGGAAATCCATCATGGCGATCTGTGAATGGAGCAGCGAGGTATGCACCCATTGGCCCTCGCCAGAATGTTCCCGCTCTAACAGAGCGGCCATAATCCCCAGCGCAGCATAAAGCCCGGTACTTGAATCGGCCACCGCTATGCCCGCCCGCAAAGGACCTTGGCCCGCATGGCCAGTCACTGACATCAAGCCGCCCATGCCCTGGATAACTTGGTCAAACCCAGGCCGGGCCGCGTAAGGCCCATCCTGGCCGTATCCCGAAATGCTGGCGAGCACAATTCGGGGATTGACGCGTCGCAGCGACTCATAGTCCACCCCTAAACGTTGCTTGACATCGGGGCGCCAGTTTTCAATCACGACATCTGCGTCTCGTACCAGCCTCATGAACACTGCCAGGCCCTGAGGCTGCTTGAGATTGAGCGTGAGCGAGCGTTTGTTCCGATTAAGGTTCTGAAAGTCTCCGCTGCAGCGACTGTCTACGAACATGTTGTCATTTGCATCAATACCCGGAGGAGGTTCGATGCGTATTACGTCTGCGCCAAAGTCTGCCAACATGCGTACGCAGGTCGGGCCGGCTCTCACGCGAGAAAGATCAAGTACTCGGAAACGGGCGAGGGCGTCGCCAGCTTGTATGCGTGCCATCTTCAGTTTCCCTTCCACACAGGGGTGCGACGATGTTTGAAGGCGTTGCGGCCCTCAAGGAAATCTTCGCTTGCCATGGTGGCGCGTTGCCGAGCTTCAAGCTGCTCGATAGAGCCCTCTCCACGCGCAAGCTCGGTCAAGGAAAGTTTGAGAGACTCCAGAGCCATGGGCGCCAGAGAGGCGATCTGGACTGATAACTCGCGCACGCGATCCTCAAACGCATCAGCCGGCACTACTTCCTGCAAATAACCTATGCGAAGCAGCGTGGCCGCATCCATGGGCTTCGCAGTTAAGAAGGCGTACTTGGAAAAGCTGACTCCAAGCCTGGAAACGTATCGAACCAGCCCGCTTGGGTAATAGTGAAGGCCCAGTGCCGCCGCCGGCATCCGCATTTCCATGCCTTCAACCCCTATCGCGATGTCGCAAGCCAAGGCGAAATCGGTGGCGCCTCCGTAGACGCTGCCATTCAGCGCGCACACCGTCACGCAGCGCACTCGTTCCAAGGCATCAACCACCGCGGAGAAGCTCAATGTAGGTCTATCGTCGGAAAACTCGTTGGCGTTGTAGCCTGCACTGAAAACGGGCCGCTCGGGTGTGACTTCAGAGGTCAGGACGAG